>CAZBRP010000001.1:0-44490 GCA_964494765.1 uncultured Candidatus Saccharibacteria bacterium
CCGAACGTTAATATGAGCCTTATGGTCGACGTGTTGTTGGCCTTAGGCGCCCTTGCCTTCGCATTTCGCCTACTCTTCTTAAGAGCCAGACCGGAGAAAATACCTTATGAGAAAGATTCTGAAATGTATGAGCTTTATCAGAAATCTTTAGGTATGCAGAGGGTTGTGATCGCGCTCATCATTGCACTTATATTCGCTGTTTTGTCTGTGTTTGACATACATCGATTGACCGATGCCTACCCTGATAAGTGGGGCGGACAGCTGGTGTTTATCGCTGGCTTTACCCTCGCGGTTACTATACCTGTACTGGTGGGCATATACATGACAACAAGGCGCCGAAAGACTGGCTCAAAGTAGTAATGGGTATAATAGCTAATATTCTTGGCCTATTTATTGCCGCAGCGGGCATCGCATATATACTGTATGCCCGCCCAAGACGCGCCGATATAGTGGCTAAATACCAGCCTGGATCAACAGAGTATAAGTTGTACATGCAATATATGGGTAGCGGCACCTTAGCCGGATGTATTCTTCTTTTTGTCACATTACTTATCGTGTTAATACAGAACAATTAAGAAGCGTATATGGATTTTATACTTATAATGCTCGTAGGCATTCTGAACTACGCCTTTTTAAGATCAAAAGGTGGCAAAGGAATTGCAATTAGCGCACAACTTGCTCCCACACATACTGTACAAGGCAAGAAAGACAGACTTATAGGATCTATCCTTATGGGTGTCACTCTGGCTGTTTTCATGCATGCTTTTGTGCACCAGAATTCTTATGGAAACCTAAACGCTGTACTATTGCCTACAGTATCCGGTATATTAGTTTTTATAATCTTTTATAGCTTTAGTAAAAAATAGTGGATGCCGAAACAAAACTAGTTATAATCACCTTTGTATTTATTGGTGCAATGTCCCTTCTGATCGCTGCGAAGGCTCCAAAGCTAAGTGTTATTAATAAGGATATACGCTTTGATAGAACGAAGATGCCAGTTTATATCAAATTCCTGGTAGGAGTTACCGTGCTAAGTATTGGCGTAGGATATATCTTTACGACTGGATTACTCATGATATCAAAATATGTCGGCCTTAATATGTTTGTTGGCGCAATTCTTGGTGCCAATCTAATCTTGTATCGGCAGAAAGATAAAACATAAGATGTATTTTGCGTCTATAATACTGATTAATGATGTCTAATATAAATAGCCAATTTCTCATGGACCTAGGTCTGGTATCAGGAAGCTTAGCTATCACTTGTCGTCTAGTACTTTTCAGAATTAGCCACAAAACGTTTCTAAAAAACAATAAGCCAGGTACTCCTAGTTATGAGGCACGCATGAAAGTGATGCGACCCTATTGGCTTATTGGATCCTCGCTAGTATCGTTACTTTTTATAGTGAAGTTATTCAGTGATGCCCGGGCTATTGCTACGTCTAATGCACCTGACAAGTATTTTGTTTTGGTAGTTGTCCCCCTGGCTGCTTTCCTGGTCTTTGGACTTATCTCTTACGTAGGTTACAATCTGTTCATAAAGACAGATAAGAAGTAGGTAGGCCATGTCTTCATTCACCACAAAACTAATCGTAGATGGCGTAATAACAGCGTTATTGGTGGCGTATGCCATTTACCTGCGGCGTCTGCTAAACAATAAGGCAGAGTTAGAGGCTAGGCTCAAAAAGTCTAAGGCGGACCCGAGGGTCCATGACACCTATAAAAAACTTCACAGCAAAGAGTTTATAAAGGTTATAGCTTTACTTGCAGTCTCAAGCGCCCTGAGTGCTATTGAAGACACTGCAGGCGTAGCTCTAGGTCATATTCCCCCACTTTTGGAGTTTATGGTGGCCATACTTGGTATGGCGTCGCTATTCTGGGCTTTATACCTCGGGTATACCCTATTTAAAGGAAAAAGCACTAAATAAAAGCAGTAGCTATTTGTGCGTAAGGCAACGTATGTTAAGATGTGGTCGCCTAGGGCCATATCTTAACTATTTATAGAGACTGCACAGGTAAACCCATTAATGAAGAATATACGTACATTTCGAGGCGCCGGCTTAAACGCAGCAAGCATGCTGGTTGCGGTACGTAATGCCAATAACTCACCTTCCAGAAAAAGCTTACCTGCCGGTGCTACTTGGCCTTTTGTTTCGTTGTCTATTAGTGACACCGAAGTAACATTTAGTATGCCTGGTATTCGCAAGTCCGTCACTAAACAAGATGCACTTAAGATTGAACTGAGCAAGTATGGCTACGTTTTTGTGCATACGCCAGGCCAAGCTAACGACTTTGGCTTTACGACGCCTAAACTACAGACGGTCTTAGGCGAGCTGCGCACACGAGAATACCTCATGGCGGAATCATGTAAAAGCAATCTCACAATTGCTAGGCTCTTTATGTTTTCGTTTATGACCTTTTCGCTCGCGGTAATATTAACCGTAACAATTTTATCAGTCCTAAGGCCTCATGGATTATAGGCATCCATGCTTTTAGTTGCCATTATTTTAGCGTTGCTGTCTAGCTGGTTTGTTAAGCGCTATGCACGTGACGAAGACGGTAGGTTACCGTCTCTTTCTGACCCAAATGGGATAAAGTCGCGTCTGATACTTCTTCCCTCCCTTATATTTCTGATTGTCGTCTTGATGCAGCGACATGCTAGTGGAGAATACGCTCACTCTAGGTACTTTCTAACAATGATTATTATCGTACTGGGCTATTATGCATTTCGTTGGCTTAATTCGATGGACAAGAAATAATGGTTTTTGCAATTTTACTGTGCGGGGTAATTGCAGGCTGGTGCATTTTGCGATCCTTTGCCGCGGGCGCATTAGTTTTTCTGCTAAGGCATTCAAGGGATGAGCAATGAATTCGCTAAACCCCCCAAACACTAAAGCTCCAGCGACTTTTATTGGTTCGCTGTTTGTGGCGGGCTATGCCCTACTCATCTTCAGTATTAATCAGATCACGCGCGATGGCATGTATGCAGATGCGCATCATACTTCTGGTCAGATCCAAGGCATAGATGCTGTCGGTATGATCATAGGCTTTGCGATTACGGCAATTGCACTTAACTTATTTAGCTGGTCCTTTAGTTCTACTCAAGACAAAGAAAAGACCGTCAGAGATATAACGGTCTTGAGTACGATTTTGACGATGGTCGGCATGCTTATATACCCTTTTGCGTGCGTTGGCTTTGTCTTGAGTATGGTTGCGTTTTACAAGGTGGTCAAAGTAGCCAGTAGGTTACGATTCGCAGTCACTATGATTGCAGCGATTAATATTTTAGCCATGACTGTCGCTACGGTATTATCTTTTTCCTTCCGATAAGAAGTGGCTACGCAAACAAATCGCCAGCTTGCTGCCTAAACTGCGCCAGCTGCTGCTCGTAGCTAATGGTGCCGTCGATAATAATTACTGGCTCGGTGGCTGGGTCTGGTGGTTGTAGGTTGCGTCGTTGTTTGGCGAGTATTTGTAGGGGCGGATCTACTGCTTTTTCTTTTGGAATCACGTGGTCTCTGGTTTGCATGCGTTCGGTTACTAGCTCTAGTGGTGCTTGCATCCAGATAATTTTAAACTCTACTCCGCCCTGCTTGGTTGCTTGGTGGATTGCATCGCGGCTTCTGCGAAAGTTAAAGTTAGCATTGCAAATCATGCTCTTTTTTTGCAGGGCGTGCTGCATAGTAATAAAGTTGGCAGCGCCATACACTACGGCGTGTTCCTTTGCATTAAAAGTGGGCGTTTCGTACATTGCCATGCGCAGTGCATCGCAGTTTAAAAAGAATATATCTAAGTCTTTGGCCAATTTTTCGGTAAAGTATGTTTTGCCGGACGCTGGCAGACCTACGGTAACAAAGATGGTTGGTTTCATGCCCATAGCATAGCACGGGGCACCAAGCATAGGACTATGATTTGACGTCTACAGGCCGCGAAGGGCTTTTTGAGTCAACACTGCGTATTGTAGGCCGGCATCACCGTATACGTTTTTTTCGTAGGTAGAAAGTTCTTGCGGAGTCTGTACTGTTACAGTCCACACGGGGAGCGCAGCGTTTTTGGAAAACACCATGTCGGGTATTAATTGAGTTTGCTGGCGGTTGGCTTCATCACCGGTCATAAAGCCAAAGTCATGGCCCAGGCTCAATCGTACGGCGGCGTCGCCGACTGCCTCAAGTCGAGGGCTTACCTTACCAAACGTGCGGTCAAAAATGTACAGGGGCACGTACTCGCCCTCAATGGGCAGGCGTACGCTTGGCTGTTGGTCCAGCATATCTATAGGGCTAATGCCTATTTGATCTTTAAAGAGGATGTCTGTACTTACGATCGGGTTTGGTGGTATACGTTCAATCATTATAATTCTTTCTTAGTTTATTCTTATATTGAAAACGGGAACTTGATACGGGTTTGTATAAAACTGGCATATTTATAAGCACCGAGCGTAAAAATTTGCTGGTCATGTGCAGTTAGAGGCTGTTCGGTTTGCACGCCCAAAACCCATCGTTGCCCTGATCCGGGTTGGATGAATGTTAAGTCTGGTGTGAGCTGGGTCTGGTTGGGATTGGTAAGCTGGCCGGTCATAAAGCCAAAGGGCCTGCCAATGCTCATGCGTATGGCAGCAGCCCCGCAGGCTTCAAGTAATGGCTGCACTTTGTCAAACTCCTTGTCAAACATTGATAAGGGTACATGGTTACCTTCAAATGGTAGGCGTGTGGCAGCTTGTGGGTCAAGCATCTGGATAGGTTCTATATCAAGATGATCGGGCAGTATAAGTTCAGTGGTAATTAGTTTGGGCATGGGTTCTTTGTGGCCGATGTGCCTGCTTAGTTAATAATCACGCCAATGGCTGTAAAACCTACAAGTAATAACACGGCAAAAATTCTAAAGAGTACGCGGTACATTATTGGTTACTCCTATAAGCCGCAAGTGATTCCCTAAAGGCTTGCAGACTGGTTGGTGATGAGTCAAACAAGTTGCTATTTTTAGGGATGCCTTCGCGCTTAGATACTTCGTTAAAGTACAAAATACCTACCACGATGCGGCGGTGTTTAGCATAGCTAAACATGCCACGAATCCAGTCGGCTTTGCGGTCTGGGCTTTCGCCTTCTACAATTACGGTTTCGGCTACAATGACGGGTTTGTTAAAAGATTCAATTGTAGCACGACTTTCTTCATAAAAGGCAGCAAAACTTTGCGGAATTTGTGGATTGTTGTCGGCTTTGTTGAGCGACAGGCCAACGTAGTCTACGTACTGGTCGCCAGGATAATAGATGTCGGCCACATCTTGGTCGGTGGTATGGCTTGGTGACCACAGCCATTTAATGTTAGGCGATGTAGCGTGGCTAATGGCTACAATGCGTTGCCAGGCGGCAATGTAGTTTTGGGGATCGCCCTGCCAGGGGTACCACGAGATTTCACCCTGGGGTGTGTTCATTTCGTGATCAAAGCGCACAATAACCGTGCGGTCCGGGCAAGCCTTGTTTAGGCTGGCAAGCTCTTGCTTGATTTTGCTGTCGTACTTGCCGGCGGCAATGTCGGCAAGGTCAAAAGTACTGTCGTAGATCTCGCTGCTGCTGGCCCAGCTTTCCCAAGTAATAACCGGCACATAACTTTGTGTGCAGGTATTTTTGAGCTTTTGGCCTGCCAGTGGATTGGTCCATTTGGTGTACCAGCCCACCAGTTCCATCTTTTGTCCCAGCAGATCTTCTACTGGCTTAGGGCTGTTATCGCCAATAATGTACGAGCCAAACTTAAAGGGCTCCCCTACTTTGGGCACATTTTGCTGATTGTAGGGCTGCGCTGGATGGCTGCTTTTTACTTCGGTGGCCGAAACTGTTGGAACGTCGGAGGTATTGGCCAGTGCCAAGCCGGTAACGATCAAGCCAGCTACAATGAGGGCTGTAGGAATAAAGTAGCGTAAGCCCTTTTTAGTATTACGAAGTCGCTGCATGTGCAAACCTTTCACGAATCTTAAGCTTGAACTTTTTGTTGGCCTGGTAACTATTGGCACGTGTGCCCCAGCCTAAGTCATCGGCAAGTCGGGCAAAGCCCAGCATGCGCACCGGTGCCATAATAAAGGTCAGTAAAATAATGTAGATGGGCATAAAGATAAAGTGGCGAGGATTTTCGGACAGTACGCGCAATTGGCGAATGGCATAGCTAAAGTAGGCACCGCCTAAGGTCGCTAGCAATACGACTAACAGTGGCCGGTGAGCCAAAAACAGCATGTCGGCTTGTTGGGTGCTGTGCAAAATAACAGTCTTAATAAAGAACGATAGATAGATGCCCCACAAAAAGAAGGGCAATAACATGTCGGTCCAATAAATAAAGAACATCAGGGGTGCGTGGCGCAGCATCCAAGGCGACATGCGCATATTGTTGTACTGCGAACCTTCGGCCCAGCGTAGCTGTTGGCGCAAGAATTTCTTCCACTGTAGTGGTGCTTCGGTATACACCACGGCTGTCGATTGCATTACAGTTTTGTAGCCAGCTTTAAGCGCTAGGTTGGTTAGGCTGCGGTCGTCTGATACTTCTTTGTGCATGCCCAAAAAGCGCTCGTTCATAAATTCAGGCAGTACCTGCTCTAAAATTGAGCGTCGGAATGCAATGGTGCGGCCGGGCAAACAACCTACCTGCCCTATAACACTCATGGCCTGCATGGTGCCGTAAGCGCGCACGTCTTCCAGCCAATCGCACAAACGCGCGATCATAGTAGAAGTCGGATCAGTAATGCGCTGTTTGGTCGTAACGCCGCCTACTTTAGGATCTGCAAATGGCTTGAGCAGCTCAGATAACATCTTGGGTTCCCAAATGGTGTCACTGTCTACTAGTAGTACAATCTCGCCCTTAACGTACTTCATGCCGTACTTAATAGCGTTACGCTTGCCGGCTTTTTTGGTCCAGTAGCAGTCAACGCGGCCAAATTGTTTACAAGCGTTTTCTAAAATGATGTTACGTGGGCCGTTAATAACCACAATAATCTGGTCGGGCTTTTGTTTGCTAATAGAGCGAAGCACCTGTTTAAACACGTCGATTGGCTCATCGACTACCGGAATAATCACTGTGCTAGTGGCCTTGTGCTTTTGTGTGGCCGGCTTGTAAAACAAAGCCAAAGTGTTAATTACGAACCAGCGGAACCAGATAAGTGCAAAAAAGATTAAAAAATAGTGCACCTGATGAGTGCGTAAAAAATCGACAAACTGAATTAAAAAGGCATACACGGGCGCCCACTCCTTATTGGTTGCAAACTATACACACAAAGTGCGTATTTGTCAATAATATGTGTATGTATGCCAATCTGTTATAGTCGGTGGCAAGCGAGCTTTGCTGTATTTTTGTGTAATATGCAAGATGCTTATATTGGCTGTGCAAGTTTGCTGCTATACTGGCGCAATCACATCTAATGGAGATACTCTCTTGACCAACCCTAATACTGCTATGGATACTATTTCTAACGCTGAAGTGCGCCAGATATTTGGCGAAATTATTGCCGACAAAGGCTTTACGCAAGATCCCGAAGTTTTGTGCTTGGGCTCCCCTACATGGGTTATCAAAACAGGTGTAAGCTCGGCACCAGAAGACCAAGTTGCAATTAGGCTGCGCCACGACGCTGACCCCCAAGCTTTGATGCAACAGATAGAACGCCAAGTAGGTTTGGTACGTGACTTGCGCCGGCTTGGCGCCCGCGTTGTTGAGTTTTTGGATGACCCATGGATGGAGCCTGGTGATAGTAGCTGCCCTGGCGGATACGTCGCCAGTATGTCTCGCTTCTTGCCCGGCAAAGCTGGTGACTACCAACATGCGGCTGGCCTTGCTACCATGCATGATGCCAGCCGCCAACTAGACCTAAGCGGCTACGAGCCTATGGATCCGCTGGTTTCTATCACCGACGTTAAGGGCGCCTTGCTACATGTATATAACCGCCAAGCTCAGGGCAAGCCATTTAAAATTGGTGATGTAACCGTACATGCCGGTGACGTCGAAAATATGGAGCGAGCTTATCATGAGGCCAATGCCCTGCGCCGCTGTCTATTCCAGACGGCCCAAGAAAATGGGTCCGAATTAGTAATTGTGCAAGAAGACGTGCATGTTAATAACCGGGCCCTATCATATGATGGTGTAGGCACTGTATTAGACATTGACCCCTACGTAGGCCCGGCGGCAATGGATTTTGGTCGCATGGAAAACGACATGCCACGTTTTGCTATGCCTCGCAACTATGCGCCGCGCCATCAATTCCGCGCTGGCTATAAGCAAACTGTTCGGAGCGGCCAATTGCCACCCAAAGAAGAACGAGAACTGGCTAGCCAATTCTCGCATCTACGTACGCCACTTATCATGACGTCACTAGCAATCAACGCAGTGCGCAACGGCCAAAATGGTGACTCCTGGCAGCTTAACGAAGGACTATACCGTTTAGGCACACTTAAACAAGATGTCCTATGGCATTCCGACGATAACGCTCGTCGCCTCAGGGACCGCGCTGCCCAAGAAGCAAAGTAGCAGTCTGCGCCTCATGAAGCCCAGTATATAGTTCTGTAGGTGGTGTCTAGCCTAATTATGCCTAGGGCGGCATAAGTTTATACTAGCTTTATCCGAGCCGTACTGGCAGAGCCCGCGGAGCCCTAAATAAATAGTCTGGCTCGTACTGAATACCGCCGCTCTCCACAACCTGTAAATTAGGAAAACGCTTTCTGAGCGTAGTGAGCGCTTCGCGAATCTCAAGTACTGCTAGCTCCTTGCCCATACACAAGTGTGGGCCAATTCCAAAGCTCACTGGTGCTGGGTGTGTTGGCCGATCCTTGATGCGGTCGGGGTTAGGAAAGGCTTCGGGGTCTCTGTTTGCTGCCCCTAATAAAGCAAGAATCGTCTTGCCACGGGGGATCTTTGTTGCACCGTCGCCGAGTGTTATGGCGTGCTTGGCACGTCGCTTCCACCCTACCAGCCCAGTCTCTACCCTAATAAGTTCGGGCATTAGCGCCGTGGCAAAGCTTGGTTCGGCTACATTATGCCAGTACTCTTGGCCGTCTTGTGAAGATAAAAAGCGCATGCTGTTACCAATGGTATTGTGCGTTGTGGCATAGCCAGCGGCAATTAAGTTCATAGCCGCTGAGCCAGCGAGCTTAAATGACAATTCGTGTTGGTCGGCCATCAATAAGCTTGCTAGGTCTTTTTTTGGGTTTCGTTTGCGATCTTTTACCAAGTTGTAGCATTCAACCGCCAAATTGGCTAAAGCATGTACGGCCGGCCCTTGCCTGCTTCGTTCTAACCTTTGTCCCAGCAACGCCGTTTGGCCTTCGCTCCACTCACGAATTTTGTCTTGGTCTTGTACCGAAAAGCCGATAATACTGCCAATGACATGGCTGGCAATCGGGCTAATATAGGCCTCGTTAAGATCTACGATGTCATTTTGTTCAAACTCTCGTTGCAGGTTGTTGGCCGCCACATCTACAACCTGCTGCACAATGTCGCCATGATTTTTTTCGGTATGGCGGCGGTTGAGCGAGCAGCGATTTTCGGCGTCAAATACGGCATCTTTTACGGCCGCATGGTCGGGGTCGCTGGCGTTGGCGGTAGCTGGACGCACTAAATGCTTTAGGGTAAAAAAACCGCCCAGCGTTTCTGTCGTCAGGGCGAATTCGGTTGATTTTGTGAGGGGGTCCAGGCTGTTTTCGTTGCCAACGTCGGGATCTTTGCCGCTCAACACTTGCTGCACGTCGGCGTGGCGCCACACAACGTACATGCCCGTAGCTCGGTCGTGGAATGTACGCTGCCCAGAATCATGCAAGGCCCGGTAAAAGGTCGCGAGCGCTTCTGGCTCGTAGGCACCAACTTGTGCTAAAGGTAGCTTCTCGATCATAGTTGCCCCCTGTCTTGTTAATGTAAGATTAATTATACAAAGCAAAAGTCGTTGTGAAAACATACACACACCAGGTACATTTGATCACAAGATATAACAGCTCGCCTGGCTTGTCACAAACTAGTAAAAGCGCTATAGGACAGGTATATACTGCAATACGCGTGAGATTTCTGTTTGCTATGGTACGAAGTAGAAAATACGTCAAACATATTATTTACATACCTCATGCGCGGGAATATAATGCCCTGCATCATGAACACATTACAATCCGCATCCGCAGTATTAATGGTTCGCCCAAGTACCTTTTGCTTTAATGAGCAAACCGCAGTGACGAACGCTTTTCAAAGCCACGTCGATCTCGACCAAGACCAACTGAGGCAACAAGTTAACCAGGAATTCGACGCCATGGTGGCCGAATTACGCCGCAATGGCATTTGGGTAACGGTGTTTGAAGACCCCGATACCACTGTTGCTAAGCCCGACGCCGTCTTCCCCAACAACTGGTTTAGTACTTGGTCTACTGGTGAGGTATACCTGTACCCTATGGCTACCGAGAGCCGCCGCAAAGAGCGCAGCTATGCTGCATTGCAAGAATTGAGCCGCAACTTTAAAATCCGCCACGTCACCGATATTACCGAAAGCGAAAAATATGGCGTAAACCTCGAAAGTACCGGGGTGATGATTTTTGACCACAATAACAAGATTGTGTACGGCTGTTTGTCTGAGCGTTGCGACGACAGTTTATTTATTAGCCATGCTATTGAGCTTGGCTATGAGCCAATTGTATTCCATGCCTACGATAAGGCAGGTACAGCTGTGTATCACACCAACGTCCTAATGGGCATAGCCACAACTACAGCCACTATTTGTGCTGAGGCTATTACCGACCCGGCCGAACGCGCCTTGGTGCTCGGCAAGCTCAAACAAACTGGCCACGAGGTAATCGAAATTAGCCAAGAACAAATGGCCCAATTTTGTGGCAATGTACTCGAACTGCAAAACAACCATGGCCAACGCTTTTTGGCCATGAGCCAAACCGCATACGACGCTTTTACGCCTGAGCAACGTGAAGCTATGAGCCAAGATAAAGCCCTGTTGCCTTTTGATATCACGACTATCGAAACCGTTGGCGGCGGCAGTGTACGCTGTATGCTCGGCGAAGTATTTTTGCCAGCTCTTAGCTAGCTCCACCTGAATGCCTGCTGCTTGATTGCCAACTGAGTGGTTGTGGGGTTGCCAGGTGCGGTAGAATAGCTTACATACAGTAAGCAGTGATATGGGGATAGTATGATTACACACACCACCGACAAACAGATTTTGATGATAGGTAGCGGCTATGTGGGGCTTATCACGGCGGTAGGCCTAATGAAGCAAGGTAACGACGTAACCTGCTACGACATCAACCCCCAGCGCGTGGAGCTGCTCAAGGCAGGCCAGCCACCTTTTTACGAGCCACAGGTAGCCGAGCTGATGCAACAAGGCATGGTCGCCCAAAAGCTGCATTTTTTTGATAATTTAGACGAAGCATATAAAGAGCAGCGTTATATTTTTGTGGGCGTGCAAACGCCTCAAGACGCTAACGGACGCAGTGACCTATCTGCGTTATTCGCTGCTGTAACGGCTGTGGCCGATAAAATTACCACCCAGCCTACATTGTTGATCATTAAGTCTACTGTCCGTGTTGGCGTATTTGACGAATTAGCAGCCATTCCAGCTGTTAAGGGTAAGCCAATCACCTTTGTGTCCTGCCCCGAATTTTTGGCCGAAGGCACTGCTGTGCGCGACTTTTTTAACCCAATGCGTACAATTGTTGGCTCCGACGACCAAGCGGCCTCCGAAGAAGTTGCCGGCCTGTTTTATGGCCTAGGCGGAGCAAACATTATTACCGACGCTAAAACCGCTCAAATGATTAAGTACAGCGCCAACTCCTTTTTGGCAACACGCGTGGCATTTGTAAACGATATATCAGAGATTTGTGAAAAGATTGGCGTGAGCGTGCACGACGTTACCAAGGCGCTAGTTATGGACCCTCGTGTTGGCGGCACTTACCTGTCGCCAAGCATTGGTTTTGCTGGCCCTTGCTTGCCTAAAGACATTGCTGCGCTTATCGAAACCAGTGAGCGTGTCGGCGCACCTACATTGTTACTTCGTGGCGCACTGGCTCATAACGAAGAGCACTTGCGCCACGTCATCAGTCTCATTACACAAAACGTTCCGGCCAACGCCACTATTGCCATGCTTGGCCTGTCGTTTAAACCTAACACCGACGATGTGCGTAATTCATTTGCATTGCGCATCGCCCAGTCGTTGCTTGAACAAGGTTTTAGTATCCGTGCTACCGACCCCCAGGCTATTCCCGCCGCCCAGCGCGAACTAACTCACCCCAACCTTGCGTTTTACCAGGATGTTTTTGAGGCCGCCCAGCAAACCGACCTCCAGCTTTGCATGACTCCTTGGGAGGTATATACAAAACTAGATTTGGCTCAGCTTGGTGAAGTTGTTAAGACTAAACATATCTTTGATACTATGCAGGTGCTGTCGGCTGCTGATGCCCAAGCACAAGGGTTTGTATATCGGGGCATCGGCGAAATTAACACTGACGGCCCTAAGCCAGTTTTTGAAGTTACCGACAACCCCAAAATAGACTAAAAACAGCGTCCACTACCCCAGACTCACGAGGCTCACTATATATTGCAATATTTTGCCAATTATGGTAAAATATATCACTTATGAGTGAAGTAAGAAGGTATCAAGAACGCGGCATTGATGGCTATGCCCTTCATTGCGATGTTGTATCGGATGATCTGCCGCCAAATGCTCAACCATTTACTTACGAACATATCTTTCCGCAGGCCCAAAATCACCTTACAGAACATGTACAGCAAACTATCGAAGATGGTGACGATTTTGATAGTCGGGGTTCTTTGCGTTGGCCATATGTGGTGGGCCAGCAAGCTATTCCTTTAGGTATAGCAGCCGAACTTGCTGCCTCACAAGGCACGTTGCCACCTACTGCCATTGGCCTAGCGGCGGTAAGTATGGGCGCAGCAACTCTATTTAACCGTTACCGTGACCGTGGGCAGCAACAAGACGACTATGACCGAAGACATAACGACGGAGCGCGAGTCGGACAAAAATACGAACTCTACCGTCCAATTGGTCATGCCAATGCAACCGACAACGACGCAAAGCCAGTTGATCTTGTATGGTACGGCCCTACAGCTCTTGCTGAGCGCCAATGGCCAACCAAAGCCAACATACGAAAAATGGCAGAAATGGCTAAAGAAGCCGGCATCAACAAAATATATGCTGACGTAATGGCTACTCGCCAAACCTCCATCCCATACAGGCATGTGGGGGCCGCTGATTATGTTCGCGAGGCCAAGGGTTTACGCTTGAAGAGTTACAAGCGGCTTATTGGCAAGACGCCAGACGAATGGCTCGAGATGGAAGATGACATACCCGAAACTCGCGAAGCCTATGACCCAAAAACCAAAAGACTACTTTTGGCCGACCGATTACGCGCCGTAAACCCCAACAATCCCTTGGTGTACGCACTTGAAGCCAGCGACTTTTTAACGCCGCAGCAACTCAATGACCCAACAACCCACAACGGAATCGAAAAGGCAGCTAAAGGTGCCCTTGCCCGCCGTTTATCACGCCAAAGCTTCTATCCAGAAGTTTTGGCAGAGCGCATCTCTACCGCTGCCCCTGGTGAGCCTATACCCAAGGATATTCAAGCGGTGTCGGAAGACGGCGTAATGAGCGTATATGTCGACAAAGAAGCTGGCAAATTAGCCGATACAGTTATTTGGCAGACGCAATATGGCCCTATGCGTCAGGATACTCTGACTGCTCTTGGGCTCAGTTCTGGCGAGTACACTACATACATTAATATGTCGGCTGAAGATATTAACGAGTGTATTAAAGAGCGTAGCCTCGAAGATCCCGACAAGATAGCCCTTGCTCTTGAACTAGCCACATTCCGCTTGTCATATGGCGCTTCTGCTCCTCTTGTGAGCGGATCATCACAGGTAGAGCAACGCTATCACGGCTCTGGCTTTGGATCAGAGACTTTGATGCAAGATGCGCTAAAACTTGCTGGCGACAGTGCTGACTACAGGGACAGGGATAGCTACCGAGGCGAGGCTAGCCTCGCCCGCCATCGCTGGCTACAGTATGGCGTTGGTGTTGTGGCTACCACGGTGCTAGGGTTAGGGCTGACAGCCGGTCACCACGAATTAGACGCCCTAAACGACCGTGCAGTACAAAATGCCCAGCAGCAACTTGCCGCCAAGCGCCACGTTCCACCCGAAACTATACCCCATAAAGACGCGCAAGATTTTGTTAACCAGCATAGCGGCAAGGCACGTGTCTACAGCGCCTTCAATAAGGTAGTGGACGCGGCTAGTGGCCACTGGCCAGATGTCCCAGTCTGGCTTGGCAAGGGTGATACATCTGATTCTCGCCGTTCATCTGTCTCGCAAACTAAGTTTGGCGTAGGTAACGTTGATCATTCTGGTAAAGATACTGATCAATTTCGTATCTCGGCGTTTAATGGCGCCAAGGCTGAAGGCTTTTGGTATACTGGCACTTCCAATCAGCTCGAGGTGCAAAGCAAAAATGGCAAGTTGTCAGACGTAGAGTGGCGAGTTCAAACAAACGTCGTTAGTAGTGAACAAGAATTCCCTGTGGTACTGCCCGAGCAGTACAAAAACAGTCCACGTTTACGAGTTTTTCGTGAACTTGTAGACGAGGAAGTTGGCCTTGGCGACAGTTATGGCCCCTTGGGCGATAATATTTTTATGATCCCAGTACTCGAAGGTACCAAGCCGGTAGCTGGTGAAATTAATGGCGAAAAAGCTCAGCTTCTACGGGTTGACGGCAACACATATGCGCTTACGACTACCAACAATAAACCCCTTGAAGGAAATCTTGACTATTGGCTTGTAGCCGACGACAAGGCGCCTAAGCCAACGGCCACCATGCCGATTAGTATTAATCAAAATGGTGGAGACCGATCAGCTCTCGGCCCTAAAACAGCTGACCTCAAGCGGAAACTCGATAGATTGCCCACGAGCGAATTGCCTCATGATAACGGTACGCGGGCCAAACAGATTAGCCAGCAATGGCAATACTCATTTGACCCGTTCACCGCTAAGCAAAAAGATAGCTGGAAGACGCTAGACGATATGTTGGCCACTGCCGAAAAGAACAAGCAGGCCAACTGCAACATTGCCAACACCGATGCTATTTTGTCGGACCCCACCACTAATATGGTGTTTGGCTTCATGAACGGTTCTGGCAGTAGTGCTAATAAGCTATCGACTTTTGAACTGCACCAAAAAACCATCCGCCAAGATGCAACGCCATCTACACCAGCGCCAGCTCGTAGCGAAGCCCAGTCTGGTGACGGTATAGACATTCCTTACAAAACCCTTGCTGGCATTGGCGCAGGCATACTGCTAGCTACCACCCAGCGCCGCCGAGCTATCCGCGTAGCTAAAAAAGCTGTTGAAGCTCAATATACCAGAGCCCAGCGTAAAGATGCCGAATACGACATGCAAGTTGAGCTTGGCTTTGCTGCTCATTCCGACGAAGATTACCTAAAGGCCACCGCTATTGCCGAGCATGCCGCTTACTCGGGTCGCCCTTTGACCCGCGCTGCAATGCAACAGGCTCAAGAACGAGTTAATGATAATACACAAGGTGCACGATCCCAGGCTGTTTTGGACCGCCCACACATTGCTAGCTACGAAATGGCGGACTATGTGAGTCAAATCGCTGATGCTGCTAAAGATTCTGCCTTGAAGCAAGAGCTTCGCCAGAGCGCTCAGGTGCTTGCCGATGGCGCGCGCGTGCTTGCTTTGCGTGGCGGCGCAGCGAGTACCGAAAATGTTGATCGCTTGGATCGACGTATTGCCCGTATCAAGCATCTTAGCCGCAAAGCTCTTTTCTTTAAGTCTAAGCAAAAATAAGCACCCATCCAAAAAACGCCAATCGATAAGATTGTTACCTTGCCTCAAGTATATAAAAAACAGGGTCCAGCGTAGTGCAACCGGTGTTACTAGCAGATACCCTAAAAAGTAGTGCATTTCGCGCGGGTTTGCTTTGGTAGACACCAGCAAACGCCGGCTGCATTACGCTGGACCCTACTTTTTAGGGTATCTGCTAGTAACCCGCGTGTAACGCACTGTTTTTTATATACTTGAGGCAAGGTAGCCGCATGTATTTAGTGTTTTTGGATGCTGCGCTTAATTTCGCGGTATAGCTTAAAGAACTTTTTGCGGCCAATAAGATACTGCTTGCCGAGCCAAGCATCAAACTGCCATAGGTAAGGCGAAGCCCAGTGCCAAAAAGCAACACTTTGCTTGGCGATCCATTTACCTGCAACACGAGCGGCGCGCCGGCCAACAATCCAGGCAATAACGCAGCAAATCCATGCTGCATGACCTATGTTTACCGCTAGCACTTGGATTTTTTGCCATGCATTCTGACCGTGTGTTTTGCTTTTGGTAATGCCACTAGTTAGCTTAGGACTCAAGGCCGCCCACAGTCGGCTAAGCTTTGAGTCGTCAGATATTTCTGGCAATGGCTCGCTTGAGGCGTTAGCAATTGCCTCTGGTAAATTAGCAACAATCGCCTGCAGGGCAAATTGCGGAATTGGATAGTGCTGCTGATGGGCTGCATCTTGTGCGACTCGACTGGTTACAGCTACGGGTACGGCTGCAAGTGTGGGCTGATGACCAACCGTTTGCGGTACGTCGCTATTGTGCGACGCAACATGATGGGCCGGATCACGGAATAAGTGCACAATCCCTTTGGCTAAGAAAAATAAGGCCCCACCTAGCAATAGTCCACCCATAATCATCATAACGGTAGTTGGCGCTAGCACGATATTGGTGCCGGGTACTTCACCGCCGAATAAAAAGAGTAATGCGCCTTCGACTACCGTGTATAGAGGCAAAAAATGCCACGCACAAGCAATAACCACCACCCAGATGATGAATTTTTGTCCTGCTGTAAACCGAGAGTGAGCGCGCTTGCCCATAACGACTAGTATGTACCTGCCTGTGCTAAATTGTTGTATATATTATATCACGCCCTACCAGGGGTTGGCTATGTTAAAAACTGCTGCAAGCTTGCCGTACGCTATGGCTCAAAGCCCATGCCTTAAATACGTGAAAATGTTGTGAAAAGCTTGACAAGCTTAGGGTCAATCGACGATTATTAGAGTAATTTATAGGCATAAGGACAATGGACCAAAAAGATCAAAAAACACCCAATCAGCCCGTTTCTCAGCCCAAAGATGAAGATATTGAAGCAATCTCTATCACTGAAGACCCTCAAGATGCCCCGCCCAAACCCGCAGAAGCTGTAAAGTCTGCAGAGCCTGAGCTGAGTACAGAGCCTGCAGCGGGTGATGTCACGCCAAAGGTCGGCATCGATGAAGCCCCAGAAGACGTGACAAAAGAGGAAGTAGCCGAGGGGGATGATGCCCCAGAGCCACTTGCTGCTCAGAGTGAAAAGCCGTGGCCGACTTCTGCTGCCGCAGCCCCACCTACCCCCACAACAACTACCACTGTACCTAGCGATTCGCCGGCCACCGAAACTAAAGATGATGCCTCTATGGCGCCCAGTGACGACGACCTAAGGGATAGCCTAAACACTGATGATATGATAACTCCGACTAAGCCACTTAGCCCAGAGGACGACGGCCTATTGGGTGATGTGCCTTCTGCTGACGAGCTGGGCCACCCTGAGGGTGCTGTTCCACCAATTCCGCCTGCTGTTCCGCCCAAAAAACCAGCGCACCGTTGGCTTTTGATGATGATTGTTGGTGTGCTGCTGCTAGCTATTGCTGCCGGTGCCTATGCTGCCTATAAGTCCACTAAAAAGGACACTAATAAAGAACTTCCGCACGTTAAAGTAGGTGTTATGATGGCCTTTAGTGGCGGATCAAGTAGTATGGGCTACGGCGCTATGAAAGGTATCCAATTGGCTAAAAAGCAGCTCGGTGCTGATAATATCGAAATTACCCAGATGGATTCTAAGTGTGACCCTAAGGCTGCTGCTGACGCTATTAAAAAACTTATTGCCCAGCATGTTGCGGCCATTATTGGCGAAGGTTGTTCTAGCGCTTCGGTTGCAGCCCTGCCTGCAGCTAATAACAGTAAAACTGTCATGATTAGCCCTTCGGCTTCTAGTACGGCCTTGAGTATTCCCGACGACTACTTCTTTAGGGTTGTGCCGCCAGATACATTCCAAGGGGAATATATCGCCCAAGCAATTTACGATAAGGGTATCCGTAGTGTAGCGGTATTTTATACCAATGAGCCTTACGGCACGAGTATGAATAAGGTGTTCCAGGAACGTTTTGAGGCCTTGGGCGGCAAAGTGGTCGCGACTGCCTCTGGCGAGCCTGACGTTATTGACTTAAAAAACCAAATGACCGAGCTTAAAGCGGCTAATCCTCAAGCCATCTTCTTTGCGCCTAATTCTGTGGTGTCTGGTACGGCAGCTATGAAGATTGGCCGCGAAATGGGAATTAAAGCTCCTTACTATGGTGCTGATATCCTCTACAATACTACGATTATCGATGACGCTCCCGCTGCCACCGATGGCCTTACCATTACCTCGTTCCCTACTGGTTCAAAGTCGTTTAAACAAGCGCTTATGAACATGAACGATCAGGTTAATGAGCAGCTATATGCCGCACCTCAGGCCTACGATGCCTTGCGCGCAATTTACATTGCCACTCAACGTGGTGCGTCAACTGGTGAAGAAATCAAAAAGCAATTGCCAAGCATCAGCTTTGATGGTGTTTCGGCACACATCAAATTTGACCTCAATGGTGAGATATCTGACAAGTCATACAAATATGACCTGCTACAGGTTAAGAACGGCCAATTTACAGTGGTCGAATAGCGACTGAGGCGAAACCCAAAAAACATATGAATATCAAAGCTAAGCTTATTGCACTGCTGCTCTTAATTGGACTAGTACCGACGTTAGCCGTCGGTACGGTTTCGTACATCACTATTAGTCGTGAACTAAACGATAATACTGCCAACCAATTGGCGAGTACTGCAATTAAGCAAGAGCAAAAAGTAAATGCCCTGCTTCAGGCTAAGCAGGAAGAAGTAAGCAAGCTTGCGAATCAATATGATTTCCAGCTGGCCCTTGGCCAATATTTAAATAGTGGCAGCGATGCCGACCGCGCTAATCTAGTAAAGATTTTACAGAGTAAAAAGGTTAACGTGCCCGAAATTCAGGCACTGAGCTTGGCTGACTTAAAAGATAAGATTTTTGCCTCAACGCTCGATGGCGTTAATGGCCAAAAGATTACTGATACCGGTGCCACGCAAGGTGTTACCGACACGTCAGTAACGGTTCGCGAAGACTCTCGTGACGGCATTAATAAGCTGTATATCACCACTCAAGTAAGTGTTAACAAAAAAGAATCTGCCCTACTGAGCGCTATTTTCCGCATTGACGATATTGTGGCAGCCGCCCAGGACTATACCGGCTTGGGCACTACTGGTGAAACTGTCTTGGTAGAAAAAGATGGTACTAACGGTGCTGTTTCGCTGTTGCCACTCCGTTTTGATACCGATGCAGCCCTTAAGGCTAATCTTGATTCACTCCAGGTTTTTGACCACATCAACGGCGCTGCCTATACTGCCCCAGCAGACTACCGTAAACACGAAGTTATTGTGGTTGCTCGCTCTATTGGCTTTGCCGACTGGGTGCTGGCCACAAAAATTGATAGCGATGAAGCCTTAGCGCCAACGGTGCAGCTGCAGAATGCTTTGGTGGGTATCGCCTTGGTATCCTCGCTTATCATCTGTATTGTGGCTATCTATTTTGCCCGCTTCTTTACCGAGCCAATCTTACGTATTGCTAGGGCCTCTAAGCTTATCGGTCAGGGCGACTTCTCTGCTCGCATCGAATTGCACCGCAGTGACGAAATTGGTGCCTTGGGCGATAGTATTAACGCCATGGGTCTGAGCCTAAAGCAATTTGTGGAGCACATTGAAGCTCAGCGTAATCGACTACAAGTAATTTTGGACAGCACCGAAGAAGGCATTGTAGCTGTGGATGCCCTAGGTATTATCCGTACTGCCAACCGTGCAACAGCGATGCTCACTGGCCTTACTAACGACCATTTGGTGGGCCGCCCAGTGCATGATGTATTTAAGTGGACTCGTGATTTGTCGCTGTTTGATATTGACTACGAAAAGCCCGGTACTACTAACTATGACGACCTGCAGTACGTTGACCCAGCTGGTATCACGCATTACATCAAGCTCAGTGTTACGCGTGTTGGTAGCGAGCAAACTAACAAGGGTGTACAAACCATTATTACGATTTATGACGAAACTAAGAGTCGTGATCTCGAAAACATGAAGATTGACTTTGTGTCGATGGCCGCTCACGAATTACGCACGCCACTTGCGGCCATCAGGGGCTATTTAGAGCTAATATCCTACAAAGAAAAGCAGATTGCTATTGCTCCCGAAGTGCAAAAGTACCTCTTTCAAGCCATTAAGAGCACTGCCGAACTCGGTAGCCTTATTAACAATCTGCTCGATGTTACGCGTATCGAACGTGGCACTCTTACGCTCAATATGACACGCGTTGACCTAGCGACTAATATCGCTCAGTCTATAGAAGATGCGCAGTTTACTGCCCACGATAAGCAGATAGCACTATCGTTTACTGGCCCTAAAGAAGGCTGCATGGTATTTGCTGATGATATTGCAATCCATGAAGTCATTAACAATCTGCTCTCTAACGCCATTAAGTACACTGATAAGGGCGGTAAGGTTGACGTATCGTTGACCACCGAAGGCCAATCGTACCGCATATCAGTAAAAGATAGCGGCATGGGCATTCCCAAGTCAGCACACGCTAATCTTTTCACCAAGTTCTACCGTGTTCACGGCGGCCTTAATAGCGGTAGTACCGGAACCGGATTGGGACTCTTTATTGCCAAATCTATCATTGAGCGTCACAATGGTACTATTGGCGTCGAGTCGCAAGAAGGTGTAGGTTCAACATTTACCTTTACCCTACCTATGCTTACCGGTGAAAATGCGCAGGCGCTCCCAATAGACATGACATCTGAAGCTGAAAATACAAGGAGGAAGCGTGGCTGGATTACGAAAAATATTACTCGTTGAGGATAACCTCGAACTTCGTAATCTATACGAAATCTTTCTTACCTTTAATAAGTTTGAAGTAGCCACCGCAATTGATGGCGAAGACGGCCTGGAAATGGCCAAGAGTTTTAAGCCGGACCTCATTCTGCTAGACGTGATGATGCCGCGCAAAGACGGCTTTGAAGTTTTGCATATTTTGCGTAACGATGCATCGTACGGCTGCACAAAAACCAAGATTGTTATGCTCACTAACCTTGGTGACGGCACTAAATTAAGCCCCGAAACTCGTCGCGAAATGGACGGCTATGTGATTAAAGCGGAGATTGTACTCGATGACCTACTCGATATTATTAAGTCTTTGGAATAGTGTGTTTGGAATTGGCTCGCCCGGCGGCGGCGTTACCTGGTAGGCGTGTTATCCAGGCCATAAGGCCGATTGCTCCCAAAACCACGACCGCAATAACAAAACTCACGGTAGCCACAGTGAGGTAGCCTTCGTGGCGCGGATCTAAGAACGGGTACGGATACCAATCTGCAATAGTACCCCTAACGAGGCTGTAGGTTACATAGGCAACCGGGTAAATCGCCCACAACAAGGCTCGCTTAAACGGTACGCCAAAACGTGGACGATCAAAAAGCCAGTCGGCGAGTAGCACGGCTGGAGCAATCTCGTGCAGTACACTGTTAACCCATGGAATGGTGGTCTGTAGCCGTGCAACCAGCCCGGATAGTAATAGGGCAAAAATAATACCGGTCATTACCATATATAAGGCGGCTGCAGACCGGAACGTTTCTATGCTAGCTGCTTGCTTGCGGCGCAGCAAAAGTACACTGCTGCCCACAAAAGCAGCTACGGCCAAAAGGTTACTCTGAATTGTAAAGAAGCTAAAAAAATTGACCGGATTAAAGTTTGGTTTACTGGCGCCATCGGCAAACTGCGCAATAATTGCTGCTAAGATTATTGCGGCAAAGCCCAGCCGATATGCAATGATAAACTGTCGTTTTGTCATAGTGCTTATGCTTAGTATAAGTCACTAACGAGTGGCTGCATAGCTTGTGTTTAGTAGTTTGGGGCGGCTGGCAGACCAAAAAAGGCTTCGAGCGTCGGATTGCCCTGGTTGTGGATTTCGGTAGCTAAGGCGGTGCCTACATAGCGTACGTGCCAGGGTTCATAAATATAGCCGGTCACTTTATCGTTGCCTTGCTGATAGCGAATAACAAAACCAAACTTGTAGGCATTTTCGGCCAGCCACTTCCCCTCTGCGGTGGCGCCAAAACATTCTTCTACGTCACATTCAGGATGTGACACACTACCGAGGTCAGCTGCCCAGCCGGTTTGGTGCTCACTGTAGCCTGGGCGAGCGCTTTGCGTATCTGCCACTGCTTGACCCTGCTGGTCAACATAGCGATTGTACAAGCTTACTTGGAACGAATAAGAGCGGTAGCCACTCTGCAAGTTAAGCCCCAAGCCTTGCTGCTTGGCAGTAGCCACCATTGTCTGGAGTGCTTTGGCGTTTTCGGCTCGAACATATTTTTCGGTGCTCGTAATGCTGCTACGAAGTGGAATGGCTGGCACCACTAAATCGTTAGGGGCGTAGGTTTTGGGGTTTAGCTGACGCAGCTTATTAACGATTACCCAGGGGCTGGTTGGATCGGTTAGGGAATATTGTGCTTTGTTAAAAGCTACTTGCTCAGTTTGTTGCTGAACTGACGAGTCGCTTTGGCTTTGATTTGAGGTGGTTTTGTGTGTGCTATTCTTGGGGGCATTTGCCTTGCGTTGAGCCACAAAAGCAGCGCCAATGCCAACGATAATAAGTAAACAAATTATTAAAATCAGATGTTTCTTTTTCATATTAGGTATTGTAGACCCGAAGTTGTTACAATGTAAAAAGAATCGCAATTAACAGACAATATATGTCAAATGTCTTGGTGGGCAAGACACAATAAGGACCACCTGCATGGCAAAGAAAGTACCCAATCCCGCAGACTACATTGCTGCCCTAAACATGAACGGCCTTAAAGGGCGCATGTTGCACATGCCGGCTCCTAAAAATCAGAACCGGGAAATATTATTTGTATATGGTCATCACTCTAGCCTGGAGCGTTGGTGGGGTTTAATGCTCAATCTTAACCGCTATGGGGCGGTGACTATGCCCGACTTGCCTGGTTTTGGTGGCATGGACAGCTTTTACAAGATTGGTAAAGAAGCAACTTTAGACAACCTTGCTGACTACATGGCAACTTTTGTTAAGATGCGCTACAAGCGTCGCCGCTTTATTATCGTGGGTATGAGCTTAGGCTTTGTAGTTGCTACACGCATGCTGCAGCGCTACCCCGAACTGACCAAAAAAGTTGATTTGCTGGTCAGTTTTGCTGGCTTTACGCATAAAGATGACTTTTCGTTTAGCAAGCGTCGCATGTTGGCCTACCGCGCTGGTGCTGGCTTGTTCTCACTGCCTTTGGCCTCCAGTTTCTTTCGTCACGTATGTCTTAATAAATACGTTATCCGTACGGTATATCGGCATACCAGCAATGCCAAGGCTAAGTTTAGCGGCATAGTTGGCGAAGAGTTGCACGAAATGCTCGATGTTGAAGTTCGCCTATGGCAAGACAATGACGTGCGTACGTACATGAAGACCACTACGGAGTTTTTAACACTCGATAACTGCAAGGTGCAGGTTGATTTGCCTGTGCATCATATTGCTGTGGAGGCAGACCAGTACTTTAATAACCAAATTGTCGAACAGCACATGCGCATTATCTTTAAGGAATACCACGTTATGGCTAACTTAAAAATCGATAAGCATGCTCCAAGTGTAATAGCCGATGCCAAGGCTGCAGCCCAGTTTATTCCGCCCAAGATGCGCCGTATTTTGGCGTCGCTTGGTAAATAGGCTATACTAAGGCTCAGTTATGAAAATCGGATTAGTTTTCCCGTACAACATCGCTAAGGGTGGCGGTGTCAAAGAAATCGTGCTGGCTGTTCAGGCTGAGCTGATTCGCCGGGGACATGAAGTATATATCATCACCCCTCGCCCACGAGACTACGACGAAGCAACTGCTGAACACGAACACGTTATTTTGGTAGGTAGCGCAACTGACATTAATTCCCCACTGCACACCACAATGCAGGTTTCGGCGGGCCTTAATGACGATATCGAGCAAATGCTCGAAGAATATAAATTTGATATTCTGCACTTCCACGAGCCATGGGTGCCGGTGCTTGGCCGCCAGATTTTAACTCGTTCTAACACTGTTAACGTGGCAACCTTCCATGCTAAATTGCCCGAAACCTTAATGACGCGCACCTTGACCAAGGTAGTCACACCATATACCAAGTCGGTGCTGCAATATATCGATGAATTCACGGCTGTGTCTGATGCTGCTGCCGAATACGTGTGCAGCCTTACCGACGCACCCGTAGCAATTATTCCTAACGGTATTGACCTTGACGAATATAAAGCGCCTGCCCGCCGCAGCGATACCCGCAAAAACAAGACTATTTTTTACGTTGGCCGTTTAGAGGGCCGCAAGGGTGTTAAACACTTGCTGCATGCTTTCCGCCTCATCGAAGATAAATATTCCAATATTTCGTTAATCATCGCTGGTGATGGCCCCGACCGTGACAAGCTCGAAATGCTTGCTCAAGACCTTGAACTTAAAAATGTAAGCTTTGTAGGTTACATAACCGACAAAGAAAAAAAGCAATACATGCGCAAAGCTGATCTGTTTTGCGTGCCTTCCCTGTTTGGTGAAAGTTTTGGCGTGGTGTTACTCGAGGCTATGGCATCTGGCTTGGTTACCGTTGCGGGCAACAACCCAGGTTACGCCAGTGTTATGAAGGGCCTTGGTGCAATTTCGCTCATTAACCCTAAAGACAGCGAAGAATTTGCCCGTCGCCTTGATGTACTACTGCACGAAGCTGGCCTGCGCAAATTGTGGCGGGAATGGGCTGCTAACGAAATCAACCAATATTCATATCCGGCTATCGTGACGCAGTACGAGGCTATCTACAAGCAAGCAATTAAAAAGCATGCCAAATCCAAGCAAGACGCCCAGGACTAGTTTAAAAGTCGGCTTTGTACTCGACGATTCACTCGATACTCCCGACGGTGTTCAGCAGTATGTCTTAACAGTAAGTGCCTGGCTTAAGGCTCAGGGTCATGATGTGCACTACCTGGTGGGCCAAACGCAGCGAACTGATATCCCTCAGTTGCACAGTCTGAGCCGTAACGTCAAAGTACGTTTTAACCGTAATCGTATGTCGATGCCCCTGCCAGCTTCCCGGTCTAAACTGCGGGCGCTGCTCCAAAAAGAACAGTTTGACGTACTACATGTACAACTGCCGTACAGTCCTTTTTTGGCTGGGCGCATTATTACTGCCGCCCCTAAGCACACGGCAATTGTCGGCACATTTCATATTGCTCCACATTCTTTGATAGTGCGGGCCGCAAATGTGCTGCTGCGTTTTATGACTCGCCGCTCGCTGCATCATATCGACGCGGTTATGAGCGTTTCACCGGTAGCTCAGATATTTGCCAAGCAGACGTTTGGTATCCAAAGCTCGGTAGTGCCTAATACTATTGATCTGTCGCCCTATTCTGCGTCGTTGGCAAAACAGTTTCCGAAGTATGCCAACGTAAATACTATTGTTTTTTTGGGGCGCTTAGTTGATCGTAAGGGCTGTCAATTCTTGCTGCAGGCCATAGCTCGCATGCAGGCAGACGGCGGCGTACAGGCACCGTATAAGGTGGTTATTTGTGGCAAAGGTCCCCTAGAGGCTGAGCTGAAGGCGTTTGTAAAACAGCATAATATTGATGATATTGTTGAATTTGTAGGTTTTATCGACGAAGCTGACAAGCCACGTTATATGGCTAGCAGCGATATAGCTATATTCCCCAGTACTGGTGGTGAAAGCTTCGGCATTGTATTGCTCGAGTCTATGGCTGCCAGTCGCGGCGTCGTATTGGCCGGCGACAACCCAGGATACGCGAGCGTGATGGCTAATCGACAGCAAGCATTATTTGACCCAAAAAATACGCAAGCGCTTGCCGATATCCTGCGCGGCTACCTTAACGATCCACTTGCCCGCAAGACTGCTCGCCTATGGCAGCAGCAGGAAGTGCAAAAGTATGATGTGCAGGCTGTGGGCGCGCAAATTATTGAACAGTACAACACGGCATTGCATAAGCGGCGTTCATAGGTAATAATACAACACAGATATGTTCGGCTTTTTTGAAACCAAAGATTCTAAAAGGGTAACTGAAATTACGGTGAGTAACCGTACTGTAATTCGAGTATTTGTTTTGGCTGTGCTTACCATAATTGGCTTTGCGGCTTTGCGCCAAGCATCTCATTCGCTGACGCTTATTTTTACAGCTCTCTTTTTGTCTTTGGCGCTTAATGCGCCAGTGCAGTGGCTGGCTCGCCGCCTGCCAGGTAAGCGCAAAGGCAGTCGAACTTTGGCAACGGCAATCTCGTTTATTGTGATTGTGGGTTTTTTGGTGGGCTTTATGGCCAGCCTTGTGCCACCGCTTATCAAGCAGACAAATAACTTTATATCCGCAGCGCCAGGGCTCATCGATCAAGCCCGTAACGAAGATAGTACCGTGGGCAGGTTTATCAAAAAGTACAATCTGCAAGATGATGCCGATAAGCTCTCGGGGCAATTAACTGAGCGTCTAAAGGGCGCTACTGGCACGGCCGTAACTACTGCCGGCAAAGTCGGCAGTAGCGTTTTTGCGTTACTAGCTGTTTTGGCACTAACTTTTATGATGCTCATAGAAGGCCCCCGTTGGGTGCAGCTCTTCCAGCGTATGATCCCGCTGCGACACCGCGGACACGCTAGTGGCTTGGCGCGCGATATGTATAAAGTTGTAAAAGGCTACGTAAACGGCCAAGTTATTTTGGCGGCGGTAGCAGCAATTATGTTGTTGCCGGCCCTAGTGGCTGTGCATGTAAGCTACCCGGTGGCGCTAATGGTCGTGGTGTTTATTTGTGGTCTTATCCCTATGGTTGGGCACACTATTGGTGCTGCTATTGTTACGACGGTTGCAGTATTCCACTCAGTGCCATCGGCAATTATCATTTTGGCCTACTACATTTTGTACCAGCAAATCGAAAACTACATCGTACAGCCACGTATTCAGGCCAATACTACCAATATGTCTCCTTTGCTGGTGTTTGCCTCAGTATTAATTGGTGTAAACTTTGGCGGCCTATTCGGTGGTTTGGTTGCTATTCCAGTGGCAGGCTGTTTGCGCATCGCTCTACTCGATTACCTAACAAATCGTGGTATTCTGGACCAAAAAGAAAAGCAAGCTGCCGAATCTGGCAAGTCGATCCCAGAAGCGTTATAGAATTAGCTGTTGTGCGTCTTGCTATCTGAACAGTGTTTCTGCCCTACACTAGAGCCTACTGTGGCTCCATGCCTTCGGGAAACCATGCCCCGGCACAATCAATATCCTCGGGCATGATAAGCTGGGGTAATGTTTGTAGGAGTGTTTCAAGTCTTTGGCTTGGCGGTAGCTCACGGGGGCCACGCCAGGTTTGGTTGCCAACGTAGGCTTCAGCAAGTGTAACAAGTTGCCGAGCCCTGGCCTTTTCGTATGCTTCTTGCGCGGCAGTGCGTATAAAGCCAATGCCTAGAGTGTGTTCGCAAGTAAATGCTCGCCACGGCAGTGACACGCGGAGCATATCGCGCACTTCTTTGGCCCATACCTGCTGCACCGCCTGGTTTAACACGGCATGAGTCGCCGCACGCACTGGTGCCGATGCTGCAGTCTCGGCCAGTATATGCAATGACAAGCCCCCGATAGTGCCAACTAACTCTGTGGTGGCATGGCGCGGTGGCGCGGTAATCCAGGCAATAACAGTTTCGTTAGGTTTAAGCGGTGGCTGGACTTCGAGCATCACGCTAGAGCGCTATACCCTAAACCAGATTGCGCCGTTAGCAGTATCGCGCAGCCCAATGCCCTGTTCGGCAAGTTTGTCGCGCAGTGTATCGGATGCTGCCCAATCCTTGCTAGCCCTAGCCTGTTGTCTCTTGTTAATAAGCTCTTTTTGTTCGGCAGTAATGTCCGAGGATTCTAGTAATCTTAAACCAAGGGCTTGGTCGATAAAGGCCAAGAAGTCGGTAAACTCCTGCTGGATAGCGCTGTCATCGGGCAGCTGCTTACTAGCGCCTTCTACAATACTGAGTAAGGCTAGCGCGCGCGGTGTGTCGAGGTCGTCTGCGAGTGCCTCTGTAATCTTAGCCTGGTATGCCGTAAAGTCGGGTCCGAGGTAGTTGTATTGTATACCGTTGGCGACAGGTTGCCACCGTAAGTCGGCCATAGCCTGATAGGCTTGCAGGCGGTTTTTGGCTGCCTCTAAACTCTCCCAGCTAAACTTACTCTGTGAGCGGTAATGCGATTCTAGAATATGGAGGCGGGCCACATCGGCTGATAAGCCTTTTTGGGCCATTTCTTGCAAACGGATTCCGTTGCCGAGTGACTTAGATATTTTTTCGCCGTTTACCGTGGCATGATTACTATGCATCCAATAATTAGCAAAACGCTTGCCGGTAACTGCTTCTGACTGGGCAATTTCGTTAGTGTGGTGCACTTGAATGTGGTCAATGCCACCTGTGTGAATATCCAGCGTTTCCCCCAAATACTTCATGCTCATGGCTGAACATTCAATGTGCCAGCCAGGGAAGCCAGTGCCCCAGGGGCTGTCCCACTCCATGTCGCGTTGCTGGTCTTTTGGTGAGAATTTCCATAAGGCAAAGTCGGTAGGATTACGCTTTTGCTGGTTAAAAGCAACGCGTGCCCCGGCTTGTTGTTCGTCGAGGTCAAGGCGCGCAAAAGCCGCGTAGCCCTCAAACTTGCTGGTGTCGTAGTACACACCGTCGTCAATAACGTAGGTGTAGCCTTTTTCTTCGAGCTTGCTTACTAGCGCTATCTGCTCGGCAATATGGTCGGTAGCTTTAACAATATGGTCTGGTGTTAAAATATTAAGCTGCCGCATGCCATCCAAGAAATCGTCGGTATACATTTGGGCGACTTCCCAGGCCGTTTTCCCCTCACGGCGAGCACCTTTTTCGAGTTTATCTTCGCCCTCGTCGGCGTCGCTTACCAGGTGGCCAACATCGGTAATGTTCATCACCCACTTGGGTTCTGCGCCCGTGAGTTTAAGGGTGCGCACCAACATATCCATGCGAACATAGTTAAACCAGTGGCCAATGTGGGCGTAGTCGTATACGGTTGGGCCACAGGTGTATATGCCAATATGTGGCGGGGTTAAAGGCTTAAGTGTTTCAATCTTACGAGTTAACGTGTTGTAGAGTTTCATTGGTTTGTTCCTGCTTCAGGTTGTCAAGAAGTTGTGTCGCGAAGTCGATACATTCTGACTTTACTTCGTTAAACGGCCTTCCGGCGAGATCCAATTTGAAGCCGCTGCTATAGGCGTGGCCACCACCGCCAAAATGTTTAGCCAAGTCACCGGCAATTGGGGAGCCGTAGTTAGCGCGGATTTTGCCTGTAATGTGGCCGTCATTGTATAGCTTAAAAGAAATAGCAATGGCGGTGTCTACAGTAAGGCGCATGTCGTCCATCACTAAAATTGACGGATTGTAAATGGGGCTGTATTGCTCAATCTCTTTCCAGGGGATGGTAATAGTAGAAACGCGGTTGTCGGAATGGTACTCAACACGCTGCAAGAGCTGGCCTTTGTAGGCGACAATTTCTGGGGTTTTGCGTATCATGTCGCGGCGCTTTTCTTCAAGCTGCGGAATATTAATGCCACCCTCTACTAAATTAGCCACAATATGAATGCTGCGTGCACTGGTAGCATCGGTGGTGAGGCCGAGGCTGTCGGCCATAATGCCGGCATAAATCATATTTTGAGCTTGCAGGTTTAAGGGCCAGTCAAGCTGCTTGGCAAGCTCGTAAATAACTTCGGTAGTAGACACACCAGGGTGATTGCAATATGCGGTGGCAAAGTCGATAGTTGTTTCTACGTCATGGTGATCAATAACAACACACGGTTTGCTGCGTAACCAGCCCTTTTGCCCAGCTTTATCAATATTCTCTAACAGGCTATCGGCACTGGTGTCTACAATAATGCTCAGGTCAAACTGCGAGGCCATGTCGGAATTCACACGGTCCCAACCATCAAGGTATCGCAAGTAGGGCGAAATAGTGGCTCCGCAGTACATGTAAACATTTTTGCCAAGGTCGCTCAGGATTTGCTCTAATGCCAAGGCGCTGCCCATAGAGTCGCCATCCGGATTGTCGGCTTGGATAACCACAATATTTTGAGCGGCGTTAATGAGGTCTTGAATAGATTGTGCTTCTTGGTAGGCGTGCTGCATATTACTGATAGTATACGCTAGAAAATGGCTAAATAACACCTTTCACGTACCTTCATACTGGCTAGCACTCAGGCTTGACCTAGGTATGTAGCTGGTGCTATACAAAAACGATGAAGCACGAACGATTACCCATAACCCGTTCCCTAGTTAGCCCCGTAGCGCTGGTAGCACTCTTGGGGGCGGGCGTTCGCGGCGACCATGTCCATGCTCAGCCAGCTGAATGCGAATTCACCTCGAGTGCTTTGGCTGATGCAAGCGAATTGCCGGATGCATTCCACCAAGGGCTTAAGCAAGTCGTTGATATATATAACATGGTAGAGCCAGGTCCTCTTAAGCCTCAAAAGAATGGCGACTATCATGGGTCGCTGCACATTACGTTACCCAAGAGTACTACAGAATTCGTATTGGATATTACTGCCACCGATAAGTTTGCCACACTAGATGGCGGCAACCCTTTCCCCGACAATGTTACCGACATCACCTCTACTCTTATCAATCATCAAACGGGCATTCCTTACGCACGGCAACGGGCAGAAAAAGATGGCACGGCCTGGAAAATAACTGGCGACTATTTAACAAATCAGGACGAGTTAAATGATTCATATCAAACCACTTCTGTTACAACTTCTGGCGGGCTCTACGCTTGTGCTGTCCGAACTGACTACACAGTACAGAACAACGGCCACCATGTGGTAATGAATGCCACACAGGCAGAAGTGTGCAAATCAGTAGATGTGGCACGCAAGGCCTCACAAAATATTGTGGGTCAGCTGGTCGTAATGGCCGGCGTACACCAGCACTTCAACAGGGGCGTGTTGGACTATCAGTTCCCCACGAGTGATGCAGCATTTTTGCGTAAATTTAACATGGCGGCTCCAGTGTCTATACTGCAGCCGCCAGAGTCAAAGCCGTAAGAGCTTGCAGTCGAACTACAAGGCTTGGCGCCCTTCAAGGGCGCGGCTGAGGGTGATTTGGTCGGCGTACTCTAGGTCAACGCCGATAGGCAGGCCACGCGCCAAGCGCGTTACGCTTACTGAGCGGTCGCCAATTTGCTGCTGGATATACAGCGCCGTTGACTCGCCCTCGATACTGGCGTTGGTAGCCAGTATAATCTCCGAAACGTTGTCTTCGTCAATGCGGCTAATCAGCTCAGCAATGTGCAACTGCTCGGGCCCTACACCGTCAATTGGCGAAACCAAGCCACCGAGTACGTGGTACGTCCCGTGGAATTGGCCAGTTTTTTCGAGCGCCACAATATCAAATGGTTCGGCCACTACGGCCACAACGGTTTTGTCGCGCCGCGGATCGGTGTACAGGTCAGAAAGTTCTTGATTAGCGGATATGAGCGCAAAAGTACGCTTACAGTAGCTAATGCCCTGGTGTAAATCTTTAAGTGCTGCCGAAAGATCACGGGCCTTAACTGGATCATTGCGCACCAAATAATACGCATACCTTTCGGCAGTGCGCGGGCCAACACCAGGCAGTTTGCCAAGAGCCTCAATAACGTCAGTAAGTGCGGGAGGCAGAATTTGCATACGAGTGGCTGGCTAGCTTTTTACAGGCCGAGGTCGCCTAATGCGCCCATCATTGGCTGCATCTTTTCGGCGGCAGCTTTTTGGCTTTCAGCGATCGCTTCTTTAACGGCTTCTTCAATCCAACGCTCTAACTGGCCAATGTCGTCGAGGTCGATTGCATCGCGGTCGATGTGAATCTTTTTGATCTTCTGCTCGCCGGTGATTTCAACCCTAACTGCACCATCACCTTTTTCGATGGTAATGATCATCTTTTGCAATTCTTTTTGAATCTTCTTAACGCGCATCAGCATTTTAGCCTGGTCTAAACGGCTCATAGTCTTCTCCTTATGATTATCTAGTATAACAGATATAGATATTGCTTTTAAGCTCTATTTGTGTAATTTTTGTGTATTTTACGGATAGAATACAGCTTGGCGTGCTCGCCATGTTGCTGCGTGAAAGTCACGCAGCTTTGCTTTACGGCTGCTGAATAGTAAACACCTGGCGTGTTACGTTGGCTTGCGGCCAAGCTATAAAATAACTGCGTAGATTATAGGTACAGGTCATGGCAAGTACAGCGCAGCCTATGGCAAGGCCCAGGTTGCGAGCGATTGGGTTGCGCGGAAAAACCGTATACCAAGAATCAATGAGGTAGCCTGCTCCAGCGGCAACAACAAGGTAAATAAATGGCACAAGTATGGCAAGGCCAATGCGGCTATCGCTAACGCCAACAATGATCGCTCCAAAAAGCCCAATAGCAGTTAATATGCGAACGCGCATCAACTTAGCATGCCGCATATAAGTGTAGATTCCTAAAATAAATGCCAAACTACCAAAAATGCTCAGTACAGGCAGTCGGCCCAGCCACATTTCGGGATTGTCGACAGGCTGGCGAATAAACACAGAAAGTGGCACATGTAAGATATTGGCTACCAAATGTATCGGCTGTTTCCAGGTTTCTGGCAGGCACAACCAGTTAGAGATAAAGGCTGGGTTGTGATACAAGTACAGCGCTAAGGGTGCTAAGATTGCCAAAAAGAATAATGAGCCGCCAATAACCGCCGGGGGGTTCTTTTTAAAGGCCTTATCAATGGTTGGCAATTGCCATACAAGCCCTAGTCCCAAAAACCAAATCATACCTGGCGTATAGAGTAGTAAGGCGCTTAAGAGTAGCCCGGCAAATACCGGCCATCCAGTTTTTTTCTCGCGGAGCCAAACACCACAAGCTACCAAAATAAAGAAACCAAATAGCATTACTTCTGGCGTGCCAAGCCGGGCGGCGTGCAAAAACCAACTACTCGTACCAAAGAGTAGCGTGCCAATAACTGCCGTGCGCGTGCCGTGCCAGCGATACACCAAAATGCAGAATAAAATAATAGTTACCCAGCCTACCATTGCACTGGCGATGCGGCCGGCCACTAGCGAATCACCTACAATCTGTCGTAGGCCATATACCAGTAACTCGTAAGGAGCATTAATAGGGTTGTCCCAAATAACCTTAAGGCTGCGGCCTGCCTCGTACACTGCTTGTTCGGTGCCGCTAAAACCCGGCAAAAGAGTTTTTATCTTAAAGAGGAGTGTTACACTGAGCAGTGCAAACAGCACAAAAAAGGCGGTGCAAGCTTGCCAGTGACGCATAAAATAGCTGCGTAATTCAACAATGATGTTGCTCATATGAACCCTATTATAGCACCCTTTTAGCTGGCTTTACTTACTCTGCAAATGGATGCGCACGCTTAGTATCCAGCCCACGAATGCGCTGCTTATCACGGTCAAAGAACAGTTCTACGCCGCCCGTGGCACCGTTACGGTGCTTCTTGATAAGGATATCCATGATGTTTTTGCGCTGTGATTCGGGATTGTAATAATCCTCACGGTAAATAAAGGCAACAACGTCAGCGTCTTGCTCTATAGAACCAGATTCACGCAGGTCGGCCAGCTGCGGAATTTGCGGCTTGCGGTTTTCTACCGAACGGCTGAGCTGCGATAGCGCAATAATGGGCACGTTTAACTCACGAGCAATGCTTTTTAGACCACGCGAAATTTCTGAAATCTCTTGTACGCGGTTGTCGCTGCTACTAAATTTAGCGCCACCACTCATAAGCTGCAGATAGTCAACAATAATCAGGCCAAGCGGTTGCTTGTGCGATTCACGGCGCGCCTTAGTGCGCAAATCACTCACGGTAATACTAGGGGTGTCATCAAACAGAATCGTGGCCTCCGAAAGTGTGCCCATTGCCTGCCCAATTTTTTCAAAGTCAGTGTCGGTAAGGTTGCCGGTGCGCAAGGCCCAGGCGTCAACACCCGATTCCATCGCTAATAGGCGGTCAGTAAGCTGCTCTTTGCTCATTTCTAGACTAAAAATAAGCACAGGTTCTTTGGCCTGTACTGCTACGTTGTGTGCCAGGCTAAGTGAAAAGGCAGTTTTACCCATTGACGGGCGAGCCGCCAAAATAAATAAGTCAGAGCGCTGCAGGCCCGCCAAAATATCGTCCATGGCCTTAAACCCGGTTGGGATACCACGGGTTTTGCCCTTGTCTTTGTGTAAATCATCTAGGCGATCAAAGCTTTTGGCCAAAATGCTCTCGATGCTCGTCACCGTTTGCTTAACGTTTTGCTTGCTTACCTCAAACAACTTCGCTTCGGCTTCTTCTACTAGTTCATTAAGGGCCTTGCTCTCGTTGTAGCTAAGAGTCACCATTTCTTGGCTTGCTTTAATCAGGCGTCGGCGGAGTGCTTTTTGGGCCACAATGTTGGCGTACTGTTCTACGTGAGCGGCCGTCGGCACAAAGTTAGTAAGCTCACTTAAATAGCCTGGCCCGCCAATCATATCCAGGAAGCCGTTGTTTTTAAGCTGGTCGGATAATGTTAGTACATCAATCGGACTACGCTTTTCGTATAGCTGTTGCACTGCTTCGTAAATGCGCTGGTGCTTGGGGTCAAAAAAATCGTGAATAGTAATGAGGTCGGCAATTTTAACAAGCGCATCAGCGTCAAGCAATATGGCGCCCAAAAGGCTCGCCTCAGCTTCGGGGTTATGTGGTGCTTGGTGCTTAACCTGTGAATATTCGTCCATGGCTTAGCTCTCGAGTACTTCCCCACCACCAAAAATATCATTCACCGTGTCAACTGGTCGGCTGCTGGCCTTTTCGGCTTGGGTAACATAGTAGTCGGCGGCGGTTTCTGGCTTATTGGTAATAGCAGCAGCGGCAGGGTCGGTGCTGGCAATAGTGTGTACTATCTCGCCTTCTTCGGCTGGCGGTAAAGCTGGTGTACTACTGGCTGGCTTGCCCTTGCCGCGGACGCAAGTAATAACGTAAGACTGTCCACTGATGTCTTGAATGGTGTCGCCAATAATCTTCTTGTTATTAGTTTCGTTGAGCCGCTTTTGGTGAAAACCATAGCCTACTTCAAGTGTTATGGTGCCCGGCCCAAAGTGTGGCTGTGCAGCATTTAAAATGCTAAAGAGTGTGTTGTACTTCTGCTTAATAGTGTGCAGTACTTTTGGCCAAACGGCTTCGTCGAACGTTTCGGAAGTAACAGCGACATCTTCGTCGGCAGTAGGTGCGCTAACTTGGCTGGCGGCGGCTGGCTGGGCTGGCGCTTCTTTGGCAGGTGAGGCAGGACTCGAACCTGCGGCTTCCGGTTTAGTGGTCTTTTTAGGCGCTGGAGCTACGGCTACCACAGGCGCTACTTGGCTGGCGGCAACTTTTGCCGTGGCTGAAGCCGCAACTGGCTTGGTTGGCGGCGCATTGGTGACAATTGGTGCACTTACGGTGCCGCTCGGCCTGCCGCTTAGGGCAATGTCTAAGAATAGGATTTCTAGCAAGTTTTGTGGGCTGCTAGAGCCGGGTACGTCAAGTAGCCGGGTAAGAAGTGCTATAACGTCGTCATGCGGCAAACCAATTTTATCGGCGATAAAACGCTCGCGTAGTACTTCGCTAGTTTGCTTGGCAATTTGAGCTGGTGTAGCGCCCTGATCGCGCAGGCTGCCCACGAGCCGTACTACTGAGGCAGCATCACGCCCCTCGAGCGCGGCAATCAGCTGTTGAATAATCGCTGCTGGAGCCACACCCAGTACTGACTCAACATCGGTAACGGTAACTTTGTGGCCAATATTGCGCATTTGGTCTAGCAAGCTAATACTGTCGCGGAAGCTACCCTCACCATGCGCGGCAATCAAGGCCAAGGCACCATCGTCAATGTCGATCTTTTCTTTGGTGGCAATAGCCCGCAAGTGTGCCACCACTTTCTGGAGGTCAATTGGCCTAAAAGTATAGCGCTGTGTGCGACTAATAATGGTCTCTGGCAACTTATGCACTTCTGTTGTCGCCAAAATAAAAATAGCGTGAGCTGGTGGTTCTTCGAGGGTTTTGAGCAAAGCGTTAAAGGCTTCACGAGTTAGCATGTGTACTTCGTCGATGATATACACCTTGTATTTAGCGCTCGTTGGCGCAACGTGTACCTTGTCGCGCAAATCGCGAATTTCATCAATGCGTCGGTTGCTAGCAGCGTCAATCTCGATAATATCTAAGTGAGAGCCGTCTTCGTCGTACGGTAAACCGTTAATTTCGTAGGCCAAAATACGGGCGATGCTAGTTTTGCCAACACCTCGTGGTCCGGTTAGCAAGTACGCATGGCAAATAAAGCCCTTTGTAAGTGCATTTTCGAGCGCCTGAGTAATGTGCTCCTGCCCAATAACCTCAGACAACTTCTTAGAACGGTATGTCCGATATAACGCCTGCCCCATTGCTTCTTAGTATGCAGCAAACTAAACAAATTGGATATACATAGGCCATATAAATACAACAATCAGTAGGTACATACCTGCTGATTGTTGACATCTATTGACTATGCGATATAGTAAGTTCACTAATTGGGAGAGCACATATGCTAGAGAAAACGCAAACACCCGAATCACAGGGGTGTATATCGGATACTACGAGGCGTTGGTTATGTGCATCGGGCGTAATTATCGGCTTGGGGACTGTTGGTGTTTCGATCTGGGGTTTGCCCCACGCCCAACAGCTAGAGGCGCGACTGACGGCGGAGTGTAATGTGCAGACTCCTCAGGACCAAGAGCAGCGTGAGCGCTGCCTAAAATTCTCCGACCCGGACAGTTACCGCAATATGGCTATTGGTGGCCTAGTGGCTGGCACTTCAATGACTATTTTGACGGCTGGAATGTTTCCATCTCGGCGCTTAGCTTAAGCCCTTTTTACTAGACAAGTCGGACGCAAGGTGTATAGTTGACCAGATAAAAAAGGATACTTTTTAGATGGAACATCATGACCCTACGTCAGCTAATAGATCGCTTAATCCTCTGGCTAGAAAGCCTGTGGCACTTTTTGTTGCTGGCTCTTTGTTGACACTTTGCGGTTTTGCTGGCGGAGGATACGCAGATAGTCTAGACCGTGGTGATGTGGCATACTGCGAAGAGCGGTACGGCTCTACTCCACAGCGCCAGGAGAGCTGCCAGATTGCCACTGAACATTCTAGTGTTCGCGGCGCAGCAGCAGTCACAACGGTTGCCGGTATGGCAATTGCTGCTGCAGCTGGCCTGTCGGCACTGAGCAATTTTAAGCGCAGGCGGCCCGAAGCCGAAGAGCACCAAAAAACTAATTAAGGAAAAGTTATGTCTACATCAGAAAGTCAGCCACAAAATACCGATATACCCGAACTAAAACACACTAAAATCCGAGACGGTCGTTTTTTGGGCTCAATCATTTTGGGGCTGGGCGTCGCAATCTCCTTGGTGAGCCTTGCAGCTGCAAATCAGTACAGAGAAAATCAATATATGGCCGAAGGAACATGCCGTACTAATGCAAACACAGCTAGCACGTTACACCAACCCTTTGATCTTGAAGCCTGTTACACAGAGGGTGATAACCAGACATTGATTAATGCGGGAATGGGTGCCGCAGGCCTTGGTGCTTTGGCTATTGTTGGTGGTGGTATGCTGTTTGTCCGTAACAAAGAGTTTTGATAGAAGCAAATTGCCAACCGGATACAAAAAACTCGCCAGTAACGGCGAGTTTTTTGCTTTGCAATTTTTATATTACAGTGCTGCTTCTAGGGCGGCCCATTCGGCGGTGCTGTCGTCTTCTGGAACGTTAACACTTACCTGATCGCCTGGCTTGGCCTTAAAGTAGGTTACGCTGGCGAGTAATACTCGATAATCTTTTTCGCCTACTTCAACAAAGTAGTGGCCATTGTCTAGCTTAAGCGTACCAACCACCTGCTTACGTGGAATTGGACCAATTTGCTTATACAAGAATGTGCCATCTTCTGTGATGGTGAGTTTAAGGATATCACCTTGTACTAGCTTAGACTTACTTGCGTAGTTAGCTGGTACAGGGTACATCTTGCCGTCGGAGCCAACCATGTTTTGGCCATCAAAGACACCCTCGATAACTTTACCGAGATTATCTTCCTGAACAACTGGAGCAATAGAAGTATCATCCCCTACTAAACTAATAAGCAGCTCATTGGCTGCCGCAAGGTTTGTTTCTGCCTCTTGAATGAGGGCCCGCAGTCGCTTGATTTGTTTTTCTGGTACATCTGCCATGTTTTGTTCTCTATATTCTCTAGTCTCTCGAGTAGTGTTTGTTTCTTTACACTTACTTTTAAACCTACCATGAATATGTATCTAAGTCAAAGTGTATGCACATTTCTGTGGAAAACTATTGCCTGCTAGTCAAAATTTACTCTTATTTATATATAAAGGTATAAAACAGAACAAATTATGCAATTAAAAATCGTAAATAAATAGATTGAAAATTAAGTATAGCATTATCACAATAGGCCTTTGTGTGCTGCATGCTGCACTTGTAGACAAAGACATAAATTAGGAGTGATATATGCGTAAATTCCAGACCCTCATTGTAGGTGTGGTTTCTGTTTTCGTGCTTGTCGCCGCACCTATGGCATTGGTATCTGCCGATCAGACCAATCCACAGGTAGAAAGCGCCAACCAAAAACGACTACTTTCTGCAACAGCAGCAACCGCCGAACCGACCTGTCGTCGTTTGAGTGCAACTAACGTAGGTGGCCAGGATATCTTTACTGGTACTGGCAATTACAAAATGTACAGCGGTTCAAGCTGGCAAGATGTAACCTGTGCTAACACTACATTCCGCCTGCGCTATAACGAGCGAGCTGTAGTGATTGCTAACTTTAATGCCGAATCTGACTGTCAGGGCACCGACGCAACTAATGGCCAATGGTGTCAGCTACGAGCCACGCTTAACGGTTCCGAAGGCACGCCTGTTGCTTCTGAGCCTGACTCATTCGCCTTTGATAATGTGAGCGGTGGTAATAGCTATGACTGGCAAGCTAACTCTATGCAGCGTGCATGGGAAATCCGTTGCCTAAACACTGCTGGTTGTCAGTACAAGTTTGCTGTACAAACTCGTATGCATGACAGCAGCGTAAGTAGCCTTTGGCTTGATGAAGTTGCTGCGCACATCCGCGTGACAACTGGCGGCGCTGCCCCACTGTAGGGTATAAAATTACCGTTTAAACTAAAATGACACCCCCGTATACACACGTGGGGTGTCATTTTTGGCGTTGTTTTTTGTCCAAATGTACAATGGTTGAGGTATGTCAGAAAATGCTATTTCGCCTGAACTCTCTCGAGTGGCCGGTGACATATGCTTTACGCCAATTGACGTTACGGCCACTATTGATGTCCGCTTGGAACCCGGGCAATTATTGACGGGTATGCAATTGCTCAGTGATTTTGTATTGGTTGAGGCCGAAATCTGTCAGTCACTTATTGCACAGCACACTGATGTCGACGGATCTACGCCTGAGCATACTATTACTATGCACCCCGTTGATGAACTTTTGCGCCCCAAGGGCTTTAACGGCCGACTTATCGATGGCTACGTTGCCTTATTGCCCTTTTCTGTCGATCGTGTCCAAGCCCTCGACAGGCGCCATAGCTATCAGCTAGAAAATGAACTATTAACTAATGACCGCCCCGGCTGGCGTGTATTTTTTGGTGGCACATTGCGTAAAACTGGAGCTGGTATGGCACCTTTTTTGCGCGAAGCTCTTTATTTCCAAAAGGCGCGCGTGTCGCGTGGCTCTGGCGTGTCACGTGTGCTTGGGCCGCGGTCTGAACTTGTATGGACGCCCGTCACGCCATCCCAACAGGAAGAGGAAGCCAGTACGGCTCGTCCCGGTAGTCGCAGCAACTGGCGAAGAATACCGCATACTGGCACTCGCAAATTTGTGTAAATTGCCAGTGATGCCGCAGAAATGTAAGGAGTGTTTAGCATGAGTGAAGTTTCTTTCCCGCCTGAATTGTATGCCGAGCTGAGCCAGCATACTCTCAACCTTTCCGATCGCAACCATCTAGGCACAGCAGCCCTCGCCGCCGGTCATGTTGTAACCGGCTTTACGGCATTTGAGCAATTTAATGCCGTCGAAGACCAAATATGTAGCCAGCTGTCGCCAGTGGAACGCGAGTCGGACCTACCGGGCATAACGGTGGAGCCAACAATTGCCCAAAAGCGTATTGCTACCATTTTAAGACCCGATGGATTTAACGGCCGTCTGCGTAACGGTTTTGCAGTGATATTACCTTTTACGGCAGCCCAAGCCGCTCGGTGCGATACGCGCGCTTCCAGCGATGTGGCTGCAGCTAAACTTACCGATGAACGTACGGGCCTGCGCGTGGTGTACTGTGCTGAGCTCATGCTGGCGCGCGCGGGCTTGCTCAAGATGACGCGGAATAGCCTGTATTACCATCGCTATGCTAGCATGTTGTCAGTGTACAAAGGGATGGCCCAGGGCGGTCTGCGGCGCGTAGTGCAGCCCGACCCCGAATTGCAACGACAGGTAAACCTATCCATTAGTGCGTCGACGGCACGCACCGCCCGTGCTCTGGGCCGTGCTGTTCGTAACCCGGCTCGTGGCTAAGACGCTGGCAAAAGTATATAAAAATACCCCGCTCGTAAGAACGGGGTATTTTTTAAACATAGGTCGAAGAGATACGAAAGGTATATACCTTAGGCGAGTTCAACAGTAGCGCCGGCTTCTTCCAAAGCCTTCTTAGCCTTCTCCGCGTCGTCTTTAGCAGCGCCTTCGAGAACAGCCTTAGGAGCGCCGTCAACGACAGCCTTAGCTTCACCAAGACCAAGACCAGTAAGGTCCTTAACAGCCTTAATAACAGCTACCTTCTGAGAACCAGCGTCCTTCAAGATAACGTCAAATTCGCTCTTTTCGTCAGCAGCAGGGCCGGCGTCAGCAGCAGGACCAGCAACAGCAACAGCTGCAGCAGCTGGCTCAATGCCGTATTCATCCTTAAGGATAGTCTTAAGTTCGTTTACTTCGAGAACAGTCAAACCAACGAGCTGTTCTGCAAATTTCTTTAAATCAGCCATGATAGTGATTCCTTTTTTCTAAATGTAATTAAAATTAGCTTGCTTTAGCTTCAACACCGTCCAAAAGCGCGTGCAAGTTGCCCGAAAGCGCATTGGTAACGTCGTTGACTGGTGATTGAAGGGTTGCAATAACTTGAGCAATAAGCTGCTCTTTGCTTGGCAATGCAGCCAATGCGGTAACGTCTTCGGCAGAGATAAACTTGCCTTCGGCGCTAAACGCACCAACGAAAACGATCGTTGGGTTTTGCTTGGCGAAGTCGGCCAAGGCACTTGCTGGAGCAACTTCATCTTCGCTGTTGAAAGCGTAAAGAAGCTGGCCAGTAAGGGCGCTTGTGTCGGCATCTTTCAAGTTGTCGTTTTGTTGCAGAGCCTTGATAACCAAGCGGTTCTTTACAACACGTACCTGAGTACCGTTGTCACGAGCCTGGCGGCGGAGCTGCTGGATAGCCTTTACAGTTGTACCTTGGTAGGCAGCAACTACGGTCATCTTAGAGTCCTTAAGAAGGTCTGTAACGTCAGAGACAACTTGATCCTTTTGGTCTTTTGATAAAGCCATAAAGCATGTCCCTTGTTTACTATTGTTGAATTTTTTCTTCGACCTAGTTGTTAACGAACGGAATTTGAGAATCAAAAAAGTCTTTGGTTCTCGCATTACCAAAGACTTCGGACAATAAACAATGTTTGTTTGTACGTGCCTCGGTAGCAAATTAAGTCTTTCGACAGCTACTGTCTTCGGTGATGTTCAATCGCAATTATACGCTAGATTCCATAAAATGACAAGACATTAAGGAGTAAGACACCGGTTGCACTACGCTGGACCCTCTCTTCTAGGGTATCTTAGGGTTTGCCCGGCGTGAAATGCGCTACTTTTTATATGAAACCGGTGCCTTACACGCTTATTTGGCCATTTTATTGAGGTAGTCGACAATCACGTCAATGTATTGATGAACACCCTGCTTATCAATCCACTCCTCATTGGCATGCTGATTGCCGCCAGCTGGCCTACAAATAATTGCCGGAATCTTTAACGGCGTAAGATAACGAGCGTCGCTTCCGCCATGTGATAAAAGCTCTGTCGGTGTGACGCCGGTTACTTTCTTAACGCTCTCAACAAATGGCGCAATCATAGGGTGAGTTAGCTCGTTAATGCAAGGGTTGCCAGATACGTCAATCTCGTCAAAGGTACCATCAAAGCGGTCACACAACTTGTCTATAACGCCCATAATAACACCGCGGTCAGACGGTGCCATGTAGCGAATGTCTACGCCTGCGCTGGCCTTGTCGGGTACCTGGTTAATCACCTTGCCGCCAGTTAGCGGCCCGACGTTAAGCGTATTAGTATTGAGGGTTTGGCCGTCAAAGTGCTTTTTGAGCTCGTGTAGTAGGTCGAGCAACTTAAAGGTGGCACTGTCGCCTTCCCATGGCATGGAGCCATGCGCGGCCTTGCCACGTACGTGAAACGTGCCATGAATGACGCCCTTGGCGAAAGTTTCGATACGCCAATCTTTGGAGCCGTCGGGCAGTAAGAAAACGCCCGGGCGGTAGCCGAGGTTAATTAACTGACCTACGCCGTAGGTACCGCCGATTTCTTCGTCACAGGTAATCATAATGCCTAGGTCGTATTGGCTAACGGTGTCGCCCAAGCGGTCTAGTACTTCCATAAAGCAAGCAATGGCAAACTTCATGTCAAATACGCCGCGTCCAAGGTACTTGCCATCGTGCTCTTCGAGTGTAAACACTTCGTCGGGGCCCGGCACTACATCTACGTGGGCGGCAAGCATAACAGCCGGCTCTTTACTGTTCTTTTTGGTGGTGGCTACTAATGTGCCATAGCCTGCAAATGTGCGCCGCACGCAAAAAAGACCGTGTTTTTCAAAGAAGTCTTGTAGGTAATCGAGGGCATCTTGATTGGCTTGCTGGTCGGCTGTTATAGTCCGGCGAGCAACTAATTGCTGTAGATATTTTTCCATATTGTTTTATTTCCCAAAGAGTTTACGCGGCGCTGCCAAATTGTATGGCCAACTTGCCTAGTTTACCAGAATATGTTGTTGATTTATAGCGGGCACGCTCCATAGCCTCGTGGTAGGCCTTAATGGCTAGTCCGGCGATGGCTTCGTCGCCAGTAAGCATGGCGGCTTCGTAGTACAGCCCAGCCTCCACACCTTTTAGGCGGGGATCTTGGCTCACCCTAAAACTGCTGCAGTAGTCAAAAGCAGCGGTAATCACGTCCTCTACTCGCTGTTGCTCAGCCAGGTCGGCGATGAGTGTTTTAATCTCGCCGTGCTCTGCCCTGGCATCGAGTTCGGGTATGTTGCCCGAAATTTCGGCCAAACTGGCTAATGCTTCGTCTGTTTGGTGGCCTCGAGCCGCCAGCAAAAAGGCGCCGTAGGTTGGTATTAGCTTTCGGCCGACTTCACCGGGGTAAACCTGCATAATGCAGCTGTAGCGGTTGGCTCTGGCCCATTCAGGATTTTCGGCAAACTGCTCTACGTTGCTGCCGTAGTGTAAGGTTTTGCCTTTAATGTAGTACAGCCAGCGGTAGCGTAAGTCGCTGGATAGTTTGTCTGGGTCGTAGCCGGCATTGCGAATCAGCATGTCAGTGTTTAAGCGAATGGCGGCGCTACCCTGGTGGGCGACTGTTTTTGCAATATCATCTGGGCCGCGTGTTACTAAAGGTGCTAATTGTTGCCCAAATTGCGGCGCGCCAGATTCTACTAGTTGTAGCTGCGAGTTATTGTCGTTGCCAATTTCGGCAATGTTTAAAAAGTGGCCGTTAGCGAACGCGACATAGTTGGGAATGTTGCCTATGTCGAGCAGCTCAGAAGTTACTACCGCAAAACCACCGCAGTTAGTAAGCTGATCTGCGCGGATTTTTCCGTCTTTGGGCCATAAGTTTGTTTCCCACTCTAGTGACTCATGAACGGTTTGCTCAATGGCGTGCGCTAGCTTGGTTGGCGGCAAGCTAAAATCTATAGCTTCGGCTATAGGCTGATGAGGCCGAGGTTCGTACTCGGCATCGATGATGGGGGTGATGAGTGTGTTGTGATACATGGTATTAAAAAACCGGGCTCCTTGTGGGGAGCCCGGTACCTTCGCTTATTTATGTAGTTCTTTTACAGATTTTCAGCCAAGCAAACACCGCGCTCCTTCGAGCCGAGAATGACAATGCTGAGAATCATATTTTGAATCATAAAAAGTATTGTATCCAATAGCTA
>CAZBRP010000001.1:44590-68115 GCA_964494765.1 uncultured Candidatus Saccharibacteria bacterium
GTTTGTTCGGCGTCGTCTTTGTCGAGCTGGTCCAGTTTGTACTGCGTGTAGCGCTCAGCGGCTAAGCGGCTTAGCTCAGGGTCTTCGCCCTGGTTTACAAACTTCATACTGTCGGCCAACATCGGGTGAATTTCGGCCACCTTATTGTGCATTTCTTGTACTAACTTGCGGTAGCCTGGGTGACCCTGCGGGCTGGTGCGCAGCTCGTGCAAATGGAATGCTTCGCGGGCATTGTAGGTTACCTTCCAGCGCATGCGGTGGCCAAGCAAGGTAGCGTACTGGGCTTCTTGAGCGTAGCCGGCAGCCTGTAACTGGCTGTGCAGCTGTAGGCTCAGGTCAAAACAAGCCTCAAAGTGCTCGGTAAGGCCGGCGTCTTCTATGAGCTTTGGTACTTCGTAGCCATAACGTGGGGTAAGTTGCTGCCAGGTTAAGTCGTCTACCATGCGGTGGCGCTGTAAGTCGCGGAAAATGCCATAGTCGCATACCAAATCCCAACTGTAGTGGGCTTTTTCGAGTGCACGGCCCGGGCGGTGGCGGCGGTTGAGGCGCTCGCCCATGTAGGCTTCAAACACTTCGGCCTTTTTGGTGTATGGCCAGGTAGATACTTCTTGGTGGATAGCCTTTAATGGCAGACTGCTGCTCTCGTATAGCATGTCTGGGATTAGGTCGAACTCATTACGCGGCCATACGTCAACCAACTGCACGGGCGTAGTTTGTGCGGCGTAGTTGTCTGGTAGATACTTTTGTGACAACTCAGCTACAGCTTTGCGAGTGTTAGCGCGGTACGCAATGGCCGCTCCGCCGCGGTCGGGCCTGTCGGCACGTTCCAAAAAGGTCGGGAATACTTTGCGGGCCTCAGCCAGCAGTTTTTTACCGGTGCTACGTGCCTCGGGTAGTTCTTCGCTCAGCAAGTGCATGATCAGGCTTTCCAGGGCTTGGCCAGAGGCAAAAATACCCACAGTTGCCGAAGCCGATACTGGCAACACTGGCCGCACGGCATCACAAGCCTGGGCGCGCGTAGCCGAACGCCAGGCGCCATCGCGTTCGTTGGCGGGAGTGTCGGACATTTGCTGGATGTAGTCAGTTAAGCGGTGCACCATGTACGAATAGAGGTCAAAAATTCGATCCATGCCGGCACGATACTGGGTGGTGATTTCGGCGGGCATGTAATCTGGTGTGTAGTACTGGTAATTGCCCTGCGCATCTTTTTGATCAAAAAAGATGTAGCGAGTTGACTGCTCAAGGTAAGCAGCTAGGCGACCCCATTCCAAGTATTTGGTCAGCAAATTACTGGCACTTTCGACTACTACGTGCAAGCCAGCTAGCTGCTGCACAGAATCGTCGCCGTAGGCTGTAATGACGCGTTTTAGGAGTTTGGCATCTTTGCCGTCACCCTTGGTAAACTCGTCTAGTAATGTAATGCGCATGTCGTCACCGCGGCGACTCAGGCGTGCCATGGCAGCAGCAATGGTAAGCGGTGAGAGTTTGTCGTTAAAGGCGTATACATTGCTGTCAGCGCTGGTAACAATCTCTTCTAGGTAGCCACGGCCTTCGTCGGTAAGCTGGTAATTGCCCTTTTCGTCACGGACCAAGTATGGATTTTCAACAATAGTCGCTTCGGTTGCAGGCTTGGTGTGCGCCGCAGCAATTTTAGGTGAACTCATTTCTAGCTGAGCTGGCGGTGGCAATAGGGGGCTAATCTTTTCCCATAGCAAGTGCTGTACGGTTTCAATGTCAAGCAGGTTGTTGTTGCGAACGCAGTCGATACGCGAAAAATCACGTGGGAATAATTGACACATTTCGTCGTATACATCTACGGAGCGCTTAAGGTGCGATAGGTCGGCTTCGTGAATATCACGCTTTTTGTCGGTGTACTCGCGCTTTTCTTTTTTATCTACTAATGCTTGAGCGGTTTCGGCCGGAACGCGTAGTACAACGCTGAGGTCGGGGCGTGGAATGCGTAGCATTTCAAATTCTAGGTTATCAAGCCAAATAAAGTAACCACGGCGTTCGTCGGGATTAACAAATTTGGTGCCTTGGTGGGCCATGTTGGACCCTACAAAGCGGTTAGCGAGTACAATCTTGCCTTCGTTTAGGGCTTTGCGGATTTTATTGGCTGCTTCAAAACGGTCGAGTGCGTAAAATAGTGACCCGGTATAGGGGCCGACTTCGTCGGCAGTGCCGTACTTGCCATTAAGGTACTCGCGCACAAAATAGCTCGATGGATCATTATACTGCGGGAAATCAAACAGCTCTACATCGTAGCCGGCTTTGGCTAGGCGCTCCGCTAGCAGCTTAAACTGCGTACCTTTTCCGGAGCCATCAGTGCCTTCAATAACAACAAAGATGCCCTTTGTTTGTGTTGGATCGTGTGCTTGTACCATAGTTTGTTCCCCTACTTGGCTTTTAAACCGGGGATACCCTCCGGCATGTGACGAATATCTTTGTAGGCGCGTGGTAGCATCAGGCGCGGTTCCCAATTGGCGATAAGCTCGTCAATGTTAGTCCCCTGCTGATACTTACCGCTAAACCCACCATCACGGCCAGCACCATAGTTGCCCTCAACCGGGCCAGTTTCATGAAAAATAGCTTGTCCAATACGCTCACCAACGGGTAATAATACAGTCTCGTGTTGGTTGAGGTTATAAATTTCCAGAGTCAATCGGTTGATGTACCCTGGGTCAATCCAGCCAGCGTCAAAACACACGGCGATGCCGTTGCGACCCCAGCTGGAGCGTGACTTCATTTCGCATGCTCCCGGGGGAACAATGCCAAAGAATTCATGCGTGTGCGCCAAGATGCGCTCACCAGGACGCAGTGGAATGATTGGGTGATCGAGTGGAATGCCCTCTACGGGCAACATGCCGTTTGCGTCACACCACTCTTTGTGTGGCACAGCCTCTTTTACTTCACCAAAGTAGCGGTCTACGTCTTTTTCGGAAAATGGATTATACAATGTGCGGTCACCACTGCGCTCGGTACGGTAGTAATAATGTCCAAGTGTTACATCTAGACTGGCATGGCTTACATGCTTTGGGCTAAATGGTACGCATACAATATGACTCTCTTCTATGGCCTGAATTATCTGTGAGTTGCTATATACGCTCATCCCTCGATCTCCCCTCTCAGTTGGCCTTATTGTACGACCTCTTAAAACGCTCACGCAAGCACAAGCGCTAAAATTACACCATTTAATAGTACTCAAATTGGCTCTGTAAGAAGTAAAAAGACAGTAAGAGGTGTAAAATAGCTGCATTACAGTAGTGCAACCTCAATAAAAGGAGAATTTATACATGCACAACCCGGAGTTTAACGTGGGTGATATCCAATCTACGCCACTTCAAGCCCAGCAGCTACACACTGCTATCCAAGAGTATGCCGCACAATGTGCCGAGCCAGAACAGCGACGGCGCGATTTTGCATACTATGCCGATGTATTGACGCATGGCATTGCGCCCGAACTCATGGCTCGCCAAATTATTCCAGAAATACCTCAGCATGCTATTAGAAGCGTTGAGGAAAACCTCTCGGTTGCGGCTCGCGATGTTGAGATTGTTAACACTTCTGAGTTCCAACTAGTGAGTGGTGTTCAGGTGCGCCGCAACGTTGCCCAAAAGAATAATAAAATATATTTTGGAGCCACCTACTTTAAGGTGCTGGGCCGGCTCGCAGAGCAAGGGCCGGAGTATCGCCTTAGATTTTCTGCTACTTCTACCGTCGAGACGCCGATTCATATTTTGCAGCGCGCTCAGGAGCTGATTGAAGGTGATCCCGACGACCTTGCTCTTGTCTCTGACCCTGACATATTAACTGAAGTGCGGCGTTTGCGAAATGTAAATCCCAATCAGCAACTGATACTAGGTACTGCTGGCGGCGAAGAATGGCGGGAGCTTTACGAAATGAACCGTGTATCGTTTACCGAAGCTGATGTGCTTATCAGCACGATCCGTCGAGCTGCCGGTAGCCTGTCTTAATTGGCAGCGGTGTCTGCGCTTGTCGCCTTGGTGTCGTGCGTGTTGGCCTTGGGCTTGCGGTTCCAAAGAATGACCCTAGTGCCCATTATTGCACCCGTAAAAGAGCCGGGAACGGTTGCTAAGAGTGGAAATGCAAGCTTACCAGCCCGATCTTGGTGCTTATCTGCCATGTCACGTAGATCGGCGTTAATCGCTTGCTGTCCTGGACTTTGATCGTAGGCATTCTCGGCTGCTATCCGGCGATCTGACGCGGCTACTCGGTATTCCTTAACTGCAGCTGTGCCATGGATACCAGTGTATGCGGCGCAAACTAGCCCACCAGCCACTAGCATTGCCCCACCAATGCGGCGTGTGCGGCGAAAGCGGATGTGTGGCGTTGCCTCAGATGTTATATTTGGGTCATCGACTGGCGCAATGCCCTCGCCGGCTGGCAGTTCTGCTACAGCAGTTGCTCCTGCCGGTAGGGCTGGAATCTCACTGGTGGCGACAAAGCCAATGGCATCTGGTGCTTGGTCCATTGGCGGGACGATGAATGTACCTCCACCGTATGTGGTGGTTGCATGGGGTTTAAATGGTACGGGGTAGGTTGGGGGTTGTTCAGGAGTAGTCATAAACACTGTTTATACCATAAGCATCTTGGCAATCCAAGAAAAATACATAAAAATACCGTCCATATGCAGGACGGTATTTTTTAATTGGTGTGTATGACTTAGGCGAGTTCGCTTGCGTCTACAACAATAGATGGACCCATAGTGGTCGTAAGATAGATGTTCTTTACGTAACCACCCTTTACAGAGTTTGGCTTGTTGCCCTTGATGCTAGCAAATACAGCGCGAACGTTTTCTTCGAGCTTAGCAGCGTCGAAAGAAACCTTACCAACGGCCAAGTGTACGATACCGGTGCTGTCTACGCGGTATTCAACACGGCCAGCCTTAGCTTCGGTAACAGCCTTGGTAACATCAGTAGTAACGGTACCGCTCTTAGGGTTTGGCATAAGGCCGCGTGGACCCAAAGTACGAGCGTACTTACCAAGCTTAGCCATTTGGCTAGGAGTAGCAATAAGGATGTCAAAGTTCATCTGGCCCTTGTCGAGAAGCTTAGTAACTTCTTCGATACCAGCAACATCAGCACCTGCCTTCTTAGCGGCAGCAGCTTCGTCAACGTCGGCGAATACAACAACGCGAACGTTCTTACCAGTACCGGCAGGCAAAACGAGGTTGTCGCGGATGTTCTGGTCAGCGTGACGTGGGTCTACGTTAAGGTTAACGTGTAGCTCAATGCTCGCGTCAAACTTGGTAGGGTTGGTCTGAATAGCCAACTTGATAGCTTCAACAAGGCTGTACTTCTTGTCTGCTTCTACCTTGGCAGCAGCTTCGCGGAACTTCTTGCCCTGGCGCTCAAGACGAGTGCGAGTTGGGTTGGCGTGTTGCTTTGGCTTTTCAGCTTGCTCGGCGTTTTCGGCCTTGCGCTCTTCTTTAGCTTGCTTTTCTTCGGCTTCGGCAACAGCTTTAGCACTGCGCTTACCAGCCTTAGCGGTAGCTTTTTCTTCTACTGGGGCTGCTTCTACAACAGCATCAGTTTCTACAACTTCTTCAGTTGGTTTTTTGGCGTCGTCTGCCATGGGTGTGTCCTTTCGTGGTGCATGCGGCAGTGTAAGTGCCTCCCACAATCAGTTAATATCAACGTTTATTATACCCCATAACGGGGCATTTGGCTACTACACTCCCTACTTTTGAGCTGTGGCTGCAGCAATCCGCTCCACCACCGGATGTTTGTTGTCTAAAACTGTTACGAGTGGCACAAAACCGTGATCAGTTGATAGGCCGTATTGCCGATGCTCCAAATCACCATTAATCAATTGCGGTGAACCTGTTTCGTCAAATACTAGCCCACGTGCATAGACCCTGCAGAGCCCACTATCTAGTAGCGCTTGGCCAACGTCCGGCAAATCGTATACTGCCATGCGCCTCTTGGTATCAATTATCACATGATACAGCGCTTCAAGTGCCAGGCCATCGCTGTCAATGCGTACGTAATCTTCATCGTAGTGCGTTAAGCCATCGTCGAGTATTTGGTTGGCAAGCAGGCCTTTGCCTCGCACCAAGTAGGGATTATTTACATCAAGTCCACTTTTGGATTTTAGCGCATCGTGTAGCCCGTTGCCCCTGTCAATGATGTGCAGGGCTATGCCAGTGGTTGTGGGTATCTGCACGATGTAATCCTCTGGGTTGGTCTTTGGCTGAAGTAATTGCGGCTCCAGCTCGAGCGTCGTAAGCCCGGCGGCGGTATGTAGCAGCAGGTCGGCAGCATAGTCGGCAATTACCTTAGAGTAGCCTTCTAGCACGGCGCCATCAATCGCAGGGTTGTTGATGTCGGCGTAAAAATCAGATGGTGGGCGCTGTTTGTTATGACTCATGACTGTCTTCATTTGTATCATCATTCGTATCGACGCCAAACGGCCATCCCTCTGGCTGCTCGGTATTTTCTGCCTGTTTTTCTTGGCTGTGCCGCCAGGCTGATTGAGCGCCCGTTTTAGTGCCCAGTGCTTCGCCTATAACTTCATACATGCCGCTCTGAAAATCACCGAGTAGCGCATCGAGCTGCGCTTGGGCTGTCCGGTCCTGCTTGGCGTATCCATGCTGCAAACTCTCGGCGCTGTCTCTGATAATTTGCGGGTCGAGCTGTTCATTGTACTGCCTGACGGCAGGGTGATTGGCGTCGAGGCGAGTAAAAAATGGTACAAAGCCGTATGGTGTGTGCACGCCAACTTGATCGTGCTGGGCACTGGTATTGAGTGATACGCTAGGCATTCCCTGCTCATCAAATATAAGCTCCGTCGCAAATTTTAGCGAAAGGCCACTTGCCAGCAGGTCGTTTAGAGTGCTTTCAATGCCAAACGGCTGCGTATCCTCATGCTCTATGTCGATAACCTTGCCTGGGGCGGCAAGTATAAGGCCATCACTATTCACCAATGCATGTACGCTGTCGTAGGCAACGTGAAATGCAGTAACATTTTTATATAGTTCAACACCTTGGCCTTTAAATGTGTCAGGGTGCGAAGGGTCGGCATAACCGCCCTGTTGCAGTTGTTCAAGCGTGCCGCAGCCGTTATCCATTACCACAAATTTTGAACCACTTGCACCATCAGGCAGTTCAACTATTAAATCCCAGGTTTCCTCTATTGGTCCCCAGTAAAAATCACCTTCGTCTAAAGCCTCCAGGCCATATCCTAAAAAATGCAGGGCAACATAGCCTTGCGCGGCATGTTCGGCCTGCTCTTTGGCGTATTCTTCGATAAGCGGATAATACCTGTCAAAATACCCATCAGGAAAGATCGGATCGTTGATGTCGGCGTAAAAATTGGAGGGCGGCCGATTTTCTTTGCCGTTCATAGTCTAGCTTTCGGACTCATCTACTGGGCTATCCGCGGGGGTCTCCCGGAATATACGTTCCATAACGGGATGCTTGTCGTCGAGTAATGTTACGAGCGGCACAAAGCCAATCTTGGTCTGAACGCCAAATTGATAATGGGACCGTGGATGCGGGATGCGCAACTTGTCGCCATCAAAAAGAAGTTCATGTTGATATACGGCAGCGAGGCCTGCCTCAAATAAGCCGGTGCCTTCATAAATGTGATCATCTGGATCTTCTTCGGTATATAATTTCAGGTGATCTACGGCTTCGAGTTGAACGCCATCGCTGTTAATTGGTGGAATAAAATGACTGCTGGGCAGCATATCCATAGTCTCTAGTACAGTATCGTCGGCATCACAGCCGCTGCCTATAACGCGATCTTGTCGGGGTTCTAGTGCACCCTGATTGCTGAGCGCAAGCCTAAAGCCACCGCCTCTGTCTATAACACGCCAGATGTGTCCACCAATCTCGGGCAACATGACCATAAAGTCCGTACGAATATAGCGCCAGTAGTCCTCGTCGGCCAAGTTGGGCTCAACGGGTTTTGCAAGTACATCGCTGGCATTTTGCCTATACCATTCTGCATGTTCCCTAACGGCAGCGAGGCTTTGGTCAAAGTAATCTGCCGGAAAATAACTGTCGTTAATATCAGCGTAAAAGCTGGAGGGTGGCCGGGAGCCTGCGGATTCTGACATGGTCATTATGTATCCTTAAAAGCAAAAGATGGGATCAATTTGCTTGATTCCCATCTTTTTAATTATAAAAAGCGTGTTTTAGGCTTCGATTTCTACGCCCATGCTACGTGCAGTACCAGCAACCATCTTTTTAACGGCTGGAATGTCTTGCGTGTTCATGTCTTTAGCTTTAGCTTCGGCAATCTTAGTTACCTGAGCGTCAGTAAGCTTTTTAGCAATCTTTTCGCTGTTTGGCTTGCCAGAACCCTTTTTGATGCCTAATTCGTTACGAATAAGGTCGTCGGTTGGTGCGCCAACAACGTAAAAGCTCATGGTGCGGTCTTCGTAAATTGTTACGTGAACAGTTACGGTTGCGCCTTGCATGTCTTTAGTTTGGTCGTTGAATGGGTTAATGAAGTCCATCATGTTAACACCGTGCTGACCAAGTACGCTACCTACTGGAGGAGCTGCGCTTGCGCGGCCGGCTGGTAACTTCATCTTTACATTTGCTTTTACAGCTTTTGCCATCTGAATATTCCTTTTATAGATTTACATAATGATGAGCTTTGGTTGAAGCTCGCTCACCACTGTGCGTAACCCGTATATTGTACTATAAAATGCCTGACTAGTCTAGTACCTGTTGCAAGACACAAAGAGCTAACTAGTAGGTTTGTGGGTTGAGAAATGGTCGGTTGCCACGGTCGCCCCAGATGCATCCGCCTCCCATATCTGGCCGCAATTTTTCAATTTCCTGGCCAAGAATGATAGAAGCTCGAACTTCCCTGGGCTCACCATGCATTTTGGAGACACTCTTACTGGCAAGTGGGTCAATCTTGTCAGATACTAGGATCGCGAGTGGGCAGCGTAGTGTCTGAATTTCTGTATATGTACCGTCCTCACTGTCCTCAACCTCACCTGCGAATGTCTCAGTGAATGTACATGGGTGCTCGCCTGGACTGCGTGTAATCCACTGACTATATTTTGGACACATATGGCCGTTGTTGCCTATAGATTCCCAGTTGGCCATAACCAAGAACTCCTTACTTGAATTGGTCAAAACTATACTACTTTTTACAGAAAAAGCAAACACCCGTAGATATTTGCTACGGGTGGTAGTGCAGAATGATCGTGTCTCAGCGGCTAAGTGTTGTCCGTATGGTCGGTTGTGGGGTCGTCTTGTAGGGGTTTAACTATCACGTTAAAGGCAGCTTGCGTAGCAATAACTCCAACCCCTTTCATCTGCTCATGCTGGAAACGGCATGGAGATGCCTCGGGATTGCTGAGTCGATAGTAACAGGCTTCGCCATTAATCTCTTCTTCGCAGAGGTCTTGCCATTTTAAATAAGCCGCTTCTTCGTCATCAGGCATAACAGCGGTGCTAAAGCGATAATCAAACATTATGCACTCAGGTGTTTTGTCTGAGCTAGGGGTTGATTCATGCGACATGAAGTAAAGGCCCTTCCCCTGTTTCCATAATCTCACGAGTACGCCCGCACGTTTGAGTATAACTATTGCGATCAAGAGTCATAAGTCATAAGGCAACAACCTGTAGACGTTTAAAGGCTGGTGCTTAAACGCGCTTTACTTGGAGGCTGTCGAGCTCAACAGGTGTTTCGCGGCCAAACATGTTAACCAAAACTTTGAGCTTACCCTTTTGAGGGTCAATTTCGTTAATAGCACCGTCAAAGCCCTTGAATGGACCATCAACAATACTCACCACTTCACCAATGCGGAAGTCCATCTTGTGCTTAGGCTGTTCAAGGCCCATACGCTTCTGGATCTTTTCGATTTCTTCGGTGCTGATTGGAGTTGGTTCAGTGCCTGAACCCACAAAGCCGGTAACACCAGGAGTGTTGCGCACGATGTACCATGCGTCTTCTGACATCTTGATTTCAACTAAAACGTATCCCTGGAAGATGCGCTTTTCTACAACGCGGCGCTTACCGTTTTTAATTTCAATCATCTTTTCTTTAGGTACCAAAACCTGAAAGATCTTGTCTTTCATGTCCAAAGAGTCAGCACGCTGGCGGATAGATTCAGCAACTTTCTCTTCGTATCCACTGTAAGTGTGGATTGCGTACCATTGTTGGGTGGCGTCGTAACGTTGTTTCATATTACTTCAATAGAACCTCTTTAAATAGTTTGTCTAGTCCAATGTCCAATAGGGCGACGATAACGCCGAACACAAGAGCAAAAAGAATTACAGCTACCGTAAGCTGGCGAGTTAGCTTGCCGCTTGGCCAAGTAACCTGACGTAGCTCCGCCCAGCTGTTGCGGAAGTAGTATGGCCACAAAACGCGGCTCACTACGCGGAAAAACTTGTACTTGCCAAGCTTTTGCCCTGCTTTACGCAGCCCACGACCTACAAAGCGTACAGGAGCGGTAAAACCGCGCCATACAGCTCGTCCTCGGCTGGTTGTTTGAGGTTGTTGAGATTTCTCACTCTGCTCGCGAACCGTCTCAACTTTACGGATGCGACGCTTGGATTTGGTTTGTTCTTCTTCGGCCACCGTGTGTTCTCCTGAACTAAAAAAGAGCCTACATGTATAGTAAGCTCCGATATGTCAAGCATATGCCATTGCAATGACTAAGTCAAGCACTAGTCGAATCTATTAAATGACAAGTAGAGTCTGCGGTATAGGGCTGAGTGTATATATGCCATGCTCAAACAAGTTGCCTTTGGCAACAACTGCGCGTGACATATATACACTCAGCCCAGCCTACCCTATCCGCCTGGCATAAAATAACTCCAATCCAACACGCCTCGGCAAAGGAAAACTTATCTAATAGTATACACGTGCTGAAGTTTGGAATAGCAGATACCACGGGCGCACTAAGGCTAGGAATATATTTGCCACGCGCAGTTGTTGCTGCAAGCAACTTGTTTGAGCATGGTAAATATGTTCCTAGCCTCATATGCCACCGGCTAGTTTTGATAAGTTTCCTTTAGCTAGGGTACATTCCGCTTATGCCGTATTATATAAAGGTATGAAACATCTCCTGCTAGTATTTAGCGTCGGCCTAGCGCTCGATGCAGTACTCCACTTTACTCCATTACTCTGGCGTTGGCGAAAAATCGTGGCCAGTCTCTCGTTGGGGCTAGCGGTGACCGCTAGTATTGCAGTGCTAGCCTGGCGCCCTAACGCACTGAGCGTTATTTTTGCACTAGCCGGGCTGTACAGGGCATTTAATAACATGCGTATTATAAAAGAACGTATGCATGCGGGTTACTTGCGGCGCACCACACGTACCACGGCGGCCACCTTATATATGGTGCAGTTTATTGTGGCTGGCATGTGGTGGGCCTGGTATCAAACTTCTGAGGATCGTCAAATGGTTTGGTTAGGATTGGCAGTTATACAGGCTCTGGTGGCGACTATTTTGTGCGCTTCTACCCTGCGACGCTTACGCCACACCAAGGCTGGTGTAAGTACACAGCATTACCCTGATGTGCAGTTGCCGTCAATAACCGTTGCTATCCCGGCGCGCAATGAAACCGAAGATCTACAGGAGTGCCTAGAGGCAATTGTGGCTAGCGATTACCCCAAGCTAGAGGTGCTAGTGTTGGATGATTGTTCGCAGGATAAGCGAACGCCAGAGATTATTCGTAGCTTCGCCCAGGCCGGGGTGCGTTTTTTGCAGGGTGAAGAGCCTAAATCTACCTGGCTTGCCAAAAACCAAGCCTACAACCAATTGGCCGCTGAAGCTAATGGCGAAATTATTGTGTTTTGCGGGGTTGATGTTCGTATGCAGCCCGATACACTCCGGCAATTGGTGACATTGATGCTTGATAAGCATAAGGATATGGTAAGCGTGTTGCCGCTCCGACGTGACGGCGCTAAAATGCAGGCTTCGGTGGTGCAGGCTATGCGTTATTGGTGGGAGTTGGCTCCACCTCGTCGCTTATTCAACCGACCAGCTGTGCTGAGCAGCTGCTGGGCCATTACACGTAAAGCTTTGCAGCAGACTGGCGGTTTTGCGGCTGTGACTCGTGCCATTGTGCCCGAATCCTACTTTGCTAAAGCGCTGATTGTTGGTGACCGATATAGTTTTATGCGTGCCAACCATGAGTTGGGTATTGAAAGTGTAAAGCGTCAGTCCGACCAAGTTAATACTGCGGTGCGTATGCGCTACCCTCAGCTCCACCGCCGCCCGGAGCAGGTATTTTTGGTGACTATGGCCGAAATACTCTTTATGTTACTCCCATTTGTTATGGCGTTTGGTGGCTGGTGGTTGCCAATTACGGGCCTTACGCAGGCATTGGCCTTTGTGGCGGCTGTGCTATTGGTTGCAATTCATCTTATGATTACACTCTCAACTGATGTGAATGAGTGGGCATACGGCCTGATAGGCTTGCCCGTTATGTTCGTGGCCGATATATGGCTCCTCCACCGTTCTATGTGGCAATATGAGTTCGCCACAATTGAGTGGAAGGGCCGCAACGTATGCATCCCTGTAATGCATACTGTACCCCACTTGCCAAAACTATAGCGCTCTATAAAATAGTTATGATGAGTGAAACCCATTTGCCAGCATGTATAAAAAGTAACGAGCGTGTTACCCGAGCATGCCAAGCGGCAACCAGTATTACTGAAGTACTTGGTGCCGTAATGCTGGCTGTTTCGGTCTATGAAATGGGTGACGGCGTCTGGGATGTGGCTCAACTTAATATGGAAGCAGCGGAGCGGTCTGGTATGGCGGCAGGCGTTTGCGTTACTGGTGCGGCTGCATTTTGGACCCTAGGAATGACGGTTGTGCCACGCATTCGAAATGCTTTTATCGATCGTTATCATAGGCGCACAGACTGTGCCTGGGATGACTGGCAAACCGACGGCAAGTCGCAGGACACGTAAAACCTCGCAGATTAGGTGCTGGCAGGCCTGGTGTCTGTGGTCCGCGCGTTATTCGGCTGCTTAAAAGCGTAGCGAATCCCCTTGCCGGCTAGCGGCTCATCTTGATAGCGGCCAAATAGATGCAAGTGGGCATGCTCTACGTTTTGCCCACCAACAGAGTGGATATTCCAGCCCATATTGTAGCCTTGTGGCTCAGAGGGCTCTATGAACGACTTAAATTTTGGCAGTAGTTCATGTAAACGCGCCCACTCAGCGGCGTTAATATCAAATGGTGTGCCTACGTGGCGTTTTGTTATGGCCATGCCGCCATGTTTAAGTTCGCCGTCTTCTATTGTCACAAAGTACCAAAGGTCATCTTCGTGCAAAATGTCGCCGCGTAAAATTGAATTAGGGATGCAAAATGGACAAACTTGATCAGTCATATAGTATTCCTTGTAATTATGTAGCGGTAGTGTCTTGGGGTGTGGGAACTGGAATTTCGGCTAAGTTAGGGATAAATACCGTAAAAGTCGAACCTTTATTAAGCTGGCTTTTGACTTCAATCTCGGCATGAATAAGCCGGGCGAGCTTCATGGTGACATACAGCCCTAGGCCGGTACCATTATTGCGTCGTGTACGGTAGTCTTCGGACCGGAAAAACTTGTCAAAAATCTTTTCTTGGTCACTTTTGCTAATGCCAATACCGGTGTCTGATATGGTAAATAGCGTGCCCTTTTCGTGTTTCTCGACACCAATAGTCACTTTACCTTCGTCGGTGTACTTAACGGCATTGGTAATAAAGTTTTGTAGAATCTCGCGCACATACAGCCGGCTTGATTGTAGGGGCGGCAGGTTTTTGCCAATAACAGTTTTGACGGCCAGCTTCTTTTCTTCGGCACTAGCTTGGTAGCTATGCGCTAGGTCTTGCACTAATGCTGCCGGATCAATGGCCTCTACATCAACATTCAGCTTGCCGCGTTCAGCCCGCGAAAGTGTGGCAAGGTCGTTAACCATGCTGGCCAAAAACATAATTTGCTCGTGCGACTCTTTGAGCGCATTTTTAATCTGTTGCACGTCGGCTGTTTTATCAACAATAAATTGGGCATTGCTAATATTGCCCTCGGCAATAGCAATTGGCGTGCGGAGCTCATGACTAACCACGCTAATAAATTCATCACGCTCTTCTTCGAGTGATTTTTCACGGGTAATATCACGAATTAGCAGTACATAGCCACGCTGACCGCCTTTGCCGTAGCCCAGGTGGACTGGTGCAATGCTAAGGTATAGGTTAACTTTGCTGCTGTCTTTGTAGTGCAATAACAGGTCTCGATGCGAGGTTGGGGTGGTGGAGTGCTGCACCAGTGTGTCGATATCTACCACCTGATTATTCTTATCAAAGGGCTGCAATATGTCTTTAAGAGCCTTGCCCTGAATGCTGCTGTTGACATCGAGAATGTTGAGGGCTGCACCGTTATAAATAACGACGTTCATGCGCTGGTCTACGGCCAGTACGCCGTCGGCCATACTGTTAATAAGGCTCGTTAAGCGCTGATGCTCAATATTGGCCTTATTACTTCGTTTGCGAGACAAGATGCGCTTAATCATAAGCTCTATTATGCCACAGTTAGCGGTATTGCGGTCAGGATCGGTTGGTGGGTATTAATTTCTTGCCGGCAAGCACGCGCATTAGGCAAATGTTGCTCTAGCACATCCCAAAAAGGTTTACCGTGCTGCATAACTTGGGTATGGGTTAGCTCGTGCAGTAGCACGTAGTCTATAAGATGCCACGGCAACTGCATCAAGAACAAATTAAGGGTAATTTCTTGCCTCGAGCTACAGCTGCCCCAACGGCTTTTGAGCTGCTTGACTTGCACGCTCTTAAACTCAAAACCGTGTGTCTCTGCGAGCTTGCGTAACCTGCCCGGCAGCACTTGTTCTGCTTCTTGCCTGAGTGCCCTAATGCTCGCCGCCCGAGCACGTTTTTGCACAATGTCGTCTTGAGCCAGGCTGCCCTTAGGGTGATGCACGCGAATCTCGGTTGGCGTTATGCGGGCCGAGGCACTAGCGCCTGTGCCTTGCTCAAAGTAAATACGGTGCGCTTTGCCAATATAATGGCCATGCTCTAATGGGTCGGCGCGTTTTTGCTGGTGGCCAGCCAGCCAGGTTGCCTTTGAGGCGGCAAACTCTTCGCCTGCTTTGTATGGCAGCCAATATGGCATAGAAACACGAACTTCGCCTTCAAGAGTAATGCTAAGGCGGATGCTACGATTACCCCGACGCTTATATAGCGTTACGGGGCCGATGTTGGGAATAAAAACTTGTTTTGTGGCCATTGGTAGCCTGCTGACTGTTATCGGATAACAATGTTGCGGCGGCTCATATCGACGCGCCCGGCCGCAGGATTAGGTACAAGGTTAACGAGACCCGGCTTAATGAGTTTGCTGCTGGTTTGTTCTTGTGAAGCCAAACCTAGCTCACGCAGACGCTTCATAAAAGCGCTGAGCTGTGTGTTAAAGGTGTGCTTACCACTAATAACAATGTAATCCTCGTTTTGAGGGTTCTGCATGCCGCCAACCATGCGTTCAAAGGTGGCCTTATCGATTGGCATGGCAAACTTATCATCGCTACGGCGGCGGTCGCGTTTGCTAATGCGCGCAATAGCGCTTTCGTGATCAATTTGGAACCAAATGAGCAAGGTTTGTGCGTGGCCCTTGCGTGCAAGCTCGCGCAGTGCACGGCGTTGACTAAGGCGTAACGCATTAGTGTCGTATACCACACTAATGCCAGCACTTAAGAATTCACCACTCATGTAGTCCATGAGCTGAGTAACAACTTGGTTCTCTTCTTTGTCGTATTGAGGATTGTCAAAAAGTTCGCCACGGATACGGTCACCTTGAATGTGAGCGGCTTGTAGGTGTTCGCAGAGCTGCCTTGCAAAGTATGTCTTGCCAGCGCCCGGGAACCCATAAAGCAAAATCAACAGTGGTTTTGTAGGTATAACCTTTGGCATGCTTTACACAGTATGCCAGATTTTGGTTAAAACGAAAAGTATGGCGCCGATATTACTACAGTATAGCGCCAGGGAGACTGTTGTGTATCGAAGTGTTTGAGTATATAGTATTGTTCTTATTATGAGCACGAGCGAACACACCTCACTGGGCGCATATAGGCCCGAAATTGATGCCTACTACAACGTGGTCGTAGCCTTAGGCCATAAGTCGACGTTTGCCATGGATCTGGTACTTGAAGCTCGAGATGATCATATTGGTAGGGGTACTGAATACTGCGCCTTTTCCCTGGCCGACCCTACCAAAGTAGGAAAAGTCTTGCTGGGGCGCTGGGTATCGGAGGGTATCGACCGTACGACTAATCCAACTGATACGCCCGGTTATGATGTTGTGATTAATAACCACCAGCAAAAAATCCTGGCCTACGAAAGAGCTTTAGGTGCCAATAGGCTCGAGCAACTGGTTGCAGCCGATGCCACACACCCCCAGGGATTAGTTACCGAATATATTGCTGGTAATAGGCTTGATGGCTATCTGAATGCCGGCAAGGTATTTGCTCCACAGGAGTTCACGACCCTATTTACAGCCTACGAAGCCATGCATGAACGCGACCTAATTGATGACCCTGACGCCGGTAATATCATGTACTCACAGCGCACGGGATTTTCGGTAATAGATTACACTTTACGCAAAAATTCACAGAGAACATTACTTGATAGTGTCGTAGAATTCACCGACACTGCGCAGCTTTTACAGGGCATTGAAACTGAGATGACCTCAAATATTGTCCCTAATGGCATTTCATACCAAAGGGCTGTACGCCGTCGGTATGGCCAAGCCGCCGTGGAACGCATACAGGCATCATGGCAATACCGTGGCACGGGCCTCCAGCGTCTGTTAGACGCCAGTGCTAAATATTTGTAGCATGTCTATCGGCAGCTGGACTGCCTAGCTGGTATGTCTTGCCAGCACCCCTGTTTGCCGATATAGTAACCAATTTGATGAGTAACAACGAAATACCTTTAGGGTCCGAGGGTGACCCTGGCCAGTATAGGGATCCTAGGTTTGTATTTGACGTGCATAGCAACGACCCCCAGGCTATGCAGAAGTACCTTGCCGCCCAAGAGGTGGCCCAGCGTATGCACGCGCCAGAAGTTGTCCGTGCGGTGGCCCAGGCAACAATCGCTCAAAAGCAACAAGATCTGGACCGCTTTATGCAGACTCCGCGGCGCGAAACCTATGCCGCACAGCTGAATGTGCTGTACGGATATTGGGAGGACGGTCTGACTGCTCAGACAGAAGCCATGGGAACTGTTAAGCAGTTGGCTCGTAATCTATCTAACTTGCGCTCTGAGGCAATACACGACATGGTTTTGGACCTCGGTGATGCCCAACAGCGCCAAAAGGCTGCTGAGCGCACGCTACGCGTTAATAATACCCTTCTGGGTATAGTTGAGCCGCTTGCCGATCCAGCCTCTGAATTGGTATTTGGCCTTGAAGAATCGGTTGAAGTGGAGCCACAAGCTCTGAGTTTGGCTCGTAAGTATAATCTTCACCTTGCCACTATCGCTTCCGCAGTTGGTGCGCAGCAAGCCCAGGCAGCAGCGCGCTTAGCTTTTGCTGCCCAAGCGACCGTTGCGCCTGCGCATGTTCATGCTACTGGCACCGAGCTTAATGCCGAAAATGCCTTGGTATATGGCCTGTTGGCGGCTTACTCTATAGAGGCTAAGCAAGCAGCGAGTATACACTTGCAGCTAAACCAGTTTGCCTATGTACGCCTGGTTGAGGCCATGCAAGACGTTGAGCAAAACGCAGACAAAACTGCCTATTGGCAGGCGCAAGATCATGAGATTGCGCATATATTTGGTATAGAGTTATAAGTTTGCAACATGGCGTGCCGGTGCTCGAGTTGACAAGCAGTCGGATGTATTTTACTGTCCTACGATGAGCGAAAGCCTTTTTATACCATCATCTCCAAACCAAGCCCAGCAAGTGATAGCCCAGCTAGACGCACTCATGCAGCGTGAGCCGGGTATGCCCGACAATTTTGGGTCCGTGTACCCCGGGATCCCTAGTGCTTCGATGCCTGCATTTATTACAAGCCGCTATATTACAGCGCCCTTTGACCTCCAAAGGCCTGCTTCTCAGGAAGATGCGGTGAACCCCTTTATCGATTCCGAGGGGCGCGGCGACTTTTATTCACCGCTGGCTGGCATAGCGCTTAGTCGAGAATTTACTGCCCTCCACACCGAGAGTCTGACAGAAGTTTTGTACCGCGTTGTACGTGAAAAGAACCGGCAAACAAACCAGCCCGAATTGCAGCTTACCGTAGCAACCACGTTTGATACACATAGCCTTGTGGGGCACGAATCCCCCGAGAACCAAGTTAACCAACCTTTGCGTGACGCCCAGGAATTCAGGCACAAAATGGAACAAGATCCGTTTGCTGCACAGCAAGAAGTAGAAAATCTACTCAACACACCATCTTTAAATGAGCTCGTGCTTACCCCAGAGCAGCAACGCCTGCAGGACCCCGTTAGGGTTTCGTATCAAGAGGCCGACTTGCTAATTGGTTTTATCAAAAACTTGTACCGCTAGGTTAGCCGGCAAAAGTGTGCGCGGCTTTTGGGCGCCCATACACAGCGGCTGTCGCCTTTAGGCAATTACATGCCCGCACCTAAACAGGTTTTTGGGGTCGTAGGTTTGTTTTACTGCTAATAGTTTTTGCACTGCTTGGTCTGAGTACGCCTGCTTTATAGCATCACTGCTGGCTATAAAGTTAATAAATTGCTTGCCGCTACCGTACAGCGCAATATGTTCGGCTAGCTCTGCAAAGGCCAGTGTCGTTTGCTGCTGCGCAGCATCGTCGCCGCGTAGTGACACTGTTGCGTATACCGAAAATCCGACATCAGTATATTGCAACAAGCTATCGGCAGACGCTTGCTGCAGCGCTCCGCCCCAAGGTCGTATTTGGATAACTGGGCTTAGGGTAGCTGTGCCTTGCATGTAGCTTGCAAGCACCGGGATTTGCTGCTGAGATATGTCTGCCTGGAGGGCCGAAGTGCCCATTGCAGCTGTTGGTGGTAATTGCGGTGCTGAACTCAAAAAATCTGCATAGGTAGCTTGGTGTGTAAAGTTTACCAGTGGTGCAACCCCTAGCTTGGATATAAACTGCTCTAGCTCGGCTTGGGCTGCGCCAGGATCGCCATTACAAAACAACTGCAAGGCCACTACTCGCTTGCCGCTAATGGCTGGTGGTAATTGCGGAATAGGCGGTAAGCTAACAGCCTGCAAAAAGACCGTGCTATTTGCAGGTAGCGTAAGTGCCCATGTGCTGTATTGTTCTAAAATTTCGCGAGCGTGTTCGGCCGCAAAGTACACGGCGCCGCCAAAGCCCGTGCTTACTGGGTGGAGCTGCACGGTAAGTGATACAACAACGCCAAAGTTACCGCTACCGCCCTTGAGTGCCCAAAATAAGTCAGGGTGTTCACTGGCATTTGCGGTAACAATTTCACCACTTAGGGTAACCATCTTGGCCTCAATGAGACTGTCGGCACCCAGGCCGTATTGTCGGCTCAACCAGCCCTGTCCACCGCCTAGTGTAAAGCCAGTAGCGCTCACATAGGGCGAGTCACCTGTAATGGGGCTCAGGCCATGCTCGCCCGCCGCCGTGACCAAGTCTTTTACCATGGTGCCAGGTTCAAATGTGGCTGTTTGCGCGGTGGCATCAATGCTGCATTGTGTAAGCGCATCAGTTTTTATAAGCACTGCTCCATCAGTTGGCTTAATGGCGCCATGGCCGCTAGATTGTATGGCAATAGGCATATCTGCCGCAGCGGCATATTGCACGGCTTTTTGAATATCGCTTACTGACCCGGCTGACACAATGAGCGCAGGCTTGGAGTCGTAGTTTCGGAGCCAGGGCTTGCGAGCCTCCTCGTACTGTTCGTCGCCGGGCGCATAAACAGCGCCATCTAAGTTGTCTAGAATGGTGTTTTGAGTCAATGATTGCATGCCACCATAATACAGCATGCTTATGGTATATTGCTGAGAATTACCGCAAGGTATTCACAAATCAAGGCATACCCTGTAATATTGCTTGTTAAGGAGTTTTACTAACACATTTTCTCAAGAACTGCTTGTTGCAGCACGTAAATATGCGGGCGCACCAGCAATATATCATCAACAATTTGCCGGCAACTGCCTAGAAGGCGTTACTGACAACTGCTTTGACAATGGCCTGGGGCCGGCTTTTGATTGCTCCGGTTTTGTGCTGCGCGCTTACGCTGATGTTACTGGCTGGCAGACTGGGCAGTTTGGCAACCTGCGCCATGTACGCGATATTTGGGGTGCTGCCCAGGATAACCAATCCCCTTTTACTAAGGGAGAGTTTGCCGTGGGCAACCTAGTAGTGACCGCCCGTACATATACTATTAACGGAGAACAAGTAACCTTTCCGGGCCACATTGGTATCGTCACCGATACACTAACGCCTCGTTTTATCCATGCCAATCCCAGAGCCGGCTGCGTGAGAGAACGTAGCTTGCGTGCTCAGATTGCCCTGATGGGCTACGTAACGCTTGGCCGTAGCTAGTGCTTACGCAACCAGCCAAGCAGGCCGCCACGACTCTTTTTTTCGGATGTAGATTCCGTAGGTGCGGGAAGTTGAATATACCGTTCTATTTTTTGGAAGGGTTGATCGGCAAACGTCTCGGCGTCAGAGCCTTCCAGACCCATGCCGGCGGCTAGACGTGCCAGGTGTGGTCTTAGCTCTGCGTGAGTCGTGAGGTGCCTGGTGCGCAGTACACCTTCCCAGCTTAAAGTGTCTTTGCGCATACTCTTACCGCCGCCTCTGGCTTCGGTAGTGTGTTGATCTACTAAAAGCCTGCCGCCATTTTCTAATGGCACGATATCGCAAATGCCTGGTTGGCTAAGATCCACAAAATCGGGCATGTCACGGTCGAATGGCGCGCTATCGCTCTGCAGCTGAGCGTTCTCGTATACCATACAAAAAAGCCCGCTACCCTCAAGTGCTATCATCCCCTTTTGGGTGTCGTACGTAGCATTACGGTAAGGTATTACAGTGGTATTGCCATTAAACCCGGGGCGTACAAAGCTTTCAATATATAGTCCGTCTTTGGGCCAGGTTTCTGTTGATTGGCCCTCAATGGATGCAAGTAATTCCATGCCAGGCATTTCGGCCAAGTACTCGGCACAGGCCGCTTGGCGCTCTGCTGAAGGAAGCATGCTCGGATGAGGCCTCATATTATAGACTGGTCTGTTGCTCATAGAGTACATATTATACCATGTTTCTTAGACACTGCTTGCCTGTAGAAAAACTGATAGCTACGTAATATTACCGAACAGCCTATCAATTTTGAGGCCAATTCTTGAGGTTAGTCTAGGCTTTAGGGAAAGTGGTATCGGCATCCCCCCTTTTTTTAGGGCATGCTCCGCAACCTCACAAATGCTGGCATAGCCCAGTAATTGCACATCACGCAAGTCGCTAGCTGACGGTTGTCTGGGGTATGCTTTTGCTAAGCCAAGACCTAGTTTGGTGGTCTGTCAATTACAGCGAATGGAAAGCGCTTGAATATCAGAATGTTTCTGGTATAGTATGCGGATCGCACGCCAAAAGCTGCGCCAGGAGTAGTAAATATATGGGTTATAGCCAACTATCCCACAATGCATTGTCACATATTGCCCAAGACGAACTGGACATGTTTATGCTACCCCACGATTGGCGCGAGGGCCGGGAGCGCGTTGAGGGCTATGCGATTGATGAATCGTATGTTTGCGATGTTGACGATGCGGTACTAGCGACTCCTGGGGCGGAAGGTACAACTCTACTTACCGTTAGTATCGCTGATACGGCTAGTTTCCTTTCGCAGCGGTCTGCCATCCGTACTATGGCTCGCCGCAAAGCCTGGACAAGGTATCGAGGAAATCTTGCCACCAATCCTATGTTGCCATCGGAAATTAGCGAGGATATGCTCAGCCTCCATGATGGGACGGAGCGCCCAGTGGTCGCCATTAAAATCCCGGTTGATAAGTACGGCGCTCTTGAAGCGCCTACTATTAGTAAGGCTATAATTAGCGCCAAACGGTTTAGCCCAGAGCATGTTAGTGCAGCACTACGCGAGCCAGAAACGTCAGTTGATTCTGACAGCATTGCCATGCGCAGTTTGCTTAGGCTGGCGCAACGCCTCCACCACGATCGCACCCGGCGTTCGCATCGTTTTGAAAGCGGATCTATGCGAGGCCACCGCGAATCTTGGGCCTCGTTTATTGTTGAAGAAACCATGATTGCTGCAAACAGGTCTATGGCAGGCTACATGCATGATAATGAAATCCCGGGCCTCTTTAGAATATTTGAAGGAGTTGGCTCGGCACAGTATAGCCCCCAGCCAGAGGCTCACCAGGCGTTGGACGTACCCCTCTATTTGCATGGCAGCTCGCCACTTCGTCGCTTTCCGGACTTCGTAAACCAGGCTAATATTATCGCATTTCAAAGTGGCGAACGGCTACCCTTCCCGGCCGATAAGCTTGAGCGAATGGCAATCAGGCTGAATGAAATACAGGCTGATGATGCTGCTCGTACTCAGCGCAAGTCCCCTTCTTATGGCCACAAAAAGCCACGGCCTAAAAAGAAGGAGACCTTGCAGCACAAGCTTGAAGGCGCAGTAGTTAAGCCTATCGATATAGCCAATGGACTATTTTATGACGATCAGGATCCTACGGTAGCGTACGCTATTCGCACGCAGGCCGCAAAACGACTAGCCGAAAGCCCAATGGAGGCGCGGCAAGTTTTAAACATTGCTGCCGCCCGAAAAATTATTACTATACGACCACGTAGGCCTCACGACCAGACTGACCGGCACACTAAGCAGGTGGTAGAAGACGCGAGTGGCAGCGTGTACGCCTACGCCAGTGCTCCGTACAAAACAGCTCAGGGTCCAGGTGGTCGTTATTCAAAGGCACCCGATCTTACTTCACAGCGACGCAAACATGTCGCCCAAGACCTAGCGCTCCTGAGCAGCATTATCGGAATGGAAATACAGCCCGTATGGCCAGTAGAGATGCAGGAGGACGCCGAAGGACATCTAGCACAAGCCAGGCGCCTACTGTCCGAAATTAACGCTAATCGACCCTGTGCATTGCAGTACAGCTATGGCCGGGCGCCTGGTGGTGCCTATGTCACAACCGTATACATGATGGTTAACGGCGAAGTGCAAAGCGCTACGGCCGCACGCAACACTAAGGACCTTGCTTCCTCTGTGGCGGCCTATGAGCTAGCCGCCCGCTATAATTTATTTGATTTGGATAGCCGTACAGCCCTAAATTTGCGCAAAAGCGGTGACAGTAAAAAAACTAAAAGAAAAACCATTGAGGGTCACAGCCCCCAGCACTACTTGCAGCAATATCTTATGAAAGAGGTTGGAATTGCCCCGCAGTATACCATTACCAATTACGAGGCTGAGGACGGGACGCCCTCCACGGACTGCACGGTGTTCTACCAAGATGCAGACGGACGCAAACACATTATTTGTGTCAACTCAACCGGTCGTAAAAAGGCTAAAGCCTTGGCTGCTAAATACGCCCTCAGGACTCTAGGTGCGCCTA
>CAZBRP010000001.1:68215-70928 GCA_964494765.1 uncultured Candidatus Saccharibacteria bacterium
CTACGTAGAGCGTGATATACGACGCGAGCGAAGATACTCGCGCCCTCTCCAGGTAGTTGAGTCAAGTATTGCTGATCTACCCAAAAACTTAAATACCAAGTCTACCTTTATCGTGAGTTCATTTGGCTTTCCAAGCAAATTTACCAAACCTGAGGTATGTATTAATGAGCTGCGCGCAGTACACGAAATGCTAGAAGATGGTGGTATTCTTTGTACAATAGGCTGGGACGAGACCTTTAATGACGAGCTGAACATGATGTGGTACAGGTACATTCCAGACGACATTGAAGCCACTAACTTTGAAGAGTGGCGCAGTAAACGTGCTGCGGTATTTAACTCTCCACGAAACTGTAATCTTACCTGGTTTAAAACTAATTTACGGCTGCCATTACAATTCAATAACGCCGAGCAAGCCACGTACATTATGGGTCACCTGTTTGGCCGAGATGCCGGCGTGGACATCGCCCAGAGCGGCCGAACATCATGGGAAATGTCGTATGGTATTACAATCAATACTAAAGAAGAGATTAGTCAAATTTTAAAGGAGCTTGAAACATGGCAAAAGAAATAGAGATTTTAGTACCCGTTTTAAGTACAGAAGAAGCTTGTGGAAATGCGCTATCGCCTTTCACCCATGGTGGCACTGCACGAACTGTCGACACCTATTTTTATGATCCGCAGCGTGAAGACCTTAAGCCCAACCAGGAAACCGGGCGTATCCTAGCATGTATGCGTGTTCGTACTCGCGATGGCGAGCAAGGTGGCTATATAGCCTATAAGTCCGATAATTTTGATGGCGACGAATGGCTGTATAGCGACGAGTACGAGACGCGTGTTGATGACGCTGAAACTGCAAAAGAGATCGTGCGTAAGCTTGGCCTTAAGGTATTGACTATCGTGGACTGTGAAAAGTCAGTGTATGCCACTGCCGATGGCAGTAAAGAAATCGTGTTTGAAAAAGTTGCCGGACTAGGCAACTTCCTAGAAGTAGAGAGTAAGGTTGCTGTAGCAGATCACGAAGCCGCAACCGCTAAAGAAGGGTTGCGTAAGTTTATCCGTGATGAGCTACACCTTGAGTTTGGTGAAGAGCTGAACTCAGGCAAACCAGAGCTGATGCTACAAAAGCAGGGCCGCCAGCCACTTGAAGTATAGAGCTATGCAGTGTCAGTCGAGTTAGATAGCCATGCCTTTCAGGAGATTTACCACTTTTCGGGCTACGAAACCCACGCTGAGCAAGGCATTTGGCTTGCTCAGCACGGCATGCTACAAACGCCTTCCGCTGACTATAAGCTCATAACTGAGTGCCCTTGGAATATGCCAGGCTCTGAATCGTACGTCATGCAATTTGCCGTAGCAACTCCCGGCAATGACATTCGCCGTTTTATCTCTAAGGCATGCGTAAAATTACCAGTAATACCCTCGTTTGGCGATTGGGTGGGGCGTCGTGAGATCCTGGAGGCCGAAGGTGTCATAACTCCCAAACTGCATGCACTTGGGAGAGCCTGTCTTATAGAAGAGTATATACCGTACGACTTGCGTACCGCCTATACACTGGCCGACTCGCCAACTAAGAGCCGCTTGCAGGAGCAGTTTGTGAGTACTTGCCAGAGCATTTGGCGGCTTGGTTTTCGCCCAGTCAGGCTGCACGACTTACGTTCGCACGGGGACGACGTGGTACTTATCGACTTTGGTTCGGACTTAGGTGGCATACACTCCAATACGTGGACATACAACAAACAAGTCGCCGCGGATCGCGCGTGCGATGAGTTCAACAGTATACTGGGGCTGTCATACTAGCAGCTATAGCACGTTCCCTGCCCGCCAAGAGAGTGTAAACAGATGTCCGTGCCAGGTGCTGGACTATTGCTGCTCTGGGTTAGGCAGCGGTAGCCGTATTGGAGACATACCCACCTCAAACAGCGCGTTAGCTCCCATGGCGATGCGCAAGGCTGTAGCATCGATACGATCTTGCCGCAACTCATCATAGTTTTGGTGAGGCTCTTGCACAGATACCATCGGCATAAAAGTAGCCGGCTCATTATTACTGTCACCCATAATAGGCACAAAGCCATATCCCTCAAACTCATCGAGGTTGCTGGCAACAACATGGTTTGCTATGCCAGTTATAAAATTGCCTACTGCTGCATGGCCGACACCCTTGACCACCCACAGCGAAGTTGCGGCCCGAACATCCCTGCCGATCTCAGCACTCACATGCGCTGATAGCCCCGGGTTGCCCTTTACGCCAACTGGCGTGTCACAACTGATATAGAGGCCGTTTGGCAGCTGTTTGACTACTGATTGTGTAAGTTGATTGTGATTTGACATAAAGAAAAATGTTACCATGCGCTTGACATCAGTGCAAATTTTTCAATGTGGCCCGCACATGTACTACAAACTCAGCACCTTCTATCCGACAGGCGACCCAGTCGAAGCAGCCATTATTGCCGAGCCAGGCAGTACGGATGTAATTGTGTCCTGTAACGTGACAAATCGTGGCCGACTGACCATAGGCGATGTGGGCACAGTCATGGTACAGAGCGCCGATGAGGGAGTAGAGGTACCACTCAACGCCACGGGCACCTTTAGGGTGAGTTCGCATATTACTGGCAAAGATTTAATCCGGGTCGATAATACTGGCTCGAGGCCAGCACTCAATATGACCAATGGCACTGATATTACAGGCTATTCCGACAACCACACCGGCGAAAAG
>CAZBRP010000001.1:71028-83969 GCA_964494765.1 uncultured Candidatus Saccharibacteria bacterium
CGGCGAAAAGGGTCTGGCAATTGTTCGATCATCAGATAGTGCTACCAGCAGGCTCATGGAGTTTCAGGACGAAGCCTACAATGTCCAAGGTCAAGCCTTTGACTCTAATGGTCGACCACTTGCCGTAGGCACACCGGCACGAGTTACACCGGGCGACCAAGTAAGTTATGCAAATCCCGGGGCACAAGTGCGTGATATTGCTGGCAACATATTGGCGGCCGTTAAGTCGTCACCAACAGCCCCGGGTACGGTTGCGACACTCACATTTTCAAGGCCATACACAGCGACACCCTTAAATATTACTATCACCGACCATTCCGCCGTATGGGCAAACCTGTACGTATCGGCACGCAGCGCGAACAGTTTTACTATATCCACGCGAAACTCACTGCAAGGTGGTGCTATGCTTAACTTTGACTACTCAGTAATTGCTTAAGGGATAGGACTTGCAGAAACTCGTCTTCGCAGCGATGTCTGCCCTTCGATACAATCTGAGCTATGCGCTATAGTGTATGTATCTATGCTAGAAAGCTTTCCTGCAGACCAAAGAGACTATAATGTGGGCGTCAGTGCTGCCACTACTTACAATACGCTTCGAAATTTAGGCGTAGAGGCAACTGATGCCGGGCGAATTACTATGGCAAAATTGTGTGAAATTGCAAGCCACCATATAGGAAGGCCTGCACATGCGCCGCAAATAGAATCCCAACAACCAGACCCGCTGCCGACTGTCGAACAAGATAACTTTGCGAGTTTACAAAGCAGCCTACAGATTATAACTGCCCCCATCGCCGCTACGCTTATTAGCAGACTCCCGGGAAGATTACCGGCAAACAGTGTCAAGGGAAAGCGCTATTCATTTGACTGGTGCACAGAAAGAGGTGCCCTTTTACACGAATACGTAGTGCAGTATTTCTATAGTAAAACAAGTCGCCATGTAACAACCATATCCTGCAGTACACTCCTAGCTCAAGGGGGCGGTCGTATCAATGCTCACCTAATAACAGAGCCGAATGGCGGCGAAACCCTTAGCCTAAGCTGGATGCGCAGTTCTTCTATTGGCGCACGGGGCCAAAACGCCATACTACACGAAATTAACCCAAGCCTGCAGCCTAGGCTACGAGGCCTCGCCGACGGCAATGCCTATGGTGTAGCCATTACAACCGCAAAGGACCAAGGGCAAATCCAAATCTCTCATACCGCTACCAAAGAAGAGCCACGACCAGCCACCGTCTATACTTATAACGCCCAAGAGGACGTTTTTATCGGCCAACATAACCAACACTTAAGTACCCTAGATGCTATAGATCTCGCCCGAGAAATGGCTGCCTTTATACCGCCTACACCAACATTCTCGTAGCTCTGCATCTCAAAGATAACTGATGAAAAGTATGGGTATGAAAAACGCCACGAAATATGCGGCCTGCGCAATGAGAAGTTTTGCGTGCTTGCCGTTGACGTGAATCGTGAAAGCGATAACACTCAACATGATGAGCGTAGTGACTACTGCAAGCAGTCGACCCGCCGCCGCAACACCTAAAGAAAACGCCAACATAACCGGCAGCGGCAAAAGTAGCAAAGCCGATATCCCAGCTAATGCTTGATGCCACTTCGTACGCCACCCGGTAGCTTCGGGCACTAACGTGCAGGCTACCTGAAATACTGAAGCAGCTATAGCGAATACATTAAACCAAATCGTCAGATCAAACGTTGGTACAAACCACTTTATGAAAAATACATTGAGTAACGGCAGCGTTATCGCGAACAAAAAGAAATAATAAATAGTAGCACTTTTGTGCTGTGCGACATGTTGGCTAAACGTCATGTGCTTGCCCTGCGGCCATCGCCACACTACAAACCAGAGGCCCACGAGCAGAAGCGTAACGGAAATGAGGCCAAGGTACTTATACTGCATGATTAACCCAGTTTTAGTGTGGCGCGGACGGTGCGTTCATTGCCATATTCGGGCGCTACAGCTTCGACCAGATATAATTTTGCAGATCTGCGGATTTCACTTGGCGATAACTGACCATCTTTTTGATGAGTAACGTGCGGATGAAATCCGTCATGGACATATTGTGGCTCGGAGTAATGCACATCCATGCTTTTGAGCACCGTACAGACTTGCTCATGAAGTTTCCGTAGCTCCGGAGTTAGTTCAACGTCATTTACGGTAACCGGCACTAGTTCGCCGTTTTTATTTTTGCCAGTAAAGGCTTGTTCGGTACCCACCCTGAGAGATACAGGAGCGGTGTTGCTTAAAACTGCTTCGAGTCTCTTGGTGACTTCCTCCGGCTCTTGCTTGAGCCAAAACCAGTGTACGAGCGTGCAATGCAATGGCAGCGTATCGTACGCGCCGCCTACTTTGAGCGGGGTAATTTCAAGAATGATGAGGTAAGCGTGCATGGTTTCAGTATATCGTATCGGTGGAAAGTTCGAACTCAACGGATAGAAACTAATCAACGAGTCCTTGCTCATGTAGCTTCGGAAGAATTTGGCCACCAAAAATTGATCCAACTTTAATATCAGAAGGCACATCATGAGTGAGCCAGCGCAGTTCTTCTATTTCAGAGCTTGCCGTAATGGTACCGTTCCATTTTTTAACAACAAAGGCTTTCATGTGTACCGTGCGGCCTTTGTGGTTGGCGGCTTCAGCGACATATTCACCAAAAAATTCCAGGTCTGATGCATCAACGGCAATAGTAAGTTCTTCTTTGAGCTCGCGCACCAAAGCCTGCTCAGGTGTTTCATTAGCTTCGATCTGGCCGCCCGGGTCAATGAAGATCTGCATATCTTTGGCGCGGGTAAACAGAAGTTTACGATCAACGATGATGATGCCAGCTGATTTATATATGTCTTGATTCATGCAGACATTGTAGCAGAGCTGACTTGAGCATTGCATGTCCGGTACGTAGACCGGACTCGATACAGGTGGCAGCAATATGTTCCCAACACATTGCTTTTATTCATTCTCGACCTATGCAATACTCAGCCAAGAAAAATAGCCCAGACGAATCTGAGCTATTTTTCTTGGCAGGAGTGGGCGGACACCGTCCAAACTGATATTTTTGAGCAGGTTACTAAGCTCAAAAAATCGATTCTTCACAACGATGAAGAGAAAGAGATACACGCGATGCTAGAGCTTAGTTTTCTTGAAATGAGTCGATAACTTTGAACATGTCCGTCATGAATTTCTTAAGTGCCGTAACTAAATAGGGAGATACGGATAGCACGATGATGTGCTGAGGGTTAATTAGTTGATCTAATGTGTCGTGGAAGTTTCGAGATAACTTAGGGTAAAAATAATCTAAGACTGCTAATTTTTCAGCTGGCCCCGTATTTACATCGAGCGTTATGTTTTTTATCTTCGCAATGTAACCATCTGCGGCTGCACTAATTTTCTGTCGCTCTGCATATGTTCCAAAGGTGTCATTATTAATAAAGTAGACAATGGGTACGTCTATTAGATAATAACAAGGGAAAAGATCGCGCTGGTGCTTGTTGTCCGTCCAATGTTCAATCATTTTATTACGCTTTCGATATATGCATCGATCAAGCAACAGCAAAGAATGGCTAATATTTAGACGTAGTGATTCCGACAGCGCTGTTTGTTTTGATAATACAAACTTCAGAAATGCTCCATGACTGCCAATATGTGGCGTTAGCTCTGCTTTTACTGCTGCGGGAGCAGCTTCTGCTAAAAGCAGATACATAGCCAACATAGCCTTGCCTGCGAATATATAGAACCCTTGAGTATCAGCATAGAGTTGCCATATATCCGCATTAACGTTGTTGCCAGGCAAAACTTGATAGTGTTCGGGCGAAATGCTTCTCTGCGCAAAAATGTCTGCGGCCAAAAGATCGTGAGATAGAAGCGATATAAAAGGCGTAGCGTGCCCACTATTACGTTTAAGGTTTTGTTCAATCAGTACGATCTTCGAGATTTCTTCGCCAAAGTAACCGCCAGCTGTTTTTGGTGTCTGGCTGGCAAGATCGCTACTGTACATGGTTAAATCTCTCCGACATGAATGAGAGCGTATCCAATTTCTTTCCAGTTTTCACATTCTGACTCAACACGCTTAAACGTATCGTAGACGATTTCTACCTCGCGCTTTGATAAATTGCCGAGCCGATCTTCCCAGCCTACGGGTATCATAGAGGCATGATCGGATTGCGTGATGAGCATTAGGCAGGCATAGTATGCTTCGGTAATGCCTTGTATCGCTTTTTTCATGTCATCGACTCGCAGCGCCAATTCGACTCCAGCTTGTTTTCTACTGGCAACGGAAGCAGAATGAGCTATATGCTTACCAACGAAGCCGATAACTGAGTTGAGCTCTATGCTTTTGTCGCCCAGCAGGCGCTTCTCGAGACCGTCTAATACACTCTTCCTGATCAACCCGTTCTTATCACAAATCTTCTCCAACATAGAGTAATTATTGGCAGCAATAATAGAGGCAGTCGTCGGCACGCCGTTTTCGGCACCTACAAATTTCATCCCATCCTCATTCCATAATTCTCGATAGGAAGGAATCTCATAGGCTTCGCAAATGTAGTCTGCTGTTAGAACATTTTCCTTCCGCAGACGTTTCATGTCAGTCAGGATATTCATCAACGAATAAACGCTTCGATCCTTATTTCCGGTTTTAATCTCGCTGATCTCCGTCAATCGACGAATACGTAGTGCTTGGACTTGGAGATAATTGAAAGATGTAAGTTGACCGAAGATATGACTAGCCAATACACTCTTTTCGTTGTCCTTGCATATGGCTATATACGCTTCATATGCTGCCATTTCCCAAAATAAATCATAGAGGACTCCAGAAATTGAATTGGGGTCTACCCGCCCGTCATCGAGATGACCAGATAAAGTCTCTTCCCAAGAGTTAAATTGATCCTTTGGACTACTCATGTCTTTAATTATACGCGAAAGTTTGGAACGTCCCGTCACCCTATGTGGAAAACCAAAAAATCCAAACCTGATTTAACAGATCTGGATTTCTCGAAATAATAACTTGGCAGGGGAGACAGGACTCGAACCTGCGACACTCGGTTTTGGAGACCGATGCTCTACCAACTGAGCTACACCCCTATATGCTGTATGCTGCCACCTTGTGTGTTTAACATACTAAACAACAGAGACATCATACGACATTTATGGGGTTTTGTCATTAGCAAGAGCGTAAAAACGTGACCTCTCTGCTCTACGATATGAGTTTTTGAACTTGGGCTGAGGACGCTCTAGGCCTGTGGTAGTCTGGGTAGTATGAAACTGCAGAGTAAAGAATTTGGTATTGTTACAACTAACCCAAGGCGACTACAGGAGCGCTATCGTATTTCACATGGCGTTACCCTGCTCAATCGGCAGCAAGCTGAACAAGGTGGTTTTAGGCCGGTGGCCACTGAGGCGACGGGCATTGTAACGCCCTATGTTGGTGCGTGTGAGCCACTGTTATCTTTGCGCAAGCCTAGCGACCAAGACGTAGCTGCTATCATGGCGACGCCAGATACTCAGCGTGCCATTCAGCTAGTGCGCATGCGTGCGGAGGTTGCTGCCCAGCTTTTGGCGCAGTGCCTTACAGCGCGTGTTATGTCTTTGCGCCCTGCCGAGGGTGATCCATATCAGGCATTAGCCCCGGGTATTGTCGGTTGGGTGCGCGGTGACCGGATTGATATGCCAGGCCAATTGCATGTATCTATGTCATCTAAATTTCCAGGTCAAAAAGTTGGCGACCACATTGATAGCTGGCGCAACGTAGACACAACGTTTTTGATTGCTAATATGGGGCCTGGCGACCGCTGGCATAGAGTCATACCTGCCATTAACAGGCTGGCTATTGGCGGTCCGAGCATGCCGGAGCAGTCAAAATTTGTCCAAAATCACCCAGCGCCCCAGGAAATCCCCGTACACTGGTTTAAGTTGGCTGCGCCAGCAAATGGATATGTCGAGGCGGCCCTCAATTTACCTGTTGCTTGGGCTACTCACGACGGGTCTACTATTGGCAGTGAACAGCCGTCACAGGCGGTGATGGCTGTGATGAAACCCATTGGCCCCTGCACCCGCTATCCTTCTGTTGTTTAAAGTGGCTATAAATTAGGCTTGGTGTCGGCAAACCATGTCATGCGCGGCTTAATAGTATCGTCGAGTAGTTGTTGGGCTATATATGGCGCCGATCCGGCCCGGTCAAAGTCCATCGATGCAATCTCTTGCAATGGTCGCCACGTAAACTCATGCTCAGCTTGTGTTTTAACAGCGTCAGACACCTGCTCTGCCCGATACAGGTCTAACAGGCCATGGTAATTACGCTGTGGTGCAATGGTTTCGAGGTGGCCCACATATTCACCAAGGCGCAAACCACGTGAGCGAGCAATGCTGCCTGCAGCTGTCCGGCTTGATGCCAAATAGTAGTGCACTCCACCTGGCAACATGAATTCATTGAGTTGATGGGTTAACCCGGTAGTACGGCGAGATACAAGCAGCAAATCATCTTTGATGACAATAAACTGGATTAGCGCCCTCGGGTAATTAAGTGGTTTATTAAGCTGATGGCGTGCATTGTAGAGTTGTGCGCCTTTTAAGGTTAGTCGGTACACCTGTTCATCTTTTTCTACTAGTCCAGCTGAGGTTAGCTTGCGCATGTGATACATGAACAAGCTGTGCTCCATTTCATTAGGAATTAAATCTGAAAAGCGACGCTCGCCTGCAACGAGTGCTGTAATAATTTTGTCCTGAATATGGTGGTCTGTAAACGGCATTGTCATTACTAAGGAGTATAGCGTAATTTGGGTAAAAATGTTTTTACTAGTATTCTGACTGGCCATATTTATACTTGCTAGTGAGGTTAGCTGAAGTACGAATCAAGATAGATTCGCCAAGTAGGCACTCACGCGGTTGTTAACCCGCTTGCCTTTGGTAGGCTCCATGACCACCTTACGCGCATATCACTCCAACGGGCTTGCAATGGCTTGCGAGATCGCAATTCATTCCCCTGGCGGACTTTTGTGATATGCGCATCCAGAACGACTAATACAAAGAGGACATACTATTATGAGTAAAACTATCATTCACCAAAACCAAACTGGCATCTTATTGCGTGACGGATGCGTGACGCAAATATTATCGCCAGGTGTTTATAGAACATATAAATTTCGTAACCAAGCGGTTATTGTGTATCCGCTCTACCGCCAGTCATATCCATGCTTAGTTAACGCTAGCACTGCTGATGGCGTGACGATCGCAGTCGAAGTCAATGTTGGTGTTATTATCCGAACCGCCGAAAAGCTATATGCCAGCGGCCAAACTGTTTTGGAAATTATCCAGCAAGCGGTGATCCGCCAGATGCAGGCAATCATCCAAACTCGTACTCTGGGCGAACTGCTTGAAGCCAAGGTGGCGCTTGACGAGCAGCTATTGGCGCAGGATATTGCTGAGTTTGGACTAGAGGCCCGCACAGAGCTAGCACCTCGTATTCGACTCCCACGAACTTTACAAAATGCTGTCGACGCCCAAGAAGTTGCTCGTCAGCGAGCAAAAGCAGAGCTCGAGGAAGCACGTGGTAGAAGCGCGGTGATACGACATTATGCTAATGTAGCAAAAGTGACCAAAGAAAACCCTGACCTATTGCGTCTACTACTTGGTCAAAAAGCAAAATCAATTAACGTGGCCTTTGACGTGGCCGGAAAAGAAACGAAATGAGAAAGTTGTACGTAACACGCGGCATTCCAGGGTCTGGTAAAAGCACTATTTTGCAAGCTGCTGGCCTAGGCTCCTATACACTCTCGCCTGATGATTTGCGCTTAGCAATGGCGGCGCCAGTCTTAGATGAAAAAGGCAAAATGAGCATCTCAGCCAAGGATGACCGGCGAGTTTGGGAATTGTTGCGTGAGCTATTGGAAGCGCGCATGGCCCGTGGTGAAATTATTAGCATCGATGCCACGCACACCACAGCCCGTTACTATAACGACTATGCTCAACTTGCATACAAACACCGTTACCAGCTATTTTTGATCGACTTATCCGGGGTGCCCCTAGAGCAAGCTATTGCCCAAAATGAACAGCGAGCAGCCCATAAGGTGGTCGCCACTGATGTTCTGCGTGATATGCACGGACGCCTAGCTTCGCTCGGTTACCCTAAGGGTTGGCATGTCTTGCATACGGTGGAGGAGATTGCAAAAACGCTCGAGCATCCTGTAGTGGACTTTTCGATGTATACACGTGTTCACCACATTGGCGACATTCAAGGGTGTTATGCGCCATTGGCAGCATATTTTGAGCGTTTTCCATTGCGCGACGACGAAGCTTTTGTCTTTACGGGAGACTTCCTTGACCGTGGGCGTGAGAACGACCAGGTGCTCGATTTTGTGTCGCAGTTAGCCGGTAAGCCCAATGTATATTTTGTCGAGGGCAACCATGATATGTATATCTGGCAATGGCTGCATGGCTGGCCGGTCAAAACTCGTGAGTTCAATGGCCGTACTCGTCGCCAACTTGAGGCCGCCGACATTGATCGCCAAGCGGTACGTACTATCTTTCGATCTATGGTGCCTGCTCTACACTACCGCCATGGTGAGCGACAGGTGCTGGTGACGCATGCTGGTTTGAGTAGCCTACCCTCTAATCTGGGTTTACTGAGCGCTAATCAATGTATTCGCGGGGTTAGCAGATACGAGCAAGTTGGCGAGATTGATGACGCATTTGTGCAAAACACTGATGTGCAGACATTTCAAATTCATGGCCACCGCAACCGCCAAAACTTCCCAATTCAGTACAACGAGCGCTGTTTCAATCTGGAAGGTAAAGTAGAGTTTGGGGGATCTTTGCGCGTAGTTCAGTTAACAAATAATGGCTTTACACCAGTGGAGATTGCAAACACTACAGCGCATATCGAAGCTGTTGGTCGTGCTGAAAACGCCAAACTCATTCAGGAACTGCGTAACAATCGCCTGATCAGTGAAAAAACACTGCCTGAGAACATTAGCTCGTTTCACTATCGTCCAGAAGTAATGTTTAAGAAAAAGTGGAGTAATCAGACTATTACTACGCGCGGTTTATTCATAAATACACTGACTAGTGAAATTGTTATTCGTGGTTACGACAAGTTCTTTAACATTAACGAGACACGGCAAACAGACTACTCGAATTTATCCGAGAAGCTAGTGTTTCCAGTGACAGCTTGGGTTAAGGAAAATGGTTACCTAGGGCTAGTCGGTTACGACGATGCAGCTGGCGATTTGATTATTTCTTCTAAGTCTACAACCGAAGGCGAATTTGCCGATTGGCTGCGCGCATTGTTTGAAAAACAGATTGAAGGTAAGCGACAGTTCGTAATCGACTACCTGCGAGACCACAATGCAAGCCTGCTCTTTGAAGTGGTACTACCGCGGGATGACCCGCACATCATCAACTATGGCCACGACGAGCTGGTATTGCTAGACGTGGTGAAACGCCAGCGTGCCTACGAGGCTGCTGGCGAAGCGGAGCGCGAAATGGTGGGCAAAGAGCTTGGTATTAGATGCAAGCAAAAAGCAGTTACCCTAGCAGACTGGCGGGAATTCGAAGCGTGGTATACAAGCGTTCAGGGACTTGAGTACACACTTAACGGTGCGCACATTGAAGGCTTTGTTATTGAGGATAGCACTGGCTGGCACGTAAAGATAAAACTCGACTACTACGTATTTTGGAAACAGATGCGAAGCGCTCTCGACGCAATTAAGAAAGGCCGTACGCCTAGAATTCCTGACCACTGCGCATATCCTAAGCATGCAGCTGAGGTGATTGCATTTATGCAAAAGCTGCCAAAAGAGCGGGCCGAAGCTTTGCATATTAGTGACGTTAGGCGAATGTACTTGACCGCTTAGCCTGGATGATTCTTGGGCCAATCCAGGTGCTAGATTGACTGTGTTGTGCGAGCTTGGTGTTGTTGCTTTAGCTTAAGGTATGTGGGGTCATTTTTGGCGCGTATATAGAAGTCGTAAAAGATTGTGGCTGACTGGGCTTTGCCTGAGGTTTTCCAGTCGGCTGCTTGGGGCTTTACTGCTCCTTGTTCGTCATATTTTTGGCCGCTGGGGTGATTGGCGTAGCGGCGTGACCGCGTAAAGCCCATTTGCAAAAATTTACGGGCCATGTCCATGCCTACAAAATCGTTTTGTTCGCCGTAGCGCACAAACAGATCGTAGATGGTCTGGGCTGACTGCCTAGCATCGGCAGGTGTGGCAAATTTCCAGTAAGGCAGAATTTCGCTTTTGTATGGCTCGGCAATGAGCACACCCTGCTCGCCCCGCCCTATGGGGTATTTTTCGGGATGTTTCCGAAAGTCAATGTCCCTGTAGCTGTTGGCGTATGCATTGCTCATAGGTGAATAGTTTTAGTATATCACTCCAGTGAGCCACCCCAGGTTTTGACAGATTAAAATTTCATCGTGCTATAATCATCCTATGAAATTATTCTTGTCATCATTCAGGTTTGGATCCCAGCCTGCTCAGTTTGCAGCCCTGTTTGGTGCAAATAAAAAAGTCGCGATTATCATGAATGCTTCTGATGTTTACGGCCCAGCAAAACGTCCTGATTATCTGAAGCAAGAAACTGCTACATTAGCACAGATGGGTCTGCAGGGTGAAGACTTTGACCTGCGTGATTTTTTTGATAATCCCGAAGCACTCGAGCCACGCCTCAAACAATATGGCGGCGTTTGGGTGATGGGCGGCAATACGTTCACACTGCGTCGAGCCATGAAGCAAAGTGGTTTTGATAAAATTGCACCTCCATTAATCACAAGCAATGCGCTTGTATATGGTGGCTTTAGCGCTGGTGCGGTTGTGACGGCGGCTACACTTAAGGGCACGGATATTGCCGACGACCCTCACCAAGTACCCCAGGGTTATGACACGGAAGTTATTTGGGAAGGCTTAGGATTGTACTCCAAATCCATTGCGCCGCATTTCCGTTCTGAGCATCCCGAGTCACCTGTTACCGAAAAAGTTGTTGCATTCTTTGAGCAGCAAAACATGCCGTATGTTGCGCTGCGCGACGGCGAAGCGATTGTTGTAAACGACTAGCTATTTGGATGCGTAGCATAGCAAAGACAACCCACGCTGTCTTTTTGTTAGCCAAGGGCGCAGCAATACACTAGTATATAAGAATGAAAACAGCTCATACACTCTCATGGAGCGATCTTGAATCTGCGTTAAGCACGCTTGTCGAAACCTCTGGTGGCTACTCAACGGCTCACAGGGGCATTGTTACCTTGCCAGGCCAGCAAGAGGTATTTGTTAAAATTGGCAGCGATGACCTAACCAAACAGTGGGCGCACAAAGAAGTGCTAGTATACCGCTTTTTGCAAAAGCACAACTTCCCTTTTATTCCAGCACTACTTGCGGTTAATGGTGACGAAACAGCCTTTGGGCTGGAGCCTTTGCAGGCCGGATGGAATTGGTCTGATACGTGGACCACAGAGCGTCTTGACCAAACCCTGCAAGCAATGGACGACTTGGCCAGCATTATCCCTGGTAGCCAAGACATGCCGCTTTTTGAAAAGTCTTTTATTAGCGAAACTGCCGGTGGCTGGCAACCTTTGCGCGAAGACAGTGAGTTGCAGCATATACTGCGCACTAAGCTTGCTGCTATACACCGTCAAGACCTGGCGGACGGCCTGGATTTTGCAGAGCATGACCACAAAAGCGCCAGCTTTGTTTTTGAGCGTACCGCCCTTGTGCACAACGACGTGCGTGCCGATAATTGTGCCTGGAATAAAGAGCTAAAAACAGTAAAACTAATTGATTGGAACTGGACGCAACTTGGCGATCGGCGTATTGATGTTGGTTCTTTTTTGGTGCATGTTCATAAAACCGGCTTTGATATTACTAATTATATGCATCGGCTAGATAAACAGGCATTGCATTGGCTGGCTGGTTTTTGGTTTAGGTCGGCAACCTTACCATTATTAGAGGGCAGCTCAGAACGTGCCGCATTGCGCGACTACCAGTTGGCTTCAGGCGTTACTGCCTTTGACCTAGCGCAAAGCTTATAAAAGACCTTTAGCTGACTATTGCCTATACGCCCAGGTCGGGAGTAAAGCTAAAAACAACATCAAAGTCACCCGGCAGTTCGGGTGACACTGGGTGCGCCTGCCTATATGCTTCCATTTTTTCGATATCGGCAGGCCGCGGGCTCACATAGCCAAACTCATCAAGGTTAATGAGCGCTACTGGCTGTGATGTACGCTGTAGCACCTCAAACACTTCATTAGCAACGCTCGATTTGCCAACACCAACGGTGCCGGTAATTATAAGGACTGACGTGGTTGGCTTAGGAGTGTCCATGTTGACCATAAAGCCTAACTATCGCTTAGCTCGCCTGTAGGCAATAAGCTTTTGTACCAGCAATGTGCCCGAAACCGAAGCTATAACAATGCTTACAATTAAGGCAGCCGCAAATTCACGGTTAAATGCGTATAGTTTGTCTTTGACCTCTGCCCGTGCATCGTCGTTGACCATTTCCTCATAGTCACTCTGCGCAAATGAGTCCATCCAAGAATGAGAAGTCCCATCTTCTCGCCCAAAATAATCAGCCACATGCCTATAAAATGCCGTGGTCACCACTCGTTCTCGCAGCTGCATTTCGGGGTCGTCACATGCGTATTTTAAAGAGGTTTCGTTAGGATATTTTGCACACATGCTACTCTGCAAGCTGTTGTAACGAGCATCAAAAGCAAAAATCGTTATGATCGGCAAAACAACAAGCATAGCCAGGATAGCGGTCGGTAGGAATTTCTTCATGGACCTATTATAGCAACTCCAGGTGCGATCTCTCTACTGAATACTGCGGTGGGTATGTTCAACTAATACTGGGTGGCCTGTTTTGCCAAAGATTGCATAGCAATGCCCTGCACTACGGTCGATACTATTGGTTGCCTGTCTGGCGAGGCATTATAGTGTGCGCGTAG
>CAZBRP010000001.1:84069-143892 GCA_964494765.1 uncultured Candidatus Saccharibacteria bacterium
CTACGGTCGATACTATTGGTTGCCTGTCTGGCGAGGCATTATAGTGTGCGCGTAGGTTGCCAAGATTGCCTAGTAGATCAGTAAATTCTTGGGTATTTGGGTTATAACCAGCAACGGTCGTGTATGCAAGTGACTGCGCTTGGCGTAAAACGGCGAGAGGCGCGTCTTTTAACTGTGCTTTGGGGTACAAAAGGTACCGTATAGACTCGGCGGCCATTGCGCGGCGTGGATCAGTTAACGCGCCACTGGCTTCTATGGCGTCTATGCTAGTTTTACCTGAGGCTATGTAGTCTTCGCCACCAATTTCGTGAGCTGTAAGATAGGCGCGTATACCTTTGTGTCTAGCACCTACGACGGCGGTTATGTGTGTATCGGCATTTCTAGGGTTTTGGGCCATGTCAACCAATTGGTTGGCCATAATAATGTCGCGCTTGGCTATAAAAGGTTCCGTTTTTAACACCGCTTGATTGCACTTGGCGGCCTTGCTACAATCACACGATGAAATCTCATGAATTTGGCATACATACTACTAATCCCGAGTTGCTACGTGAACGCTATAGAATTTCTGAAGGTATAACCCTTTTGGATCCTTTGCAGGCAGAACGGGCTGGCTATAACAGGCCAGAGCCTGGAGTCGGCGTGATTACGCCAGTAGTAGATGTCGCCGACCCGCTTAGTTCACTTAGGGTACCGACCGACCAAGAGATAGAAGCTATACGCGCAACACCAGATACAAAACGCGTGATGCAACTGGTTAGGCTACCTAAGGCAGCTGGCATGTTTATGCTGGGTCTGTGTACGGCAACCCAAGAATTGGGACTGCAAGCTAGTCCTGAAACGCCAAAACACCAGCTTATGCCAGGGATTATAGGTGCTCCTTTGGATATGCGCTTAGATGCGCCCAACCAGCAGAACACAACAGTAAATCCTACGTTGATTAACCGGTTTACTGGGCTACCTCCTAAGGTTGGTGACCATGTTGATGGCTATGCAGATCCCGATGTTACCCTTATGGCGGTCAATATGGGGCCTGGTGCACGCTGGCACCGTATTACGCCAGGTTTAAACCGCAATATTGCTGGCGAAAAACGTGTAGACCGCTTTCGTTTTATGCAGGAGTATCCAGATCCTCAGAATCTTCCAGTGCACTGGCTTAGGTTGGCGCCTCCAACCGAAGAACACGTGGAAGCTATCTTAAATTCGCCTGTTTCATGGGCGCTTCACGAGGGTTCTACACTGGGCAGTCCCGAGTCGTCCAAGGCGTTCTTTTGCTTGACCGAGCCGGTTACACTTGGTACGCATCCGTCGGTTATTTAATGGCGTAAAACTTATTAGGCAATATTTTTAGTTATCTGTATATTCTATGTCCGTGGCGGGCATAGTCTTCACTTATCTTTGGATTTGCCTGGGATAATGTAGGTATACGGAACAATTTCTGACACGCGTGAAATGGAGCGGCCATCGTTGGCGGCGTAGTCTTCAATTGAGCCTGCGTACCATTTTGGCGTCATAAATAAGCGTACTTGCGGCGCAACCTTCACATTTGAAAGCATGATAAAACGCGTTAGCGAGCTAATCATTTTGATTGTCTCATGCAGTGCAACACGGGCTTCTTGTGGTTCTACTGCCAGCTTGGTAAAGCGGTGGGTTATATGGTTGCGCTTTTGGCGGCAGGCGGCTTGCCATGCGTCAAATGAGATCATTCGTTTCAGGTCGGGGCGTGGCACATGCAGCTGCGTTGCAAGGCCACCAACCAGCTTATCGAGTGTGCGCAGACTGTCCACTTTGCCCATGGCGGCCTCATTATCTAAGCCCTTGTCCTGGTAAAGCTGCAGTAAAGAATAGCGCATAGAATGTTCGGCATAGGTGTCGGCCAATACCAAGCCCGACGCATAGTTGCCCAGGCAAACCTGATCTATTGCTTGGTACATCGTTGCCAGAATGTTGGTAACTGGTTCGTCGTTTCCCATGCCCAGTTCTTGAAAATATTCAACAAAAGCCCCATGTTCTTGCGGGGTTAGCGCGCCTGCTCGCTCCACACTGGCTACTAAATTCTGGTGCATATGCACATTGCCGGCTTCTATAATTTGGCCACTCGTAGTATCAAAGCGGAACATATCAACATAGCTAGGGCGGTTGGTTACGGTAACTGGCTGGAGGTCATGATTGTGCCGACCCGGCGTTAGTTTATAAGCCAGTATGGTGTGATTTGCTAGCTGAATCGCCTCTTTATAGAGGTCCATAATCAATGGCTCGTCGAGCTCGGCCAAGGGTGTTGCAGTGTGTTCGTTGCCAAGTGCAACGACTAGCGAGGTTAGTACGGCGGTCAGGCTTTGGCCGCATATTTTGGTCTCCATTGCAGCGTTGTGCACCATTGTCATGGAAGCACTTTGTTCCTCGGGCCAGTCGACAATGCTAGTGTACCCTTCTGGTAACGGCAAGTGCGAATCGAGTGGTATGGTAAAAGCAACAAACTCCGTTGGCGCATCAGTAAAATTCCGGCGCGCCACGTTTTTTCGGTAGTGTGCCGACTGAACATCTACCGAACCTTCAAGTGCAAGTGCCTTCATGGGGCTGAGCATACTGGAAAGCTCTGGTAGGCTTGGCATGGGAATAACTAGCGGTTCCTTGGGTGGTTTTCGTTCCATTCCCTTAGTATACTATGGCCAATTTAGCACTTACGGGGCTATGGTTGTGCTGGATAATGGCGAACGTCTGCGCCTATAACATAGCCGCAGAGCGGTGGAATGGACTCTGGCGCTACGCCCCTAAGCCCCATGGCTGGAGCAATAGTAAGGTCATGGGATACAATGAGCGCTTTTTGGCCTTCTTTCATAGTTTTGAGCAGCTCTTCTACGAGTGCATTGAGCGCAATTGCCTGTTCGTCGACACCTGCCAGTACCTCAGGATTATTATGGAGGCGCGCAGCATCTAAGAATGAAAGGCCATGCTGGCTTGCTAGGGCGGCTATTTCGTTGCTTATCTCGGCTGAGGTGGTAGCGTATGCAGCACGAGTATCTATCTCTGGTTCCTGGCCCGTAAGAAGGTGAGCTGTTAGGTCGGCTCTGGCAATTCCCGATGAAATAATGCGGGCAAACGTGGGTAGCTGGACGCGCATGTCCCGGGCAGCCTGCTTGCCACGCTCACTCAGATTTTGGTTGTCATCTTTTTCGCCATGTCGTAAGAGATATACTTCTTTCATGTTGGTATGGTACCACACAGTATCTGTCGGTTTGTTTACTACATTAATTCGGCAACTACCCTGTTTTACCGTTTGTGCTTTACCCGCACTCGCCCATCTAATAGAATGAAGACTTATGAAAAAAGATATACAAAGATACCAATCACCTACCCGCGAAGCACTTGAAGTTGTTGCCCGCGGCCGCAATATACAAGGCTTTGACCAGCAAAAACCCGCCGATGTCAGTGTTTATGGAAACTACCTTGTAGTTGATGATGTTAACGCAGGCTATAGTGTGGCGGTGCTGCAGGCCGAAGACGCTCAAAGGCTAGCACATAAGCCGCCCATGACGGCGGACAAGTTTTGGCCAATGACTACTCTCGGTGAGCTGGGTGCCACCGCTGGTACCCTGCTCTATGGTATGATTGATTCGGCATCTCATAGGGTTGGCAATGTTGACGGCCCTCTTCCTCTAACAGAAATGCTTGCAGTCATGGGCGTCGCCGCAGCGAGTGGTGTTGGTGCTGCCGCAGCACGAACCCGAAGAATTAGGCAGTATCGGAGTAGCATTACGCAGGCCTGTAGTGTCGCCAACCAGAACTTTATTCCAAATAGTCCAACAACTTTTCCCGATCTATCTCCAGAAACACCCATTAAGTACGGCCAAGAAGGTCAAGAGGTGGCCTATGGTGAATTGTGGTCGGCAGTGTCGGCGCTACAGCAGGAACTTAATAATCCTAAACCAGAAGAGGCACTACCCGAGCGCCAACTGCATGCCGCTAACCTCATGCGTGGCATGGTGAGTAATTTTTGGGCCAACGAAGGCCGTAAGGAATTTTTGTGCGCCGCCATGGAGCCGTGGACGGGCTTGCGTGCTGATTTGGGCCGCCTGAAGGTATACCAAGGCGCTGTTGACGCAAGTGATAGTCTTAAGCAAATGCATGAGCCTCAAGCAGTGCGTACTGCCAGCCACCTTGCTGGTCTTGTGGCTGGTTTTTTGAACACCCGTGGCATGGAATTACATGGATCAGCCAGCCAGCAGTACGCTGAAGCAGACACATCTCACGCCATGAATGCCGACCAAGACGTTGTTACTTTACTAACGACGCCAGGCGTGATTTCGCGGGCCCGTGCAGATGTTGTACTGAGTGTAGACGCTGCTTACCGCCAAGGATAGTTGTATACTATAACCCCTTAGCTTTGGTACCAAGCAAAATTACTTAGGCCCGTCACTACAGCACAGCTGCTATTAGCCGGTAACTCTAGTACGTCACCGGGTTGCATAGAATAACGCTTGTCGCCTACGGTAAAGCTGGCCGTGCCCTCTACACCCCATATTCGCATATCATTCGCGGGCGTAATTGTCTGCTCGCTATAAGCTTCTAATTCGTGGCGCTTGGCAGTTATGTTGCGTGCCTGCAAAAAGTCCTGCAGCTCTTCTTCTGCCGACTCATATACTTTTGACCAACGATATTTTTTTAGATTCATGCCTACAGTATGGCACACCTTACTGACCTGTTCCTATTACCTGGCTTTATAAATAACGTATACTCTTGATATGTCTAACCTTCACGAAGTCTCCTCTACTCCCAAAAAAACCGAAAATAAAATTGCCCGCAACCTCGTTGTCGGATTCTTTTTATTAGCCCCCTTCGCGATGTTGTTTGGCCCCAACATTGGCCAGTCTATTGAAGACGGCCGTGCTATCGACCGCAAGCAAGGCCCCGCCAAGGCATATGTTACTAAAGCGCTTGGCGAGCTGGTACTTGATGGCCAGCAGCTTGAATCAACAGTTGGCAACCATGAATGCGATGCCGAAGCCTTTTACGGCATTGGCGACCGTTCACGGCACTGCAAGGTTGCCGGTGAGTCGTTATATGATATTGATGTTAAAAAATTCTCGGATGCTTACGACGTAGCCAGTCAGCTCATGCTAAAACACCACATTGCACGTGGCGAAAGCACTGTTACTGTGCAAGGCCAAGAACTGGAAGTTAAAGCCGACTTTAGTATTAGACTGGGCGTTGAATATAACAATTCAATTGACCGTGGGGATACTGAACGCAAAGTGCCTGACAAGGATTATGTGGTAGTGTTTGATGTCGCCGCCTATACTGTCGACCATACGGCACCAGACTATCCTTATAACGACGACAATCCGTAGGCAAATATTTAAAACACGGCTGGCGGTAAAAATTCTTGAGCAGTGTTGTACATGCTATCAAGCATTAGTCGCCCAACCTGACTGCCAACATCAAATCTTGGTAGCTCTGCTGCCGAGGGCGTGCCATCTCTGATGTGCCATGCGTCCTGCATATCCAAAATTAGATTGACTGGTGCCGGAGCAATAGCTATTGCCTGGGGTTCTTTTAGAGTCCCAAAGTATTTTTGCTCTTCCCATTCCTCGGGCGTAATTTGTCTGGGGGTAATTACCGGGACTTCATGAGGCTGACTATTTATGGCTAGTTGCCATGAGCTAAAGATGAGCTTGCCGACTTTTTTTGAGCCAAGATTGCGCATGCGCACTTCGAGCTGTAAAAGCTCGGCGGCACGCAGAATAGTGCCCTCCCCTTCGCCTAGTACGTAAAAACGGCCACTGGCTTGAACCCAGGGGGCTTTTGCGCGCCGAGGCTCGCTTACTAGCTGGTAAGGTGCGGCATCGACACGTTGCGCACTCAACATGCGATGCCGTTCCCACGTTACACCGTTAAATTGTTTTTTCCATGTAGACCATGTGGCAGTACGGTCAAGTACATCATCAAAATGGTTAGTAAGCTCGGTAATGCGCTCTGTAACGCCTGCAGGTTGGATCATTACTGTAGTATAGCCGCAAGTGCTTGCCGTTTTCGATTTTTTAGCCCCACAGCACTCGTTCGATAATGAGTGTCAAAAACGCAAGGCCGAGCACCGGTAGGCCAATGGGTAGCGATACCGACATGTACTGCTTAAGTGTGAGTTGTACACCCTGTTCTTTAGCTATATTCTTCCACAGTATGTTGGCTAAGGCACCTAGCGGCAATAAAACAGCTCCAAAGTTAACACCGATTAGCCAAGCCCAAAGACCCCAGCTGGCACCAGGACTTAGATGTACGCCCACCAAAGTTGCCGGTAGGTTATTTATTGTGTTGGCGCCAACGGTGGCTAGGCCAGTCGCGCCCGCCATTGAAGCGACACTGGCATGCTCGCCCAAAAGCCCACCAAGGCTCAGGCCGCGCACGGCAAAGGCGGCAATGCCCGCGACAATTGCAACTTGAACAGCAGTTTTAAGCGGAATACTTCTCCAGGGTACAAAACCCGTTAAGCCTACCAATGCTACATCGGCAATAAGGGCTACAGCCCAAGCCTCGAGGCCAATTTGCGGCCCCAGGGTAAAGCCTAATAGTAAAAATAGTACAACACTGCCACCAATTTTTAATGCTCGATAATCGGGTGTCTTGTCTAGTGGTATTACCGAAAGCTTGTTTGGAAAATGATGCCGGTACAAGAACCAGCCGGCAACTATTGCAACCACCGAAGGTAATGCCAGGTGTGTCAAGAAGTCGATCACGGTTAGGTCGTGAGTAGCTGCCGCAATAAGATTAGTTAAGTTGGACACTGGCAAAATGGATGAGGCAAAGCACGCTAATAAAAGCGGTATGGCAATTATTGGCAGCAGCGCTATTTTAGAGCGCCGTGCAATATGAGCATAAAGCGGCGTAAGCAGTACAATAGTTGTATCTAAGTTGAGCACGGCCGTAGTGGCTGCAGCCAACACCCAGAGTTTGCATGTCGATGGGTTGCGGTGCAGTAAAATATCGGCCGCTGCTCTAAAAAACCCTACCCGTTCGAGTAAAACTGCTAGTGGCACGCCTGCTAACAAAAAGGCTAGCGCCGGAAACAAGGCTACAAGTTGATCAATAACTGTCTGCATGCAAAGCCAACCCCATTAGTTAATCGCGCTTATTATACATGGCTTATGTGATAACTGTATGTAACTGCCGCCTATTACAAAGCTAGGTTGCAGATCATAAAATCTGTTGGGGGTTTTGGTGCTGCAAGCGCGTTACTAGCCAAAACGCGCAAGGCATTAGTACGGCACACGCTAGCGCACCAAACACTATATAGGCAGTGCGCGGCGTATGAGCTTTTTGCACTAAAAGCCCGGTCGCTGTGCTGGCACCCAGCCCAACTAATACGGCAAGAGCCTTAAAGTTGCTTAGTATTGTAGATCGATGTGAACCAGGAATGCGCTCGTTAAGCATTACGCGTAAAAAAGAGCTGGTAGCATTCAGGCAGCTCCATACTAAGTAGCCCACCAAAAATAGTGGCAAAAACCTAAGGCTCATACAGATATAGGCTACAGCTGCTCCGCTCGATATGTATACAATCCGAGCAGCATCACTTTTTAAGGCTCTAAGTAACACTGAATTAACAATGATAATGGTTGCAACGCCAGCAGCCGAGATTAAAATACCGCGCTGGCTTCCGTTAAATCCGTGTTCAATCATGGCTGCCTCGTTAACAAACTGAATACACATGCCGAGCATTACTGAGAAGACAGTGGCCATTATTACTAGTACACGTAAATATGGTGTTGCAAACAGATATCGCAAACTTTGCATAAAGTGCTGCCGATGCGACGCTATAGAGGGGATGTGGCTACTCTTATTGCTCTCACTCATGGCCAAGATAAGTAATAAGCATAGTAAGCCTGCTATTGCTTCGGTAATAAAGGGCCACTGGTGGCCAACCGAAAACAGTAAACCGCCGCAAGCAGCGCTCACTAAAATGCCTGCTTGGCCAAAAGTAATTTCTAGGCCATTAATACGCCGGTAGGCAGCCGAGGAGACATTTTTATGGTCGTACACTAAAGACTCCAACGCGCCGCTTAAACACGCTCGGCCAAGACCGTAAAATACAGCAGCCACCATATACGCTAAAAACGTATGGCCATACAACACTACGAGTGGTGCTATGGTTAGTAGCACGGTGCCGAATAGTCCACTCGCTTTTCGCCCATGCTTGTCGGCAATAACGCCTGTTGGGATTTCGGCCACAAAGCTACAGATGCCGATAGCGCTAAAAAACATACCTACCTGCACTGGCGTTATGGTTTGCGAGGCAAACTGGTAAAAAATAGGGTAAGCAAAAAATAAATTGCTAAAGAATTTATACGCTAAATACAGCCACGCGACACGGTCGAGTGGCGTGGTATTTTTAGCTATTCTGGCGTGCGTAAAGACCATTAAAAATAGCCCTCCTGTTTGTTTTAGTGGTGTTTATTTTCGTCAAGAGACGAATGTTTTAGCCTCTCACAGCTACGCCAAATTATAGCAAGTTTATCAATTACCGCTACGGTATTTATAACAGCGGCCTGACATTAGTGCCACAACATAATATCGTCGTATTCTATGCCACGCACAACATCAACAGCCTGCTCTGATAGGCCAGCTTGTTCGTCTAGCGCAACCAGACGTTCAAAAATGTCTGCGCGTTGAGCAACCAGCTTTGCACGCCTGTTGCTGCGATCAAATAGCGGCTGCTGCTGGTTAGCGATAGAAACGGCAAAGCCAGTAATATTTCGCCGCAGGCATTCTTGCTCGGAATACTTATCAATGGTGAGTGGGTCAAAAAAGCCAAACCCACGCTGATTGTGATAAGTGGTGTTGCGCCCGTAACTGTCGTGCTCAATGCGCGCTTGGGCCATGGTTTGGAGGTCAATTACGCCCTGTGCAAGCTGTTCATCGCTAACGGCGCCTAGCTCACTAGGGCGAAGCACATCAAGCAATCTGCCGCCAACATATGAGGTAACCACGTGGCCACGATAATCAATAGCTAGATTTTTTTCCATGTTGGCAACCTTAATTTCCGGGCATTTTGTAATGCGTTCTTCTACAAACGCTACGCGTTCGGCTGGATTAAGCGGCGTGCCCACCTTGCCTGTGACTTGCTTGCGCGGTATTTTAAGTATCGCATTTTCACCTGCTTCGGTCTTAACGCCAAATGCCATGGCATGGGCGCCAAGTTTGAGGCCGGTAGATGGCAGTATGGTAGCGCGCCTTAGCGGTGAGGCTGCTTTTTTGGCAATGCCGGCGTAGTGCTGGGCGTTTTCTTGTAACTCGACTCGCTCGGCAATGCGCTCGGCGGTTGTTGGCAGCGAAAGCCACTCTTCTAGGGGGAGCTGGTCGTTTGCCGTAAAGTCCAGAACGTCATATAACGGCTCTGCTGCATCTTGAGCAGTATCCACGGCTAGTCGCCCGGCAAAGTGAAGGCTGCGATTCATCGCGGTCTGAGTTCCGTAGTCAGCCAAAATGGCTATTGTTTCATGCCGAGAATACAAGCCAAAGCTCCTGTTAATTGAAGTATATTATAGCATTTATACGCGTATTTTTCAAACGTATTATCTTTGTATATTGACCTGCGCCCCAGGTATGGTGCTATATAATTCGCGAATAGCTCGAAAGGAGCATATGCAATGGCAAAAACCCAAGTATGGAAAGAATTAAGTCGCAAACAAGAGTTTAAAAAATACTCGCAAATAATTGAACGGCGCGACTACCAGCTGCCTAACGGTAAAATTGCTGATTTCTATGTCCGTATTGAGCTACCAGGTGTTTGCGCCTTGGCTATTACCGAGGATAACAAAATTATTACTATTCCGCAGTTTCGCCCCGGGCCTAATAAAATTCTGCGCGAATTACCGGGCGGCCGTGTTGACCCTGGCGAAGACCCCCGCACTGCCGGGCTGCGCGAATTACTAGAAGAAACTGGCTATGCTGGCGATGTAGACGATTGGATTGGCACGTGGGAGGCCGATGCTTACACGCATATAGATCGCTCTGTTATTGTTGTACGAAATTGTAAAAAGATTGCCCAACCCCAGTTGGAAGACACTGAATTTGGCGAACTTGAACTGGTGAGTGTTGTCGGCTTTGTGGCACAAGCCCGTAAGGGGCAGCTTACGGATTGTGCTGGTGCATTGCTTGCCCTCGACCATCTTGGTCTGCTGCGTTAATCGCTACCGCGTGGCACTAAGAATATCGTGTTATTAAGGGTTCGATTGGTACAACTTGCGTTGGAATTTTGAGGTCGTCAACCAGGCCTTGTATATCTGATACATAGTGCTCGGGAACGCCCGTAACCGGCAGGCTATCAAAAGAGAGAGCGCCTCCTACAGGATGTACGGCGAATTCTCCGGCAATATCAGATTTAAACCTGAGCTGCACGGTATGGCTGCTGATTTTTTCGGGTATGTCATGGTACGTCAACACTGATTGCATATCTGCCGTTTTAACACCAAATAATACAGGAAAATTTAGTCGAACAAGCTCTGCGTCGAGGCCTTTGGGATCTTGCTGTAAAAATCTAATTGTTGCTTGTGTATCAGCTAAACGTTGCCGCATATTATCCAGGTGTGGGTGGACTGCTAGTTCTTCTTCGGTTGCGCCTAGACCTCTAAAAAAGTCCATAGTGCCATACAAGGCATCTGTTTGGCAATCGTAGACACGGTATAGATATTTCAGGCTAAGCGGCCGGGCCGACCCACAGCTGTATTGCTCAAGCACCTGTGGGTTACACCATTCAGCAAAACTAATAGAGGGCTGCCCTTTTGGATTGCCAAAAACTCGTTCGCCAGTTGCGATAGGAATTTTGCGCGTGCGAGCCTCTGCGGCGGTCAGCAGACCGTCAGACAGAACATAGTGCAGTGTGGCCGAGGTGGTACCGTGAAAACCGGTAACTTCACCGGTGATAATTGCTTCAGCAACCGTAGGTGCGTTGTGCAGTAAAGCTGTTAAGTGGTCGGCACTATCATTGAATCGCCGGGGATCATACAGATTATGCAACTTAATACCGCATAGGTCGGCAAACAGGCTTTGACTCGTATAGTTTTGGCGGTCAATATCAATTTGGTCTAGGCTTTGTTCAACAAAGCTACGCTCGCTCATTCGCAAAATTATCACATAAAAAACCAGAATAGCAAAATGTACTACCCGTGAGCAACAAATCTCAGGGCTATCCAAGGTTAATCTGCTATCATCGTACTATGAATACAGACACGTCACTCTCCTGCAACATTGTTTTATTACCAGCCGACGATTTGGCACAAAAGTCGTTGGACGCCAGCCAAAAACTACAAAAATATGACCCACTTTTTGTATTGGGCGAACAGACGCTTATTCCTCACTGTTCACTGTACATGGTGCAGCTTAAACAAGCCGACCTCGATAAGATTTCAGCTTTGCTTGCTCAAATTGCTCAGACTACTTCTATTCAAGACTTACAGCCAACAGGTTACGTCCAAGACGCTGGCTATATTGACGTGAGTTACGACTGCCCCGACAGCCTTGTAGCCCTCCAAAACAAAGTTCTAGAGGCTATTAACCCACTTCGTGATGGCCTACGCCCTAAAGATGCTGCTCGTTTAGAAGCTGCAAGTGGTATTGTGCGCGAGAACCTTGAAACCTATGGTTACCGCGGCGTTGGTGAACTGTTCCGCCCGCACATTACCTTTACGCGAGTTGCTGGCACCGAACCAGTAGATCTGTCTGACTTGCCTGCGCCCCAGGCATTTGCGCGCAAATTTACAAAATTGGCGCTGTGCGAAATGGGCGATAATGGAACGTGCGCCCGTACGATTGCAACCTTCGACCTAGTTGCCTAAATAACAGGCATTCAGATTGAATCTTTTGTTATTATGAGCTGATGTCAACTAACGCTCAAACGCCCAGATTTTTGTATCCAGAAGTGCCCAAACGCCCCGTTGAATGTGTGTATCCTACCGTAGACGGTGCACTGCACATTACCGACAACTACGGTTGGCTGCATGATTTTGACGGCGATCCAGAAGTGCGACGAGTAATTGCCGAGCAGAATACCTATACACAGCAATACTTTGACGCGCTAGGGACGCTGCCGTATCTAGAGCAAGAATTTGCAGACCTAACATTTAGGAGTACATCTTTTAGCCTTTCTCGAGTAGAGGGAGGCTATGAACTGTTTTCTAAGCTATCCTCTGGTGATGAGTTCCATACCATTATGGCTCGCAAGGATGGCAAGGAACATGTGCTGATCGATCCAAATGCAATGGGCGAAGGCATTGACGTTAAATGGTATAAAATGTCGCCAACTGGAGGCCATTTAGTATATGCCGTGCAGCACGGTGACAGGGGTGAGCCCACAGTATTCATACGGGATATGGAAAGTGGACAGGAAGACCAATTTTATAGTGGCACAGCCTGTGATATTGATTTTGACCCCGACGGCAGCGGCTTTGCCTACATTACCTGTGAGGGCAAAAAATACGATATCAAAAAGCGCTATCAGTACCAACGCATTAGCTACCACCGCTTTGATGAGTCTATTGAGCAAGGTACGCTATTACTTGACGCCGCTGAATCTGGCCTGGGCAACGAAGTGGCCTTGGCTATTGAGCACGCTCAAGACGGGCGTACGCTGTTGTTTGGTGTTTGGCACGGCCGTGAAAAGACAGACTGGTACCTTTTAGACAAACAAACACGCCAACGCTCACAGCTTATCCCTGAGCTTGAGGGCCAACACAATGCGGCCGTGTGGGGTGAATCGGTATATATAATTACCAAAGGCAAGCAAGATCGGGACCGCATGGTGGCTTGTGCAATTGACCAAGCAGCTAGTACTCCGCTTGGCGAGTGGGATGAGGTGATTGCTAAACGTGAAGGCCAAGAAATTAAAGATGTCCAGGCTACAAAGAGCAATTTTGTAGCTGTATTTTCTGATGGTGTTTCGGCGCAGGTGTCGCTGTTTAACCGGCAAACACGGCAAGAACAGCCTTTGCCTATGCCACCCAACACCAGTATTCAGGCTACAAATATCAAACCCGAAAGCGACAGTTTTGATTATGCTGTAGGCAACGTTTTGCTGCGCAAAAAAGTCTACACCTGGAACGGCAGCGACTCCCGCGAAATTTTTGACGCTCACCACAACCTACCTTTAGGGGATTACGAAACAGCACTAGAAAGTTTTGTATCCTTTGAGGGCAAAGAAATACCTTTGCTTCTTGCTGCCGCCAAGGGCGTTATGCGCCAAAAAGATGCTGCTGTTATGATGGAGTGTTATGGCGGTTTCTTTGCTAGCACCCTGCCCCATAAGCGATTTACCAATTATTGCCGACAATGGATGGAGCATGGGCAAATTATGGCCTTCCCATTCTTGAGTGGTGACGGCTCTACGCGCCAAAACTACGAAGATGGCATTAAGCAATATAAATATCGAGTGGTTGATGAAATTAATGCCGCCGCACTGTACTTGCATAGGTCGGGATTAACGAACCGCCTTGGTTTAACTGGTGGTAGTAACGGCGGACTCATGATCATGGCTGCTGCACTTAAGCAACCACAGTGGTATAAGGCGCTCGACGTACGAGTGCCGTTATCTAACATGTTTGAGTTCCATAACTGGCTCGATGGCGCCGAATGGATACGGGAATATGGTGACCCGCGCAAACCCGAGCAGCTTAGCTGGCTGCAAAAATACTCTGCCTATCACTTGGTTGAGCCGAGCCAAGAGCAATTGCCAGCAATGCTTATAAGCGCGGGCCTTAATGATACTGGTGTTCATCCAGCGCACGCTATATGGATGGCCGCCAAGCGTCAGGCACGGCAGCCCAATGCCCTGACCTTGCTTAACATTAATTCAAATACTGGGCATGGGTACGGCATGAGTTCCTCGCAGTGGCACCATTACTATGCTCAGCGTCTAGGCTTTATGCTGCATGAGCTTGGTGTAGAGTCATCTGGCCGAACACCGGCCACTAGCTAGCTATAGGCGCAAAGGCTAGTGCTGGGCTTTAGACTTAAGCCGTAGGCCCAGTATCAGCCAGAATAGCGTAACGGCGCTTACGACTACCAAAACAGGCTTAGGGCCAAATTCACCCAAAAATACCACTGCAGCAGCAGTGACAATACCACCGCCCATAAATGGCTCAAATACCAGCTGCTTATAGCCAAAGCTTTCGCGGGCCTTGGTGTGATTATTGGGATCGGCCAGTCGCCCCAGCAATAAGCCGGTAGCGGTCATGCCCATTGATTGCCCCATATTTGTAAGACCTTTTTCAAACCAATAGCTTGGGAACATACGCGGTGCCAAAAAGATAAAGCCACATACAATCCAAATAACACCCACGGCGGCTAGTGTAAGGAATACCGGCAGGTTGTTGCCTATTGCCTTAAGCGACACAGTGGCGATAGCTGTGGCAATCAAGACGTCGAGTGCGATACTGCTAATAATCTCGGCCGTGCGTCGCTGAATGAGCGTTTGTTTGCCTATTTTGCGTAAGGTAATTTGCACAATAAGCCCACCAATCATGGCTAGCGGGAATAGCGGCAAATGGTTAAAAACACGAATCGTGGTATGCCCGGCTAACAGATGATTTTCGAGTGCGATACAGCCTTGTAACAGCGCCCACCCAATGCCAATTGCAGTGGCAAAAGCGGCTACGTTAATGGCGATGGCCGTGGGGTTGGTGTGAATTTTGCGCCCAAACGTGATCAGGTTATAACCGCTACGTACCATTTGGTTGCGCTGTCGCTGCTGTTCTTGTGGGTCAACATAGTGCCCGCCACCGCGTCGGCTATGCCAGTTAACAAACAAAATACCCAACAAAATTGCCGAAATAATACTAAAAGTTGCTAACGCTAGGGCTAAGTCAGTGCCCTCCGTCCAGCCCAGCTCGGCAAATGTGGGTGCCAAGCCGGCTGCTGTGCCGTGCCCACCCTCAAAGCTGACTTCCACAAGGGCACCAGCCAAGGGATTTGTGCCAAATACAGGTGTCAAAAATAGCATGGTTACTAAAATGCCTAGTACATACTGACCCCATGCCAAAGTGTTGCCAAAGGCAATCATTGGCCCCGACTGTCGCCAGATCTCTTTACGACCAGGTATAATACGCCCTAAAAACAGCCCAGCAAACACCACTGTAATGAGATACTTGGGCCACTCCTGCCAGTATCCTGTTAGTTCTGCAGGTATAGTATTAAGCACCTGAGGTCCCAAAATCAGGCCAATAACGCCACCCACTAGGGCGCTGGGAATAAAGAATTTTTGTAGAATACCGGAACCTCGTTTAATAAAACGAGCGATACCCAATACAATAATCAGGACAACAATACTTTGAAACAATGGATGCATATGTTCTAGTATACCCGAAATTGCTTATGTATCTGTTGATTTGCTGAAAGCTGTATACTAAAGCTACAAACTATGATTATTTTGCTTCACTCATCCAAGACAATGCGTACACCGGCAGCCGATCGACCACTGCAATCGCCAGCCCTTATCGAGCAGGCCAACAAACTTGCAAAGTATGTACGGTCTTTGGACGCCAACGTATTGGCAAAAATAATGCGCATATCTCCTGCTCTAGCCCAAAAGACACATCAGACATTTATGGAGTGGACCGACGAACCTGCGGTTCAAACAGCGGCCATGGATAGTTTTGTGGGTGATATTTATAGCGGATTGCGCGCTACAGACTTATCGGAAGCAGACCGTGCGTATGCGCAGCGGCACCTCATGATATTATCGGGGCTTTATGGCATTTTACGGCCGCTAGACGGCATACGTCCCTACCGCCTCGAGATGATGTATAAGTTCCCCATTGCTCCATACGACAACTTGTATCAGTTTTGGGGCCAACAAGTGGCTCAACAGTTACCATCTAGCGGTTCCATTTTAAACTTAGCTGCAATTGAATACAGCAAACTTATAACGCCTTTTATCGATCAGGATCGTATTGTCGCGCCGCGTTTTTTAACGCGCGACCCTAAGAGCGGTGAACCTACCTTTGTAGTAGTACACGCCAAGATTGCCCGTGGTGCATTTGCTCGCTGGGCTATTCAAAATCGTATTCAAGATGTCAACGAGCTAAAGAAGTTTTCGGACATCGGCTATCAGTACGATGCTTCGCTTAGTAGTCCGGCTGAGCCGGTTTTTGTGTGCCAGGAGTTTGGTGGCAAAGGCCTTAGCATGCGTTTAGCCTAATCCAGCGTCCCACCACACATGTTCGTAAAACGCTAAAAATATCACATGCAAACTATGCTAGTTTTGCCATACTATAGCCATGGCAAAACACGAAGCATCTCCTCCACTCCGTGCTGAAGACTATTTAGATCAGCCGTATAAACTCCAGAAAGATCTAGAGAGTCTTGGGGCGCTTAGATTTAGCCCCTATGCTTCGGGCTTATATCCGGCATCTGACTTAACGCAAGAACTAAGTACTGCCACCGGCATGGGCCTGGCTTGGTTCCGTGATAATGCGCATATCGGGTCTGCGCTGTATGCATCGGGTCAGAGATATCCGGCAATCCGAGTGGCTAATTCTATGGTGTCTGTTTTGCAGCAAAATAAAGACGGACTTGATGCTGTTGTGCGAGACAGCAACTGCGCGTTTCGCTTACCGGTGCGAGTTGACGGAGATACATTGCAAAGTGATGCAGAAAATCGCGTACAACACGATTCAACAGGCTATATGTTGTGGTTGCCAAGTAATATGGTGCTTGCCGGCGCCTTGCGGCCTTCTTCTGCGTGCCTTGAGGCTATGGCCCAGACGGTACGATATTTGGGATCGCTGGAATACTGGCAAGACGCTGATGCTGGAGCCTGGGAAGAAGGTAAACGTATCCATGCTTCAAGCATTGCTGTGGCAATGGGTGGTATTCGAGATACCCAACGTATGTTCCAGAGTGTCGGATACAAAAGCGGTATAAATTTTGCAGACTTACTGCAAAATGGCCGCATGGGTTACCGGCGTATTTTTGAACTCAACACAGTTACGTTGCCACCTGACGGTAAGCCGCCCAAGGTATCACGTCGGGCTGCTTCAGGGCAGTCAGATCCTGTAACATTTATGGGAGACTTCGATATTAGCCGACGCTGCTATGATGCATCGCTGCTTTTTGGAGCCATAACTATGAGCGTCTTTGATACTGAAGAAAGTCGGAGAGTTATCTCTGACGTCAAAAACTACCTAGTGCGCAGGCGGGGTATTGCTCGATATCCTGGCGATACATATTGGGCGCCAGGCTTTAAGGAGCTCATGCTACAAAGTGAGCGAACAACATCAGCACCTGGCAGGCTTGAAAAACGTGAGTCGGTGGCAGCGGGTGTTGCTTATACAGGTAAGGAGGCTCAGTGGACGCTCTTTGACCCGCTTCTGTCGGTGGACGCCGCAAGGCAGTACCTCAAAACGGGGTCTGAGGACGATTTTGCCGAACACCTGCTATTTCTTAATCGTCACTTAGGCCAGCTAGAACGACAGCCCGACGGGACCTATAAGTGGCCAGAAAATCGCTACTACGAGTTTACACCGCATACCCCAGGGCAAACCTACACACTCCGTCCTAACGACCATACGCCACTATTATGGACACAGGCCAACAGCTTGATCGCGCTTAGATATTTTTCGATGATAGCCACGCACCGTAAAATGGCTCGCGAGTAAGATACAAGCCATTCATGCGGGGTGGCCGTGATAAAGCCGGTTCTTAATTTCAGCGCATTGTGGCCGGTACAATATCGTTGAGAGCTGGCAAATGGGTTTGTGCGCTGCCCCGCAATAGCATGTCTCTCCTTGTCATATATGGAAGCATGGTGTTTTGTGCGGGATTGCTTGCTATCACCTCAACATCTGGACTTTCCTGCCTAATATACTCAATAATTCCCTTACCATCCACTGATACGCCAATAGCAATCACTCGGCTAATGTCTTTGGCACGTGCCTTTAGCTGTTCTCCAAATTGCTGCTCGGCTTCATCGCTAGACGCAAGTGTGTTGGGCCAAACTGCCTTGGCGTGCGGCACAACCAGGCCCGTAGCTTCGTGCATACGTGCAGCAATAGTAGTGGCGACCAGTGGCTTGTCACCAAGCCTTGCCATTAAGGAGGCAAAGGCGATGTGTGCTGTTGTTGGCTCTGCCCTGCGCTGTTGCTTAAGCTGTGCGTTGTAAGTGTCTGCTACCAAGGCTGACACGCCAGAGTCTTCTATGAATGCATTAACAAATCTACGGTTGTGCGCGAGCATGTCGGGGCCGTAGGATCGCGAAAAGAAATTAGCATTTTGTGCAGCAATTTCTTGTGTCCAAATTGCCGGCGCGGCAAGCCCTGCGCCACTATAAAAGAAGAGCGTTTCGGGGTCTTGACCAATGATTCGGGCAGCGGCGCTATCAGTAGTTGCTGATTGCATTAGTGGGTGACGGGTATCGGTGAACGCTGCTAAATTTGCCAGCATATGGCGGCGTTGATCCATGAGGTGGGCAAGCTGCCCAGGATCTTCACAAGCAGTATGAAAATACACGTCGCCATTTATTTCATCTTCAGTACATACAAGGCCAGCTTTGGTCGTAGGCACTTCGCTGGCTAGCTGCTGAGGAATAATGAGTGCTACGCTCTGCACTTCATCGTTGGCAATAATTCTGCCGATACCACACAAAGTGTCTGGCGCAGGAGTTGTAGCGATCGGCAACATAGTGAGGTCTGTGCCGTCTGTATTGAGCGGCGGGAGGGCTGCTTCGGGGTGCAAACGTGTGAGTTGAAAAGTGCCGCTGCGGTTTGACATGATTACCCTCCAGATCCTAAATTGTAGTACCCATAAGTATAGTCAAAGATGCAATTAGTGCCAAAGGCTTGTTACTGCGTAGATGCTTGCGTATACTGTCCCCATTAAGGAGTGGTACTAGTGCCAGTACCCGTCGAAAAATATCAACCCTTGCCAGATTGCCTTGAAATTTCAGATCATCTTATTGACAGATTAGGTGTAAGCAGGGACATTGTAGCTTTTGGTGAAACCGCAATAGTATCCGGGGCGCTTATTGCTCTCGCAGAAAACGCACATATGGTTGTTCCCGAAGTCACTGTTGGCGAGGTGTACCGCAGACATAACCAGATGATGAGTCTTGACATACTACCCCCACACCTCCAGGCTCGTGAAGATTTTGAGGCACGTTGGCGCCAACTTATCGGCATTACTCCCGAAGAACGTACCAATAGTGAGCTGCGATCGGTTGTGCGCCAAAATGCAGGCAACGTGGACTCCACCGTCCAGCAGGAATTTGAATATGGTATGGCGCGCACAGCTGCTTGGTTTGTCCATGACACAGCAACTATGAGCCCCTATCATTACGCTGCTATGCGGGATTCTATTTTTATGCCACCACTACAAAGTGCAGGTCATGTAAGATTCGTTACCGGTGATAACCTGCATGCTCCGTTGCCAACTGAGCATGCAGGCGTAATACAGGTAGCGCCAACTTTTACCGAGGCACATGCCCGGCTAGACGAAGCTCAGGCTGGCGATTGGCAAAACGTTGCCTTGCTCGGGGCGAATCACTTTAGCGCTGAGTTAGCACGTCAGCTAGCAAAGAAAGCTAAGGGTATATCCCTAAAAAGAGTATTTGCATCGCACACTGGCATAGCAAAGGGCGCTCAAGAACTTTATGAGGATATGCGCAAAAACAAACGCACTAAAAAAGGATATGGCGCAATGCTTTTGGCGGACGTTGGCGGCAACTCGCTAGCAGATATCAAAACAACTATCGACGTTGCACCGCATGTTTTGGCTACTAACGGTATCCTAGTAATTAGCAATTTAGTAGAATTGTCACACAACGATGGTACGGTGCACGAAGTCATCCAACATGCCAGGAAAGTGCTCGGCTGTGACCCACATGGGATTACCTCTATTACACAAACCGATGACAGCACTATTGGTGGGCGTCAAGTCATGCTTATTAATCCTGCCAAGCGTCCAATTTAAGCCACAGCAGACTTTATAGTTTAGTAGGTAGTACTCTCGCGCAGCCGTATATCATGAAGCGCTAAAACACTGCTGCCTACTCGAGGCACGAGCCCAAACACCACTCTAATGCGTTTGTCAGTACCAGAGCCATGGGTAATTCCGCGGGGGCGGTAGCGCCTTAGGCGATGCTTCTCACCTTCAACCCTAAAGTAGCGCTCAAGCGTTTTGGTGGTGAGCGAATTTGTCGGGTGCTCTACGAGTTGCGCTAAATATGAACGAAGTGCCTTAATGCTGCTTACGGCATTTTGTGAGCTGCGCAGGAAATTTGTAACTATGGTGTGCTCCAGTAAAGCGTCAACGGAGTCTAGTTCATGTATGCTAAAATTGCTATTTCCGCCAAGGCCTTGCAAGACACCAAGCGTAATATTTGGCGCTTCGGCCGGCATAATAATATCCTCGACCTGAGCTTGCGTAGGCATGCCCTCGGCCAAGGGCCGGCTGCGGCGATGGCGCACTACCACATCTCTTGGGGGTCTTGTGCGACCCGAAGCCTTTGGTAGGCGACCACGGTGGTTATACCGTTTCAGGTCGTCCCATACTTTACGCCAGGCTGCTTGTTGTCGTGCGTCACTATCCGCTGAATGTGCCTTAGTCCAAAGCTCGCCAGCCGGGCTGTCGCCAAGTTGGCTAACAATTGCTTGTGCAAGTTGAGTGTTGTCTGGCATGTCTGTGCCGAATTCACTGGCAACCGCCTGGGCTACAAGTCTGGCTCCAAGTAACATAGCCTGAAAATCTTTGGGCGCCTGCCCCTCTGGGCGCGCTGTGTCGTCACTCATTAAGCGTTCGGTAAACGAAGCAACATTATACTGGCTCGCGGTAGCTTGCTTGTACGCATCATGCAATACATTGCCGGGCCCACCACACTCGGCAGTATGCGCTATATATACATTAAGTGTCTCCAGGAGGCCGGGAAACTCTGTAACACCTGTTTTGCGTAATGCAATTACCTCTTGCAAGCGCTCAATAAAGGGCTGTACATTATTACTGTCGGTCATCAGTGTTTGTAGGCGCCGCATAGCCAGGTGCTGCGAGGAGAATGCTCTTATATATGCCTGGTGTAAACTCCTGCTCGCCGCCTTAACATCTGGCGGCAGGTTTTGCTTGGCTCGGGCCTGACGTGGGTCTTGGCGCGCTTTGCTTAGCTGCACAGTAATGTTTGCGGTATCAAAGCTCTCTGGTTCTTTCTTTGAATCGGCTTCCTCGCCATCTTCTATCTTACAGAGTAACTGAGCACACCCTACTGCCCGCTCGCGCGCTCCTTCTATGAGTAACATGCCCACCCCTAGATTGCTTGCGGCAGTAACGACTTTTCGGCGCTCAGAGCGTACTTCTTGATCGGCGTGATGCCAGTCTACAGTGTCATTGAGTATGTCATGTACTGCGACGAGCCCACCAGCAACTGATGTTTTAACAGCTGTTACAAGTTTATTAACTTCCAGCCAGCTATTTTCGCTTATAGCAAAAAGCGGTCCAGTTTGGAACAAAAAACTTTCTACATCGCCGGATTCATACTGCGGCGGCACAAATACATGTTCATTTTGCGCGCCAAACATTCGCGCTGTCTGTGAAAGCTCGGCATACTGGCGGCCAGGCTCACCAGTAAAGGTACTCGGAACATATCCGCTCATCGTCAACCCCCCTTATTTGTAATAGCGCCTAAGAGCCATTTAAATACGTCACACTGCAAACGGCTGAGCGGCTCTTCGTTGTGAACAGGACGCGTACTGTTTCCCGTGAGCATATCAACAGTGGTGGCAAACTTTATGTAGCTATTGGCGCCAAAGGCGTAGGCTTCAATGACTGATTTCTTGAGGCCGTCGCCCGTAAGTATGTCTTTGGTGATAGTAAATGTAACAATCGGGCCTACTTGGCTTGATTCAGCCTTAAGACTAATGGCCTCTATTGTTGTTTGACGTGCTCTTAGGGTATCAAAGGCGCGCGCAATATGCTGAACATCAGGCTGCTCAAACACATGTAGTGCTAGATTATGACAGAGCAGCCGTTCGGTAATCTCCTGCCTGAGTACTTCCACTTCACTCCGTGAAACACCGGAGTACTGCCGCCCACCGTAACCGCGTACTGCCATAGCTGCCTCTATGGCAGCCGAAACTTGATTATTGACTTCACCAATAACGGGCACTTTTGCGAGCCTGGCTTCATTGTCGGCTCTTGTATGGTTCTCAGCCAGTCGCTGCGCTTGTTCGGCTTGTCGCTCAAAAAGCATCTGTTGGTGTGCTTGATCCCTTTCGGCGCTCGCAACAAGTTCTAGTGCTCGCCTGCCAATCTCATATTCACGGCGATAGTGCAATAAGGCCTCGGGTGTAGGATATGCGGGATAGAGGTCGCGCTGCACCATTAGGGCACGATAGTCGTCAAGCCGGCTTATAATCTTTTGATATGCTTGGCACTGAGCTTCGGAAAGCTTAACCTCAGGGCCGTCACCTTCTGGTCCAGTACCTTCAACAACTGCATTGTAATCTTCGGGGTCAATATTGATCATGCATGTGGCGAGAGTTTTTGAGGTTGTGGCGCTCTGGTTGCTTATGATTACCCATGGTGAGTGATACTCTATTTCGTCATCGGACTTGACCTGTGTCTGTTCCTGCGAATCTTCTTTTATATAGGCCGGTGGCTCAAATTGCACGACAATATTAAAGTCGTGCCGTGCGCCAATAGTTGCTGCTGCCTCAGGTTCTAGCTCGCAGATTATATCACCTGGTATAGCAAGCGCGTAGCCCGGCGGCGTATATACGTAGGGTAGCCCGTTGTGATGTTCTGGCGGTCGATTACTATCTGCGTCGTCAAAAAATAATGCCAGATTGGCCTCCGACCAGACCCGAGTTGTAACAAATAATTCAACTAGTGCGTCATGACTAGCCGGGGGTGAATGTTCGGGCGGTTTTGCTACATGCTCGGCCATACTTGCCTATTTTACAGTGGGCCAGTTATAGCCAACAAGTAGTCGTAATTGGCTAAACATGGTATAATATATTTTAACTATGAAAAGGTCTGCCGACTGGCAGCCGTTAAGCTCTCTTGGTGAACAATCTGGATTGACTTGGCGGCTGGCGGAGCAATTCACCGAATATACACCCGTAGACGACATCGTACTCGATGTTGATGGCTTGCGCCGCATGGCATTTTTTGCGGGCTTTGACAGGCATGTAACAATTGGTCTGCCCCAGCAGGCTACGCAAAAAGCCAAGGAGTCTAAGCCAGATACGCCACACGTGTCTGGTATTAACGCTGACGGCAGCGCTACGGGTATGGCTTCGTTTTCACGGTCGCCTAAGCAAGTACTGGGCGATTTTGACACACAGAGAGCTGACAACCTAGTAGATCGCATAAATACTATGTTTAATCGCGCACCACTTACTGTTGGTGTGGACGTTGATGGTCATACCCAAGCGCTAGAAAAACAGCGCAAAGTGCGTAATCCAGATGCATGGGCACAGGCATTAGATAAGACTGTACGCTCGCAAATTCGGCAGGCGTCACGGCAGCACCTTGTAAACGATCAAATGCCAATGTTGTTAGCTAGTGAGCTACTGTTTGGCACCGGTTCGCTTATTTCGCATACAGAATTGCAGGCCGACACGCTTACCACTTGGGCCGCCACACACGGCTGGTTGGTCGTTACGGGTATTTGGGGTATAGTGCGCCACCGAAATCGCGAACAAATTCACACGTCGATAATGCAACCACAAGTGGACCGCTACCTTGCGGCAGCGGCGCTATGCAGCTTACCAATGACCAAAATTATCAAAGCAGCCTAGGTATTCACACACTAGGCTGCCCTACGCTCATCGTCCTTTAGGTGGCTAGGCCTGAGCCTTGCCTTGTGAAGCAAACGTATCGAGCTTACTTTCAACTACGGCCTGAATAACTGGCACAACGTGCTTATCGATGAGCTTGGCTACTGAATACTCGTTAGGGTTCTCTTGTAGGGCTTTTTCGAGCGCCTGTCGGTACGCTACGCGCATGTCAGAATTAATGTTTATCTTGGTTACGCCAATCTTTACGGCTTCTTCAAAGAAATGGCCGGGCGTGTCGCTGCCGCCATGCAAACTAATGTTGCAAGTAATGGCCTGGCGTATACGTTCAAGAAGTTCAAGGTCTAGCTCTTTTGGTACAGGGTATTTACCGTGCAGGTTGCCAACGGCAGCCGCAAAGGTATCAATGCCCGTGGCTTCAACAAAGGTTTTGGCGCCTTCTGGGGTACTAAATGTCTTTTTAACTTCTTCGTAATCGATAGTTTCGGTATGCAAGTTAGAGCTACCGCCAAAATAATGCGGTTCCGATTCCACAAGCGCCCCAGTCTTTTTGGCGTATTCCACGACTTCGCGCGTTGCAGCAATAATTTCTTCGTTTGTGGCTTGGTGGTTTGCCTGTGATATGTCGATATGAATAAATTCAAAACCGGCATCAATTCCCTTTTTGGCAGCCTCAACACTTGGCGAGTGGTCAAGGTTGATATATATTTCTAGGCCATAGTCTTCTTTGTAGTTGTCAACCATATCGCGCACATTATCGAGGCCGAGTGTATCTACTTCACCCTGGCTAACTTCTACTAAAATAGGCGCTTGCTTGGCAGCAGCAGCCTGGACGGCAGCCTTAAGTGTAGCTTGATCGTCTAAGTTAAAGGCGCCAAAGGCGTAGTGCTCGCTGCGTGCCCGAGCCATGCTGGCACGTGCTTTTGCGCAATTGTCTTGTATCTGTTGTAGTGTTAATCCCATGAGGCCAAGTATAGGTGCTTATGGTTAGCAATGCAATTTAGTAGGCTTGTCGGCGCATCTCGATGCCCTGGACGCCTACAATAATACGATTTTTTTCGGTAGATGGTATAACTCCATAGAGAATGCGGACTTTGTGGCCTTGTGAGCCGGTCTTTACGCTACTGCTGTGGGGCCGGTGACGACGTAGCCGAAATGTCTGTTGCCTACGGACTTTCTCGTCTCTTACGGTAAAGCGCATCACGCGCAGAATTTTACTGTTCACGCCATCATAAGGTACTTCGTAGATTTCTGTTAACATTGACGACAGGAGATCTGTCATGCCCGGCTCATTTCGGTATGTGTCGAGGAATTTACTAAAAGCTGAGTGACCAAGCAGGGCCGCCACATCGTCCATAAAGTCTAGGCCGTACTCGTTGGCTGTGCCGTCTACGCGGCGCATAACTGCCAATTGTCGTGGTAGTGCCTCTTCTTCTGTTGGTACAAGTGCCACATCGGCTTGTGGCGGTGAGTCTGTAGTGTTTTTACGCCTCTTAACTCCGCTGAACTTTGCTTGGCTGTCTACGGTTAGCGGCATTCTTTTATCTGGGGTAATACGCCCTCGTCTTTCGTAGGGTTTTAACTCTGTGCGGAGTGCCTGCCAGGTTTGCGTACACTTACTTTTTGTATCAGCCTTATATGCCGATTCCCACTCTGGTGGTAGCTCATCGAAGTTATCGGTAATTGCTTCAATAATTGCTTCTTTATCAACTCCCTGCTCGCTAAATCGGCGACCAATTATGCCGGCAGCAAGTTTTACGCCACTTACACTTCCAAGGAATTCTTTGGGGAGTTTGCCACCCTGAGCTTCCTCGCCGTTTAGCATTGCTGCTACAAAGTCGCGCCGTGGGTGGCGCTGTTCTGCGGTGCGTGCGAGCGCTTCTTGAAGAGGGTGTGTACCTTTGTTTTCGGCAGCACTAATTTGTGTGGCGAGTAGCTCAAGAAATCCTACAAATTCGTCAGGCCCTTGTTTGCGCGTTTCGATCAGATCTGTGACTTGCTCTAAAAAAGGTACTACATTTGCGTCATGTGATAGGAACTCTGCAATACGCGTCTCGGCAATCTTTTGGGTAGCGAGCGCATAAAAATACTCAGTAGTTAGTTGCTGGCCGGCCTGGTCTAGCTCGCTTGGCACAGCAATTTCTACGGGCATGCGGCTTGTAAGCTGGGCAACATTGCGCTCAGCAATAGGGGTAATGGCCCTGGCCATATCGCCGATTACGGCACCTGTCTCAGAAGTGTCATATCTCAGTAGATAGCTATCATCAAAGCGGCCAAGATCAGCCGTATGCACTATAAGGTTGCTGGCTTGCCGCAGTGCACCTTCGGTGGCAACCACTCCAAAGGCCGAGCCATCTGACCTGGATGCACGCCGCGCTTTACGTGGCGACCCGGCCTCAACGGTGGAATACGTGATCGAGTCTGCTTTTATATCTAGATGAAGCCCAGCTTCGCAAAGATCATATATTTTTGCTTTTGTCCCGCGCACCGAACGCCAAACCGCCTCACCAATACACCACAGCGGCGCGTTGTTAACTAAAAAACTTTCAGCATCACCTTCCAGGTAGTTATTCATTACTCTGAGCTTCTCGGCGGAATACTCGATGTCTGGCGCACCTTCGGCCACCATGCAGTCAACTGCTAACTGCTCGTCTTGTTCTTGTAGTGGAAGTAATTCTCTATGCGTCATGTAGCTCCTTATACCCGCCTCACCCTTTATATGCATATTGCTAACAACAGCAAAATCAGAATATTTCTGAAATAGTTGTTTCGAGCATACCATATGTGCCAAAGTTGCGGTATTAAAAAGCAGCTCTCAGGTTAAGAGAGCTGCTTTGACTTGTATAGCGCCATGGTGCGCTAAAAATCAAACAAATCTTCTAAAAAGCCTTCTTTTTTGTGCTTTTTGTGATGATCGTTATGGCTGCCGTGCTGGTTGTGCTCGCTATGGTGGTACCGATTGTCGTCATCGTACTCACGGCGCTCATACTGTGGTTGTTGCTGTACATGCTGCGGCTGATTGGCATGGTGATTACTCGCGCTGCCAAACTGGCCAGCTGCTTGAGCGCCAGAGCGTTCAATAATCTTGTCGAGTTCGCCCCGATCAAGCCATACTCCTCGACATTGTGGACAATAGTCGATTTCGATACCATTTCGGTCGCTCATTACGAGCGGGACATTACAAACTGGACACTGCATATATGTTTCTCCTGCAAAAATACCCTTTCACGGTATCATTGCGCGCTCAAGATATCCTGAAAATACCCTGAGCTACTACTTTTTGCGGTCTTGCTAACCGGTTTTGCGTGCACGCTGAATACGCTTACGTGCTCGGTAGTGTGCAATATGTCCCTTAAAGTGTTCGCCGCCTTTCATGCCAACTGCGCCCAGGGCCATTGTCAGCGCTGCCGACCCATAAAACGCGTAATCCAGCCGGTCTGACCGTTCTTGAGCTTGCTCGACTGTAAGTTGCTGCGTAGCCTCTGGTTGACTCGCATACCCTAGGATGCCAAAAGTACTTAATGTGCCTAGGCTAAGGCCTAGCACGGCACCCCACATTCTAGAGCGTTGCGACAGATTACGAATGTGTGTATCTAGCTGTCCTGCTAGTTTCTCATCGGCAGCTAACTTTTTCCCCAACTGTATTGCTTTTTTGCGGCGCTCTGCCTCGATAACGCCTAGATTATCGGGGGAGTCAAAGACGCGATCGAGTATGTCTGCGGTAGGTGTTTCCTGGCGAGCTATTTGCGCCCCCAACTCCTGCTGCAAGATTCCTATCGAGTCTGATATGGTAGCTTCTAAACTATTGCCGGCGGGCTTTGTGTCCTGTTTGTATGTGGCGTAGCGTTGGTGCGCCTGACTAACGGCCAGTTTTAACTTACTGGGTTTATACGTGGCGATCATGCCGACTGCCGGTGAAACGGTAGGTGGCAGCGCCTGTTCATTAAAGTTTTTAGTAAGGTCAGCTAGTAAGCTGTCAGTGGACTCTATGCTCATGAGGTCATAATAGGTTATGGCTGTCCTCTTGCCAACCAGCAGCCTTAACGCAGTCTGGTATTATTGAGATATAGAATGTGTGGCCTAAAGTGGTCAAATGGGGGCATATGACGGAGATACACGGAATCATAACAGGGGTGGACGGTACACTCGTTCGTTATGACAGGAATGTTCCCTCCCCTTCGGTAGTAAGAGCTGCTCAGCAGTTGCATGTGCCCGTGATACCAGTTACAGAGCATTCAGTGTTGCGTGTCGCTAGCCTTGCTGGTCTTTTAAATTTGCGATCTTTTGCGGTTGCTGAGGCTGGCGCTACAATCTGGAATTGTACGCGCAGTGAAGTCAGCCATTCGCAGTGGCTGCAGCCAACTACGGTATGGGATGTTGCCGAGGCTCTAGGTCATTACTGTACGGATATTTTCTACCGTACGCCCCATGGCTCTATACATGCTCAGCCAAGGGGAAATCAACTAGAGCACGTTGCCAGCATAATCGGTGAACATAGGTCAGAAAAGACCCAGAGTGTGTCGGGAGCCTTGAGTGATATTCCGGACATTCAACATACGCATAAAAGCTGGGGTCATCAATCAGCTGTACATGTGCTGCGGTCGGATGTTGTACTACGCTCCAGCATAAGGGCGAGTTTGCAGTACGAACAACTTACTAATGAGGCTGCTCTGGTGGCGATTGCTGGTGCAGCCGAAGATGGTGTGCTTTTTGAGACGATAGGTACGCAGGGCGTAAAGATCGCACTAGAAAGTGCACCGCCCCAGCTGCAAGAGGCTGCTGATATTGTTGTTGCTGGTGCAGAAAATGATGGATTTGTGCAGGCTTTGCATGCCGTCAAACTTATTTCTGCTTAGGGTGGCCGGACAACTTGGAACAGAGCGGTGAGCCTTCTAGCTGCTGCATAAATGAAGCACCGCGCGTACGGACAACTTGGGCCTGTTGTGCAATATTTTCGAGCCTAGCAAGCATGTCAAAAATTATGTTACTCCCTGTAACATACTGGCTAGCCTCAAAAAACTGCCGTGCACGCATGGTATGGTGCTGCACATGCTGCGCTACATAGCTGCCTTGACTATCCCAAAACACCTGTCGCATCCCACCTATGAGTTCCTGGGTCGAATATCTGCCTGGCCGTATCTGCATGGCACGGAGTAGCGCGGAAACAACATACGTAAGTGAGCCGTTTTGAATATCTTGCTGCCAATCGTGCATGTCGTCGTTAAGCTGCTTAGCAATAATATAGTGTCTAAACGCTGACGCCAGTAGTTCATAGCGCTGATTTCTACCTGAATGAAGATAGGCTAAGTATAGTGGGCCGCAAACATGTGCCATCGAGCGGTTGGCTAGTTGGCTGCAGGTTGCGTAGGTCGGTACGGTAGTAATAGTGATACTATCACCATTCACTGCACACTGTGCCTCTTGCATCTCCCAGGCATTTGCCTGATCGACCATTGTGAATATTTGCCTAACTACAGCAAAGTAGTCCTTTACTACTTGTTGGTAATGCCATAGGGCTTGGCGCTGCGCAACATTGGCAAAGGACAAAAATTGCTTACCAGTATGGCCATCTAAAATGCCATCATATGTCATATAGGCGAGCCAGGTGTATACATTGGCAACGCCCAGCTGTATGAGTTGCTGCTTTGATCCTGTGGGTTGCCGCATGCTCTGTTGAAAGTAATATGGCAAAAGGCTTATCTCGAAGTCGGTATCTGCTGCGAGGAGCCGTTTAAAAAGATGCGCACCCTGCTGTTTGAGCGGTTCCGCATTTTGCGACAGTTCTAGGCGCAACGCCTCAACTATCAGGTTATTTACGGCTATAGCTTGCGCATTTTTGTTACGAGCTTCCGCTTGGCTAACTACATACAAGCTAAGCAGAAACTGACCGTGCTGTGAGTGCGGGGGTGTGGCTTGCCCGGGCTTGGTATATGGGGCTAGGTATTCTCGCGCTTCTTGCCGCGCAGTTGCTTGCGCACCAAGTGCTGCCAAATAAAGAGAATTAAATGCAGACGTAGCCGTGTGACTGCGCGCGAGGTGTGCATGGATATATTGCTCAACCTCAGGTAGGCCGCCAGCAGCCCACGAGCCGAATATTGCTATGGCAATGTTTGTTGATATATCAGCGGGTGTACCATAGGGACCACCAGGCTTTTGCTCATTTTTGACTAATTGCTCTAAGACAATGGCTAGTTGATCCCCTGTTGGCAGCTCCTTCGAGTAGGCATGGAGAGCGTTGATAACAATGCACGTATCGCGGAGGGTTGCCTGCTTGAGCCAGTCTACTGTTGCAAGAGTCATAAGGCGTGTAGCTAATTGGCTTTGTAACTCTGGCAGAATTTGAGATTGAGCGAGTGTAAACAGTAGGGCACACATTGCTTCGAGATGCTTTATAGCAAGCACACTCTTGCCAACACCCTCAATAACAGCGTGAAGGTGTGGTGAGCGGTGCATCTTAGGCTGAGGGCAGTGTTATGGTAAAGGTAGTAGCTTCACGCCCGGGTTCAAGCTCTAAGCGGCCGCCAAGTGAAGATTCTGTCATGTGTCGTGCTAAAAAGAGTCCGATGCCCATGCCATCTTTTTTAGTAGAATGAAACGGTTTAAACAGCGTTTTCCGTTCACTTGGCGAAATGCCTCGCCCATGATCTGTGACAGAAATAATAAATTGGTTGTCTTGTAGGCTAAGGCGAACCGTAACTACACGGTCGGTATGCTGCTGGCCGTAGGACTCCACGGCATTTGCTATAAGGATAGTAACAATCTGACTAAACTGGGCGCTAAAACCATAAAAGCTATATTGCCGTGCATGCTTAGGCTCTTGCCAGTCAATAGTTACTCGTGATTGATGTGCTTTGTACTGCAAAATACCGACTACCTGGCTTATGATGCCGGAAATGTTAAAGGTACTTTCCCCTGATTCGCTCCTAATTTGGCTTCGAACGCCATCAATCATAGTGTCGAGATACTGAATGGTTTGCCTGGCGCGCTCTACGGTTTGTGAGCTATGATGTGCTCGTAAATCTTCGATGTCTAAGTTGAGCACGGTAATATAGTTGGCAAGCTCGTGTAATAAACCTGTACTAAGGCTACCAACTTGAGTAAAACGGTACATCTGCTCAAGCTCTTGCAGACGTTTTTCCTCAAGGGCTGCTGTGCGTTGTTTTACAATGTGTTCAAGATTGGTCTTTTGTGCATGCAAAATAATCTCCGCTCGTTCGGCTTTATGAAGCGAACGCTCCATTTGGTTGCCATACAACCAACAGATAAGACCAATGATGCCAAAGCTTGCGCTGTAGCCTATGGCATCACCATAGCTTGATGGAACTACGATACCAAAGCCATCGGGTTGGTGACCCATTTGGATCGAAGCCTGAATGCCTATTACTAATGTAGAGACGGCAGCTGCGGCCCACAAAGCAAACCGCGCACGTAGCAAAATGCCCGATAAAATCACCACCAGGCTCATGAGTATGATCCCAAAAGTGTTATTAACGCCCCATTGCCATACGCTACCCGTACCAATGGCTAGATAGAACAAGGTTAGGAGGCTTGCTGCAACAGCGTAGGCCCGGTAGTGATATGCGCAGAGCGTCACCACTGTTAAGTATGCTAGCGAAGCAACGGCGCATAATAAGCGACCGAGCACATAATCGTTGTGCAGCATAAAGTAGCTAATTGATAGTAGCGCCAACAAAAGACCGCTGACCATAAATGTGCCAGCAAGTACTACTGAGAAAACGACTATCCTGTTCTTGCGATCTTCGTGATGACTGCCATTGGCTAAGGCCGTTGACCACGACCGGAGCTTGTGCAGTTTTTGAGTTTGCCCAGAAGGTTCTTTGCTATTAGTTAAATCAGTCGAACCAAGGTGCACCGGCGGTATATTCCTTGGTAACGCTCTCTTGGATTGTTGCCAAGTTTCGAGCTGATGGATCAGTAAGTATGGTAAAGACAGTTTGTTGCATAGGTCTCCTTAGTAGTATTAATTATCGTCAACCAAATAACCCACTCCGTAGGCTGTTTTTATTAACTGCTTTTCGAAGGGTTTATCAATCTTGTCACGCAAATATTTAATATGGACATCGACGGTATTATTCCAACTCTCCTTGCCGGCCTCCCACACATGATTGAGGATCATGGCACGAGTCACTGCACGTCCCTTATTCTGGACTAAATAATCTAATATATCGAATTCTTTTTTTCGGAGGGCAATATCCTTGCCTGCACGAGTCACTTGACGCTTGTCGGTATTAATTATCAAATCACCAACAACCAGAGAACTCTGAGCTGTTATGCGCTCACTGCGGCGCATGAGAGCACGAAGCCGCGCTTGGAGCACGCCCATGTTATATGGTTTGGTTACGTAGTCATCTGCCCCGGCATCGAGTAATTGCATCATTTGACCGGGGTCTTTCTCGCCAGTGGCAACTAGAATCGGCGCCGTAACACCTTGCTGACGCATGCGTTGACAGACTTGAAAGCCGTGCATATCTGGCAAGCCTAAGTCGAGTATGATTGCCCCGTACTGTGTATTTGCCGATAACTCAAGGCACTGTGTGCCATTATGAGCAATATCAACAATAAACGATGATTTTAGTAGGTTTCTAAGGCTAGCGGCGAGTAATTGGTTATCTTCAACAATAAGTAATTTCATGAGGTGCACCTGTGTTCCAAATAAATAATACAACAGCGTAGATTAAAAATTAATTAAAAAGTTCGGTTCCGTAGTTGCAAATACGAACAAGCGCGGGCCTTAACAGTGTCCAGACGTATTTATAATACGATACATTATGCTGCAAATGGAGTAGTCTTGACTTCACATGTGAGATTGTTGTTATAATGACGCGGTCATGTATAGGCAATTTACTGGTCGGCTTAGTACAGCTCGCCACCGCTTCTTGCAAGCGGCTATACACTTCACTATCCTTAGCGTGTTCGTTCTTTGTCTAATATTCTCGTCAATTCTACCGGCTACTGCTGCAACACGGTATGAGGCGGGTATCTCAACAAATCTTTCTTTATTACGTATGAGCGACCGAACGCTCAACAAACGCCTTGCCGACATTAAGTCCTTGGGCGCCGAATGGGTGCGCATTGATTTTAACTGGGGACTTATACAGCCTAAGGCGGCAAACCGATACGATTGGAAAGCTTACGACCGACTAGTGCGAGTTGTCGGCGAGCACGACCTCAAAATACTTGCTGTACTGAGCTACACCCCTGCCTGGGCTCGTAAACCAGCTTGCGACAAGGCTATTGCCGACCGCAATCAGGCGATGCGCTGCACGCCACGTAGTGCGGCTGAATTCTCGCGTTTTGCTGCAGTTGCTTCCCATAGGTACAAAAGCCAAGCTGTGCGTGCTTGGGAGATATGGAATGAACCCAATCTTACCGGATACTGGAAGACTATTGGGCGCACAGGAGCCTTGTTTATTGATGCCAAAATGTATGCACGCGTTGCCGATGCAGCCGCCCAGCAGATACGTTACCACTACCCGGACTCGGTAGTAATAGTTGGTGGCCTGGCCCCTATGTTTGAACCACACACAACCACTGGAATGCGCCAAAGCGACTTTTTACGCGAAGTACTCCCCCATTTGCACTCAGAATATTTTGACGCTGTAGGTGTACACCCGTATACCTGGCCAGTCCTACCGGATAAAGCCGCAGACTACAACGCCTTTTATACAGTGGACGGCGGCAAGGATGAGCTCAATATCAGAAAAGTCATGGATGAAAAGGGATGGGCTGATAAGGAAATTTGGGCTACTGAATTTGGCGCTGGTACACAAGGCTTGCGGTCTGGCAACAGCAAAGAGGATATTAAAAGATTTGGTCGCCCAGATCATGTTACTGAGGCCACCCAAGCTCAAATCATCCAAAAAGGCATGCAACTTTGGTATCACAAGAATAATGTGGGGCCGATGTTTGTGCATTCTGATAGTGACCGGTGGCTCACGCCACACAAAATCAACGAAGCTGGCTTTGGCCTACGGCGCAGTGATGGCACTCCAAAACCAGCATACAGGGCTTTCCAGGCGGCCACAGCACGATTGCCCTAGCCTGTAACGAGCGAGATAGATATAATCGTAGCGTTATATGCGGGAAGCTACTACTCTGCCACATAGAGACGTGGACGCTCTATCAGAGGCGTCTGTTTTTAGTATTACGCCCAAAAGTCTCATGCGCCCTTCTGTGGGTAATGTACTTGCTATCGATAACCCCGGGACTGTTGAGGTTGATGATGCCTTAAGTTTTAGGCTGGGCGCATTAGGCTGGGTGTTGCAAGTAAGTATTACTGATGTGGGCAGCCACTTATATGATCAGCCGGCCATACGAACAGCCGCTGAACAACGTCGCAAAACAACATATTTCAAAGATAAGCCAATAGTTCCACTGTTGCCAGATATACTAAGTAGCGACCTACTTAGCCTTAGGGATAGTACTAAGCGACCAGTTGTGACCGTGCATATTCCGGTAGATGCAAAAGAGTATCCCGGCGAGACACACTTAACGCTTAATACAGCTACCGTTTCAGGCATAACCTATGCCCAGGCCGACAAGGCTCTCGCCCAAGGAACGTCTGCTACACTCGACCGCCTTAAGCCGCTATGCGACCGCTTACGCCAACGGCGTTTACAGAAGTGCCCAGAATCACTAGATGCACGTGTTCCGTCGGCCGGCGCAAAAGATGTGTCATCATCCTCCAGGGAGCTTGTTGCCGAGGCAATGATTTCTGCTAACGTTGGAGCAGCTGGGTTTGTGGTTAGGCATGCTATCCCTAGTATTTTTCGTACTGTTACCATTCCTGAATGCTATACTACTGCCGAATCTGATGTATTAAGACAATACTTTGGCCACCCAGTTCCACGAGCAATGTATAGCCAATACCCTACTCAGCATGATTTGCTGGGTTATGCCTATCTCCCGATAACCTCGCCGTTGCGTAGCATTGTCGACTTTGTAAACCAGTGTAATTTGACAGCATTTTTAGAGCAACGTGAATACCCCTACCCAGCCGACAAGATCGGTAAAATCGTCGCCGCACTTAACCGTCAACAGGACGCCACAGACGTGTCATCGACAGCTACTTTTTATACAGGTGCTAGCCAGGAAGACAATACTCAGCCTTCGGCGAGCCAGTTGGCCGCAGCCCTCTTTGGTGCCGGTTCCGCACCACACTCACAAATAGCCAAAAAGCATGCTTTAGGCTATTTGCTCAAAAATCGTCACAAAGCGCGAACTGTTATTGGTAGCGCAGTTAATGCAGGCACACTCGATGCCAAAGTAGAGCCTGTATACGGCGGAACTATGCTAGTGAGGCTTAAAGCGATAGGGGGCGCAGAGGCTAGTTTTTTGGCCCAGCACACTCAACATCCACTGCAAGACGGACAAATGGTTCGCGTTATTTCACGAGTTGCCGGACTTCAAGTTCCTCCAGACTTCCAGCCTATTGACAGGGCCGTGGAACAAAGAATATTGAGCAATCCCCAGCGGTATATGGTTCATCTTCAGCGCCGGCATGATCTAGGCTATCAGACTTCTGACCAGCTGCTACCTGACGGTACATACCGCGCATTTGCCTATATAAAGCTTGGCGATGAATTACAAGAATGGTCGGCTATAGGCGCCACGGCAAGCGACGCTCGTTCTGAAGCGACACGCCAACTAATTATCGATATGGACTACATTCGTAGACCACCACCATTTTTGCAATCCTTCGAGTCTTTTATGAAACTTGGCACGAATTTTCATCCTGAAAGGTGCCTGTACCGTGTGATTGACATTCGCGGTCTTCCCCGCCCAAACTACACGGCTAGTACTCCTCGGGTAGGCTGCCATTGTTCTACTGTACGCATGGAGTCGCCAGCCTATGTGCGGCAAGTTGGTGCGATTGAGGACCACCCATATATCGCAAAGCAACGTGCGGCCTATAGGCTGCTTAAGTGTGTACTGTTTGATCTACGAAAAATGGGACGCTTGTAGCGTTTACATAGCCACGAACCTGCGATATTATTTGCGCACGTCTCGTTTTAAGGGTGGGACGGTTACTAAAGGATGCGGTTTTTTGCTGCGTCCTTTTTTTGCAGCAACCGCATAAATAAGGGAGGTAATATGGGCATAGTAGCCTGGCCAGAGGGCCTACAATTGTCGGCAGTCGAGCAGTGTACAATTTGCGGAGAATGCAAATCACTCTCGGAGCTCAGTGTTGGTATGTGTGATTTTAAAGGTGTGCAGCGCTTTGCTTGCACGAGTCATGCGCGCAACCAACGCGAACTATTTATTGGTTGGACAGACTTTATTGTTGAACAGTACTGGCAACATAAAGTAGACCCTCAGGGTAAAACGCTTGGAGAATTTTAGATGTCACTTGCATATGTGGAATATCGACTCGCGGAGGGCCCTCATGCTATCGCCCATGATATTGCTGTGCACCTATGGCCGCGCCTAGCATTCGGCAAATCACTCGTAATCACTACTGACCCCCAGAGTACATGTGCAGCTGTGCAAAAGCATTGGCAGCGGCTATGCCGCCGGCTGGCTGATACGCGTACGGACACCGATACGGCTGCGCGTATGATTGCTCTGTCGAAACAAGTAGCCCGTATGCAGCAGGCACAGATTACTGCCGAACTGCCAAGCGATCGCCCTCAGGCTGATGTCTTTTTTGTTGCGCCAAACAACCTTACCGACTTACTGCCTGAGTTTGCGACATTGTATAGCACATGCCAGTCGCCGCATACCGTTCTTAGCACAGTTGTAGAGGCTATGCCGCCACAGTCGCTTGTTGTTCTCTACTGATAGGGTTGCAGTAGAGAGCTGGTATTTGCGCAGATTAAAAACGTGTGGCCCAGGCTAGATTACTGCCGAAGCGGACGAGCCTAGCATCTCTCTGGCCAGTACCAAAGGCGTCCACAAGCCTTTCACCTGTGCTACGCATACCAATTGCTTCAAGTACGGGCTGTATGGCATTTTTGCCCGGTGCAAATTCGTCAGGATACGTGTAGGCAGCTACCGGCTGAAATCTGTTGCTCTGTGATAATAAGTTGCGTAGTAAGGCCATGCCTACGCGCTGCTGGTGCTCCCCTGATTCTTGGTTTACTTTGTGGAGGTACGCACGGTGGTCGGGGTCTACAACAATAGTGCCAATCCAAAAGTGTCGCTTAGTGATTGAGTTGTACTTGGCTTGACGTATCTTGGGTGTTTCACCCGAGGTATTATTGGCTGCATAAGCATAGCCCACGGGCTGCCTATTGTGATAGGCGATTACTACCTTTGGGTCGTAGTATTGCTGTTCAGCCTGTGGCTCGAGTCGAGCGTTAGGGTCAAGCTGCTGGGCGTAAAAGCCTTCAAAATTATGCGCCTGCGTAAAGTGCTCAACGCATTCTGCTGGGCGTTGTAAGGCGTCGCTATATGCACGTACAGAAATTTGATGTAGATCTTGCCATATTCCTTGACTCACCTGCTGCGGTTCATACGCTGCGATTTCGTGACTTATGATCATATGTTTAGTGTAGCGCAAGGCTAAGATTATTAACAAAATCTTAATAGCAGGCTTCAGGTTTTAGGCCATTAGCTTATAAGGGGTAGATACTTTGTCTTTCGATGTGAAACATTGTATGATTAAAGCTGAAAGACGCCTAAATTACATACAAATCATGCCTACAACATTCCCAAAACTAAGCACAGAAACTATTAACCGCCTTTTGCCGATGCCAGCTCGGAGCGTCGATCAAATTGAGGCAGCATTCCCGCCGCGATCTCTCCCACAGGGTGCAGAGGTGACGCGAGTGGCGCCAAGCCCTACGGGGTTTATGCATATCGGTGGTATTTATGCTGGACTTATATCTGAGCGCTTGGCCCACCAAAGTGGTGGTGTATTTGGTTTACGCATCGAAGATACCGATCGTAAACGCGAAGTTGAGGGCGCTCGCGAACTTATTATGGATTCCTTGGGTCTGTTTAATATGCCTTACGACGAAGGCCCAACTCGCAAGGGCGAGCTTGGCTCCTATGGCCCGTACACTCAAAGCCACCGTGAAGAAATCTACCATGCTTATGTACGAAAGATGCTTGACGAAGGTACGGCCTATCCTTGTTTTGTAACCCCAGAAGAGCAGAAAGCTACTGTCGACCAGCAAATGGCCCAAAAGCTTCGCCCTGGCTATTACGGCCAATGGGCAGTATGGCGCAACCGTAGTGAAGCCGATGTAGCTGCGGCACTTGATGCCGGCAAGCCTTTTGTTATCCGTTTCCGCAACATGGGCGATATTGCGCAAAAAACTGTCGTTAAAGATGTTATGCGTGGTAATAAAGAATATCCTCAAAACGATAACGATATAGTTGTTATGAAGGCAGACGGATTGCCAACGTATCACTTGGCACACGTTGTAGATGACCATCTTATGGGTACCACCACAGTTGTACGTGCCGACGAGTGGCTGGCTTCAGCTACGCTTCACGTCCAACTTGCCGAGGCGTTGGGTATCGCGCCTTTCAGCTACGCGCACTACGCACCTATCCAAAAAATGGTGGGTAGTTCACGTCGTAAGCTAAGCAAACGAAAAGACCCCGAAGCAGGCGTTGCCTTTTACTTCGAGCAGGGCTATCCTACGCACGCGGTTATCGAATACCTACTAAATCAGGCAAATGCCAGTTTTGAGGAGTGGCGCACTAACAATCCTCATGAACCCTACACCAACTTCCCTTTTGATATAACTAAAATGCCTACTAACTCAGGTGCATTATTCAATATTCAGAAGCTCGATGATGTAAGCCGTCAGTTCTTGGCACGTATTACACCTGAGCAGCTATACGAGTATGCACTAACGTGGGCTAATGATTACGATAAACAGCTCGCTGAGGCCCTAAAGGCCGACGCCGATTACGCTATACGAGTATTTTCTATCGAACGTGAAGGCAACAATCGTAAAGATATTGCCAAATTATCGGACATTCGCGAAGCCTATGGGTTCTTCTTTGACACCTTCTATCAAGAGGCTATCAAGGATATAGAGCAAACCGAAATTGCTAAAATTAGCAGTTCAGACCGCGCTGCAATTGCCAACGCTTTCTTGGCTTCATATGATGCATCTGATCCCCAAGATGTATGGTTTGAAAAACTTAAAGCCCTTGGCGAAGAGCTAGGCTTTACTCCAGACACCCGTGAATACCGCAAGAATCCCGACCAGTTTAAAGGTTCGGTTGCAGATGTTGCCATGACACTTCGCATTGCACTTGCTGGCCGTAACCGCAGTCCAAACTTGCACGAAGTACTTCTGGTAATGGGCCCAGAACGCATGCGCCAACGTCTCGCAGTTCTTACTCGCGGCTAATCAGATCTAATACTGCAATGATCGCCTGTACTCATAAGGTAGCTTCCAAAGCCTGGGTACCATTTACGAAGTCGTGCTAGTAAAAGCACTGCTTTGCTTTTAACACGAGCTTCGCCTCTGGTGCAGACTTCAGCGAATGCCTGCCCGTCAGTTAGATGTTTGCCCACCTCGGCCTTATCCTCCAGCTCGTTTGTAAGGCCGTAGTCTGTAGTAGTATATACGTCTGCTGGGTCAAGCTGCGGTAGGCCACGATTTTTGCGATCTTGGTTCTTTTTCCAAAAAGTTGAAGCGCTGTATACGTCTTTTGGCGTTTCGTTGGCATATATAGCCACGCCGTCGTTAAGCTCTGTATAGGCCACATCACTATACGTGCCACAGCCCATTGCAAAGTCAGCAGTGTGCCATATCTCATGGTCTAGTACGTCTGCGCTGTAAATATCGACAAAAATCGTATCACGATGATACTTAAAGTGGACTTGACCACCAACGTTGATTTTCTTACCGTTTGGCAGCTCAACATCTTCGTTGCCCTTAACAAGGGCGATTTTATTAATACCTAAGCGCTTAAACATGTCTGTGGGGTACTTTTCAAGCTCATCACGCAGTTTCATGATGCTAGAGCCAACTTCGTAACCACCGCTAACTAATTCGTTGCTCACAGGGCTTACATCTAGCCCTTTAAGCTCTGATTGATGTACGGGAATTGCAATACCAAGGCTGTAGTTTTTAGCAAATATACTTAGCCCAGCCAGCGCGTCATGCGGGTTTTTGGCCAGGGCGTCGCGCTCCTCGTGACTTAACTGTGACCCTTTGCCTGTAGGCGAATCGGCCAGATTAAAGCCATGATTATTGGCCACAACGTGCTGCCAATAACGGAAGTCAGCATCTCCTAAAAGAGGTGCTCCATCTGGCAATAGCTTAGCACTGTTATAATTACCGTTTGCGACTACTTGTGGCGCATCGGGCGAATTGAGTTGTTTTCGTGTTTCTATGAGTTCTTGAACTGTTGGCTGGAGGCAACCCGGGGTGTGCGGCGGTAGTGGAGTGGCTGACACCCTGCCCTTGTCTATGGGCTGACTATCTGGCGAACCAGTAAGTTCACAGCCACTTACTAACAAGGCAGCGCATGCCACGAGTGATACAGTGCGGCCTCGGCGTAGCGTACTCAGGTGTGATGTATTTTCTGCTAAGAATTGCTCCGGCTGGGCGCCACTTATTTTTTCCATAAGAAAATATCTTACGATAGATTACGAAGTCGACGCAAGCCAAAGTAGCCAACACGTGATACTACCAGATACGTGCTCTGTCCTTTTCGGCGCGGAAAAGCTTGTCGCCATCTACCACAGAAAAAGCTTCGTAAAAACCATTAACATGCTGCAAAATGCCGTTTACGCGGAACATGCTATCAGGGTGCGGGTCGGTTAGCGCGTATTCGCGCTTCTTTTCATCACGTGTAGCATCGCGTTCACAAGCTGCACCAGCAATAAAGAAGCGCTGCTGAGGAGTTAGCCCATTTATAGTCTCGCCGGGATTTGATTCAAGATACGTTTGCAGCGCCTCAAAGGCAATCTCAACACCGCCCAAATCAGCGATACTTTCGCCGATCACTAGCTTACCTTGCATATGTAGCCCAGGTAATACTTCGTATTTATCGGCCTGTTCGATGATTATATTGGCACGCTCGGCAAATTCTTTGCGGTCTGCATCAGTCTGCCAAATGCGCACGTTGCCTTCGGCATCAAATTGACAGCCTTGGTCGTCAAAGCCGTGTGTAAACTCATGGCCAATAACGGCACCGATACCACCCAGTTTTACGGCAATGTCAGCAGCAGGGTCAAAAAACGGTGGCTGTAAAATTGCAGCCGGAAAGCACAATACTAAGCGGTTTGGATCGTGGTAGGCGTTAACGGTCTGAGGGAACATAAACCATTCATCACGCGATGTGGGCTGGTGTAGGCGCCCGAGGTAATACTTATTGTTATAGCGCTCAGCAGCCATGATATTGGCGATTAATGATGTGCGACCTACTTCTAGGCCGGAATAGTCACGCCAAATATCAGGGTAGCCAGCCAAGACTTTGATGTTATTCAGCTTAGTGAGCGCGTATTCTTTGGTTTTTTCATCCATCCACTGCAAGCGGTTAATACGAGCAGCGTATGCTTTGCGCACCATTTCTACAAGCTTGAGCACTTGCTGTTTGGCGTCCCCTGCAAAATAACGTTCAACGTACAGCTTGCCAGCTGCTTCGCCCATTGCCTCGTCAACAACGTGCATTGCTCGCTTCCAAATGGGCATGATCTTTTTTGTACCACTCAAGGTAATGCCGAAAAATTCAAACTTGAGTGCCGCGTATTTCTCACTTATGCGGCTGTAGTAGCGCACCAAAAAATGCCATTTTAGATAGATTTTCCAGGTGTCTAGGGGTGTTTCGGCAAACTGCTGATTAATAAAGGCAAAGAATTCCGGTTGGTCGATGCTAATCTTGTCGTCTGGTTGCCAGCCTAGTGCGTCAGCGTAGGCCTGCCAGTTAAACGCCGGGTAATCATTTTTAACCTGCTCAAAAGCAGTCTTGTGGTAGTTATCTTCTATGTCACGTAAAGCAGCTTCGGTACGAGAATGTTTGGCTATAGTTTGCTCAAAATCAAAGATAGTTTTTACAAAAGCCTGAGCATCGGGTGCGAGCTCCGGAAAGAATGCATGCACATCGGTGAGGTGCTTACGATAGGCTTGGCGAATATCGACCATGGTTTGATCATCACCTAAGTAATAGTCACGGTTTGGCAGCGTAAGGCCATCTTGGCTAAAGTGTAGCAGGTGCTTAGTGCTGTCCTTATTGTCACTATCTACCCAGATGTTCCATGGCGCCTCAACGCCAATTGACTGCACAGTCCCTAGGCATGTTGCAAGGCCATCGGCGTCTGCAACAGCATCAATTTGTGCCATTACTTTTCGTATGTCAGCAAGGTGCTGCGCTTCGAGCGAGTCCATATGCATGGCTGTATAGTATAAATCGCAGATTTGTTGAGCAACTGAACCAGCCTTTAGATCTTGACTGTCGTGAAGGGCATCGTATAGGGTGCGCAGGTTTTTCCAGGCCTCATCTTGCAGCACATCAAATGTTCCCCAGCGACTTTTGTCGTCTGGGATTGGGTTTTGGCTGAGCCAAATATTGTTAACGTGACCAAAGAAATCATCTTGGGGGCGCGTTGTATTGTCGAGTTTTTGTGCTCCACCACGAGCATTTTTGTACATAGTCATGAAGGCTATTATACTTGATTAATACTGGTAATCGTATACTCTAGGTTAAATGTCCGAGTTTGCCCCTCCATCCACCACTAATCGCCAAGAATTGCTGCGGCACGCCAATACGCAGCCGCTAGATTTTGTGCCTCTTGCGCTAGAACTTCAAGATGTGGCATCTGTTGCCCAGCCTAAAGATTATCTTACTGAGGATGATTATAAGAAGTTCTGGCGTACTGGTCACCGTCTTGGCGCTATCGTAGAAAGAACCAAGAATCTCAAGACTAGCGAATGGGACAAAACATATACTGCGGAGAGCATGAATAGCGACGCCTACGCGGTACTGGTTGGTGTCGCTACTACAGCCCAGACATGCAGCCTTAGCATTGCCGCCCAGTATGCGCTGCAAACAAGCAACGAACGGCTTCTTGAAAGGTTCGGCTCTGATACTGACGAAGCTGCCTTAGCCATACTTAGCCTAGACGCTTATGTTGAAGTAATGATAGAAAGAAGCTCTATCCAGTTAGCAACACTGGGTCTGTTTTTGTGTCGTGGCAATCCGGTAGCCAATCGACTTTTGCGCGCTCAACACACACCTAAAGGCAAATTTGCGCACATGGGCGCCCCTCGTATCCTTGAGGCAATGCAATCTTCACGTATGCTCCATTCTATTGATGCTGATAAGCGTTTAGCGGCGCAGAATGTTATTCAATCTTACAATTCGTGGGAAGAGATGCAGCGCGGGTACGTGCCCTTTACGTACGGTATGAGGCCGCAACCCAAGCCTCCTAAGATCTTTGTTGTTGAGCAGGCACCACCGCCTGATAATAAGATCGAAATAGAGCGACTTTCGGAGCAGGCCGCAGCACTACGTGAACGCCACGCAAGGCTCATGCACCCTTTTCACATACCAGGCAAGCTAGAGAAAAGCGACTACCGACCATTTATTAGAGCAGTCTTGCACGATGTTCGCTTGGATGACTCTAGCCTCGTTACTCCAGACGGCATGGACGGAACGCTGTTTAGCAAGCGCTTGGCTGCCACTATATTTGGCATCCAAAAAATGGGTCGTGCGCATGCTGCTGAGCCCGAGAGATTGCGCGAGCTACTGCTATCTGAGCGTACGATATTCCAAAGGCTGGTAGAGACAGATAGCCAACTAGAGGAGTTAATCGTAGAAACTCCCGATCAAGTGCTATCACTAGATATGATGCTTGAATGGATGCGCAATAACTGGTCGGCGGTAGCCAACATGCTCACCCAGCACTGGCCGCACAAAGCCAAGCAGGCCATCGAGGAAACTCAGACGGTATTAACCTGCAAAAACGATTTGGACAACGAGCTAAACGCTGACCCGCGTAAGCGCTTATATGCGCTGGCCAAGCAGCTTGGCCGAGTTGCCTTGCCGCCCGAGGCACGTGAGCAAAAATCGGACAGAATCAAAAACTACCGTCTTGATTCTGAAACTGCTAAGTCTGGGATTGATGAGTTAATTCATCGCACAAAAGACACGCTCGTAAGGCAGCGCGCTCGCGTAGTGGAATACTTCTTGGCTCAAGCTACTGCACTAAGCGAGCAAACTGGTAACCAGAGCTACGGCTTATACTTTGCAGAGGTAGCTAATGACGTTCGTGACCGCTACTTTATTATCAAGTGCCGCGACGACCAACAGCGCGACTGGTTTGTATTAGAGACTCTAGAGGGCGAACGCGCCACCTATGTTGTCCCCAGTGAAGTTGCCGTGCAAGTTTTGGGGCCATTTAAAACACCCGAAGAAGAAATAGAAGCCATTATCCGGAACAACAAAACAGATGCTCGGGCATTGGGAGATGCTGGCCGTTACCAAGCCCAGATCATTCATCAGCCGGAGTGGACGCCTTCATCACACATTCAAAAAATCTTGCAGCGCATGAATAGCTGGCAGCCCTAGCTAAATAAAGGTATCATGCAACTATGGATCAAGCAGCCAACAAACACTCCAAACTACCGTTTGTTGGACTTAACAGTCAGCAGGTTTCAGAGCGCATAGCCGCTAGGCAGACTAATGATACCCAGGAGCAAACGAGCCGTTCACTCAGTAGTATCTTACGGTCAAACATTCTTACACGTTTTAACGCCATAGTGGCCATAATGACCATTGTTGTAGTAAGTATTGGCTCGCCAGTTGATGCACTATTTGGTGGCGTGGCCATTATTAACAGTGCTATTGGTATTTTTCAGGAGCTGCGTGCTAAGCACACTCTAGACGCTCTAGCTATTTTGCATGCCCCCACTGCCACCGTTGTGCGCAATGGTAAACACCTGCACATTGCAGCCAAAGAAATCGTACTCGATGATGTGCTGAGACTACGCACTGGCGATCAAATCCCTACTGACGGCAGTGTGCTATTTTCTGAGGGGCTTGAGGTTGACGAGTCCTTGCTTAGCGGCGAATCAGACCCAATATATAAAAAGTCGGCTGATTTAGTGAGGTCAGGTTCGATTGTAGTTGCCGGTAAGGGCTACTTTCAAACGACAGCCGTTGGGGCTGAAACCTACGCTCACAGCATCACCCAGCAGGTTAAGCGTTTTAGCGTTGCCCGATCAGAATTGGTCGAGGGTACCAACAAGTTGCTCAAATATATTAGCTGGACCATTTTGATCGTAGCGCCCATTATTATTTGGGGCCAAATTGTCCGTAGCGGCAACGACTGGCGCGAGGCTGTAGTGCGTTCCACGGCCGCCATTGACGGCATGATTCCGCAAGGTCTCATACTACTAACCTCGCTTACTTTTATGCTTGCAACCTTGGCGCTAGCTAAACGTAAAGTGCTTGTACAGCAACTCCCTGCCGTAGAGGGCTTGGCGCGTGTTGACGTAATGTGCCTTGATAAAACTGGCACACTCACAGAGGGTAAAATTATCTTCGACGAGCTGGTTACTGTTGCTGACCACACTCAAGCAGAGCTTAGTCCTATATTAGCGGCATTTAGTTCCGAGGCTACTTCACCTACACTGCAAGCAATTCAAGATGCTCACCAGCTACCAGCACCAGCTTTTGTTGTTACCGTGCCGTTTTCTTCGGCCCGAAAATGGAGTGCAATCCGTATTGGTTCAACACATTGGGTACTGGGCGCACCAGAAATGACACTTAGTAACGAGGCAGACCCCGTAAGAAAGCAGGCTGATACTCTCGCTCAACAAGGCAAACGAGTGCTATTACTGCTACAAGCGACCGACGCGCCCACCAATAACGCCCTGCCCCACAAACGTATACCAGCAGCTATTTTGGTGTTGAGCGAGAAAATCCGTGATGATGCTGCCGAAACGCTTCGCTTTTTTGCGGAACAAGGCATACAGTTCAAAATTATTTCCGGCGATAGTCCACGCACTGTAGCGGCAATTGCAAAAGCCGTTGGTGCTTCTGAGCAAACCGCTTTCGATGCCCGCTCGTTACCTGTAGAAACGCACGAACTCGCCGAACTGCTCGAAAAACATAGCGTGTTTGGCCGCGTTAACCCAGATCAAAAACGAGCTATGGTAAAAGCCTTGCAATCCAAGGGCCACGTAGTCGCCATGACCGGTGATGGTGTTAATGATGCGCTGGCCCTAAAAGATGCTGATATCGGCATCGCTATGGGTACTGGAGCGCCAGCAACGCGGTCTATTGCCGAACTAGTACTTTTGGACAACAAATTCTCGCACATGCCTTTAGTACTGGCTGAGGGTCGCCGCGTAATTGCTAACATAGAGCGCGTAGCGAGCTTCTTTATTATTAAGAATGTGTACTCACTCATGCTGGCTTTGGCTGTCACTGCTGCTGCCTTTCCTTACCCGTTCTTGCCGCGCCACATCACTATATTATCGGCTCTAACAATTGGCATTCCGGCGTTCTTGCTGTCTCTGGCGCCTAATAACCGTCGGTATATCTCTGGCTTTTTGGGGCGGGTGTTGCGCTTTTCGGTGCCGGTGGGCGTGGTAATTGCTGCGGCAATCTTTGTTAGTCACTTGGCTATAGTAGGCCGTGGTGGGCCCGAGGAAGTAGCTAGTACTATGGCATCGATAATTGTAATGATACTTGGCTCATGGATACTTGTGTGTCTTGCGCGGCCGCTGCAGTATTGGAAGGTGGTGTTAGTCGGCGCACTCTGTATGGCCTTTGCAGCCCTGCTGTACGTGCCGTTTGCTCGGCAGCTTGCGCAGTTTGATATCTTAGCTGCGTATTTGCCTGTGCCGATACTTGTAAGCGGCCTTGGCATTATTGCCATCGAACTTGTTTGGCGACACAATCAAAGCCGCCAAAAAACGTCTCTTAGTTAGCTGTGGCTTGCCTGGCGACACAAGAAGCGCAGTAGCCTCTAATTTCTAGCTGGTGTTGCTGAGCGGTAAATCCATGATTCTGGGCGATTCCGGCAATAAGATGTTCAATATGGTCTTCGTTAGTTATGGCAACAATTTTGCCACATGATAAGCAGCTAATGTGGTGATGGTGGTGCGAGAATATATCGCTTAGCTCAACTTTGTACTTCCAGCCAATATAAATGCGCTGCACAATGCCGAGTTGTTCATACAGGGCAATAACCCGATACAAGCTCGCACGATCGAGTCTGCCTTTAGATAATGCAATGAGGTCATGCATCGACTGTGGCTCGCGCCGCCACAAAAGTTCGCACACCACGCGGCGAGCCTTAGTCATGCTGTAGTTGTTGTCTTTGAGTATTTTTTGCAGTAGAGCGTTAGCGTCGCTATCCATAGTACTTCTTAGAATAGCACGAATTGCAATTTTTTCGCAATTGTCGCAAATGATTGCTTGTTCTGCGACAGTTTTGCAAAACATGTACTTTGTATCATATTATTGGGGTAGAAAGTGAAATATATGATATCAATAAAGAAAATTGCAGCTATTACCCTTTTAGTCATAGCAACGGCCGGGGTTATCCTTTTAGCAAACAATCGAGATCAAGCACAAAACAATACGCTGAGTGTTGCAGCAAGCTACTACCCATTGTATGACTTTGCCAAGCAGGTCGGAGGCAAACACGTTACGGTTACTAATATTGCTGGCGACAATGAGCCACACGAATTTGACCCATCGCCCCAGGCCATTATTGCAGCGCAAAAAGCGCAAGTATTTGTTTATAATGGCGGCCATTTGGAACCCTGGGTTGGTAAATTCTTACCCAGCTACTCGCATACCGCAGTCAAGGCAAGCAAAGATATTTCTACTAAAGCCGTAACGGCCGAAGAAGAAAGTCGTGCCCAAACCGAACATGCTAACCAACAAGTAGACCCACATTTTTGGCTCGACCCAGTGCTCGCACAGCAAATAGTTCGTAATATCCAGTATGGCCTGAGTAGTGCTGACCCAGAGCACAGCAAAGACTATGCCGCAAACGCCAACACCTTAGTAACGCAACTCTCTGACCTCGACACGCAGTTCCGTCTAGGTCTCGCTCATTGCCAGCAGCACAATGTTATATCATCACACCAAGCTATGAGCTACCTTAGCAGCCGCTATAACTTTACGGTAAATTCGATTTCTGGCCTCAGCCCCGAAGATGAACCTTCGCCAGCAAAGCTTTCTGAGCTTGCTAACCTTGTGCGCACCAAAAATATTCACTACGTATTTTTTGAAAACTTGGCCAGCCAGCGTCTGGCCGATACAATAGCAGCAGAAGCAGGTGCTAAAACCTTAGTATTCAATCCTATCGAAAGAGTAAACACAAAAGAGCAAATACATGGCCAGAACTACATTACTATCCAAAAGCAAAACCTCGCCAACCTCCGCACTGCCCTTGCATGTCAGTAAAAAGTTATTGCTTGACGCAGATAACGTTTCGCTGAGCATTGGTAATGAAAACATCCTAAAGGATATCTCATTTTGCCTACATAGCGGCGAATTTATCGGACTGGTTGGCCCTAACGGAGCCGGCAAAACAAGCTTGCTCAAAGTTGCGCTAGGCCTTATGCGGCCCACGACCGGCACAGTAACGCGCCATGACGCAACTATCGCCTACGTACCCCAGCGAGGCAACCAATATAATGCCCTTGTACCCGTAAGCGTCGCTGAAGTTGTTTTACTGGGTGCCCAAGGTTCGCAACAACGCGCAAAAGAAGCGCTCGAAAAAGTTAGCATGAGCCAGTATGCTACCAAACGCTTTACGGCCCTTTCAGGTGGCCAGCAACAACGCGTTATCATTGCCAAGGCTTTAGCTGCAAATGTCGATATCTTATTTTTGGATGAGCCAACTACTGGCATCGACGAGCACTCGCAGGCAGAATTTTACGCACTTCTGGGTGGACTGCAAGAACAAGGCATTACCATCGTTATGGTGTCGCACGACGTAGACGCCACCCTCACGCTCGTAACGCGTGTCATCTGCCTTAATCAAGCTGTCTTGTACGACGGCCCTCCCGAACATTTTGAAACGGATACCTATATGCCTGATTACTACCAAAAGCAACACCGACACTTGCACCATAACCACGCCCTAGAAGTTCACGGAGATGATCATGCCTGAGATATTTCAGTACAGTTTTATGGTGCGGGCGTTACTAGCAGGGCTTATCGTGGCCGTAACGGTGCCAGTACTAGGTAGTTTTTTAGTCGCACGGCGTTACTCGTTAATTGCCGATAGCCTGGCCCATGTAAGCCTTGCCGGCGTTGGTGCAGGCTTACTGTTTGGTGCGTCTCCCGTGTTTATCGCCATACCAGCCACTGTAGCAGGCGCGCTCTTACTTGAGTGGCTACGTCAAAAAAAGCATATAAGCGGTGACATAGGCCTAGCTATACTTATGAGCAGTGGTTTGGCGTTGGCTGTAGTGCTTGCCAATTTTGCCCACGGGGCTAACGCCGACTTTTCGAGCTACCTATTTGGCAGCATTACTACAACCTCGCAACTTGATGTGATTTTACTCGCTATTGCCGGTGCCCTTTGCCTTGTGTTGGTCGGCTGCAACTACCGAGGACTCATGCATATTGCATTCGACGAAGACGGCGCTCGTATCGCCGGATACAAAGTAACCCTACTCAATTATATGCTTGCCGCCCTTACGGCTCTAATTGTGGTACTTAGCTTGCGAATTGTAGGTGGTTTACTTATGAGTGCCCTGCTGGTTATGCCAGTGGTAACCGCCAGCCAATTTACCAGAAGCTTTGGCAGGACAATCGCTGTAGCTATAGCCAGCGCTATGTTTGCCGTAATTTTGGGGCTTATTGCTGCCTTTTATGCGGGCCTAGCAACTGGCGGCGCAATTGTGCTGGCTGCGCTCGTCTTGTTAGTTAGTGCCATGCTCTGGAAATCTGAATAATTTGATAAAATAGTACCATGAACGACACACAAACCCCTGATCCTGAACAGATACAACGTCAGTATACGGCAGCGCTTCTTGTTACCGAATCCGGTGAAGTCATTGGAGCACTCAAAGACAGCCGTCTCACGACATTTACGGGCAAAGTTCGAGAAGACGACGGCACTCCCGTCGAGACAGCTTGGCGCGAACTGCAAGATACCTTAGGTATCGAGATCGACCCGGGCGATATCGTGCCATTGCGGTCAGAGATGACCCAGCGCCCTCAAGATGAGCAATGGGAAATGCACCACTACTTTTACGTCACCATTCCCGACGAAGCACTTGAGCGTGCCGCCTTGCGTGAAGGTCAAGATTGGCAACGAATCACTGGCACCGATGATCCCCACCTAGAAAGCCAGCTTCAGCCAGTTGTTGCTGAGATTTACGACAAGCTCGAGCTTGGCATTTTTGAGTAGCATTACCGCTGTATTTAATCGGAATTACACGGATTTAATTATTACCTAACAATTCGCTGCACATCTGGCTGTTTTTAATTGCATCATGCAGGTGTGTAGTATATATTCACCTAAATGACAGAACCTCTCGCTGAAAGGGGCGCTCCACAGAGCGTCACCGGTTATACCTTTGATTGCCTCGCTCCCGTTCTTGCACACCCAGACCTAGCACCAACAACCGCACCCCTCCATGAAACCCCTCGTGTACTAGATAGTATCGCCGAGCTCGGGCGGGCCTCAGTTTCCGAGGGGCATCTAGAAGAATTTGCGCAGTGGCAAAGCTATGCCTTTAACTACGCTTCGCAGGTTGCGGCTCGTAACCCCTTTGCCGGCGGAGAGCTACGAGCGCCTCTGGCTAAATTACTGTTTTACGGTAGTACTGCCGGTGACGTAGCTGCTAGCGATAAGCTGCATAGTATGCTGACACATTCACCTATTGGCCCGCTTGAGGCAGTCATAGCAAGCTGTGCCTCGGTTGGCGTGCCACCACAGGTATGGATTAGCAAATATGGTGTTTCTGCCATGCATCGAACCGAACTTGCTCTTACGTATCATAGGGCTCAAAAACAGGCAGTCCCAACCCAGCGTTCGGGTACTCCGCACGGTATACCGCCACATATCGAAGCATCCGATGCTACGCTCGATGAGCTGGGCGAAGGCTATCTCCTTGATCGAGGACATGCACTCATGGAAGTCGCGACACATAGCCAAAAACAAGGCCTGTTTGCTCGACTGCAGCACGCACTTGAAACAAATGACGAGCCAATTAGCATGCAAACTCACTTTAATTTTGAGAAGTTTGCACTCAGTGCCTTAGTAGACCCGTCCTTATCTGACGAGGCCAAAAACTGGCTCATGGACGAGTTAGTTACGCAACTTTCTGAAGTGCATAGCTTGAGCGACAAGACTCTCGAAGGCCAATTCGACACTTATGCTGCCACACCTTCCAAACTTATCTTAAATGTAGCTGACTTACACCAGCAAACTGCCATACAAAATGGCCAAGCGCATCTAGCACGTGATGAAGTACTAGCCTACGCCAGCCGAGCCGCAATAGGCAACGGCCAAGCGCAGATTGCAAGTGCGATTATTCCAGAAATTCATGATAATGCAGATTGGTCAGCTTCGGTTATGCAATATTTTGATGCCTTTGGCCCTACTAAAGACCTCAAGCCTAACGAGTTAATCGGCAAGCTCGAGCCACACCGCGAAGCGCAATATAGTGCTCTTTTTTCTCTAGCATCGCACGATCCCGCCGGCGCCAAAACTTCACTCCGCAAATTACTCAAACAAACAGATCGGCCCGAAATGGTTGCCTCATTCTTAATGGATGCAACGCAGCGTCTTTCTGAGCAAAATACAACGATGGCTATTGAAATAGCTGCCCGAACCCTCAGCCTAACCAAAAATTCCGGCGACCTACCACTACAGACCGCCATGCAAAACATACTTACTACATGCGGCGCAGAACATGCAGAAGGACTTTTCGCTCACTATCTAAGAAGAGTGCAGCGCTATCTGGGTAAATACGCAGTCCTCTCCTCCATTGCTGGTCACCGGGTAGCTGCCACCAAAGCCCCCACCGCCCAGACCAGCAGTAATTAGCCGCTCGCTTAGCAACGAATTGATTGTATACTAGTACTCATGACCTTACATGAGATTGCGCAGCTTAGGCTTGTAAGCCAACGCCTTGTTCCGTCACCAGCAGCGTCGCCAGAGGCAGTTGTGACGTGGATGGGCGCCATGCAAGCCCAAGACTATCCAGGGGCTAAGTGGTCGCTCGCCTTGCGGGTGAGTTCTACCACTACTGAGGCTGACATTGAAACAGCCGTGGCTGAGGGCAAAATTATCCGCACTTGGCCGATGCGTGGCACATTACACTTTACGCCGCCTAAAGACGTGCATTGGATGCTCAGGGCTACAACTGCCAGGCCCCTAGCTAGCGCCGCTAGCCGCCACAAACAACTGGGCTTAACTGACAAAATCTTGCAAGACGGCGCACAAATACTCGCCACTGCAGTGTGTGAGCAGCAAGGCCCTACTACTCGCAAGGATCTTATGGACGCCCTAGAAAAGCACGGCATCGCCACTCAAGATCAGCGTGGTTATCACATAATATGGTGGGCTGCCCAACACGGCATGTTAGCCGTAGGCCCACTGCATGGCAAGCAGCCTACATTTATAGGTCTGCCGGTAGAGCCCAAGCAACTACCGTCAACCCAGGAGGCCATTACGCTCCTTGCTACTAGATATTTCCAAAGTCATGGCCCGGCCACCGTTAAAGACTTCGCGTGGTGGAGCGGACTTAAACTCAGCGATGCACGCGCTGCCCTAGAGCACATATGTGACCAATTACAATCAGTACTATTTGAGAATACCGAATACTGGTTTAGCAAAAAGCTTACTTACACTGACTTGTCCTCTGTATTATTGCTACCTGGCTTCGACGAATACCTACTGGGCTACACCGATCGCTCGGCCGCACTCCATGCAGATCATTTTTCTAAAATTGTACCTGGTAGTAATGGCATGTTTATGCCGACCATTGTGCTTGACGGCCAGGTCGTAGGCACCTGGAAACGAACAATTAGCGCTAAAAAAGTTACCATTAAGCTTGATCCATTTACTACAATCCCTATCGCCAGAAGTGCCGAAATCCAGGCGGCAGCCGAGCGTTATGGGCAGTACCTAAAGCTGCCTGTTGATTTACAGCACATGTCCATATAAAAAGGTTGTGCTAATAGGCGACCCCCAGTATAATGCAGCTTAGTACATAGGGTGTGAAAAACGTATATGAAAATACTCATGCTGGGGTGGGAGTTACCTCCACACAATAGCGGCGGTTTGGGGGTAGCCTGTTATCAACTGTGCAAAGCACTCGCTAAAAAGGGTGCTGATATTGAGTTTATGGTGCCCTACGATGCGGCCCACAATATTAACTTCATGAAAGTTACGCCCGCACAGCCCAGGGGTGTACGTATTAGCCCCGGTCAAAACGCTTACGAAAGCCACACCTACACTCATCCAGATGGCCGCGTTGAAACAATTGATATCTTTGGCCAACAGCAATACTACGAAAAAGCCGTCGCCAAGCTTACCCAAGACTGTGGCCAAGAATTTGACGTTATTCATGCCCACGACTGGCTAACTTTTAGGGCTGCCCTGCGTGCCAAAGAGCAGACTGGCCTGCCGCTGGTAATTCACTTGCACTCCATAGAGCGTGACCGCGCTGGTGGTAATGCCGGTAATCCTTTGGTACGCGAAATAGAATCAATCGCACTACTCATGGCTGACCGTATCGTAGCAGTCAGCCAGCACACTAAAGACATGATCATCGAAGACTACGATATTCCTGCCAACAAAATTGAAGTGGTGCACAATAGCATTGACCCCGAAATGTTTGAACCACTCGATAGCTCGAACTCATACGCATACCTGAGCGAGCTTAAAAAACAAGGCTGGCGCATGGTTGTTAACTTGGGCCGTCTAACCGTACAAAAGAATCTCGTTAACTTGCTATATGCTGCCAAAGAAGTAGTGGCACGTGCACCAAAAACCATGTTTGTATTTGTGGGTAGCGGTGATCAATATTTTGAACTCATTACACTTGCAGCCGACCTGGGCATATCAAAGAACGTTGCCTTTACTGGCTTCCAGCGTGGTAAACGCTGGCGTGATTCATATGCTATTGCAGATCTATTTGTTATGCCCTCTATATCTGAACCGTTTGGACTTACCGCACTCGAGGCCATCGGCTATGGCACCCCAGTACTCATGAGCAAACAATCTGGCGTGGCAGAGGTGATCACCAATAGCCTTAAAGTTAATTTTTGGGATGTGCACGCCATGGCGGATAAAATTACTGCCGTAGTCTGCAACGACAGTCTTCGCGATGAGCTGCTGCAAAATGCCCAAGCCGAATATAATCGTCTCAATTGGGATAGGGCGGCCGACACATTGTTCGGCATTTACCATCATCACAAACAAAAAAGGATATTGCCGGTATGAGTAAGGCTATAGTGCTGTACTTGCACGTACATCAGCCTTATCGTGTCCGGCATTATTCTATTTTTGATGCCGGCGTAAACCATGATTACTTTGACGCCAAATATGACGAAGATACCAGTAACGAACGTATTATTCATAAAGTAGCCCAAAAGTCCTACTTGCCTACTAATGCGCGCCTGCTCAAAATGCTCCAAACGCACCCCGAATTTCGCCTGAGCCTGTCAATTACTGGTACCGTCATAGAACAGCTCGAAAAATGGTCACCAGAAGCCTTACAGAGTTTTAAAGACCTGTGTGCCACTGGCCGCGTAGAAATTGTTGCCGAAACGTATCACCATAGCTTGGCCTTCTTTTACTCCCGCAAAGAGTTTGAAGCCCAAGTAGCCATGCACCGCGCTAAAGTTCAGGAAGTTTTTGGCCAGACACCCAAAGTATTCCGCAACACTGAGTTAAGCTTTAATAACGACGTTGCCTACTGGGCCGATCAGGCAGGCTATAAGGGTGTGCTAGCCGAGGGATGGGATAAAGTGCTTGGCTGGCGCAGCCCTAATTTTGTATACCGCCCCAGTTACACTCAAAATACCCGGCTACTGTTAAAAAACTATAAACTGAGTGACGATATCGCCTTCCGCTTTGGTGACCGCGACTGGGCCGAATGGCCACTCACTGCCGATAAATTTACACACTGGCTTAATAGTACACACAACGCCACTAACTTTAATCTTTTTATGGACTACGAAACCTTTGGCGAGCACCAATGGGAAGAGTCTGGCATTTTTGATTTCCTTGAAAGCCTGCCGCAACAATGGCTCAAGACTGAGGGCAACAGCTTCATGACAGTTAGTGAAGTTATTGATGCGTTTGAGCCAGCGGACGTCGTAGACACACCTTTTACGACTACATGGGCGGACACCGAGCGCGACCTAAGCGCCTGGTTGGGTAATCGCATGCAAACTCAGGCTATCCAGGCTCTGTATGAGCTAGAAGGCCCTGTAATGCAAACCAATGATTTGGCATTAATTGCCGACTGGCGACGCCTGCAAACTTCTGACCACTTTTACTATATGTGCACTAAATGGTTTCGCGATGGCGACATTCATGCCTACTTTAGCCCCTACCAAAACCCCTACGATGCTTTTATCGCCTTTATGAATGCCTACCATGACATGCGATATAGGCTTATGCAGAAAGGTTTTGCGGTATAATAAGCTTATGGCTAGAGCGGTAATGCTAGGAAACGGCAGCCTAACGGTGGGGCTCAACGAACAAGGTCTGGTACACGACTTCTACTACCCCTATGTTGGACTAGACAATCTTACGACATCACGAAGTGTGCACCATAAAATTGGCGTATGGGTGGATGGTTCCTTTAGCTGGGTTGGTGATGGTGGCTGGCGCACTGAAGTCAACTTTGAGGCTGAGGCTATGATTAGCAACGTGCACATGATCCACGATGGCTACGGCATTGAACTGGTATTTAATGACTTCGTGGACTGCGATTTTAACGCTTTTTGCCGCCGCATTACTGTACAGAATCACTCTGATAACTATCATAATATTCGCCTGTTCATGCACCAGGTATTCCAAATATCACGCGCGGGGCGTGCCGACACCGCCCTATTTGTGCCCGAAGAAAACTATATTCTTGACTACAAAGGTCGATGCAGCCTGCTTATTTACGGTAAAAACATCGACGGCACTATTTACGACCAATTCTCTATCGGCAACTACGGCATAGAAGGCAAAGAAGGCACTTGGCGCGACGCCGAAGACGGTGAGCTATCTAATAACGCCGTTGAACATGGCGGCGTAGACTCTGTATTACGCTTCCCCTGCAGCTTAAGTAGCGGTGCCAATACTCAAATTGACTACTGGATTGTGGCCGCCGATGGCCAAGCAAGTGCCGAAAAGATTCATCATCAAATTGTGTCCGAGGGCATCGAACGCCGTTTAGAAATTACCCGGCAATACTGGAATGAGTGGCTTGCGCCAGCTACTAATATGCTGCGTACTATAGACACGAGGTACCAAGACATTACCAAAAAGTCCCTCATGACTATTAAAGTACACACCGACAAACGTGGTGGTGTAATCGCCAGCTGTGACTCATCTATTTATAACTTTGGCCGCGATTACTATAGCTATGTGTGGCCCCGAGACGCCGCCTACGCCATGTGGCCGCTAATTCGCCTAGGCTACAAAGAAGAACCTCGTAAATTCTTTGAATTCTGCCGAGACATTCTAACTGCAGATGGTTACCTAATGCACAAGTATCAGCCAGATCGTGCTATTGGCAGCACTTGGCATCCATTGATTCACAATAATCATAAAGAACTGGCTATTCAAGAAGACGAAACGGCCATTGTGGTATACATGCTTGGCGAATACTACGACCACTGCGACGACCATGACTTTGTATTTAGCTTATACAATACCCTCATACAGCCTGCGGCCAACTTTATGAACGATTTTATCGACGAACAAACCCAATTGCCACACGCCAGCTATGATCTATGGGAAGAAAAATTCCTAACCTCCACCTATACAACTGCCATTGTATATCAAGCACTCCTGGTGGCGGCTGACTTTGCTGACAAGTTTGAGTACCCCGACGATGCCGTGCGCTGGCGCAAACGTGCCGCTACTATGCTAGAAAATGGCAAGGTATTCTTAGATGAAAAGCGCAAAGTATTCCGCAAAGGCTACTTACTGCAAGACGACGGCTCACTGCAATTTGATAACACGCTCGATCTGTCTAGCTTTTATGGCGTCATGATGTACGCCTCGCAAGACATGGGCATTGCACCCATGAAGCAAACTCTCAAAACCATTGAGGACGAACTACTTGATAAGTCCCCATCTGGTGGCACACCACGCTACGAGTTTGACCATTACTTTGAATGGGATTCTGCATATAAGGGTAACCCTTGGTTTGTTACCACGCTTTGGGTGGCACAGTACTATATTCGCACCAAGCAGCTAGACAAGGCCAAAAACTACCTAGACTGGACAATTAAACACGCTTTGCCAAGCGGCATGCTCGCCGAGCAAATAAACCCAGTTGATGGTAGCTCCATTGGCGTTACGCCGCTGGTATGGACACACGCCGAGCTGGTAAATACCGTACTCGACCTTACGCGCATTAAATAAACCATCAGAAGTTTTACTATCTTTTTGGTAACAAAAAACCGCTCACTATTTGAGCGGTTTTTTTGTTTGTAGCAGCGACTACTTCTTCTTAGGCTTAACTTCGTTACGACCCAAGTTCTTCTTGGTTTCTGTGAAGATAACGTGCTTGCGGAGCTTCTTGCTGTACTTGCGTAGAGAAAGCTTTTCAGGAGTGTTTTGAGTATTCTTGGTAGTGTAATAAATACGCTCGCCAGACTCTTCACTGACTAAACCAATAAGTTTTCGCTTTTCACCTTTTTTCGCCATAAATAAAACTCTTTAGAACCTTTTATATAATCAATCTAACTAATTCTAACAGATACAAATGCCTTTGTAAACACTTTAGCGCTTTGAGCTATCCTCGTCTTCGTCATCGTGTAACTCAAAGCCTAAAGCGTCTAAACAAATATCACGGAAGTATATGCCGCCCGTACGGCGAAGCTCACCAAGGCTTACGCCATTGCTAAAAGCTACATTCTTTGCCTTAATTTCGATGTCTTCAGGCAGTGCAATATCGTCAAAAAAGGCAAATGCCATCTGCTGTACATCGTAAGGTGTGGTCATAGTTTGATGTGAGTCGCATTGGCGCATTAAGTCTTCTTTATTGTCGTCAATAAACTGCTTAATGCCACTCTGCTCCAGGAATCGCTGGCCCTTAGGTGTAAGGCTAATCGGTGAGTTGGCCTGAAACAGCGTACTCGTTTTGCCCTCCATGCTTGCCATGCGCTCTCGCACATCTTTAAGATCGGGGCGGATATTCTCATCAACTTCGCGGCGTACGCCATCAAGCATTTCGAGCTTGCGACCAACAAAAATCAGGCCAGCCACAACTGCTGGTAGGCCCAAGCCCACAATTAACGTATTAACCCACTGCAAAACTGTCATTCTACTTATATAGTACCGGGTATGAGCTACTAATTACAAGTGCCCTTGTCTACGTCGTACAAACGAAATAGCACCAGCACCAACCAGCAAGGCGCCACCGGCCGTTACCCAGTCGTATTCAGGCACAGCAACACTTGTGTAATTACCTAGCGTGATGCTTATTACAGTTTGCGTATGTACCTGTGTATGCCTAGCGCCGTCACTTTGTCCATCATAGTCTATGTCTGTAGTTACGGTGAGTTCATTGTCAAATGGGCAAGCATCGCTATCTGTTTTTATCACGTAGTGGCCGCTTGCATCAGTCACTCCCGAGCCGCCAAAAAAGTTTATGCCTCCGCACCAGGCTACAACCGTAACCCCCGGCACTGGATTATGTGATTTATCATATACGTTACCCTGTATGGTAATTGGGCCTGCCGCTGCCGCTGTAGGTGCAAATGCGATCCCACTCAGTAATGTACACGCTGCGAGAACTGCTGTAAGAATACGTCGTTTCATACTTTAACAGTACGCCAAAAATATTAAGTAGTTTTGAACTACAGCGATACTAAGTCACGCACGGTGCCAGTAAGACATCTGGCGCCAAGGCTCAGCTTAGTTGCCCTACCAAAGCCAGGAGTCATCCGCTGCATACGCTCGCCTATGGCCTCGTGGTCACCACGCGCAGTGCCTCGCATAAGCTCACGCCCAACCCGCCCGGCAGCCCATTCAGCGGCGGCCTGCTTAATAGACGCAGCGCCCGGAACAGGTATGCCCGCAATGTGATATTCTTCGCCAAATACATGATTAAACGTCGTCAACGCTCGGTCCATGTGCCAGACAGATGTTACCACTGCCAAATCATGCCAGTCATTAGGGATTGCCACGTCAACCTTGGTATATACGGCATTGCCTGCAGTATGCAGTGAACGAACCTCCGACCACATAGCATCCCGTGGAACACCCTGTTTAAGTCCGTACTCCAACATTTCCGTGCCTTCGCGTGTCTGTGGCTGCTTATTCAATACAAATGAATACCCGCCAGACACAACAATATGAGGCGCAACGCCGCTCTGCCACGCCTCAATCCCCAAATCCATCCGCACACGAGTATCCTGAGACATGCCTATTTCGCCAGGCCCTAGCCCGCCACCGCACACCACAATCGCATCCATTCTCTTATGCACAATCATCAAAAAGCCCCCCCTCGTTAGGTTTTTCTGCACTTACCAGACCATTTTAAAGCATGGAGCTCGCACAACCGTAAAAATTTGGGGGCTAAAAAGCTACTTTATGACCACGTCGCACAAACTGGCTTGTACGACGTCTCTCTGTTGATTCAGCCAATGGCTACATAGTATAATAAAGGCATGACACCGCAACCAAATTCCAAAGATCATCCAGAACTTATCGAAGCAATGAAAAAGTGCAACCAAGCTACCCTAGACTACACAAACTTTAAGCGCGACCATCCCGATCTCACTGAAGAGAATAAACAAGCACTAGATCAGCTACAGCAAGCAATAGTAGATACCACTAAAGACGTTATACAGTGGTGTCAACATTACGGTATTAACTACGGCAGCCTAGATTTTAAGCAGCTAGATTAGTACGGTCCTATAACGAAGCCGTGGCCACTGTGCCATCGCCAGACTGAGACAC
>CAZBRP010000002.1:0-69623 GCA_964494765.1 uncultured Candidatus Saccharibacteria bacterium
ACCTCTGACCTCTTCCACGTCAAGGAAGCGCTCTAGCCAACTGAGCTAAGGGCCCGTTACTGCTAAATATAGCGTATTGGCTCCATTTTTACAAGGCTCTCCCCCTGTTAAAGTAGCAGTAAGCATAAGTAGTATAGGTGTAAAATCATTGACTGTAAGTATTAATTATGTTAGCATAATCAGGTTAAGAGATTTATTGGTGAGTACCATAAAACCGACGACGCTTGATAACTTCAAGCTATTTTACGAAGAGCTAACGTTCTCTTCACCAGCCCCAAATCGAGTACGACGCTTGCGCATTGCAAGCAAATAAAAAGAGGCTCCAGTAAATGGAGCCTCTTTTTATTTGCTTTAAAGGTGTTATGCTCAGTAATCCCCATGTTTCCCACAGTTATCCACTGGCATTATCTTAAGCGTTATGACAATATATAGACATGGTATGCATATATTGTGCTGGGCTCACCAGCGTAGGTAACTCAAGGCAACAAAAGCGCAGTAACTCAGTTTGGCGGCGACGGCGCTGTGATTCTTGTAAGGCAGTGTTCACAACCCTCGAGCAAGCCGATCTAAGTACGGTACTTCGTATCAAGCGGTCAGACACCGTGCTCGAGCCGTTTATACGCGATATCCTCTTCGTAAGTATCTTCGACAGCTGTAAACATCGCTTGAGAGCTCTAGAGGATGCCATAGAGCTTACAACAACCTGCATTGCTGCAATCATCGCGGTCTCGGACAATGGCGTACTAACACGTAGCGCTATAGTCGACGAGGTAGTAACCGTACTACAGCGATTTGATAAAAGCGCGGCAACTATGTACCGCGCATATCATCCTAACTAAATTTGCAACAAGAATTACTTCTTAACGACCTTTTGGCCGCTTGCAGAGGTTGAGACCACTGCCTTTTCGGTAACATCAAACTTATCGAGGTATTTACCAAATACAAGACGAGTCTGTGAGTTAAGGGCTGCAAAAGAGTTGTAGACCAAAGTTGTTACTGGTAAGTATGCCCACTGCATCAGCATAAAGAGCGTGCGATGACGCTTATAGCGCGCCGGGCGTGGCGGCAAGGTCTTGAGACATATAAATACCGCCGTTAAGGCCCCTACTAGTGCAACAGTCTGCACACGACTTGCTATAAGCGGTAATTCGTTTGCTGCAAAGCTCTGAGGGTGCAACATGGCTGGCACAAAACCGGCACAAAGACTCAAAATTGGGGCCACCGCCCAGCTTACATGGCCCTCGATTAGACGCATAGTCTTGGCGATAAGGTCGAGCTTTGGCACTTTATTCTTTTTATAAAAGCCTTTGTCGATAACATAAGCGATATCAGAAGCGCCATATGTCCAGCGCCGCAACTGGATAAACTGTGCCTTGAGCGTCTTAGTGTAGCTCTCGTTGAGCACTGCATCCTGGTAAATTGGAACAAACACCGGATATACACGGTATTTACCCTCAAAGCGGAAGTAAGAACGCCAGAATTGATGGCCATCTTCTACTATAGTGCGTACACTCCAAAAGTCAGTTTCGATTAAAGACACGAGGCCCTGTGCATGCGAAGAAAAATTGCGCAGCGAATGGTAACGCAGCGAGTTCATAATATGGAAAAACGAGTTACCTGTTGCCAATACACGACTTGGCGCAGGTGCATCCCAGATATTGTTAGTGTACATTGCCGTAGGCTGGAACGATGCGCGAACCGGATCTGGGCATGAACAATATATATACGTTAGAGCCGCTAGATAATTTTTGTCTGGGCGATTATCGGCGTCAAGCGTAGTCACAACCACGTGAAGCGGATCAATCTTTTTGTCTTCGACCCACTTCTTAAGCCATCGACCAGAATAGGTAACATTACCGCCCTTACCTATTAATTCGTTAGGTATATCTGCTGGGTGACCCACAGCTTCCATGTGATAAAAGTACTTCTTATACTCTTTAGTAAGCTCTTCAACCAGCTGCTTAGTTTCTTTACCAGCGCGCTCCTCGTAAGCAATGATTAACACTACCTTTTTCATGTCGTAGTTTGATTTAAGAACCGACTGGATTGTTGGCTCAACAACTTCGCGGCTCTCTTTATATACGGCGATCATTAAAGCATGAACTACGTCATCGGGTTCAACTTGCTTAGGCGTCTTGGTTAAACGTAAAAGGTTCTCATAGTGCCATTTAGGCCGCTTAGCCTTTGCGTCTGCGACTTCGCCGCTCTGTAATTCGGCAACAAGCTGTGTCCAGTCAAGTTTTTGGTGGATACGCAGCGTACGGTACCCCTCGAGAACACGGATGGCCGAGGCCATAGCGCGCGTAATATAAATAAGCAGATAAAGAATTACAAAGATTGCTGCCGCAGTAACGTTAATTACAGTCAAGATTAGCGGTAGCAGCAAGGCTGTATATGACAGCAGGCCAGGCATAATTTCAAAAAAACGATAATGGCCTTTACGGTCCTTAACAAGAGGAATTTCTATATCTGTCATCTTACTTTTTATTAGCGCAACCCTAAAATTGCATTACTTACAATCAGCGTTAGAATCAGTATGACGCTACCCAGCGCCATAATAGCTATAGATAGCTGGCGTCTGATAGGATAAGTCTTGAAGCTTAAGACTGCATTGATAGCTGTTGTGAGTATGGCAAATACTGCAAAGCTCAAAATGCTGCCTAGACTTCCAGTCTTAAAAGAACTGATGCCCAGGTTAGCCCGAAACTGCACTATATAATCGTTGCTAGCACCTCCTGCACCAAAGCGTAGAAGTACGAGCAAAACACAAATAATTGCTAAAAATATATTTACACTCAGCAGTGAGAGTATAAGTTTGTCGTGGAAGAATTTCTTAGTTGCTGGCATACGATTGTTTCCTAATTGTAAGCCCTAATGCTTTATTTCGGTAGTCCCTAAACGTGTATTGGTGCGGGTACTGGGAGTCGAACCCAGCTCTCAGCCTTGGGAAGGCTGCATATTAGCCGCTATACGATACCCGCACGTTCTTAGCTTTGGAGCCACCTGCCGGGATCGAACCGGCGACCTGCGCGTTACGAATGCGCTGCTCTACCAACTGAGCTAAGGTGGCACGTAAGCTGACCACGCAATTATAACAGAAAAAACAGATTGTGCACTAGAGTGGGCATCCACGCGAATATTGTATAAAAAATGTATTCATTATATCTGTTGTGAGAAACATTTTTGGCCGATGACAGCCGTATATAAACCAGCTATTATACAAGTATGGATAGTTACGATGCCCTCCGTAAACACTACAAGCCCCAAGACATAAAAGTATTACTTATAGCCGAGTCGCCGCCCTCCCCTGATCCACATTCAGGTGGTAGCCGCCACTTTTATCGAACAGATATGGTTCGGCCCGAGGATCGCCTATTTATTAACACTGTGCGCGCCCTTTATCCTGAAACAATCGATATGCCGCAGCAGGAGCTAGAAGAAAAAAAGGAAATGTGGCTGCGCAAATTCCAGGCAGACGGGTGGTATATGATTGAGGCGTTGCCTACCTCACTCACTCACGAAGTGCCGAAAGCAAAGCGCCAAGAACTTATCAAGCAGCATCTACCGGAGCTAATTGCGCGTGTTAAGCAACTCGCTAGCAAGCATACACAGCTTATTTTGATAAAGTCCAATGTCTTTGTTGTGGCCGCTGAGCCGCTTAAAGCTGCAGGCTTTTCGGTGCTCAATACAGAGCTACTCGATTATCCAGGGCGTTTTAACCAGCCGGCCTATCGTAAAAAGTTAGCCCGTATGAAGCAACAAGTAGCTCAGACCTAGCCCTACTGTTCAATGGGATTGTAAAAGGTTTGGCCCTGGTGGCTCCCGTATTGTAGCGGCTCTGGGACACACACATACTGCGTCTCTGCCGAAATAATAAGCGGTGATAGAAAAGTATCGATAAAAAGAGAACGCTTACCTTCATTTTGGAATGTTTCTTTTGAGAGTGCGGGAAATACTTCGTCCCGGTTACAACTATAGCTGTAGTCGCCTAGTATAAATGCCCCGTCAAACACTTGGCTAGAGCAATGGTTGAATTGCTTTTCATAAATTCCCAGGGCAGCATTAACGTAGCCCCGCGAAGCATGCGCTAAAACGCTCAAAGCAAAGCCCTCTTCTAGTAAACCTTCGACAAGTTGCGGCATATCAGGGCGCCAGCTTCCTCGCACACCCTTAGTAGTTTCGTGGCTCCTGCAAAAGAGTATGTTATCAAGCCCAAAAAAGACCCGCGTAGCCCCCGCATGCCCTCGCGTCACCTCCTGGTGTTTCAGTAGAAAATCAAGTAATCTCAACTCCTGCGCTAGCTGAGATGGCTGGGGCGATAACTCGCGACTTGCTCCCATATTATTGATGATACCATACCGAAAATGCAGCCCAAGCTTTGCAGCACGCAGCAAAAAAGGTATGGTGGATATATGATGATAGCTTATTTTGCCGGTGCCGTTACTTTTACTACTACGGATATATTGCTTATCTTCTTTGCCATAGCCCTGCCCTGGACCATGATTGCCCTGTCGATTATTCTGGGCTACCGCGACTTTAAGCGAAAGCGCCTAAGCGTTGAGGCGAAAGTGTGTTTTGCGATAACGCTCGTTGTACTTGCCCTGCCTATTCTTAGCGGCGCATTTTAAAAAGCCAGGGATACTTCCTGGCTTTGGCTATTTGGCCTAGTAAAAATCGATAACTTCACCCATGGTGTGCCCCCCAAGAATTAGTTTACTTGCGTAGTATACCAAACGGTGCCCCAAGTAAGTCTAAAGCTCTTTAGTCCCTTGCTGACCTGCTAGCAACAGTGACAAACTATAAACCTCAAAGGAACCATAGGTCGTAAGAAGTAACGACCTGCCCTACCTTTTTAGCCATTATTTGCAATAAGAATCTATATTGGCGGTCCATAACTTTAGAGGTATGGAACTATTCCACCAAAGTAAATTATGAGCGCTCAGCTTCTCTGCGTGCAATACTGCCTAGTACAGCGCCCAGATAAAATAAATCTGACTCAGAAGGTGCGTCAGGTTCCATACGCATTAAAACGGTCTCTAAAAGCCCACCTTGGCCTTGAGCATCATACTGTATATTTTGACCAAAATTTAGCCCGCGAGCAAAATCACTGGACAGCGGTCTTACACCTGTAATTACTTCAACCAATTGGTCTTTTATTTCCGTGGTTATCCGGTCAGTGCCGTCTGCTGGTATCTCTGCCATAATTGAAGCACTATACAATAACTAATTAACAGGGTCAACAGTAGATGGGCGAAGTGTCCAGGAGGCTAACGACCAGGGAAAGCGGCAGCTCATGATGTTTTTAGATTCGAACTGGTATTTAAGTAATAAAAAGTGGCTCTAACACCTAGAGAGCCACTTAGTTTGCTGCGTCACAACAGCGAAAATCAGAATTGGCGGGCCCGACCGGATTCGAACCGGCGATCTTCTCCGTGACAGGGAGACGTGATAGGCCGACTTCACTACGAGCCCAAAATTCGTATGTTGAACCTATACAACAGAGGTAATAATAGCAAGTTTTGCAGACAAAATCAACTATTTTATGGTGCGATAAACTTTTGCGGAGAATCTTTTTTCTCGAGTGGCTTTACATACTGGTCAAGACCCTTAAAGGCAAAGCCGATGTGTCGTGCATGCACTTCAGTGCCATTAGTATCGGTAAGCTGCACAATTTCAAGGCTGTTGCCGGCGTTGATTACGTCAGAAACTTCGCCTGGCTTCATCTTAAAGAGTTGATTAACAACTGCCGCTGGGAGGTCGCGGTTTGTTTTAGTAATAGTCATGCCGTAGTCGCCGCCATTAACTGCCGTGGCTTTGTCGTCTGAATTATCACCAGCTATTTTAGCAAAGTCACCGCCCTGCTTAAGTTGTGCGAGCACATTATTAGCGCGATCGTGAGCACCTGTATCAAGTGCTGAAACAACTTTTTGGGCGAGCATTTGCTGCTTGAGCTCACGCTTGAAGTCATCGATTGACCAGCCCCAGAACTCCTTAAGTACATCACTAAATACCTTTGGATTATCACCCAGACGGTTTTGAGCCTGTATAAAGGCTACCTGGTCATTAACTTCTTGGCTAGATACCGAAACCTTGTGCTGCTTAGCAAGACGCTTTACGTATGCGTCATCTATAACACCGTTAAGTGCACGTTGGCGGAATTCCTTAAGCTGGCGCTGGCCAGATTCACTACTAAAATCAACTTTTTGCTGGGTTTGGTAGTAGTGGATATAGTGCCTAAGCTCAAAAAGATAACTTTCGTAAGAAACGTACGATGAACCGGCCTTTGCCACGGGGAATGGTATAACCTGCGCTACACGATAAATGAAGGTCGACGTAGACTGGAAGCGATACAAAGACAAGAGACAGTAGGTGAAAAATGCCACAATTGCGGCCACAGTAATGGTGGTAGAGATTACTACAACGCGGTGCGCGGAATGTTGTAATGGGTAAATGTATTTTCGGGCAGCAGAAAGTACTTCTTCGCGGTGCTCCGCGACGGTCTCGTTAGTAATACGAGGAATACCGCGGATAGCCTGTTCAAGCGAGCGCTCGGCGCTTTTTAGCTGTTTAGGGCGCTTGGTAAAAATTTTCTTAATTTTCTGCTTCATAATCTTCTACTAGTTCATTGTCGGCGTCTGCCAATGGAACGTCTGCTCCTTTATCGCGAAGTACCTGTAAAAGCTTTTTCTGAATAGTTGCAGGATGGTTAACTTCGTGAATAATCAGGTCTCCAACCAACGTCTGCATAATAATTGTACCAAATCCCAACAGCGTCTGCTGAAAACCAGCAATTTCGTAATTAACCATCTGGATTTGCTTAAGTGACATATCCACGACGCTACGGTGGAAAAGACCTTTTTGCGTTATGTGTATAAACCGCTGGTCTGTAACGATATAGACGCTAAAGTTCCATGCTATCCATGTTGGAAGAAACATAATTAGAAACAGTATAAAACCCACCGCTAGTCCGCCAGCAAGCACTGAATATTCAGGCTTAAATAGTACAGGAATAGTACCTAGCAATATGGCTAGCATGCCCAAAATAAGCCCCTTGCGCATTACAATGGGGTGCTTGCGAAATACAAACAATACTTCCTCGTCGTCAAACTGGTCGGCAAAGTACTTGTGTGCCATTACATGTATTGTATCAAGAAATGACCCGATAATTACCATTTGGTATTTTGGTGTCTTGCAACGATAATAACCACGTATGAGCCATGAAACCTATAATCAAAGCCCTCTTGACCCAAACCTAAAGCCCCTCCTGAATGCCGCCTACTGGGACGGACATATGCCGGGTAATATAGCAGCGTGTCAACAGCCAACACTACCCTCGGGCAATAAAATTAATACCTCCGGGTGTAGTAAGTTTGCGAAAGCCGTTCTGCAGCAACACCTGGGAAGTGGCAAAGCCGACTTTCCATTTGAGACAATTCAACGTGGCACAACCTTTGACCCTGCTAACTATGAGATAGGGACCGTACTACTGCTTGACCGTGAAGAATTGTCCGCTACGAGACCAGTGGGTGATGAGCTGCAGGCCTTTCAACAAAAGGCCGCACAAGAGCGACCAACAGACTTAGCGGCCTACCTTGCACCAAATACGCATGGCACCACAAAATATGCCGACAATACCTTAGGTCTTACCTATGAGAGACAAGTGCGCTGGGGTGTTGTTACGCCCACTAAAGATGGGCCCAATATTATTGCCCATACTGGAACTCATCGAACATGGAGGCGAGCAGAAAACAGTCACGTATGGGTTAACCCCTATTGGCAATACAAGAGAAACATAGAAGTAGGCACAACGCATCATCAAACCTGGCATGCGCCAGATACGCTTCTGCGGACCAATATTATCCGTATTTGTGCACATGGTAATATGTCTCGGCAGGAGAAAAAAGGATGGCTTCCCACTTTTTTGGGTAAGTTTGCTCTACAAAGCTAAGCCAAGACCACAAAAACTGCTGAACATAAATAAAATACTCACAGTTTTTTGGCTGTGAGTATTTTATTTGGTACCCCGGGAGGGACTCGAACCCCCAACCTCTCCCTTAGGACGGGCTTGCTCTATCCAATTGAGCTACCGAGGCGTACCGCTCCGCATTATTATAAGCGGAGCACGGTTAATGTAAAGCTTAAGCAGCCTTAGTAAAGTGTTCGCGCTTGGTTTGCGTAAACTTTTCGTGTGGTGCATCGTACCCAAAAAGTTCTTCATCGCTAAACCAGTGAGCAATTTCTTTAGCCGCTTCTTCTGGGTCGCCAGAAGCGTGAATAAGGTTTTGGATACCGATACCATTTTTGTCAGCGTAGCCAAAGCTAATGTGGGCATAGTCGCCGCGAATAGTGCCAGGCTGTGCAGATTTAGGCTCTGTAGTACCTACCATCTTGCGAACTTGTTCTACGGCCTCAACACCCTGTAGTACAACTGCCAAGACTGGGCCAGCCTGCATCATCTCAAGTGTTACGTCAAAAGCAGCTTGACCGCGGCGAGAAATCATCTGACCGATGTTTTCGTAGTGGTGATAAAAGTGTTCATGGCTTGGTTGTGCCATTTTTGCAGCTACCATTTTAAGACCGACTCGTTCAAAACGGCTCAAAATTTCGCCAACAATTCCGCGCTGCAATGCGTCAGGCTTGAAGATAATTAATGTTCGTTCCATGCGCTTCCTTATTTACGTTAGGTATATCGATGATATTGTAACAGATAGGCCATTTGTTCTCTACTCTTGTCAGACAGTGCTAAAATAAGTGTATGCGTTTTACAAAAGCAAAAACTGATTTTTTAGAATATCTCGAAATAGAACAAAACCGTTCTCAAAAAACCATTGCCAACTACGATCATTACCTCACTAGAGTCATAGACTACGGCGGCGACATCGCCGTAACCGATATAACAGCTGAATTTGTGCGTAAGTGGCGCCTGTGGCTGGCAAGGCTTGGCACCAATACAAGTGATGAGTTAGAAAAATCTACGCAAAACTATCACCTTATTGCACTGCGTAACTTTTTAAAATTCTGCCACAAACGCGATATTGCTGCCCTTGCTCCAGACAAGATCGAGTTGGCACGCACTAAACGCAAACAAGTTACATTTTTAAACGAAGATGAGTTGGCACGAATTTTTTCACAGCCAGATATAGCTACGCCTGTTGGCCTACGTGATCGCGCCATTTTAGAGCTACTATTTAGCAGTGGTTTGCGCGTTTCGGAACTTGTTGGCCTCGACAAGGATCATATCAACCTAAAGCGACGTGAATTTATGGTCCGAGGTAAAGGCCAAAAAGATCGGCCAATTTTTATCAGCTCGGCAGCAGCAGAATGGGTTGAGCGATACCTTGATGAACGCGATGACAATACTTCCCCGCTCTTTATTAGGTATAGCGGCCGCAAGGCTCTAGATAATTCGGGTAATTTCCACCGACTAACAGTTCGTAGCGTACAGCGCCTAGTGAGCCGCTACGCATTACTTGCCGGTATCACAAAGCACGTTAGCCCCCACACACTGCGCCACTCTTTTGCAACAGACCTAGTAATGAACGGCGCCGACCTGCGCAGCGTACAGGCTATGCTAGGGCATAGCAACATTGCTACGACCCAGATCTACACTCACATGACAGACCCTCACCTGAAAGATATTCACCAACGATTCCATACCAACGATATTATGGATTAAAAAGCGCGGCCACAACGCCGCGCTTTTGTTATTTTGTAGCTCTACTAACTTATGGCTGGCAAAGGATGTTTGAACCAGATATAGTACCTGGCACTGCACTAGCATAATAGTTGTCCATTACAGAGAAGCGCTTACAGATTGAGTCATTACTCTGGAGTGCATTGTCTGGTAGTTGATTCTGACTGCCTACTTCGCTCACTGGAACACGTACTTGCAGACGGCGTAATACATCCTGCGCCTTGCCCGTTGCGTCTATTACCACCTGTGAATTAGTAAACTGCACAGCTTGGCCCCCGGGAGTCTGGCCGGTAATTTCGAGCGGCGCACCCTTATAAATTGTGCGAACGCGCATGTAGTACTGGTCTGAAGCACCCATACCGTTCACTTTTAGGTGGCAATTGGTATTATCGCAAGCGACGCCAACTGCAGCATTAGTATTGGCCCCAAAGTTTATAGCGTTTGTGCCACTCTTAGCAGGTACGGCAAAGGTGGTCATGGCAGATGCCTGCAGCACATTAGTGTCGAGGCTATTACCCGCAACGGGGACAAGATCAAATCGGAGCACGCCATAACCGCAGTTCCAGCTAGCATTAACAGAGAATTCCTGGGCTACACCTGGTCCGTTTGGACAGTTAGTGCTTGGGGTAGCATCCCCCTGGTCTGCTTTCTTCCAGGTAATGTCGATGGACTCGATATTACCGTTGCCTGAAATCAGCGGAATAATCGTAGATTGTTCTTCGATCTTGTCGTAGCGCAACGATGTTGGCTCTGCGTTTACAAGTAGACAGGTATACGAAACATCGCTAGCGGCGTTAATAACATTAGATGGTAGGTTAACGTACATGCCGTTGGTTGCTGCATTACAATCAGTTTTAGACTGTACCGCATTGCCGTTTGAGATCTGCTCAGTAATAAGCTTACGCGCATCATTAATACCAGACTCGGCCGCATAAAATGCCTGTGTGCTGAGCTGACGGTCTAGTGTTGTGCGTTGGTTGCGACGAGATATTTGAGCAAAGCCCAATACAAGCAAACTAATAACAATCATTAGGATGAGTGTTACCATGATAGCCACCATCCCCTTTTGATCTTGATGAAGAGCCTGCGTCTGATTTTTACTTACAGTATTGGTTGTTTTGGTTTGCATTAGTTTGCTCCTACACGCTTATAGACTGTCGACGTTAGCTCAGAAACTGAACAAAATTGTGATCCAGTATTACTCTTGCAGCTGGCCGTTGCAGCCGTCGGATTATTGAGCAAGTCGTCATCGCCAAACACCACACGCACGGTTACTTTATAGAGCCTATCAGGCGAGACCTCTACAATTTTCAGGTCAGAAAGCCTCATATTGGGAGATAAGAATTCCTTACCCCCATTTGATGCTGCCGCGCCCGCACAGCCCGCAACGCCGTCCTTAGAGGCTAAGGCTAGCGTAGTCTGATTGGTACCCGGGGAGTTATCTACCAGTTGATATCCTAGACGATAGTTATACTGCGTGTTGCCAACGCAAAAGGCTTGTAATGTACCGATCTGAGGAGCCTGCGTGGCAGTTACTGTGGCGCCACTAAACTGAATTGACTGCGTAATGGTATCCATAATACTGCGTGCAGTGTTTTGTACATCGGCTTCATTGATACCCTTATAATACACACGGCTTATCTGAACGATACCTAGCGTTACTGTAAGAAGCACCACCGAGAAAACAACAGTGGCAACCAAGAGTTCAACAATTGTGAACCCCTGCTGCCGCGGGTGAAGTGGCATAAGCGTACGCATTATGGATAAATCCTGTAAAACATTTGTACCGTGTCTTTTCCGGACTGCTTTATTGAATTCCAATCAGTAGTAATAGAATAAGAACCGTCGGTCTGTTTTTGAATTTTTACGTTATAGACTGGCTCAGTTGTCGTTGGCGCTCCAGTAGCGTCCATCTTGCATGCTGCAGAAGTAGAGGCAGCCACAGTTGTAGCGCTCGAAACACAAAAGGTTTGAGGTGCACCATTGAGCGTAGCCGTGCCCGTGTCAGTAGACACTAGCCCTTTGATAAGCTCCAGTTGGCTTTCTGTAAGCTTTATAGCACTCCCTTGCTCTTCGGAGGCACGCTCGTACATAAGACTCTTGTTGGTTGTTACATAAGCACCACCGAGCACCATACTCACCACTGCGATAGAAATCAGTACCTCAACAATAGTATCTCCGCGCTGGTTTAGCGGCTTGCGAGCTAAGAATGGCAACCTTTTTACTGACATGTTTGGTTTCCCTTTATGCTTAGTGTAACCGAAAGCTCCCTACCATTGCCACCAATTTTTATAAGCCCCGACTGGTTTGTTGTGCCACTCTGGAAACACATACTTACACCGCCATTAGGCGTAACGGGGCTATTCTTTAAGTTAGCATTGATAGCAGTTACGGCCTGCGCTGGTGTCGTATCAAGTGCCGAGCCAATAACCGGCAAGAGCTGCACCTGTTGTGAGCCTGAGCGGTCAGCATCAAAGTCAGCCAAGGTGCTCATAAAACCCACTGCCCCCACTTGGGTTGTAGTGCCGTCTTTGGTGTAGGTTAAGCTGCCTGGCACCATCTTGAGGCCATATTGCAGAGTATCAACAGCAGTTGGCGTATCGATTGGGTTTGAATTACTAGTAGTCATTACTGTAGGGCTTGCCTCGGCATATGTCTTAACATCTTCACCAGTTGCATTCTGACGTTTGCCAGCAATGGAATAGACGATAAATTGCTGGGGGTCGGTGCCACTTACACCAAACTGCACCACTTTACCCATAAACATACAGTCCTTGTTGGAGCCCTGAGTAGTGCTTCCGGCTGAAAAACTTACATTGCCAGCCCCATTAACAACACATACTAGGCTATTTGAGCTTGGATAAAAGCCAGTCTGGACATCACTAATCACCTGCTGTATCTGTGATTTTAGCTCATTAATTGAAGTAGAAAATTGCGTTTTATTTTGGCGACCCGAAATTAGCGTAGCTGCACTGATAAACAGCGCACCGGTAACTGCCAACACTATAAGAACTTCAACTATAGAGAATCCCTGCGTATTTTGAGCAGTATCTACGGCCTTATATTGGCGCAGTCGCCGAGCCGCACCCTTTACAGTTGACCAAAAGCGAGTTTGGGGACCACCCTTCATACCAAGCAGTATACCATAAGCTCTTTCTATAGTACGCAGTTTTTATGCTGCAAAAAGGCGAACATACCAATTAACAATTGGGTCACCAAATAACTGCACAATAACGGTGCCTGCAATTAAGAATGGGCCAAAGGGAATCTTGAGCTTCATTGCTGCAGCCGCCCCTTTTGTCATTTGAGGTACTGCCATAATAATACCTAAGAATGACGCAAAGAAGAGTACTAATGTAGCATGCAGCGGATCACCGGCCAAAATTCCGAGCACAACGGCAAGCTTGACATCTCCGCCACCTATCCACTCGCCGCGTGACACCTGGAAAAGGGTATAAAATATTCCGCTCATTAGCAAAGCTGCAATCCCCGCGCCGGCAAGTTCACGCCAGCTGTAATGGTATAAAGCTGCGAGGCCAATTTGCTCTACAACGGCCAAACCAATAAGAGGGTAAACAATAGAGTTTGGCAATGTAAACCATTTGAGGTCGTATACCGTAAGGGCGGCAAAGCCAACTAAGAATAATAGCCAAAAAACAAATTGGTATAATCCTTCGCCAGTAAAGCTAGTGGGCCAAAAAATATATGATAGCCCAAACACAGCAGCCACACCCAGCTCAACCAGTGGGCTGTCCTGGATTGAGTGACCGCAGTAGCGACACTTCCCCTTTAGTAGCACCCAACTAAGCACAGGAATTAAATCTTTAGGGGCCAACACATGGTGGCAACTAGCGCATTCCGAACGCTCGCTCACCCAATTTTTACGCTTGTGAAGACGCCAAACAAGCGCACTAACAAAACTACCAAAAATGAGCCCCAAACCTATAAGCATAATAAGAATCATGAGGTTATAGTACCACAGACTAGCGAGCTGCCGAGTCCAACAGACCGCGAGCAGCATACAGTACGTCGCTGGCTTGGCGCAAAGCGCCCCTAAAACTAAACTCTTCAGCGTCTCTGCCTACTCGGGATGCAATGTAATCTCGGGCGTTTGAATCGAGCTCAGCAGCCCAATCTGGGATTCGGTTGCTTATCGCGCTCTGTGGCACCACAGCAGTGCTACTCGGCAGTGTAGCGATCGCAGCGTCGAGCGCACTGGCAGCAGATGAAAGTGCCTCACAAGGATCCTGTCCTGTCGCCGCACAATTGCCTGCAATTGTGTCGATTCTGGATTGAAGACTCGCCGCCACCATAGCTAAATCCGAAAAACCGTCAGCATTAGCACAATTGCGCGCCCTGCTCAGAGTAGCCGCATCTATAAATACCCGCCCACAAGCAAGGTCAACATTCTGCGCATCACCATCCTGCCACGTTACATATGCAGCATCTACGGTGCACACATTGTCTGTCCAATTACAGGCTTGGATAGTTTGCTGGGAGTATCCCTTAACTACACCTCGTACTATAACGTCTCCGCCACGTACGAGCATTGTTGTGCTGTTATTGCTAAAAAGGCCGCGGGCTATGCGAGTTTCGCCACCATAGCTTGTAAGCGCGTTGTTTGTGCGGCCAATAGCCAAGCCGTCGGCCTTAAGGCTGCCGCTCACAACAATGCCCACTTCGGCATAACTTATTCTGGTATTAGCTAGTACCGCTTGAGATCCGCCATCTAATGTGAGCGCCGCAAGATAATCACCAGCTGCGGCTCGGATCATGCCTGTGCTCGTATTACCGCCCACTACATCATTGCGGTAGCTTGTAATATACACTGGATCTTCATCCGTGCCGTTAATTATTAAACTTCCGCCTGTTTGGACATGAAAACCGCCACCCGGGCCCACAATCTTAATAACCGTACCTGGTTGGATGGTAAGCGTTACACCACTTAAAACTGTCACTTCACTGTCAATAATATACGTTTTGGCCGCAGCCCATGTTTCGTCGCTATGCACTGCACCGGCGCGGTGCACGATGCTTACGGGAGAAGGAACCGCAAGGTCCTTGCCCGCTACGGCATTATTACGAGCGGCAACTACTATGCCAGACGAAGACGACGCGGTGTTTCGGGCCATACTCCGGCGCAGTTGGCCACTGGTTGGTTTTTTAGAAAGCATTGCCAGAATGTTAGGTTGCTGTGCAATAGAACGGGTCTGGTTTTGATCTACGGTATGGCGCGAGCTCAAGGCTATCCCAAAAAGTAAGGCAGCAATGATGATCAACCCTCTGCGTGAAACTTTCCTGCCGCCGCCTAATCCCATTCTGTCTCCTGCATTAGCCTGTTAATGGGATTTTAATGCAGATATCAGGCTAGCACAAGACATAAAAAATAGACCCCTTTCGGAGTCTATTTTTTATGTCTACGCGATTTCTATGAATCGATACACTGCTTAACGGAGTTACCGCCTGAGTCCTCGATACCATAACGTAATGCGAATTGACGAGTTGAGCCTGCAGCCGTGTTACCTACCGTAGTAGTGTCACACTTTGCGCCGGTAACTAGTTCCATAGCATCAACTGCTACGGCACCCGTACGAGCACCCGTACTTACTGCTGTAGGAGCAGTTAACGTGCTCAACTTAGCAAGACTGTTAATGGTAGTTACGTCAGCAGCTGCTGATGGAACCTTGCCATTGTTGTTGTTCATGAATTCATTCACTGCACTCAAGTAGTTTGCGGCATCATTCTTACGCTGTGTGTTACGTGAGTTACGCTGCAAAGCAGGTACAGCCAAGAAGACGATCAGCATGATCAAACCAGCAATAGCTAGTACGATCAGTACTTCGATGATGGTGAATCCATCTTCTTTACGGTTTTTGATGTTAGACATTTGCAAATGCCCCCTTTGCTTATTTTTTTACGCTTATGCTTGGATAATACCCGATATGCCCTATTAGGCGCAAGTGTTATCCACAACAATCAATATGGCCTACACGAAGGATTGGCCAGCCAATCCGTAAATTGGCAACAATACGGCCGCGACGATCACAAAAGCCATAACACCCAAGATTACCATTAGTACTGGTTCAATGATTGTTGAGATAGATTTAACTTCGTTATCAACCTCTTTTTCGTAGTAGTCAGCTGTTTTGGCCAACATCTGCTCCATAGAACCGGACTGCTCACCAATACGAATCATATTTGGCACAAGCGGCAGGAAGTTTTGGTCGTTCTGGATTGAATCAGCAAGCGACTTACCACCTTTAACTTTCTCGGCTGCTTTGGTAATAGAATTTTCAATATGTACGTTATTGATTGAGTTACTGGTAATTTCCAAAACCTGGAGCAGTGGCACACCACTGGCAACAAGCGTTGTAGCAGTACGGGCGAATCGGGCCATATACATCTTCATGAATAATGGGCCGACTGGCCAGGCGCGCATTTTTAACTTATCAATTGCGTGTTTACCGCCCACTGTTCGCGCCCATCTTGTGGTCAAGAAAGCAGCCACGACTAGCAGAATGAGCACAATCCACCACTGGTGAATTATGAAGTTAGAGATAGCGAGTAGAATAATCGTGATAAGTGGCAGATTAGCACCAGGCAAATCCGAATACAGCTGCTGCACCTGCGGCAACACCTTAACGAGCATAAAGCCCAGTACGCCGAACATAACAAGCAATACGATAACCGGATAAACCATAGCGCCGCGAATCTTGCTAGCAAGGTCAGCATCTTTTTCTTGCTGGATAGCAAGGCGCTCGAGGGCTCTGTCGAGGGTACCAGAAGCTTCACCAGCCGCAATAAGGCTAATGTAGATCTGGTTGAATGTTGATGGGTGCTTAGCCATGGCATCAGCTAATGTAGAGCCTGACTCGACATCCGCGATGATCTTACTTAACACCACCTTGAGTGGCTTGCTGGTGGCCTGGTCACCAACGCTGCGCAAACTCTGGACCAATGGTAGGCCCGCGTTAATCAGTGTTGAAAGTTGGCGTGAAAAAAGTACCTTGTCTTTGGTTTTGACGCGGTGGAAACGAGCCATGATGCCTGTTGTGCCCTGCTCGGCCAAAGATATATCAATTGCAACAAGCCCTTCTTTATGCACAAGACGAGCTGCAGCCTGTTCACTTTCTGCTTCCACCGTAGCTTTAACAATGCCGCCAGTAGCTGGGTCGCGTGCAGTATATTTATAGGAAAGCATTATTGTATACCGTTTATCCTCTCATCAAGCGATCAAGTTCGTCTTGGTCAACCGCAAACTGGCGTGCGTCATCATAGCTAATTGAGCCGCTGTGAACAAGGCCAACAAGTGTCTTATCCATAGATTGCATACCAAATTCTGCGCCTGTTTGAATTACAGCCTCAAGCTGATGCGTCTTGCCCTCTCGAATAATGTTGCGAACGGCTGGGGTTGCTACAAGAATTTCTGCAGCAGCCACACGGCCACCACCGATTGTCGGGATAAGACGCTGTGAACAAACTGCCATCAAGATATTAGATAGCTGAGAGCGAATTTGCGATTGCTGGTGTGGCGGGAAAACGTCGATAATACGGTCGATTGATTGTGCTGCAGAGTTGGTGTGCAGCGTGGCAAAAACCAAGTGACCTGTTTCGGCGATAGTAATTGCCGAGGCAATAGTCTCAAGGTCGCGCATCTCACCAATGAGCACTACGTCGGGATCTTCACGAAGCGCCGAACGCAGTGCTGCCGAGAATGAATACGTGTCGTAGTGCACTTCACGCTGCACGATTACCGAACGCTTAGAACGGTGCGTGTATTCGATTGGGTCTTCGATGGTAATGATGTGCTCAGCGCGCTCCATGTTGATCTTGTGAATCATTGCCGCAAGTGTGGTTGACTTACCTGAACCAGTTGGGCCGGTCACCAATACAAGGCCTCGAGGATATTCAGCAAACTTGCTCACAATGGGTGGCAAGCCGAGTTGTTCGATAGTAAGAATTTCATTTGGGATTAAGCGAAGTGCAGCCGCCAAGTTGCCACGTTCATGGAAAGCGTTTACACGGAAGCGGCCTAGGTCGCCGAAGGCGAAACTAAAGTCAAATTCTTTGTCTTTAAGCAAAATCTGCTTTTGGTCTTCATCAAGGATAGCAAAAACGAGTGATTCAACATCTTCATCAGTAAGCACTTGAGCGCCATTAATGGCTATCAATTTGCCATCAACACGGAGCATTGGTGGCAAGCCAACCTGCAAGTGAAGGTCGGACGACTTTTTCTTGACGACCTCCTCCAGTAAGACTTCGATTCTTGGTTGCCCCTGCATTTATATATCCACCCTTTTCCTATGCGCTGTCTGCACTTGCAACGCGGTTAATTTCTGTTAGTGTTGTCTGACCCGACAAAGCCTTTAGGTAGCCGTCTTGTCTCATTGTTATCATTCCCTGCTTTTGTGCGAGCTCCTGGATATCACCGCTTGTTGAGTGCTTCAGGATGAGTTCTTGGATCTCTGGAGTGATGTTAAACACTTCGTAGATACCCATGCGCCCCTTGTACCCGCCAGGTGCAGCCGGACTATCAATGCCCTTAGTTAAAGTATAAGCGTTTTGACCGGCAAGTGGCAAGTTATCATATCCAAGATCTTTGGATACTTTTTCGACTTCTTCTTTAGTCTTTGGCAACAAGTGGCCTACCGTAGCTTTAATAGCCTCGGTTTCCACCTTATCCGACTGATATGTTTCCTTATCGGCCGCAATACGCCTAACCAGGCGCTGCCCGATTACCGTACGCACTGTTGATGCGATAAGGAATGGTTCGATCTCCATATCGAGCAAACGAGGCAAGATACCGGCAGCCGAGTTGGTGTGCAGCGTACTAAACACTAAGTGGCCAGTTAAAGCCGCCTGCACGCCAAGCTCGGCCGTTTCTTTATCGCGAATCTCGCCCACCATTACCACGTCGGGGTCTTGGCGCAAGATAGAGCGCAAACCACTAGCAAAAGTAAGCCCTACATCGGCATTTACTTGAATTTGGTTGATGCCATCCATCTTGTATTCAACTGGGTCCTCGAGCGTAACAATGTTAATACCGTCACTCTTGACCTCCTGCAATAACGCGTAGAGTGAGGTAGACTTACCTGATCCAGTAGGACCAGAAGTAAGGATCATTCCGTTTGACCCCTGCAGTCCTTCTCGAATTGTACGCAAGGCACGACCGGCATAGCCCATGTCTTCTAACTTCAAGCTAGTACCTGATTTATCGAGCAAACGGATAACCACCTGCTCGCCCCAAACGACTGGCGAAATTGCAATACGCAAGTCGATAGCATGGCCCCCGACGCTAATACTAAATTCACCATCTTGTGGCACACGGTGCTCATCAATTTTTAAATTAGCTAAGATTTTAATGCGTGATACCAGGGGTGGTTCGATAGATTTAGGCAAGCGTAAGATCTCGCGCAAAATGCCGTCAATGCGACAGCGAATCTTGAGCGCGTCCTTAAGTGGTTCGATGTGCACGTCGCTAGCGCTATTCTTAGCAGCAAATTCCAAAATGGTAGAAAGCGCCTTACTGATTGGCGAGTCCTGAACAATAGTTTTGATGTTCTTATCACCAACATTATTCTGGATATTCTCAAGCTGGGACGCCTCAGTAGCGGCAGCAACATCACCAATACTGCTAATCTCACCCACAACCTGCTGCGATATATTACCCTGATACTGATGCAATACTTGGCGAATACCAGATTCACTAGCTGCATATACCTTGAGCGGGCGGCCAATTTTGTTAGACAAAAAGTCTACCGCCTGTACGTTGTCGGCATCAAGCATTGCAACCACGAGACGATTTTGCATTTCACCAAGGGGCACAGCCATATAGCGCTCGGCAACCTCTTGTGGCAGTAACTCAAGCACTTCAGGGTCAATATGCGCACTCGACAAGTTAACATAAGGCACTTTGGTAACATGGGCAATGGTTTTGGTCATTGCTTCGTCTGTAACATGGCCGCCAGTAACTAAAAAGCTAAGTAGAGGCGTACTCTCCTTCTCGGCAGCTATCTTTAACTCGGTAAGCTTGTCCTTGGTAAGGATTTCATCCTTAACTAGTGTGTCTTCTACCTGCTTCTGGGCGGCAGTGGATAAAACACTCATCTGGTGCCCCCTTTAGCTATTATTGCGAGTTTCCGTTAAACGGTGCCGGGTTAGTTCCGGTTCCGATCTGGATAAGTTGCGTCGGATCGATTGAGTTACTATTGAAGTAGTCCTTGCTTGGCTCTGGAAAGTCAGAAGTAATAGCCTCTACAACCTCAACGTTCTGCTTGCGATCTTTAGCAGGTGCAAATACTGCGCCCGATATAAAGAATGACGCAATGCCACTCACAAAAACAATAATTGCAATCAGTGCTATATCTTTTTGTTTCATTTTACTACCTGCGTATTGATCTTAAAGTTTTTCTCCGGCTGGTAATACGTTTGCGCAGACAATGTAAGAGTCATGTTGCTCTGATTGCCACCTAGGCTCATATTCTGCACCTGGAACGGTCGCACCGAACGATCAAACAAATCAACGAGGTTCTTAACCGAATCATATGAGCCAGTTACCTGGATTTGGAAAGGCATTGGAACCGGCTGTGGAATAGAGTCGGCTGCTACCTGCTGCTCTAGTTCCTGGTCGGTACCTGTAATACCGGTGATCTGAAGGTTCTGGCTTGTAATGAGCTTCTCAAGGCTTGTAGCTAACGCCGGGAAGTCGTAAACACTTGGAAGTGCGTCGAGTACAATCTTGGCGTTATCACCGTCTTGCGGGCCACTGCCATCAGGGTCGCCGCCAAGCATATTTTGTGGGCGGTCAACAAATGACTTGTAAGACGTAACTAGGCTATCGCGAGCCTCAAGATTGTCCTTAAGCTGAGCAACGGCCGTCTTTTTAGCACCGATAACACGATTCTGGTAACCCATTTGGCTAAATAACGCCTTTGAAGCAATGAGCGAGAAGACGAGCACAAAAGCTGCAACTGCCGTAGCCGTTACAATTGTGCTGTTAGCCTTGCTTATGAGTGATCGCTTTGTGAGAGATGTTGTTCGTGCCATGATGCTACCTATTGGTTACCCGAGTTAGTTGACGATGGGCCTTGGGTGAAAAGATCTGTCGGCTGCTGAGTTGCTGAGCGAGTTGTTGTTTTTTGCGGAACAGTTAGCTCAGTTTTGCTCAGCTGGCTAAAGATAACTGGTTCAAAAGATGCTGTAATAGTGTATGTTGTGGTCTTGTCAGTACGACCAAAGTTAGCCAACACAACTTTTGAGAAAGCTTCCTTGCTATTAGGACTCTTACCGTCACCATCTGTAATGGTGTATTCCGTAAACTTAAGGGTGTCGACAAAGGTGTTAACAGTCTCTAATGAGTCCGCTGTACCGTTGATACTCACCGTGTTATCTTCGTAGTTTACGTCAAATTTGCTAATGCTCGCCTTGGTGGGCGTAACCTGCCCTAGGTACTCAAATAATCGAGTTGCAGCAGGCTTTTTATCGTGCAAAGACGTTAGTGCCGTCAGCTGGTTTTGGACAGTTAGAATCTTGTCGAGATCTTTAGTACTTGATAGCTGATTGTTGTATTTCTTAATATCACCGTTAAGATCACTCATGCTCTTTTTTTGCCATACGTCTACAACAAGTAGCAAAATGATGAACACAGAAAGTGATACAATCACGACCACCGTCGATACAAAAACAACTAAATGCTTCTGGCGCTGTGCCTTAAGGTACTGCTGCTTAATGTCCGGTAAAAGGTTAAACTGAATCATTCTGTTCGCTCCGCAAGGCCAGCTGCAACACCAAAGTGGTTAGAAACTGCTAGCAGTTCGTTTTGCCGTTCGGGCGAGAAAGATACATTGCGCCAGGCGTTACCAATCTCTACTTCAATGCCAAACTTATTAGCTAGATAGAGCGGGAACTCGGGGAGCGCCGAGGCACCACCCGTAACAATCATGCGAGATATTTGTGTGTCTACGTAACGGCTCTGAAAGAACTTGATCGACTTTTCGATTTCGCTCGTAAGAATATCTACAGTGCCAATTACAGCCTCGTAAATGCGCCCTTCAAGCTTATCTTTGCCAAGGCCAAACTTGAATACAAACTGCCTTGCTTGCTTGTCGTCGATGTTCAGATTTTGGGCTGCCGCACGAATAATAGCCTCTGCACCCGTAGGGATCGATCGAGTAAGGCGTGGCGCACCGTTCATAGTTACTACTAGGTCAGTACTCTTACTACCGATATCGAGAACCATTTGTGGCGCTGGGTTGTCTTGGCCGATAAGCGCACGAGTTAGCGCAAGGTTATCTGGCTCAAAGGCTATAACATCGAGGCCAATTGATTCGAGTAAGTCCAAACGCTTCTCGACAAAATCATTTTCGACGCTCGTTAATAGCACTTCAACTTTGGTTTTATCTTTAGGAGAATCACCAATTACAGCCCAGTCAATCTTTGACTTATCGAGCGGTGTTGGAATAAGTGAATCTGCTTGGTAGCGGATAGCTTTTGCTAATTCGTTGGGCGGCAGGCGGTCAAAATCAACAACCGCAGTAAATACACGCTGTGATGGCACGCCTACGGCGACACTCTTAGTTGACATGTGGGACTGCACTAACAAATCTTTTATAATTTGGGCTAGCTTTTGTTGGTCTGACTTAGCGTCACTTAAAACAATTTTGCTGTCTACAGGAACATACGCGTACTTAACCAGGTTCTTAACAGAACCGTTGCCGCGCAATTCAACAAGACGAATTGCCGTAGTGCCTATGTCAAGGCCGAAAAATGCTGATACCCCACTCAGTAAACTCATATTGATCTCAATTATACCATATCGCTTATGTTTATATGCAAGCCCTTTTTACAAGATAGGCGGCAAGCTCGTAACTGAATCATATTTTCCTGCCTTTCCGCTATTTGTATTTGACGAAGCCGGTGGCTGAGCCACCCACATCATTGGGCTATAGTTAATCACCTCTGCCGCATTGCTAGATGCACTAGTTTCACCCGAGGCGCTAGAAGACAAAGTACCAAAGGTGCGCAGCAGCATAATGGTAGGTGCATTGAGCAGGCCATTAATAGTAAGCTTCTTACCCTTGCACTTCGAGTGCAGCGTAGAGTCCGGCGCTAGTGGTGCGGCGGCCGTACTACACGTGTAGGCCACGCCCGTATTACCTGCCCCCTTTTGGACTATGTAGGCACCATCAAGCCTGCCAACATTAGCATCGATGTATAGGTTTCCCTTTACGATAAGCTGTAGCAGCGGCATTGAATTGCGGTCATAACTACCAGGATAGGTAATATCACCGGTTATTCGCACCGTGCCGGTTACATAAATCACTGTGCGTTGGTTCGGGTTAACGTTGCTGGCGTTGATAGTTACATTAGCTGGAGTAATATCTGTGCCTTCGGAATATATCTTAGTAGCTAGGTTGCTAATAGTAGGGTTGGTGCCGAGTGGCTCAGTGGTTGCAGGTTTGTTAGCAAAGTAGTCGTAGGCACATGGCAAGGAGCCAAATGAGCCACCGTATGTGCCGCCCGTTACTGTCACGCCTTTGTTGGCAAATGACAGCCCATATGGAGCGACTGCTCCGCTTGTATTTTGGGCACTGGCAAAGTTATGAATGCGATCAAGTGCGAATACTCCATACTGACTGCCCGCACCAGCATAACCCGAAGCCTGCGTATCCTTGTTCCAGGCGGTTATCGATGCGTCAGGGTTGGCCGCGCAAGTAGAGGCGATTCCGTTCCCCACCGAAGTATCACCACCGAATACCTTCACATACGGCTTAGCAACTACCATAAAGCATACAATTGTATCCTCAGGCCCACCACCATCGGTAGCCGGATCAACCTTTAGCGAACGACAGACTGTCTTGTTAGTATCCGCGGCCTTGACCGTATAATTTTCAGTTGCCACTGTCGTTGTAGCCTTGCCCGGGAAATCCCTTGGACAGCCAGTGCCTGGCGGTACATACCCGTTATTCGATGCCGTATCGGCGGTACCTCCAGGATTGTAATACCCGTTATGGGTATTACCTACAATTGAACAGGCTGTGTTGTCACTATCATCGTTGCCGTTGTTGTACACACTATAGGTAAAGTTAACCGTGTCCCCTACCTCGGCAGTAGCGTTGGCGCCAGCTGATGTTCCGTTTACTTTCATTAAAATAGACGGTGTTAAGTTAAAGTCTGCCGGACGCTGGCAACCGGTATTGTAATAAATGCTGTCGAAAGCGAGCTTAAACTGCAGTGTGTTGTTGTAGTATACGTTGTCCCAGTACCAAATATAACGATAGCCTGGCTCTGCCGTAAACCGGGCGGCCACTGTAGAGCGAGAGCCGCTATACGCCGTATACCATCCTCCACTCTGGCTCCAACTAATGGCATCACCGTTAGTCTTACGCAACGAAATAAATGGCTGCACGGAATAGGCTCCGCCGGCCACAGGATATTTCCTGAGCTGGAAACGCATTGGAGAAGGCTGAATACCTGCCACGCCGTTGTCATCGTCATACCACTGCAATTCTTCTGTGCGCGCGCTCGTAAGGGTGCAGTCACCGGCAAACTTCAATAGATAGTCAGTGTAGCCGCTTAGCGGATCAACTTGGTTAATACCAAACTGTGAGGCGGCAATTGTAGAATCGTAACCCACTGCATACCCATTTGTAGTAACTACGATACGGAAGGAGTTTTGAGTGCCCGCGATCAAATTAGTTGCGCGGACATAGGCAACGTACTTGCCAACATCTTGCGAATAGGACAAGCCGCTCACATTGAACGTCGTTGACAACGTTTTACAATCGTCAGCACCACTGGCAATTCCATCACGGCTAGTAATAAGTGCGCCGAGCGTTTCAGTTTCTGCATTTCCACTATATGTATGGCGAGAGTTGTATACGTCATATCGTGTAGCATCGGCACCTGCCGCTGCAGAGGCATCAACGTCGTAATAGTTTCCCGGGCCACCAACAGCATCCTTACAAAGCCTATAGTCCTCGATTCGGAATGAGCCACTTGGTTGGTTAAAATATAGCTTTACCAAACTAGTTGAGTTATTAACATCCGTCGTACGAGACACAACCAGCTCCACACGTCGCGTTGTTGGGTTGAAGTCGTTGGGGTCAGGGCCAGTAGCACCAATTGCAGCAACCTGGGGGGTAGCAAAAAGCGCTAAACCCAGCAATGAAAGACCAAAGCTGAGTACAATATTTTTTGTACATAATAATCGTCGCACTCGCACGTTAGCCCCCCAGCTGCTTAATCTTTTGGTTTAGGCTTTGAACCAAGTCAGTGTCTGGTTGTTCCCCTTCGGGTGGATGCTGTGCAAAATTAAGTGCCATTTTGTAATACGTAACCGCCTCTTTCTTTTTGCCCTTAGCTTCATAAGCCTTGGCCAGGTTGTACCAAATACCATACTTCTCTGCTGGTTTAGTGTATAAAGCTTCAGCCTGCTTTAATGCAGCAATTGTTTCGTCATTATTGCCAGCCGATGCATAGGCTGCACCCAGTGTCGCATAATAATCTGCGCGTTCTTGCGCTGGAGCATTATCGGCCGGACGTGTATCTTTAATTTGCTCAATGTTTTCCTGATAACCTGTGTCAGGTATCTGTGATTTTTCGGGCTTGAGCTGTTGATAGACAAAAAAGCCAGCAACGGTCAACGCAACCACCGATACTGCAATAATTATAACCAACCGTTTGCGACTTATTTTAGGGTTGCTCGAACTAGATGATACAACGTGCACCTCTGTTTTAGGCTCCGAAGAGCTCCCTGACTTATGCTTTTTGGAAGTGTCCATAACGCTTAAGCATATTGTAACTACCCAATCCCAAAAAAACAACCAAGGCATCTTTTAAAAATTTGCAATATGGGCCATACTTCCTGAGTTATATAAATGGAGTTAGCTATGCCCGAAAGATATTCCGATCGTACACGCCGTGAGCAAGCTGAGGGTCAACCCTCAAAAAAGCGCCGTCACGGGGTTATCGCTGCAACCGCGGTAGTAGCCGTAGCTGCAACAGCCCTGTTTGTACCTACACTTCTCGAAAAGCCCGATAAAACCAGCGCCTCTTCAAGTGACCTGCCCTCAGACCTTAGCGGCCCTCCATCACTCAGCACGCCAAGCCAAAAAGACTATATTCCAAACAAGACCATTAAAATTGGTGACAAAATAACTGTCTGTGATGGCACTTTTGTAGACATGCAAGTAACGTCAGAAGGTCGCCATGTCGCCCAATCTATAGTTCACCCGGCCGTAACCAGCGAGGGTGACCCATACTTCCAAACTAGGCTCACAAACAGCGGCGAGATGACGCTACAAGGCGTGGTTGCAGAAAAAACTGATTATTGGCTAGACGATACTGGGGAAAGAATACTCCTTCCGTTATGTGGTCATGAAACCTACAAAGGCGTAGTTATGGGCGAGAGCGCCGGCCCCTTTGCAACCACAGATCAAGAAGTACTCAAAAGTGGCTCAATTAAAAGCCTGCTGCCCGGGCAAGTCTGTGCTCTTGGTGGCTTTTCGATACACCAAGTCACTGTTAAGCCTGAACAAGCCGTCATTGCCGCAAAGACCTGCGGATAGCTGCCGTAAGCCCACCTAGAAGTCGAGGAAGTCAACCGGGTCGTAATAAGGGATAAATGCCACTGGGTTGTAGTTTAGGTATATCTGTTGGGGTGGAACAGTCTCCGGGTTTTCACCTGTAATATTAGTAGCATCAGACATAAAACTAACCGTCTTGCCATCCCCACTTATCGAGGCGCGTTCACTATAACCATTCGACTGCACACCATCACGTGAGCCAAGACTCACGCGCCGCGTTACATCAAAGTCACGGTCATACACAAAAATATCAGGCAGCTCGTTGCTATCAATGTTTACTAGATTAGTAGCACGAGATACATACGTAATAAAGCGGCCGTCATTACTAATATCGGGACCGTAGCTATGCTCATTGCTCTGAGCGGTATTGTGGCGCGCAGTACTTATCCGCTTTATCGAGTCGGTTGCCACCTCGTACACAAACACATCAGTAAAATCAGCCGTATCGTTAGGCACTAGGTTATTTGCCGCCGAAGCGAAAGCTATGTAGCGGCCGTCTTGGCTCATCATAGGATCAAACGAGGAGCTATTGGCCACCTGTCCGTTTGTGGTATGGCTAACAAGGCGAGTGCGGCCAAGTACCATATCGCGCATGTACACATCATAACCCCTGCGGCTGTTATCCTCCGGTACTAGCGCGGAAGTAGTCTCAAAGGTAACGTAACGGCCGTCTTGGCTTACACTCGGGTAGGCACTTTGATCAGGACCAAAATTACCAGCGCTATCTACGCTTACCGGGCGCGTAACACCGGTTTTTAAGTCACGTAGCATAATATCATCGCTGTGGTTGTTGTCCCCCGGGAACAGTGCGTGTTGTGAGCGAAATGCGATGAACCGTCCATCACGACTGAGAACTGGCTGATCAAAAATAACATTATTATGATACACGTCAATTAAGCGGCCTTGGGAGCTGCGGTTTGCCACTATTGTTTGTTTAGTCTGGCGATCGTACACAAACAAGTTTAAGCAACCAAATTTGCAAAGATCAGCCTGCTCTGGTGTTAGCTTGGTCGAGTACGAAAAGAAGGCTACATATCGGCCATTGCCCGAAATAGTGGCCGAGAATGATATGCCCCCTGGCTGCTGTCCATCATTGCCGCGAACAATTTCCAGCTTACGCGCGTCACGATCGTAGATAAAAATATCTTCGTCAATTATATCGTCGCCCGGTATAAGTTGCTTGGAATTTGAGGTAAAAACACTATACCTGCCATCATCGCTCACCGTGCGAGCCCACGCCTTGTTAGTTGAGACATAATCGGTTGTGGGCCGCATGCCGGCGGTCGCACGGAGCGTGATGCTCAAGCTACTTGCTTGGGCCTGGCTTAGGGGCACCATACAGTACACCGCGAGCATTACCATAGCTAAACTACCGGCAGTAAAAATACGCACCTTGCCCATTTTGCCCCCCAAAAAAAGATTACATTGCTTTGGGCCAAGTGTAACAAACTATAATGAAATTATAGTTAACTCGGTTTAGCACGCAGTTTGGTAGCTTGATCTACCTCTGTTATAATAAGGGTATTATGGCTTCACTATCTATCGGCATCGTCGGCCTGCCTAACGTCGGCAAATCAACCCTATTCAATGCACTAACTGGCAGCAATATTCTTGCAGCCAACTACCCATTTGCAACTATCGAGCCAAACACCGGCATCGTGCCAGTGCCCGATGCGCGCCTTCAAAAACTCGCAGACATGTACCACACACAAAAGGTCATACCCGCTACAACAACATTCGTAGATATTGCCGGGCTGGTAGCTGGAGCCAGCAACGGCGAAGGCCTTGGCAACCAATTCCTTAGCCACATTCGCTCAACCAACGCCATTGTGCAAGTTGTACGCGCCTTTCAGGACCCAAATGTTGTACACGTCGACAATACCATTGACCCTCAAAAAGATATGGACGTTATCAATACAGAGCTTGTACTCGCAGACTTGCAAACTGTGCAAAAGCGTTTGCCAAAACTGGATAAAGAAGCCCGAGCCAATCCTAAGCTACGACCCCTAGCTGACACAGTTCAGCGCGTCCACGACATCTTAGATTCCGGCAAACCACTTTCGAGCGTTGACGACATAAATCTTGAGCATATCGAAGATCTGCATCTGTTAACCGCCAAGCCAGTTATTTATTTATTCAACCTTGATGAGACTGGCCTAGGTGATGAACAAAAAAAGCAGGAACTTGCTAAACTTGTGGCCCCTGCAAAGGCCTTGTTTATCTGTGCCCAGCTTGAAAGTGAACTGCAAAGTCTCGACCAAGCCGACGCTGACGAATTACTGCAAAGTTATGGGCAAACTGAATCTGGCCTTGTGCAGCTTATTCACGCTGCATACGATACACTCGGCCTGCAGAGTTATCTTACCGCTGGTGAGAAAGAAGTGCGCGCCTGGACCATTCGCAAAGGCTTCACCGCTCCACAAGCTGCTGGTGTAATTCACGGCGACTTTGAGCGTGGCTTTATTGCTGCTCAAATTGTTGACTACGACGACTTAGTAGCTGCTGGCTCAGAGACCGCAGCAAAACAAGCCGGAAAAGTCCGCACCGAAGGCAAAGAATACGTTATGCGCCCCGGTGATATTGTTGAATTCCGCTTTAACGTCAGCAAATAAATATCGGCCTATGCGACAGCTAGGTTGCGGGCCATACGGAGTGCGCCAGTTACGGGCGTAACTTCTGGCTTGAATATAATATCTAGTTGAGGAAATTCGCTGTGCAAAGGCGTGATAACCTGTTCGCGGAAATAATCATGCTTCCATAAACCACCGCTCAGTACCAAACAGAGTCTTGTTGTGTCTGGCTCTTTGAGCAAAAACTTAGTCACAATACCATACAATTTAAACCGCCATCTGTCGGCAGCAATATCGAATACAAACTTTAGATCTTTGAATACAGCATCGTCTGCGCTCAAGACTGCGGCGTGTTTAGTGAGCATGCGCAGCTCGGCATTATGGTAAAAATCGGCTGTGGTTTGCAATTCTTGGCTATCTAAGACGGGAGCTGTGCTGCGCAAAAAATCACTACCCGCTGCGCTGATTTGGCCACGCGCATAGGCCATTGCCAGCCAGTAGCCAACATCTCGGCCGCCACAACCTACTGCATCATACAAATAATGACTACCGTCGCTAAAAAATTGCACTGCGCTTGAACCTGTGCCGGCGATTGCAATGATACCGCTCTGCTGGTCGCTCGATGCCCTAAAGGCAATCGGCAAATCGCCTACCAGCTTAGCTTGAGGACAAAATTGTTTCAGACGTGCTTCGATTGCATCACTAAATTTATTAGCCGAGAAACATCCGCCTATGCCGGCCACAATTGCTTGAGTTTCTGCTTGGTATTGTGTAAGTTGTGAGAGTCCGTCATCCAGAACTGCCAAGGTGGCCTCAATCCCAGCCTGCCAGGGGTTAGTGCCCTCTGTAATATGTATCGTGCACAAAACTTGCAGGTTTTCATCGCTTACAACAAAATCTGTCTTCGAGCCACCACCGTCAATACCAACAAAATATTTCATATAGTCCCTATTGTACAACAAAAAGTATCCAGACCTCCGAAGAGGTCCGGGTAACTTTTGTCGTTGCTTAGTAAAAGCGTGGGTAGGCGCGGCGCCTTACTAGCACTGTTGGTTGTGCATATGGATTCACCGGCAAAGCATATGGTAGGCGCGGCCCTGCTGTCTGCATTGCTAGCCCTCCGAGCAAGATTCCCGCCCAATCATTAGCTGGGTTCAAGCTTATGTGGTTGAACCTTGCCTCTTGGGTGTAGTGCTGCCTCAATTCCTTCATATGAGCTTGTGCGGCGTGCAGCACCTCTCGCAAATGGTGCTGACTCCAGCTCATAAAGCGGAGCGGTCGGCCCGGCGTTATGATGCGCAAGATACCCATAAAGAGCTGGAAGCTAAAGTCTATCTCGGCAATCATGTCGTATCGTACGTCTTCGATCGCTACAAACATTGGCTTATGGTCAATAAGGAGCAACCTTTGGTTGGTCGCTACTAGCATGGCAAAGCCATTTTCGTACCGCCCGTTTACGCAGTGCTGTATAACCTCGTCGGTCGTTAGGACTTTACGGAGCTCGCGTATCTCTCCTCGTCCCCAGAAGCGGAAGTTACACCCTACCCGCTTGAGTTGCATCTCAATCTGGTTCAGGCTCATCATCTCTCCCTCCTTACCTCCAACTTGATAGTGTTGGTATCTTTACTATACGAAGACTAGTAAAGAGAAATCGTTATCTATGTCACACCCTCTGCAGGATTTTTATCACAGACAACTCCATTGATACACGGTATGCTAATCAAATAAATGCTTATGCTTACAGATACAACTGGCCAAGCCTAATCTGTTGTGTCATACTTAAGGTATGTTGACGGCTAATAGCCCCTCCAACGAACTGATTAACCTGTTTCATCAGGGTACTCGGCTCACATTTAATAAAAATGAATTTATCATACGACCGGGCGGCGTGCCCTCCGGCGTATTCTATATAGCAAGCGGCCTTGTTAAGGCATACGACATCACAAAGTATGGCGATGAGAACCTGCTTATTATCCGCAAAGCGGGCGAGATTTTAGGCCTTACCTGGGCAGTTACTGGCGAAGACCGTCAGATCATCTACACTGCCCTTGCACCTACCACGGTCTTTCGCCTTGATCGCACACAGTTCGTCGATGCCATCCAGGCTAAGCCGCAGATTGCCCTACCGCTTGTGGACATGCTTGTGGACATGTATCGGTTACACTCAGAACGAATTATGAACCTTGAATATCGTAGCGTCCGCGAACGCCTTGTGTCCTTTTTACTCACCACCGCACAACGCTTTGGCGAAGAAACACCCGATGGCTTAGCAATAAGTGTCCCTTTGCGCCACCAAGACATCGCAAGCTCCATCAGTGCTACCCGCGAAACGACTAGCCGCGAGCTAGCGGCGCTGGAACGCCAGGGGCTTTTATTCAACAGACAGTCCGTCATAACGCTCCGTGACATGGGGCGTCTTAAGCATTACCTAGAGTAGGCTATTCTTTCCAATGTGTAACAATTTGTTCGATGGTTTTTATAACCTTGTCGTGCGAAGGTACATCTTGAGCCTCGTAATAGTGGTCAGTAGTCATGTAATCTTCCAGCACTGACAAACAATAGATCTCATCGGCCAAGATGTGCATGCGGTCTACGGCTGGCACGCTTGCCAGAGGTGTTGCCACAATCAGACGCTTAAGCCTAATAGGTTTTAGATAATCGGCAGCCAGATCAAGTGAGAAGCCGTTGCTCAATCCATCTGATACCAAAATTACAGTGTGATCTTTTAAAAGATCCTTACGAATAAGCCCACCCTTACCCTGCAATCTGTGCAGCTCATGCAGCTTGTTCATCTTTTCTTGCTCGATAAAAGTACGGTACTCACTAACAAACTCTTCAATTTGCCCGGGCGAATAAAAATTATTATAGGTAAAAGAGCCGTCAGGGCTCACGCCACCGATTGCCGTTTCTTCTTTAGGCAGCTGAATGGCATCTGTTAAAAGCATAGTTAGCACGCAATGCAGCTTCATAGCAATTTGGGCACCAACCATTACAGCGCCATCACTCAAAGCAACAACAGCGCACTTTTGCCCACGATATTTCTTGTCGATCTCAGCCGCTAACAACTGGCCAGCCTGAACACGGCTCTTAAAATACATATCGGCAGTTTAACACAAGATTCGGAGTAGCCACTAGAACTATTTTCACAACCCCCTCCTTTAGTGCGGCTAAACAGGCAAATTGAACTCAGGGTGTAGAGTCATTATCGACCTTCCAAGGCGACGCAAAGGATTCCGACCCATAGGCACCGGAGTAGACATCTCTAGCTCCCTAACAGCAAATTGCCGTTGTTCAGCCACGGTTTTACCACCGCTCGAAATAGGCAGATAATAACGCTCAACTCCTGGGTAATTGTGGCGTGTGGTATACCAAAATCGGCCATCGCTCTCGCCGTCAGGCGACCACTGGGCGATACTTATTGCGCGTAGCATGGTATTTTGCACGTCTGTTGCAAGAGAAGCCGCTGATACAACCATCTCGTAATCACGCCCGTCTTCAAATGTCTTTCTAGGACGAACAATGTCGCACACGACAATGCCAGTTCCGTCAGATAGAGTCTCTACCTCAGGCCGAAAATCATCGTCGGGTACTTGATCAATGATTGTCTCTACTATTTCATTAAAAATAATTGCCGCTCGCTGCTGCTTTATTGCCTGGCTACTTCCGGGCTTCAATGGTGAGCGGCCACCAGAAAGTAGATGCGAACCTGTAGCATACGGAAGATTAGAAAACTGCTCCACTGCCTGTATTCTGGGAGCCTCAACACCAAACAAACTCATAGTCGTTATATTTTAACAGATTTTCGCAGTTTGTAAAATCTCTCTAGGTTCCCTTTACTGCCGGCAACATCCGAATCGGCCTTGTCGAGAATCATAAAGTAGCGCGCTACCCAGTTTTCAAAATCTTTCAAAATTTCACGGCGGATGCGGTCGTTTTTAATAACGCCCTTGTGCTTTAAGTTACTCTCGCGGGCCTCAAATTGAGGCTTAACCATTGCAGCGACTACCGTTTGCGGACCACAGAGCGTTGCAATATGCGGCAAAATCTCACGTAAGCTAATAAATGACACGTCTATAACTACTATATCTATAGCATCATTAATGGGTACAGCATCTGCGGGCTTACTCTTAGCGTCAAGCTTTACAAGTCTCCTAATGTCAGTCTGTTCATGGAGTTCAATCTTTTCGTTGGCGCGTAACGACGGGTGCAGCTGGTCCGTTCCTACATCTACAGCTATCACCTTTCGCGCACCTTGGCGCAAGGCAAAGTCCGTAAAACCGCCAGTGGAGCTACCAACGTCAAGCATCACAGCATCTTTAAACTGTAGCCTCAACGTCTTAGCAACTGACTCCAATTTAAGACCTGCGCGAGAAACGTACTGCTCTTCTACGAGTAATTTAATTTCAGCAGCTTCATTGACCGGGGTGCCTGGCTTAGTAATAGCTCGTCCATCAACCGTAACCTTCCCAAGACGGATCCAGCTCTCGGCTTGGCTACGTGACACAACCAGTCCTCGGCTAAATACTAGCTGATCCAAACGTTTCTTCATGTAAACATTATACGCTATCTGTTAAGAAGTCCGTGAATTTGGCTACTCGCGTTAGCAATTGCGCTCCACGAACTGCCAGAAGTCATAAAAACCATCACATACGTACCACTCGCGCTATACACAATGCCAGCATCATGCAGATAGGCGCCGATAAAGCCCACTTTGTCGGCAACAGTAACTTTAGTACCAGCCGGAATACCCGATCGATACACTTGGCGCTTCATACAATCAAGCAAGCGATTGGTACCATCAGCCGACATCAACGTACCATTAGCCAACTTCTGTAAGTAAAGTGACAAATCGTTAGCCGTAGTATAAAAGCCCCTGTTAAGCGAAGTTGAGGCCAAGCCCACCTCGCGCATCATATCGTCAATCGTCCCCCAACCAATCTTATCGCCAAAAGCTTTGGCGCAGGGGTTATCAGAGACTACAATCATTGCCTCAAAACATGCTGAAGCGTCTTTGCCACTCGCGATCTGGTCACTCCAACTCATCGCGCCGCTTTCAACCCTTTTGATAACAGCATATGCAACGTACAGCTTATAGGTGCTGGCTGCCTCGTACTGCCTTCCACCACCAGCACTTGCCGTGCGAGCCTTTCCGCCCACTTCAGCCACCGCGATACTAAACGAACTAGAGCCTAGGTCGCTAACAAGTGCGCTCAATCCAGCCTGACTACCGGTATAAGAACGCTGATACACAACTTTAGGCGGAATGGTGACTGTCGATAATGCCAGGTTGAGTCCCTGCTCTTTACTTATGGCATCAGCTATCTTGGCAGTCGTGCCGTCAATATCAAGGCCCTGCCCGTTGCCTCCACCAGAACGCCCAGTCTCCTGCCCGTCAACCACAGTTACCGTAGTTACGCCCGGAGCTTTGTAAGCCTTAGATTGCAACCCATTAACATACGATCGAATACCATCAGTGTTAACACTTAGTGTTAACTTTTGAGTCTTAGGATCTTCCGGAAAAGTAAGCCAGCTAGCTACCGTTTCTTTCGGGACCTGTGTCTGCTGGTTAGAAACTGTCAGCACCATTGGTGTACCAACAATCTTCTGGGCCTTTTGTAGAGCCTCTTGCACAGAACCATCTTTACGCGGAGGATCAGAGGTAATCGCTGCCAATGAGATGGTAGTGTTGAGTGTGTTTGTCGAGCGCTCAATAGCCCCAACGATGTCATCAACTCTGTATTCCTTACTTGGCTGCGAAGGAACCAGTTTTACCGTCTCGCCTTCAACCTTGATAGAAGCATTCACAGCAGGAACCGAATACTTCTTAGCTATCTGCTCAGCAAAGTAACGCAGTCGCTCACTATCAAAATTAGTAGGTATAGTGTGCTGCTTTGCTACAAAGAGACTAAAAGGTATAAACCGGCGAAGCATCGAATACTGCGCGGCAGACTGCACAGCCTGCTCAGCCTCAATGTTAATGCCAACCTCTCGGTACTTACCTGCCTCAGTTTTATCGTCCATTCTAAGCTTAATAGAAGCATCGCTGTAGGCCTTTGTGAGTTCGCTCTTGGCTTCTGTGACTGTTTTGCCACCAACATCATGGCCGCCAATTACAACGGCCGGCAATAGCCTATCCTTGGGGTACATCAGCTGAATTCCAACCATTAAAAAAATCACGCCAGCCACACCAATGCCTATATATCGCATAATGCGAATATGTAGAGCAAAGAAGTGTCTCGCGTGATCAAGAATGCGCGGCCAGTGCTGCATCGGCGGTCTACCACCCGTTTTGATTTACAATACCTTAAGCGTATCGTAAATCGTGCAGATCACTTGTAAAGAATCTCACAGACTTTTACTTGGCGCGTTCCAAATACTCACCAGTTCGGGTATCAACCTTAATAATGTCGCCCTCTTTAATAAAGGCAGGCACCTTAACGGTAATACCAGTCTCTAGTGTTGCATCCTTCATAACGTTGCTGGTAGTATCACCCTTTACGACGTTCTCAGTGTACGTCACCTTAAGTGGTACATTCTTAGCCAGTTCCACGTTAATTGGAGTATCGTTAAAGAATTGTAATTGAATACGGTCGCCCTCTTTGAGGTAGCCAGCGCCATCACCCACAAGGTCTGCAGGGATTTCAAACTGTTCAAACGTATCTTCATTCATGAAGAAGAAGGTGCTACCGTCACTGTACAAGTACTGAACGTTTTGAGTATTTACGTCTGCACTATCAAGTTGTTCGTTGCCTTTATAGGTCTTTTCTAAAACTTTGCCATCGAGCAAACTTTTGATACGAACGTTCACGATTGAACCACCGCGGCCCATAACCTTTTGGTTATACTCAACTACGCGATATGGCACGCCGTCAATCTGAAAAAGCGTTCCTTTTTTGAGGTCGGTAATGCTCAAACCCATCGGCTTCTCCTATACTAGTTTAGCTATAATATGTTGAATTCGAGACGAATACATAGCCACATCAATGGCACTAAATATATTGTACTCACTACAAGCGATGATATCGTGATTTAGTTGCTCAAAACGTTTTTGCGCCTCGGTTGCCATACGCAATTGTTCGGCACGCGTATCAGCGTATTCATAATCACGAACGTCCAATCGGGCATCGGTTAACAGCCGCTGCATACGCGAGAAGAGCTTTTGCTCAGCCTGGCCTACGCTCTGCGGGTCTATCTGGGATAGCATTCCACTAATCGCTACTTCGAGCGTCTTAGCCTCACCGTATACCGACCGTTCTTCCACCGCTATAGTCTTTCTCGTATATTAGTTGTTTGCAACAAATGGCAACAATGCGATGTTGCGTGCGCGCTTAATGGCAGTAGCCAAACGGCGCTGCTGGCTTTCGGTCAAACCAGTCTTCTTACGAGTTTCAATTTGTCCGTATACATTTACGTAGCGCTGCAAAGTCTTAAAGTCCTTGTAGTCAAAGTAAGGTACGTCTGTCTTGTGTTTAAAAATCTTAGCCATAGTTATAATCCTTTATTGGTTAGAAAGGGATATCGTCGAGGTTAACTGGTTCGTCACCAATGTCTTCGATAACAACATCATCTTTTTTCTTGGTTGTGCTAGCAGAGCCCGCATTAGCACCTGATCCAAAGGAGCCACCCTGTGAGCCTTCGCCCTCACCGCGCCCATCAAGGAAAGTAACATCATTAGCGAGTACTTCTACCTTGCTGCGCTTCTGGCCATCTTGCTCCCAGGCACGACTTTGGAGACGACCCTGTACGAGTACGCGGCGCCCCTTAGTTACATATTGAGCAACGCGCTCACCAAGCGGACCCCAGGCTACAACGTCAATAAAATCAGTTGCCTCCTGCCAATCGCCGCTCTGGTCTTTGTATGCGCGGTTTAGTGCAAGACTAAAACTGCAAACACTCTGACCACTTGGTGTCTGACGTACTTCTGGATCGCGTGTCAGGTTTCCCATTAAGATGACCTGGTTAACACTTCGTGCCATGTTGGCTCCCCTCTTTTAGACGGATATCCGTCTCCCTCATTATTGTCTCAATTATATGCTATTCAGCAGTTTTTTCTGCATCGTCGCTTGCTTCACTGGCTTCACCACGTGCAGCAGCCTTGGCAGCTTTTTCTGCCTTAAGAGCTTCAGCCTTAGCGATAGCCTTAAGGTCAGGACGAGTAATCATAAAGCGAATTACTTCGTCAGTAATGTTTAAGATACTCTCGATCTTGCGAACGTTTTCAGCTGGAATGTCTAGCGTGTAAAAAACGTATACAGCGTGTTCGTTGCCCTTGATTGCGTAAGCAAGCTTGCGCTTACCCCAGTTGTCCGCGTTGGTAACCTTTGCACCGTTGTCGGTAAAGATTTTCTCTACGCGAGTGGTTGCTTTTTCCAGATCAATTTCTAGATCTGGGTGATACAATACAGCAATTTCGTACTGATTCATTCCATGCTCCTTTGGATTATTGTCCACGCACTCTTATTGGTCGTGAACTGAGTTACTAATCCGTTTATTATACCGTGCTACCCCTTAAAATGCAAATGAGCACCTCCGTTTATAGGATGTGCTCATTACAAAGTCAAGTAAGGTTTAGCGGAGGTTAACGCTTACAACGTGTACACCGTCCTTATCGACTGTAACCTTTGCTGTGCTACCTGGGTCAATAACATGAGGTGCTTCTGCCCAGTCTACACCGCCCTTAGCAAGAATGTCGCCGGTAAGCTTCTGGATAGCAGCTGGGTTGGCATCAACCTTGGCTGACTTCAGAATAGTTTCGGCCAGCTTCCAGGTGTTACCACCCTTGCCAATAGTACCATTGGCTTCATGGCTCGTAGTGTTGTATGTAACATCAATTGGGCCATTGTGAACCTTACTTACATCGGCATCATTTGCGGCGCCTGGCTGTTCGTGTCCAGGAATGGCTGGAGCCTTAGGCTTAGGGGCTGGTTGGTCTGCACTAGGTTCCGCAGGGGAAGGCTTTGCTTCAGAAGCGCTCGCGCTTGGTGTAGGCTGAGTTTTGGAGGCGCTTGGCGAAGGTGATGGCTTAGCTTTATGAGATGGTGTAGCGGTAGGGCTAGGAGTCTCAGGTGATTGCGTTGCACTGGCAGATGGGCTTGGAGTTGCTTCATGGCCAGGATTTGCGCTAGCACTAGCGGTGGCTTCTGGACGAGCTTGGTCATGGCGTGCACCACCAGCACCGCTTGCAGCAACAGATACCACAGCAGTTGACACCATCGCAATACCAGCAACACCACCAAGAAGGCGCCTCCTGGTAGAGCGGCTCATTGGAGTACGTGGTTGACGCTCACGAATTCGGTAGTTGTACATTACGTCGCGTAAGCCGTCGAAGTGGGCAGGCTCAAACTCCCTGGCATCATACAGTGCATTGTTAAGAGATAGCTTGCGGTTGCGGCCGTGTGTTGGGAGTGTATACAAACTAGTTTCAATTAGTCGATTTGATGTGCGGCTTTCAGGGGCCGTACCCATGTAATCCACCTGCTCTTTTACAAAGTCTACATGTGCTTGGTAACCTGAAGCAGTGTCCGGCATGGTAGTGTCTACATATGCACAGTTGCCATAAGCATCAACGAAGAGGCCTATTCCAGGGGTAAGTTGTTGTTCTGCTGCGTGGTATGCAGCAGCACTCACCTTCATACGTCGAAGCGCGGTAAGGGCTTCTTCGGCAGTGTAAAAATTAACGCCTGGGTTTCGATCATACACTTCCTCAAATACCGAAGGCATTTGATAAGGTGGAAGACCACGGCGCGGTACATCCGGACTTGATGTCGTATCAGCCGTAGAGCCTTCGCCTGTAGTTGCAGCTTGAGCTGGTGCGGGTGGGGTCGTATTTCCAGAGTCAGGAGCTGAGCCGTCCGTATTGCCAACTGTTGAAACGCCGCCGGGTATTGTCACGAAGATGTTTGGACCTTGCGGTTGAGATGCAGCAAGGTCATTATTCTCGCGAAGTTGATCTAATGCCAAAGCAACAGATTGCCAGCTGTCGGCATTAGCCGTAATCTGGCGGCGACCGTTAGGACCATACTTAAAGACATACTGGTCTTCGCCATCGGGACCGGCAACGATTTCGTAGTCAACACCACCGAGCTGGTCAAATCCGCCGATCCTTGCGTCTACGGCATCTTGAATCTCAGCAGGGGTTCGAGGGCGTGGTGCCCCATTAGGGGTAGCTACCGTGGGTGTGTATTCCTGCTGGGCGTAGGTAACTGCACTCATAATTTCGGGTAGCATAAGAGCAGACCTATCGGTGATTGGGTGGCCTGCCCTATCTTTAAGCGGGTCACCGCTAGCATCAACAAGAGTGAAGCCAATACCATAACTGTCAGGGGCAAAATAGATGCCGTCTTGCTCAAATGCCTTCAGTAGAGGAGAGTTATCCCGTACAGGGTCAAACGCATGAGCATGCTCCCACTCACTTAACAAACCAGCCTGCGTTGGGTCTGTGTGCAACTCAGCAATACGTGCCCTAACTTGCGGGTCACTAAGGTCTTCACCTACGTAAGTACTTACGGCCGTACTAGCCTCTCGCTGAACAGTATCCTGCATTCCCCAAGCCAGAATAATCACTGCAACATCAGGGTCGTTAGCGTCAAGCTGGTTACCCTCTGAGTCAAGTACCTTTTTATCTGCCGCTTCTGTGCTCCAGCCGTGCTGAAGGCAAATTGAGCGGATAAGGTCCTGGGTTTCAGTTATAACATTGTCTCGCGCGTCGCTAATTTTTCGCGCTGCCTCTAGCGTGTGCGCATTCTCGGGCATGCCGAGCTGATCTCGCTTATAGAGCGTAGCGATGTCGAGTATACGAGAGTCTACCTGTGATGCTTGTGGTGCTTCTGGGGTAGTAGGTGCTGCGTTAGGAGTAGCACCTAGCTCTGGTGTCATCAAGTCATCAATTGGAGTTATTGGCTCGGGGGTTCGTTCTGAGGTAGGTCGCAAACGGGCACGCGCATCTGAGGCTACGGCGCGAAGCCTTTGGCCTAAGCGTGGTCGGCGTGCTGCAGGAGCCGTTGGCGGGACGGGTGGAACAGTAGGAGCTGCTGGTGCAGCAGGTGTTGCTGGGTCGTTAGCAGTATCTGCCGTGCGTGCTGCGCTACGTGTACCTGCGCGATAGGCAGCAATAGCTGCGGATCGTTGAAGCCTGTGCTCACGAGCGGCCATTTCTTGAACACGTTGGCGGGCAGCCTCAAGTCGAGTTTCCCCCGTAAGACGGCTAGGGATTAATTGCTGTTTAGGATCGGCAGGGACTTCCAACAAGTCCATAGCCTGTGCAGCTTCAACAAGTTGGCGGGCTCGTGCCTCTTCAACACCAAGCCTAGCCTGTGCACCTTGAATGCTGGGGAATGTCTGTTCACCAGCATACTCAACAAGCTGCTGAAGCTGCTCCAAAAACTCGCCACGTTCTACTGGACCAAGGTCGGCAGGTATATGAGCGTCATCGCCTTCTGGTCCATTGTTTTCGGGGCCGTTGTGAGAACTGCCGCCATTACCACCGCCAGGAAAGCCACCGCGCCCACTGCCGCCAGTAGTACCGCCACCATTACTACCGCTACCACCGCCGGCTGCAGGACTTGCAGGTGCTTGTACTGGATTGCCAGTAGACATCGAACCGCCAGTTGCAGCTGTTTGTGAGCCATCTGGATTACTTGGGTCAGCCGAATTATAGACATTTGCTGCGTTGGCCATAACTAAAAGAGGTGGCTCTTGAGGGATATCAGCAGTCGTAAGGTCGTAGTCTTTAAAAATAGCGTCGACTTCTGGCGCCATTTGGGCTACAGCCTCGTCATATTCAGGAGTATCTGTATGTAGAAGTCCGACCCTTGGCTCGTAGGTAGGCATTTGCGGATAAGCCTCTACAGGAGGCACATACACTGGGTAGGCAGCCATGGCGGGTACATAGCCAGGTTGAAGAGGATACCCTTGGTTAGGGTTTGCTAGTGCTGGTGTATTGGGGCTGTATCTCATGGCTTTTGCCTCTTACTTAGTATTGTTGTGGCACGTGTTTAATATAACGTTATTCTAACACTAATATTGCCAATTTGTCAATATAAGCTTATGCTTTTAGAAACACTTGGTTTTCTCGGCTAGTGGGCCGCCAAACTACCTGGGTGCCAGCCTGTAGCTTGCGAGCTTGTTGCTGAGTTTTGGAGCTATCCATAAAGGGGTCCGACTCAGCGATCTCTTGTGTAGTGACGCCTGGCGTCGCCTCATCTTTAATAAGGATTTTGTAAGCACCCTCTGTTAGAGTCCAGGGGTTCTCCCCCTCCCCCAGTGTACCCGTAATTTGAGTTACCGTTCCTTGTTCATCTGTAGTGTAAACATAATCGTTGTTGCCGTCCTCAAAGCTAAACTGAAAAGCTCGTTCGGCTGGTAGCGCTGGTGTACTTGTATCAGGCTTAGCTGTATATTCAGGTGCACTGTGTGTTGGCTGGGGCTTGGGAACTGCCTCATTGTGGCTACCACCACCCGTAAAGAATATGGCACTGGTTAAGGCAAGCGCTGCGGCCATACCAGCAGCAGCACGACGACGCCAGCTCAGTTCCTTGCGTGGTGCAGCATGGCGCGCTTCGATACGTGGCAGGAAGCGCCGTGATCGTGTAGGTTGAGGTGGCTGGACCGGCATGCCTATGACTTTGCTTGCTATCACTTTACCTACAATTGTTCTGCCTACTCTACCTGTGCCAAAGCGAATATCATCAATTGTGGGTGGCACCAGCTCTGGTGCCCCAGCTTGCAAGTTTAGATGGTTGGCATATTCCATCTTGAGACGGGTCTCCCCGGTTTCTGCTGGGCCGAGGTGGATAGGTTCATTGCCGATGCGCCACTCAGACACTGGCACGCCATAACGCATTTGGCCGGTTGGGTGCTCTTGCACTTCTAGATCACGGGCAAGTGCTCGGGTGGCGGCAGCTTCTTGGTCGATGTGTGGTGGCGCTATAGCATCGAGCGCTCTATTTATCTGCTTTGAGTTCGCAGGCCTGATGTCTTGTATTCGTGGCACCACATGCGGGGCGCGATGTGGTGGCTGTGGCTGATTTTGGGGATTATTTTCCATATGTGTATGCTATGAGTATTAATGAACACACATTATACACATATGTAAGTTTTTTGACAACGGTCCGTATAAAAGAGCCCTGTTACAGGGCTCTTTTATATATTTTTGGGATGCGTGTGGAGACTGTAATGGGGGCAGCCTGCGTGTTGCTGCTATTTACTGTACTAAGAAAGTTTCGCGCGGGGTGCTTGGCGGTCCGCCTGCTGGAGGAGTTGTGTCGTCACCGGCATCAGGAGCATCGCTGGCAGCTTCGGCACCGCCAAATACTTCGTCGAGTGAACTTACTAGCACTTCTCGAGGGCGAGAACCATCTGCCGGGCCAACAATTCCCTGTTCTTCCATAGTTTCTACTAAACGTGCCGCACGGCCGTAACCAATACGCAGACGGCGTTGCAGTAAGCTTGTACTTGCCTTGCCGCCTTCAATAACTACTCGCACAGCATCTTTCCACATGTCATCGTCGGCATCGCTGCTATCCATGCTCATAACAGTACTGCCGCCCTTGCCCAGTTCTACACGCTGGCTAATGATAGCTTCGTCATATTGTGGTGGGCGTTGGTCGCGGATAAAGCCGGTAACCTTTTCTGTTTCTTCGTCGCTTATAAAGGCTGCCTGGACACGCTTTGGCTTTGGCATATCAGAGGTTGATATAAGCATATCACCCCGGCCCAGAAGCTTTTCGGCACCCATTTGGTCGATAATGGTACGTGAGTCAACTTGGCTGGCAACTGTAAAGGCGATACGCGCCGGAACGTTGGCCTTAATAAGGCCCGTAATGACGTCAACAGATGGGCGCTGTGTGGCAAGTACTAAGTGGATACCAGCAGCACGAGCCTTTTGCGCTAAGCGAACGATAAGACTCTCTACATCGCGTGCGGCCATCATCATAAGGTCGGCCAACTCATCGATAACAATAACGATGTACGGCATACCCTCTTCTTTTTTGAGATTGTTATATTCGCCAATGTTACGCTTGCCCACTTCGGCCATTGTGCGCAAACGACGCTCCATTTCATCAACAGCCCACTTAAGCGCACTAATACATTTTTCGGGCTCGTTAATAACCGGTGTCAGTAAGTGAGGAATGTTGTTGTACGGTGTTAGCTCCACCTGCTTAGGGTCGACAAGAATTAGCTTAAGGTCGGATGGGCTGTTGCGGTACAGCATGCTAGTAAGGATGTCGTTAATCATTACAGACTTACCAGAACCCGTCTGACCAGCAACCAATAAGTGAGGCATTTTAGCAAGATCTACCACTACTGGCCGGCCGCCAATATCTTTACCGATCGCAAAAGTTAATGGACCTTTTGAATCTGTCCATTCGCGGGATTGCAAAATAGAGCTTAAGCCAACAATAGCCGGCTTAACATTAGGCACCTCAATACCCACAGCTCGCTTACCAGGAATAGGCGCTTCCATACGGATGGCGTGGGCCGCAAGGTCTAGAGCTAGGTTGTTCTCAAGGGCAGTGATTTTGGTAAGCTTTACACCCGTGGGTGGCTTAAGCGTGTACTGCGTTACTCGGGGGCCCACATTAGCGCCTTCCATTTCAACATCGATATTGAAGTTGGCAAAGGTGTCGTGGATTGTTTGGGCGTTACCGTTAACGTCACCGGGGTCGGCTTTATCTTGCTTTTGATCAAGAAGATTAGTGCCGGGGAACTTCCAGTCAGGATCACTCGCCGTGGTAAGCGCCTCAGCTTCAACGGGTGGCGGTGTTTTTTCGGCGGTGTTTTTAAGACTTGCGAGGCGGGCTGGTCGGGGCCGTTCAACTTCTTTGTGTTCGATAGGCACACCTTCGTTAAGCTTGAAGCTTGAAGCTTCAGCTTTGTTGCGAAGCTGTGAGATATCAGTATCTCCCTCGTGAACGGGTTGCTTAAAGAGGTCGCCGAGCTTAAGTAAAACTTTGGGCGAAATACCAAAGGCAAAGAACGTGGCCAACACGCTAAATATTAGGAACATGATTGAGGCAGGAACTTTATCGAGCAGGTTTAGTGCCGCGCTACCTAAGGCGGTGCCCACAGCACCACCATGAGCATCAGCCCAAGCAGTCCCCTGCTTTGTGGCAAACGCCGTAAACAAGAAACAAGCTAGGAACGACTGGATTGCCAAAAGGCCAACCATTTTGCCGGCTGGCATACGATGGTCTTCACTCTTAAATTTATAGACGGCCCAGTAGACTAGAATTGCGGGCGTTAAGTAAGCAGCCCAACCGACTGTCCAGAAGGATGCGTCGAATAAGCCTTTAGGGAGCGCGCCGCCAGTGTGGAATCCGCCCATAAGCACAAATAATGCGATTACACAGAGTAAGACCGCAAAACTCAATGACCAAAACGGTGACCGCTCCTGGATTTCGGGTTCTACAACTTTTTTTCTGCGACTAGTACTTTTTTTCTTTTGGGCCATATGTGTTTTAGTGTATCACGCTTGAGGTTACCAGGGGTGATGTTTTTACATGTTTATTATAGCAATATTTACAACTTTTGTCAAAACGCTTGTGTTTGTTGTGAATACAAAAAATACCACCAGTATTGAGGCTGATGGTATTTTGCACACATTGCTGTATAGCTTATGGGTACTGGCGAAAGCCGCGATCTGCTTGCTGTGCGCGCTGTTGCGAACCTAGGTAGGTTTGCTGTAATGCGCCGCCTTCTTTTGCGAATTCAGTAGTCTGAGTAGATTTGGCGGAGCCTGCAGGGTGAAGTGGTGCACGCCCATCAGGGGTGAACGTACCCAGAGTATCTCCAAGCTGCTCTGTGCGCTCTGCGGCAAGCTCTCCGTAGCCAGGGTTTTGGCTACCTGCTGCCTTGTTTGCAGCATAAGCTGAGAGTGAGTTTACACCCATGCTTCCCTCTGGAACTTGAGATGGAGTCTCTGCGTGGCTTACTTCAGGTAGTCCAGCAGGAGCTTGTGCGCCGATTTCTCGCGTAAAGCCCGGGGGCAATGGCAAGTTATTTCCGTTAAATTCTGTTGAGTGATTCATTTGATCTGACCCTTTGTTTATTTTTACAGGTTCAATAATACAATAGCATTATATTTACTTTTCGTCAATATTGCGCTAGTGCTTGTATTTTATTTAGAGTCAGCTGCCTGGTGACTAGTCAACGCGGGCGTCTTGGCTCAAGAGACGTGAACGCATTTCTTGGAAACGCTTTTCTTGGTCGCGTGCAATTTCTTCACTGGTCTTGGTCTTAGACTGGTGCACGGTCTTAGCCTCAACCTTGCCGCCAATAATGTTCACCACCGGGATTACGATTGGACTACGCTGGGTTTGCTCAAAGAGATAGTGTGTAACATGGTCTTTGAGTTCTGCCTTAAAGCGGTCGAGGTCGATGCGTTTAAAGCGCTGCTGTACAGCGCGGCGTAGTTCGTGGCGCAGGCCGTTCATAAGCTCTTCGTTATCGCGCATGTATATGAATCCGCGGCTAATAATGTCAGGACTTGTTAGGAGGCTACCAGAACGCTTGTCGATAGTAAGAACGATAGCCACAAGGCCCTCCTCGCTTAGGAGTACACGGTCTTTAACGACTACGTTATTTACAATAGCACCAGTTTGATCCACCAAAATTGTGCCGCTTGGAACGTGACCGTCGATTTCGAGCTTATCTGGGCTCATAGTAATGATGTCACCGTTCTCAGCGTTTACGGTGTTCTTGCGTGGAATGCCCATCTCGATTGCCAAGTCGATGTGGCTCTGCTTAGAGCGGTAAGCACCGTAAATAGGGATAAAGAACTTGGGACGAGTAAAGTTGATCATGTCCGCGTATTCGTCGCGTGAAGCGTGGCCAGATACGTGGAGTGGACCTACGCCCAAAAGTTCATGGTTTACGTGGTTAAACACGTGCACACCACGGCGCATAAGGTCGTCGATCATGTTACCAATGAGTGCATCGTTACCAGTCTCTGGGATTGGCGTCGAGCTAAGCACGACTGTGTCTTGCTCTTTCATCTTAACGTGGCGGTGCTCACCGCTGGCCATACGCTGCAAGGCTGAGCTTGGCTCACCCTGGCCACCAGTACAAACCACGACAACTTCGTCGTCTTTAAGGTTTGGCACGCTAGCAATTGGAACGAAAGTACCCTTTGGCACCTTTACGAAACCATGACGCACAGCCATTTCGAGTGTGCTCATCATGCTACGACCGTCGAGAGCGATCTTTTTGTTGTGGTGAACTGCTGCGTTAATAATCATCTGGATGCGGTTAACGTTGGTTGAGAAGATAGCTACGAAAATACGACCTGGGGCGCGCTCCATGATGTCTACAAAGCTCTGTTCGAGTGTGCTTTCGGATGGAGTACGGCCTAGGCGCTCAGGGGTAGTACTTTCGGACAAGAGCGCAAGTACACCTTCGTCACCAAGTTGCTTGAGGCGATCAGTGTCGGTACGTTCGTGGTCGAGCGGATTAGGGTCTAGACGGAAGTCACCAGTGTTAATGAGGCGACCTACTGGCGTGTCGAGCACGATACAGGTTGAGCCTGGAATGGCGTGAGTAACACCCACAAGTTCTACAAAGAACTGGCCGATTTTAAGACGCTCGTGCGTGTGCTCGTTCATAACAACAGTGCGAAGCTCAAAGCCATCAGGCATTGGCAAGCCAAAGTTTTCAAAGATTTCTTCAACACGACCGATTGTGAATTTTGAGCCGTAGATTGGAGCTGGTAATTTAGGTACGATGTGTGGCAAACCACCGATGTGGTCAAGGTGACCGTGGGTGATAACGTAGCCCCGCAGCTTGTGCTTGATTGACTCAAGGTAGGTAGTGTCGGCGATACCGTAGTTGATGCCTGGTAGGTCTACACCGAGGTCGTTACCACAGTCCATGATAATGGCGTCGTCCATGTACTCTACAAGGAGCATGTTCTTAGAACCACCGCTGTTCATACCGCCAAGGCCGATAAGGCGAAGGCGTGGGCTGTCATCGATAACATTAGCGCGGCGTTCACGGGGCGCTGGAGTAGCGCTGGCAGCAAGATATTGGTTTGCTACACGCTGGGCGTCCATTTGTGAGCGCTTTTGAGCACGTACAGCCGCTCCACGTGAAACAGTTGATTTTTGAATGGTTAGGCCACCGCCGCCCTTGGGGGTAGCAGCGCGGCGTGGACCATTGTTGCGGCCACGCTGTCGATTGTTATTGTTGGGCTTTTTCTCGCCCTGATTATTATTGGTAGTTGGTTGGTTATCCATGTGATTCCTTTCGGGATGATTGGTTGGTATTTAGTGTGTTGTTGTCTTGATTACATCAATTATGGCCGGGATTTTACTGAAGTCGTCTATGAGCGTCTGACGCATTCCTCCGTTATATAGGGCTGCTGCCGGGTGAAAAAGTGGCAGATACACCATACCCTTATACCGTTTGGGTTGACCATGGACCTTACTGATTTGCAGATCCGGCAAGAAACAATTCATACTATGACGCCCTAGCGTCACCACGATTAACGGCTGAATTATTTCTAGCTGGGTCTGTAAATATGGCAGAAAAGCTGCCTTTTCGTCAGGCAATGGATCACGATTATTTGGTGGTCGATATTTAACGATGTTAGTAATGTACACGTCTTCGCGCTTAAGATTAATACTCTCAAGCATCTCGTTAAGAAACTTACCGGCAGCTCCGATAAAGGGTTTACCCTGAAGATCTTCGTTTTTACCAGGTGCTTCACCAATAAAGACGATTTGAGCCTTTGGGTTACCGTCGCCGAATACTAGCTGCGTAGCGCTTTTGGCTAAATCTGGGCAAGTGTTATCGGCAATAATTTTAGCCTTAAGCTCATCAAGCTGTGTAATTACATCTTGCAATGATCGGCTATCGTCAGTTGCTTGTGTCGGTTGATCAGCCACGGTGCTGCCCCTTGTAGTAGCGTACGACAGCAACGCTACGATTTACTGCCAAGATAAGCAAGATCACAGTAAGTGCATATTGTTGCAAACTTCCCGTAAAAATTGCCCGAGAGCCAACGAGATAGGCCAAGAGCAAGCTGGCAACGCCTACTACCAGTAGTCCTGGTGTACGCGTATGCCATGCTTGTTTTGCTTCTTGCTGACTCATAGGGTTCTTGTTTTTGCTTGCTTACTTGCCTGCTAGTTCTCGCGCGGCTGCCTTCATGCTTAGCTGCAATCGGCCACGATCATCAATAGCGATAAGTTTAACAGTTACCTTGTCGCCCTCTGAAACCACGTCACTTGGCTTGCCAACGCGTTCTTCGGACATTTCAGAAACGTGGACTAGACCATCCTTGCCAGGAAGAATTTGTACGAAAGCGCCAAAGTCCATAACGCTCACCACAGGAACATCTTTATAGATTGCGCCCACTTCGGGTTCGGCAGTAATGTCCTGGATCCACTTCTTTGCGGCGTCGATGCTGGCACCGTCTGGGCTCGCAATCATAATTGTGCCATCGTCTTGAATATCAATTTCGGCACCGGTTTCTTTGGTAATCTTTTGGATGGTTTCACCGCCCTTACCGATAACTTCACGGATTTTATCTGGGTTGATCTTTATAGTTTCGACGCGAGGTGCGTATGGGCTAAGGTGATCGCGTGGGCCAGCCATTACAGAGAGCATGTGCTCCAGAATGAAGCCACGACCCTCTTTAGCCTGAGCCAAAGCTTGGCGCAATACTTCTACTGGCAAACCATGCACTTTCATGTCCATTTGGAGGGCTGTTATACCTTTTACGGTACCAGTGACCTTAAAGTCCATGTCACCAGCAAAGTCTTCGGCGTCTGCAATATCACTTAAGATGATGTGGCGATCGCCCTCTACCATAAGTCCCATAGCGATACCGCTCACAGGGCGCTTAAGTGGCACGCCGGCGTCCATAAGTGCTAGACAGCTAGAACAGGTGGCGGCCATACTGGTTGAACCGTTCTGACTCATAATCTCGGTGACTGACCGGATTGTGTAGGGGAATTCAGCCTCTGTAGGCAGCATTGGGTATATTGCGCGCTCTGCAAGGTATCCATGGCCGATTTCGCGGCGACCCGGGCTACCAAGACGCTTCACTTCGCCAACGGTATAACCCGGAGCGTTGTAGTGGTGCATGTAGCGACGCTCGCCTTCTCGCTCCATAGTATCCACAATCTGTGCATAACTAAGAGGAGCAAGTGTTACGACGTTAAGCGCCTGTGTAAGACCACGGGTAAAGAGGCTTGAGCCGTGGGCGCGTGGCAACAGGCTTGTCTCGCTTGAAAGTGGACGAATTTCGGTAAATTGACGGCCGTCTGGGCGGACGCCATCCTCGATAATGTCACGACGAACATCTTTGTTGGCTGCAACAGCAAATGCATCTTCATACTGACGCTGTACGGCAGCAAAATCGTCCTCACCGAGCTTTTCGGCGAAGTGCGCAAGAAGGCTTTCACGAAGCGTGTGCATGCGGGCGTGACGCTCGGCCATTGGTGCACGGAGCTTTTCGCCCATTTTACCATCGAGGAAAGCGTCAACTTCAGCCTGAATTTCTTCGGATGGAAGCGTAAGCTTGTACTCTTGAGCCGTTACGCCAACTTTTTCACATAACTCTTTTTGAAGTTCAATAGCTGGGCGAATTGCTTCTTGAGCAAATTCGAGTGCGGCAACAACTTCTTCTTCGGTTGCTTCGTTGGCACCAGCTTCAACCATCATAATAGCGTCGTGTGTACCGGCGACTACGAGGTCAAGCTTGCCATTATCAAGTTCTTCAGCAGAAGCAAAGGCCTTATATTTACCATCAACCATGCCAACACGGACACCAGCCACGGGGCCATCAAATGGGGCGCCTGTAAGCATTAAGGCTGCGCTAGTGGCAATCATGGCCACCATGTCTGGACGGAAGCTTGGGTCCATACTAAGAACAGTGGCTACACCTTGTACTTCGTGACGGTAGCCCTTAGGCCATAGTGGGCGAATTGGGCGGTCAATGAGACGACCAATGAGGATAGCGTCATCTGATGGACGACCCTCGCGCTTGATAAAGCGAGAACCGCTGATCTTGCCAGCAGCATACATCTTCTCTTCGTAGTCAATGCTTAATGGGAAGTAGTCCATGTTGACCACTGGCTTTGGGCTTACCATTGCAGTACCGAGCACAACTGTATCTCCGTAGCGAACAATTACTGATGCGCTACTGCGGAATCCAACGCGGTTGACCTCAAGGGTAAGTGTACGACCACAGAAGTCTGTTGATACAGAGATAATCTGTTTGCCGTAAGGGTTTATTGTCTGACCCATAGTTTAATCTGTTAACCTTTCTCAATTTGAACGTTTTCGCGAACGGGCACGGTGCAAATATATGGCAATCCCCTTGTGCGGCTGGTTTGCTGGAAGCATATATCTGGTCCGTGCTCGCTCTACTAGCGGGATAGTCTTAGAGGACCGTGTGTGTATGATATACGTACACGTTTTTAACGCCCTATTTACCCGCCAATTTGACCTAACAAGTTCAAACGGTTTTAATGTGCACAAGCTGGCGGCCTCGAATGATCGAGGCCGTGGAGTCTATGCACTTAGCGGCGGATACCGAGCTTCTTGATGAGGTCAAGGTAGGCTTGGCTGTCTTTAGCGGCAATGTACTGCAGAAGGCGCTTGCGGCGACCAACGTGTTGCAGTAGACCACGACGAGCAGAAAAGTCTTTCTTGTTCACCTTGAGGTGCTCAGTTAACTCTTTGATGCGCTCAGTTGCAACACCAACCTGTACAGCTGCGCTACCGGTGTCGGTTTTGTGGCTCTGCAAGTCAGAAACAACTGCTTGTTTTTTCTCACGTGTAATCATACTCCTGCCATTCTATCAGATTAACTCCCCTGATGCAAGATAGATCTAGCCAAAACAGATCGTCCGCTTAGCTAGGAATGTGCCAGCCTAGAAAATATATAAATCAACTTATTGTATTTATTCTACTCAGCCAACTCTTGAAGGGCTTGCTGGATTTTTTCGGCCGTAAGGTCGTCCATAGTAATAGCGTCTATTAACTTAAAGTCACCCACTGCCGTCCGGCGCAGGTCGGCCATGTAGGCACCAGTTTCGAGTGTCTTCCCAGCATCCTCTACAAGAGTTCTAATGTAGGTACCGCTTGAAACATGCGTGGTAAAGGTAATGAGCGGGTAGGTGTAGCTGGTGATAGTAATATAGTCTACGCGAGCAGGCCTAGGCTGCATTTGAGGTGCTTTACCTTCCCTGGCTAACTTATATGCTCGCTGGCCGTTTATCTTGATAGCCGAGTATACCGGCGGTACTTGCATAATGTCACCAGTTAGCTGAGCCAGTGCAGTCTCGACTTCTTTTTGAGTTGGCACACGATTAGATATAGCAGATTTCTCGCCTTCTTCGTCGCCAGTGGTGCTTGTAAGACCTAGCTTCATCGTAACGTCGTAGGTTTTATCAAATTTAGTCAAACGAGGCGCATGTGTAGTGTATTTACCCAGAAGTAGTACAAGCAGTCCTGTCGCCAAGGGGTCGAGAGTGCCAGTATGCCCCACAGGAAACCGCTTTTTATTTGAGGTATTAAGCGGTGAAACCTGTACTATACGCCGTACTTTGTTAACTACGTCAAATGAGGTCCAACCTTTTGGCTTGTCTACGAGAAGTATGCCGTTCATGCTGAGATTATACCCTATCTCTAGGCCTTAGCCATTCATTGGGAACGAAGGAGTACCAGGAACCATTGGGGGTGGCACCGCTGGAGGTGTAGTGGCCGCTGGCGCGATTGGTGGGACTTGGCCAGGTAATGGGCTGATTGGTGGCGCTACAAGTGGTGCAGCTTGAGGAGCAAATGACGGCTCAGGGCTTGAAGTGTCGTTTTGGTGCAAACTACCAGAGAGTGGCTGCGCGTTAAGAGCCTGTATTGGACCTAAACTATCCCCGGCTGCGGGACTCTCGTTAATAGCCTGGGCAACGGCATTGCGGGCATCATCGACACTGCTGCCATCTTCGGCTGCAGGTTTAGTATCTACTGAAGTTGGTGACGTCACAAAACCCTCCTCTTTGGGTGGAGTAGTAACCATTGAGCCGAGGTGAGGACTGTTAACGTCTTGTTCAATTTGGCTCAGTGTTTTAGGCTGCTCACCCAGTGCACCCATGGCGTCAGGCGCAGGTGGCTGGTTGGTAGGTACTGGGCCTGTCCATGGAGCTGAATTACTTGGCGCTAGTGGCTGTGGCGCTGGTGGGGCCGCAGGCGTTGGTGACGTTATGAAATTAGATGGCGCTGGACCGGGTATATCAAGAGCTGGCAATGTTGGCTCCATGCCGTTTGACACACCTATTGGACTTGTAAGGTCGGCAGGTGCTACGCCTGGAGTTGGAGCAAAAGTAGCCCCTGGCGTGTCAAAAGCTGGTGGAAAACCATGCTGCGGAGGCTGCGATGGAAGTGGCTCGCGATTAAGAAGACCTACCTGAGGTAACCCAAGTTCTTCGGTTGGCTTGTCTTCATCTTCGGGGAGAGCATTAGCCGTAAGCGGTGGCGTCTCGAACGTAGGCGGCTCTGTCATCATGCGAGAACTGTCTTCCCTGTCGCGCTTGATAATTGGCGGCATTGAAGTTGGCGATGGTGCTGGTGGAAGCGGTGGTAGCGCACTTACGTCAGGCGAACCAAAGGCGGGTGCGGCCATAGAAGGCAGAGGTGGAATTGAGGTATTGCCGCCATTAATCCCATCCATTGGGTGTAAACGCCCTTGGTCGTCAATGTGGATCTGTGGGGCTTGACTCTCGTCTTCGGGCTTTTGCCCTGGCTCACCAATAGGAGCTGGCTCGTTAACCGGGGGCTGAGTGTCGTGGGCGATTTCGATAGTGCCATCATCTTTTGGTTTTGGTGGTACTGGTGGCAAATTAAGCGAGGTGTCTTGCCCCGTTTTTTCTTGGCCTTTTATGGGCTCGTTTGCAGAAAATACAGGAGCTGGTGGCGGTGGCGCTACTGGCTCCTCTAGTTTAGTGGCAACGAGCTGCTGGTTTGCACCGGCAGACATTAACTGCGCACTGATGCTCATTGTCTGAGGAGAAGTACGTTGATTGCTAAAACGATCTGTTTCGGCAACAATACCGGTTAAGAATGCTGTGGCAATTTGACCATCGATAAGCTTTTGGTCGAGAGTATTTACTACCTGCACCGCCAACTCAGATAGACTGCTTGCAGAGGCTTCGATCCAGTTAACGCTACCCAATTCACTACCTGGCGCTATATTAACGCTCATAACTGTGGCATCGTGCAGGATCCGACCGTGTGAAGTAATTGCCTGGTCGAGATCGGATTGCATGTGTACGCCTAGACCTAGCACGACATCGACGTTAAAGTCCCCTTGGCTGAACTGAAGATCTTTTTGGCTAATAGAAGTACGGTACGGTGTGATAAAAATTTTTACGACTTTATCTTCTACTTTGTAGCGAAGTTTGTCGGCCTTGGACTTATCAAGAGCGATGATAAAGTCCTGGAGCGAATCAGTATTTTTTTCGAGAGTTTTTTCAGGCTGCAGGAATTCAATAGTCGACGGGACGTTACCACTGAATACGGCGGTGGCGTGCTTGCCGGCTTTGTTAAGTGCAAGAGTCAAACCTATACATGCAGCTAGTTGGTCCACGGAGGGATTACTGCTTACTGTTACCAAGATGTTATTGGCCTGCTTTAAGCGTTCGACTACTTGTACTTTTTGATTATCCATGTTTGTTTTTACCTTTGCTTTACGCTCAGACTAGCATATAACCATAAGCTTGTCCACAAATTATCCACAGCTTTTGGACAGCGAGGTATCGGGGGTGAAAGGTGCATAAACGCACGCAAGGGCCATTCTTTACAAAGAAGTAAGATTGATGTATAGTTTACCTCTGACGTAACGTAATTAAACAAGGTACAACATGCCAATTATCAAATCAGCAAAAAAGCGTGTTCGCACCGCTGAAAAAGCTGCGATTCGCAACAGTAAGACTAAGCGCACATTGCGCAGCGCCGTTAAAGCCTTTCACAAGGCCCTAACTGGTGGAGACAAGAAGACTGTCGTTGAGAACCACGGCAAAGCCCAAAGTGCCCTCGACAAGGCTGGCAAGAAGAACGTGATGCACAAGAACAAAGTTGCACGCAAGAAGAGCCAGTTAAGCAAAGCCGCTAAGGCTGCTGCTGGTGTAGAAAAGCCAACTGCAAAGAAGGCTGCACCAAAAGCTAAGGCTGCTGCTAAACCAGCTGTAGCAAAAAAGGCTCCTGTAAAGAAGCCAGCCGCTAAGCCAGCAGCAAAAAAGACTGTTGCTAAAAAGCCTGCAGCCAAGAAATAATCTCTGTTATTCCTTGTAAATACACCTCCCTCGTGGGGGTGTATTTTTATACGGTTAACTGGATGATGTACAGCTGTAGGGCTTCGTCGGCGTCAATGGTTGTACGCTTGAGCCGATAGTCAAGCGCAAGTAGGCCATCAACTTGGGCTTTGAGTTGTGCGAGTGATACATTACGCACCAAAGACTGACTCTTACGCACCACAAAAGGATTGAGTTTAGCAATTTTAGCAATGGCATCTGCGGATTGGCCAGCAGCAGCCTTAACGACTACAAGAATATGTAATTGCCAGGCCAACATAGCAATAATAGCCTGAGGTTCAACCTTAAGAATGCGCTGCTCGTTATAAAGAGCTAAGGCGTGAGTAGTCTTACCGGCAAAGGTTGCATCAAGTAGTTCAAAAACAGTGCTCTGCGGTAATCGTGTGGTGAGTAACTGTATAGTCTTGCCGGTAATATTTGGGTCGTACATGAGCAATTTATCGACCTCAAGCTTGAGCATTTGTTGATTGCCAGCAACTCTATCAACAAGTTCACGGGCATCCGGACTCTGCAAGTTACCGCCCTGCTCTTTGGTATAAGCCACTGCCCATTTGGCAAGGCCATTTGCATCGAGGTCTTTTAGCTCGCGAAAGTCAGTGCTTTTTTTTAGCGTTTTATAGTACGAAAGCCGCTTATCAAGTTTAGGCTCGATAATAACAACATCCGTGGTGTCAGCAGTTGACTCAAGAATTTTATCTATGCTCTCGGCAAAATCCTTTTGCTTGCTTGGTTCACGCAGCAGCACCAGTTTACGAAGTGTTAAAAAAGGCAAACTCTGTAGACTTTCGCGCATGCGAGCAGTGGCAGTTTCTTCGCCGTCGTAGCGCTCTACAGCCATATCGGTGTACTCAGCGACAAAAGAGCTCACCAGCTGTTGCAGCTCGTAACTTCGCTGGAAATCATTTGGCCCCGTGAGTACTACTATCATCTGTATTGATCATAGCATCTTGAGGTGCAGCCCCTGTAGTATTAGCCCATAAAAAACGTTGTTATTTTACGGGCTCAGGTGCCTGACAGTGCGGGCAAGTATGCGTACCCCTGCCGGCGACTCGTGTTTTGATAATAGTAGTGCCACATCGAGGACAGGGCTTGCCCTCACGCCTAAAGACCTTAGCGAAACTCATGTAACTGCCCTTTTTACCTTCGGCGTTTACATAGTTACGATCAGTCGAGCCGCCCTTTTCGATACTCAATTTTAGAACGGCGATAAGTTCTGAATACAATTTTTGGAGTTTAGTTTTAGGTATGTCTTGGACCCGTGTTTCGGGATGTATTTTAGCAGCCCACAATGACTCGTCGGCGTAGATATTGCCGATGCCAGCCACCACGGTTTGATCTAGTAAAACGGCCTTTATGCCACTTTTTGCTCGGCGCATAAGCCTGGCTATAAAATCTGTACTCGTGAAAGTATCGGCCAGCGGCTCCGGCCCAACTTTTTGGAAAAAGTCGAGCTGCGGCACCTCGACCGTTGGCAAAAGGCGTACCCAGCCAAACTTTCGTTGATCGTTAAAAAAGAGATGGCTCCCGTCGGTAAAGTCGAACTGCACATGTGTTGTTTTATCCGGTAGATCGTGTACGAGGCTATCGTTGGGGTGGCCAGCCCCAAACCGTTCATGATCACCCCTGTAAACTAGTTGGCCCGTCATTTTGAGGTGGATAACCAACGTGTATTGCGTATCGAGGTCGATAAGCAATACTTTGGCACGGCGACGGACCCCAACGACGGAAGCACCAATTAAGAATTGCTCTACATCATTGGGGGTATTAGGGAAGCCCTTGGGCCAATCACTGTGAGTTTTTGCTACTTTCTTGCCTGGCAAGAAAGCGCAGAGGCCAATCCGGACCGTCTCTACCTCGGGTAATTCTGGCATAGGCGTATTGTAGCATGCGAATCTTCCCTTCTTACCGAAAATGGGTTACCGTAGGTATATGGAATCGCTTGCAGACTTACTAGGGAAAAGACTACCGGAAGAACCGAATGAGCTTAAAGCAATTAAAAAATTTATTAGCGACACTTTTAATGCGCAGGCTGCTATTGCACTCAAAAATGACAAGCTCGTTATCACCGTTTCGAGTGCTGCACTCGCCAACACACTTAGGCTACGTACGCTACAAATCCAGAAAGAATGTAACACTACCAAGCGTTTAGTGTTTCGTATTGCTTAGAGTTCGCTTAGTCTAGACTCTAGCTCGCGCTTAAACTGATCAAAGTGTTTGTACTGAATACTTTGCATCCCTACAAACTCTGCGCCCTTACAAAATTCAAGACGGTCATCAACCATTATGCATTCATTAGTTTGCACTTGGAGTTTCTCGGCTATTTGACGGTAGAATGCTGCTTCGGGCTTAAGATAGCCGCTATCTCCCGATATAAGAGCGTAATCAAAATAGCGCTGCTGTTCGCCTGGTGCAAAAAATATGTCCAGGCTACCGGGGCCGGCATTACTTAGTAGTCCGATTTTAAGGCCTCGCTGGCGTAATTCTAAGATATACGCCAGTAAGTCAGGGTCGTTTTTATCAGCTCCGGTTACTGCCTGTACCCATACATCAAGAGAGACTCCAAGGTGTTCGGCAATCTGTTGGTCGGCGTCATGAATAAAGCCATAGCCAGCGGCAGTCACTACATCGTTAATAAAAGCTTCGTCTGTGTCGGCATTGCCACCCAGTTTTCTATATGCGGCACTAATACCACTGCCGGTGGGCCTAATAACATCAAAGTAATCAAAGATTAGTGCGCGGATCACACTCTTATTCTACAAGATAACGCGCTGGGTAAGGATACTGTAATCAGGAATCTGCTTTTGGAAGAGAGTTTTTATCTGGTTAGCGTTGCCCTTAAAGTTGCCCTTGCCACAAGAAGTAGTCCAGTAATGCTGTTTTACGTCAGAACCATCAAGAATTTCCATAGTGTAACGCTGGCCGGTTGCACAGAAACCACGATCATCTTTGAGGTTAGGATCTGGATTGCCGCGGTTGTAACCTGCAAGGTCAAGCGCACGCAAGAATTCAGCATATGAAGATTCGTTATTAGCATAGTTTTGAGAGTTAACAACCTCGTCGTTGTAACCCTTAATGATGTCGATTGTGGTTTGGTCGCGGCCGACTGTAATGCGAATAGCCTGGTGCACGGCGTCTGCCGAGACAGGGCCCTGCATGGTGTATTCCATTTCACGAGAAGTAGAAGCGTAGTCAACGAGAGCAGTTTGCTTTACTTTAGGCGTGTCGCTCTTAAATCCATTAAGAATAAGGATAAAAACGCCAACAATGAGGCCGACACTGACTAGAAAACCAAGGAAATACTTCATATTCGCTTCTTCTCGCTGTTATATGCTTATATAATACCACATTGCGCTTATTTTTTCAATCTCTACTTCTGTTAGGCGTCGCGCAGCACTTGATTCCACCTTTGCATGACTTGCCTTCTCTGGCGACGTGTAGACATACGATTGTACTCGTGCGATATTGCGGCAAGCAAATTAGGCTGGCCGCTTGGGTGCAATCCCCTGAATCCTGTTTGAACAAGTTCGGGCAGTTTACTTGCTGGCGAGGCCGTGAATGTATCTGCAATGTGCCGCATGGAAATACCCCCAACCTGAGATACAGTACCCATCAGTTTTCTTTCAGCCACATAAAGTGATCCCTCTTCATCACTAATATCGCCTGGCGCGTCCCATTCTACAGCAAGCGCAGCCGTCTGCACTACGTGTTCAATAAAAGCTTCGCGGAGCCAAAGATTAGTACCCGAAAGTGGCGTAGTAAGGCCCCGGTCCAAATGCACGCCGATTGCGTGCTCCGCCCCATGCAACGTTTCATGGCTGTGGACATCGTATAGCCCTTGGCCACCTTCAATAATAAGATGTTCAGCAATGGCGAGTCTTACCTTTTCGGAGAGCCCCAAACACTCCAATTGCATGCTAGTAAACACGTCGAGTGCACAAAACTGCTTATCACCTTGGAACGTCAGAGCTAACATACCAAATGTTTCGAGAGGCACTTGGTTATTGGCGATTAGATCCTCGATTTCGACCATGAAACTTTGGGAAAACTCCTCAGATCGTAAGCTCAGGGCTTTAGCACTGGGGCCAAGAGAGGCTTGGTTCCAGCCCAAAAAATGGATTAGCTGTTGGTCATCAGCCTGGGTTATCGCTTCGAGTACGTTGGTACCAGCGAAGTCACGTAGCTCATTGGGCGGGATTACGGGTCTGTCTGACCACAGGTCAAGCAATTGACTATAGGCTTGGAGGTTAGTTGATGGGTCAAACAATCGTGCTACTGTATAGCGCGTTTGAGCTAGACTAGCTGCCAGCTGCTGGCGCTGGCCGGGACTCCACGCGGCGTATGCTTTATGGAAGTTGGGATATGTGAAGGTTTCGTGATCCAACTGCTGAAGATTAGATTCAGCAAAAGTATGAGCCAGCTGCGTGCTAGCCTGGCCTAAAGAAGTTTCGAGTGGTGCGTATGTATTACCTTGTTCGTGAAACATATCTAAGCATGAAATTGTACTATAGTTCGCCCCAGTTTTCACCGGTGCTTACGTCAACAATTAGCTTAACAGGGAGCTTATGTATATTCTCCATGGTCTCCTTGAGAAGCTGCGCAACTTTTTGTGCATGTTCCTTGGGGCACTCCACAACTATAGAGTCATGGATTTGCAAAATTTGTTCACCCAGATTTTGGGCTTCAAGTTTTTGTTCAACAGCTAACATGGCTAATTTCATGAGGTCGGCTTCGGTGCCTTGAATTGGCATATTGATTGCTGCTCGCTTGGCAGCCTCGCGCACTATAAAGTTACTCGATTTTAGATCTGGTGTTGGGCGGCGCCTACCAAATATAGTCGCGACATAGCCATCTGTAAGGGCGTTTTTAACGACATTATCCATATAGGCACGAATTGGTGCGCGTAGCAAGAAATACTTATCAATAAACTCTTTGGCTTGGTCACGCGTCATTCCCGTAGCAATACTTAGCCCATGGGGACTCATGCCATACAGAACACCAAAGTTAACGGTTTTGGCATGGCGTCGCATATCTTTTGTAACAGCCTCTATGGGCACGTTATAGACTTCGGCTGCTGTGGCTATGTGAATATCAGTGTCCGAGTTAAAATCTTCGATCAATTTTGTATCATTAGCCATTACCGCAGCTAGGCGCAACTCGAATTGCGAATAATCAGCGCTCACGAACACGTTGCCCTTTGCCGGTACAAATGCACGGCGAATAGCCCGGCCCATTTCGGTGCGTGTTGGGATATTTTGCAAGTTTGGATCGTGAGAGCTAAGCCGTCCCGTTGCTGCCACATCCAGTGAATAAGTGGTATGTAGCCTGTCGTTGTGATCTACGAGCTTAGGCAATGCGTCGATATAGGTGCTTTTAAGCTTTGTATATTCTCGGTACTTGGTAACTAGGTCGACCATAGGGTGTAGCTGGCGGAGCTTATCAAGCTCAGCGGCGCCTGTTGAATAGCCGGTTTTGCCTTTTTTAATACCAAAGGTTGGCAATTGCAGCTTTTCGAATAAAATCATAGCCAGCTGGGATGGTGAAGCGATGTTAAATTCCTGGCCAGCATGACTGTAAATTTCTTGTTCAAGGCCGTGAATAGTCTTAGCAAACGACTCACTCATCGTATGCAAGTACTCCGAGTCTAATAGCACGCCGCGGTGCTCAACAGCCGCAAGCAAGGCGATAGTAGGAAATTCAATGTCTATAGCAAGTTTTTTAAGCTCCGGCAGGTCATCAAACTGCACTTTTTGGTCTTGGTAGGCGCGCCAAATAGCGGCGGTCGTCTCGGTTGGGGCGGTTAGGTCAACAGGACTTTGAATAATGTCTGCGAGTTCACGAGATCGCAGCAGTGAGTTAAGCAAAAATGCGCCGATGCGCGCGTCGTGTTCCACGGTACTTGTTAGTTGTATATTGAGTGCCAGCAATGCTCGAAAGGTGCTCTTTAGGTCATAACCTATTATGGGGCCATTTGACACTGCAGAAATCCAGTCGGTATTTACGTTAGCACCCTCTACCGGCAGCGGCAGCACGGAAACCGTTGAATCATTTGCACTCACCCAAAGCTCTGTGCCTTCTGGGTGCAGGGCAATAACTCGCGGGGCACCAGCAACGAATTGACTGGCATCAAAATCGCTAAGTTGAGCTGGGATAAGTTCTTTTTCGATAAGACCGAGCGCGGCTTGCTGCACATTTGCCGAGACATCAGTTTTGGGCAGCTGTGCCTCAACCTGGCGCAAGAGATTACTAAACTCTAGCTTGCGCAGCATGGACACAAATTCTGGACGCACGCCGTCGTTGAGCTTGGCGGCCTCAAGATCAATAGCGATGGGCGCATCCACCATAAGCGTAACAAGTTTTTTACTCATATAAGCCATGTCGCGGCCAGCTTCTAGCTTTTTTTGTACTGCTGGTTTAAGCTGGGATACATTTTGATATACACCGTCTAGAGTGCCGTACTGGCTAATGAGCTGTAGTGCAGTCTTTTCACCGATACCCGCAACACCAGGAATATTATCCGATGCATCACCCTTAAGAGCCTTAACATCTGCCCATTGATGCGGGCCCACACCATATTTTTCTTCAAAGTAGGCCACGTTGAACAACTCAATGTTACTGAGGCCTTTTTTGAGGGTATATATGTGCGTGTGCTGATTGATCAACTGCAGGACGTCGAGGTCTGATGTAATAAGATAGCTTTCAATCCCCTTCTCGCCAGCCTGTTTAGCAAAGGCGCCCATGAGGTCATCTGCTTCGTAATCATCTGCTTCGTAGAGGGGCCAGCCCAAACTTTCTAGTAGGTTGTGCAATATTGGGACCTGCTCATAAAAATCGGGGGGTGGTGCCTTGCGATTTGCCTTGTAAGCAGGGTAAATCTCACGCCTAGAACGGATATTAGTTTTGGATTTGTCCCAAGCAACACAAACATATTCGGGCTTGAGTCGCTTAATTACCTCGAGAGCCATCATGGCAAAGCCGTATACACCGCCCGTAGGGGTACCATCTTTAGTGCTTAGATTGGGCATTGCGTAGTACCCACGGTAAAAAACTGACTTACCGTCAATAATAACTAGCCTCGGCGGGCTCTTCTCTTCATTCATCTTATAAAGTATAGACGACTCGAGGGCATTAGGATATAGCAGCATCGGCTGCCGGATTGAACTAAAAAGGACATTATGTAGACTTTAATACTACGCTCTAATCTGTTATTTGGGTTTGACTCTGCGGATCAAGCACGCCTAGACTTGCCTAGCAAACATAACAAAGGAGATAGAAATGGATCAAACATTAATCAGCCTTCATTCCCCAATTGACCTTTTTTCTAAAGAGTATGGTCCCATTGTCATTGCGCTTGCCTGGGTACTTGCCGTAGGCGGCATAACCGCTGCAGCCATCATCATTTGTGGGTGGGGTCATGTAAAAAGTGCTGGCATAAATTGGTCGAAATGGTCAGCTGAGATTGTCTGTCGATAATGAGCGCTTGCATTATCGTGCGTAGCGATGATCGCCTATACCTCAACTCAATGTTTTCATTGAATCAGGCCCGCGGCAAACTGCATGACAGGCACCTTGCCGTTGCACATACAATAACAGCCGACGGATGCAAGCTTGTAGGCAGTATTATAGACGGAACGACCTACGAGCAGCTTCACCTGTTTGCAAAAGCACAGAGTATTTCTGATTACTCGCTCAAACACCTGCTTACTGAACTCGCCCGCTGCGGAGCCTTAGGGCACAAAAAGACCAATCTGCGATTGGCGCAAAGAGTTGGCCAAGCCATCTGCATCCCTTCTTATATATGGAGGAGGGATGCGTCTCTTATAGCAATTACTACAGCTATAGTGCGCGCATTGTGGAAAATATGCCTTAGCCTTGCGGTAATGGGTGTCGGCGTCGTGCTTTTTGGTTTTGTACCTCTGCCCAAAGCCATCTTTATTAGTATCTGGCTGGTAACCATTTTATTATGTGGCGCTATTGCGCATGAATGGGCGCATGTTCTATTTCTAAAGACAAGAGGTGTGCTTGTTTCTGTTGCCCAAAAAGGGCACCGTGTTGGATTGCTCCATCAACAAGTAAGCCCAAAATTTGACGGACTGTGTGCCTTGTTGGGCCCGGCTACTGGCAGCTCGGTCACGCTTTTGCTGGCGTGGCTCAGTCAATCTGCAACTGTTTTGCATTTTAGTTTTCTGCTCGTACTTTTTCATGCCTGTAGCCTTCTACCAAATTATGGCGACGGCCAAAGTGTTGCGCGAGCATTGCGTTCGTATAAAAGGAAAAATTATGACCCCACCTACTCTCAGCATTGAAGACCTTATGGTTTATCGCAAAAACTTTTGCCTTGAAGTAAAAAAACTCCACTTACGGAGTGGCAGCGTTCTTTGTATTGCCGGCCCAAATGGCAGCGGCAAGTCTACACTCCTAAACTGTGTTGCGGGACTTCTGCTGCCTGATGAGGGCACTGTTTCGATTATAGGAGAGCCTATGACCAAAAACTTGCGCGAGATTAAAGCCAAGATTGGCTTTGTGCCCGACGATGAAGATTGGTTTATAAGGGAGCTTACCGCAAGAGAATACCTTAGGCTACTGGGGAAAATATATAGCGAAAGTGTTCAGGGATCAGTCCAAGCACGTATCGCCGAATTATCTCAGAAGTTATATTTCTCCAGTTTTGAGACACCACTAGACCAACTGAGCCACGGCAATAAAAAGAAGGTGCAACTTATCGCGGGATTAATGCATTCACCAAAGCTCATAGTTATTGATGAACTGCGTAACGGCCTAGATCCGTTAGCTATTATGGCGGCCGAGCAGATCTTACGCGAGGAAACTCAGCGAGGTGCCTGTGTCATAGCAGCGACTCACGATTTGTGGTGGGCCGAGCGTGTAGCAGATGAGGTGCTAGTTTTAAACAACGGAAAGGTCTGCCTTCACGAGACTACCATTAGTATAAGCAAACAGTACGGAAGTTTAGAAAAAGCTTTCATGCGACACGTTTCTAGGGGCACCTAGCATGAACTTATATTTAGTGTCGCTCACGACTGCGATTGGCAGAAGTAAAAATCATGCGCTATGGTGGACCTACGCTAGGTTTTTGACTCTTATTGGCTTGGCCTTTGGGTGTAGCCTTGGTCTCGCCGGAAAGCCAGTCCCCGCTACTTCTAATCACCTTAACTTTGGCATATGTCTTATTACAATCTTTAGCGTAGAAGTGATTTTTGTGATGGTCTTACTGGGTAGTGCTAACTTTTTTAAGTATACGAGGTTTACCGCACTGCTCAGCTTATTACCACTGAAACGCGCTCATCGCACTGCCGCCCTACTCATTCCAGATATCAGCATATGCCTACTCGTGCTTACTGTAGCCTACTTGCCGTTTCGTAGCAGCTTATTAACTCTAGGATTACCTACCTGGCTTATAAATACATGTGTTGTGGGTGGGCTACTAAGCAGCTTTGGCTTAGTGTATGGCCTACGAACTAAGAAGAATCACATTGCAGTGTGTCTTGGTTTTCTGTTTCTTCAAGTAGGTGCCTCCAAGCTAGTATTCTCAACTAGCTTTCATGCTGTGGGTATCATCGCTCTGACATGCTGCGTCCTAATTCTGGTAGCAAGTTGCCTAAGAATCTCCCGTGCATGTAATAAAATGTTAGCTCAAAGAGCCTCAAAGCCAGCTGGAGTACGACTAAGTCTGCCTACACGACTGTGGATGCTGCAAAAAATATTTGGCAATAAACGTAGCTTTCTGGGTCTCGCAACCACAGGCGCGTATGTAATAGGCCTCGTGGGGCTCAATTTAAAGCACTATATACCGCCTAGCGCACTTTTTGTACTCGCCTCTCTTCTGGCTGCTGCTTTCATGAGCGACATAAGAGGAATATCACGTAAGTATTTACCGGCGGAGATAGCCAATCTTAAAGGAACTGCCTACTTCATACAGCATCTGGGCTATGGGTTTGTTTGTGCGTTTGTACTGTTTACGCCGGTATTACTTACCGCCAGCCACACTGAAGCAAGTCAGAAAGTTTTATTCGCGTCACAACTTGTCCTAGGGCTAAGCATTGGCCTGCTCTCAAGCAGCATCTTTGTGCCCCAGGACAAAGATATACATGGCCAATTCATTACTATTCTGCTAGCTCTGTGCTTACTGGTAATACTCCCTCAGCTGCCTTTTATCCAAACACACTCCCCTCCTGTACTGGCAAGTTATAACTTTGCGCTAGCGCTAGGTAGTATCGCCATGAGTTATTGGCTTGAATATAAACGAAACACATTCTTTTGGAGATAAATTACATGCCACCCCTACTACAAAGATTTCTTACTAAATACACACTCCTGGCAGCCTCATGCTGTCTGCTGGCCTGGGTTGCCGCCCTTATCAATGGAGCATTCACTATTCGTGATGCCGCTACCGGCAGCCATTTTATAACTAAAATTGGCCCTTTTTATCTTAATGAGCTCGCTAAGATGCCCTTAGCTAATGGTTATACTATTCGCTTAAGGTTTTTGGGCGGAATTACGGGCTACTTCTTTAGCTGCATAGTCCTTGGTCTCATTATTGGGTTCACCGTTTTTCAGTTGAACAAAAATAAGGCTCGACCCAAACATTAGCAGTATACTTAAGGTAATATGGATGAAAATAAGCGCATAGAGTACTATCGACTAGAAACGAGTGCAGTACTAAAACAACTAGGTTCACAAGAAGCGGGTCTTGACGAGGCCGAAGTAGAAAAGCGGCTATTGCAGTTTGGGCAAAACGAGTTAGAAACGAAGCATCAAGAGCCGTGGATCATTACCTACCTTAGGCAATTTAAAGATTTAATGATCGTTCTGCTCTTGGGTAGTAGTGGCCTATCTCTGTATCTGGGTGATAAACGGACAAGCATAGTACTGTTCGCTATTGTCTTGTTTAATACCACAATTGGCTTCCTGCAAGAATTTAAGGCCGAAAAAGTTATGCAGTCGCTTGAGAAACTTGTGATTGCATCCGCCACGGTTATGCGCAAAGGCAAACTATTGCAGCAGCCCTCCGCACGACTTGTACCAGGAGATATTGTATATATTGAGGAGGGAGACTCCATACCAGCTGATATGCGTTTGCTTTCAGAAGAAGAGTTGAGCACAAATGACTTTGCACTTACTGGGGAAAGTAGTCCAAGTCGCAAATTTATTCATCCGATTGACGATATCGTACCGCTGCCAAACCAACACAACCTTGTGTTTATGGGTACTACTGTAGCAATTGGTCATGCCTACGGCATTGTAATTGGTACAGGCATGAGGACAGAGCTGGGCCGTATTGCCAATCTTAGCCAATCCACACGTGCTGAGCTGAGTCCTTTGCAAAAAGAAATGAACCACGTTGCCAAGCGCGTATCGCAAGGGACGATGATACTATGTGTACTCCTCTTGCCTGTAGCGATTAAGAGTGGCCTGCCATTCAAGGAAGCCTTTTTGTTTGCCATAGGTATTGCAAGCTCTTTGATACCTCAAGGCTTGCCGGCCGAAATTAACACATCGCTTGCTCGTGCCGCCGCCAAGTTAGCACGGGCTAAAGCGCTCGTTAAAAAGCTGTCTGCAGTTGAAACACTGGGCGCAACAAGCACAATTTTAACCGATAAAACCGGCACGCTTACTAAAAACCAGATGACTGTTGAACAATTTTTAATTGGGCAAAGTACCTACTTGGTTTCGGGTAAAGGGTATGAGCCAACCGGCGAGATTACCAACAGCTCTGGGGCGGCGTTATCTAAGCAAGATCTGGCAGAACATGATATCTTTTTTGCAACGGGGGCTATGGCTAGCAATGCACATGTGAATCCGGCCGATAAAGAGCATGCCACATGGCACTGCATAGGCGACCCCACGGAAGGCGCCATAATAACACTAGCCATGAAAGCTGGTATCAAACCAAGCGATCTTGATACAAAGCATCCCGAACTTAAAGAGTTTGCCTTTGACTCAGCGCGCAAGCGCATGACTTCCGTGCGTAACTACGGCAATAGCAAGCAATTGTATGCATTCGTAAAGGGTGCGCCAGAGAATGTACTTGAGGTTTGTACTGAAATCTGGGATCACGGCCACACAAGGCCCCTCACTAAAAAAGATAAAGATTTCTTACTCAACTACAACGAAAAACAAGCCGAAGGCGCTATGCGCAACCTGGCACTTGCCTACAGAGTTTTGCCGGCTGGTAGTAAACCTAGAGAGATAACATTAGAAGAAACCGAGCAAGAACTCATCTGGCTAGGCATGGTTTCTATGATTGACCCCCTGCGCCCAGAGGTACCTGAGGCTATGGAAGCGGCCCATGCGGCACATGTAAAAGTCTCGATTGTAACAGGTGATTACGCAGTAACTGCTAAAGCTATAGCTGTTAGAGCCAAATTAGCGGAAAACCCCGACGACATCGTAGTGATAACCGGTGAAGAGCTACAAAGCCTCGGCGACGCTCATATTCTAAACTTAGTGCAGCGTGGCAGTATAATATTTTCACGCGTGGCCCCTGAAGATAAATTAAGAATTGTGGAGTTAGTACAAAATAGTGGGCAGGTCGTGGCAGTTACAGGCGATGGCATTAATGACGCGCCAGCACTAAAGCGCGCGGATATTGGGGTGGCTATGGGTCAAACTGGTACAGATGTTGCCAAGCAGTCCTCCGAAATTGTTCTGCTTGATGACAGCTTTAAGACACTAGTAAGTACCGTTCAGGAAGGCCGCGTAATATTCCAAAATATCCGCAAGGGCACCTTGAGCGCCTTTACCAGTAACGCCGGCGAGCTGATAGTAAACCTACTTAGCCTAAGCGCCGCCACTATCTTCCACATTCCGCTTGCCCTATCTGTTATGCAAATTCTGGCTATTGACCTTATTGCCGAGCTCTTCCCGATTGCAGCACTAGGTGCAGATAAAGCCGACAGTGAAGTAATGCATGAAAAGCCGCGTAATCCTAAAAGTCACATCCTAAATGCACCGGCGATTATTGACCTGTTGTGGTGTGGGCTGCTAATGGGTGGCTTTGCCTTTGCTAACTATATCTGGTTCTTTGAGCGTAATGGCATTGAGGCCACAACGATCAGCCATGACAGTAAGCTATACTTACAAGCAACTGCCCTAACCTATCTCACTATCGTCCTGTGTCAACTTTGTAATATATTAAACCGACGTAGCCAGCATGGTATTTTTACACGCTATCAGTTCCATAACCGTTCCTTTTGGCTAGCTATCCTCATTTCCCTGTTCTGTGTGGCGAATATCATCTATAACCCATGGATTGCCCCCTACTTCCATTCAGCACCGCTGAGTGTCGTTGATTGGCTATACGCCTTAGCTGCGGCGGCAATTTTTGTAGCTATCCGGGAGTTCCAGCGCTGGAGCAACAAGCATCATAGTCGCACAGCCGTGCTAAACCTACACAAAGATAAAAAAACAGCCTCTACTACGTAGTAGGGCTGCTTTTATCGCCTGCCTGCCTGCCTGCCTGCCTGCCTATTTAGGCTACAGCTGCTTCCGCAGATACTGGTACGATCATATCCCCAGCCTCAGTGTTCGCAGACGTCCGCAAAAGCTCAATCACATCTTCAGGCTCATCAACAAAGGTAATAATCTTAGACAAATCAGCTTGGCGATTTAAGAAGTTCTCTTTTTGCATATGCAGATACTGCTGCCGTAGGCCAGCGTAGAAGTCATCGGTATTGAGCACAATAATGGGCTTGTGGTGTAGTCCATGCCTCTTAAGCTCAAATACTTCAGTTAGTTCGTCGAGCGTGCCAGTACCACCGACTAAAGCCACGACTGCCTCAGAATGCTCCAGCATTAAAGCCTTGCGCTCGCCAAGGTCTTTGGCGACTATCATCTCGTCGGCACCAGGGCGTGCGGTATTCTTGAGCAGCTCCATGGAAACACCCACAATTTTACCACCCGCACCCTGCACTCCAGCAGCCATATCACGCATGAGGCCCACATTAGAGCCGCCCCATACTAGAGTGTGGCCATTGTCAGCCAACAATTGCGCAAGTTTTTTAGCAGGTTGAGTATATTTTTCGGGCAAATCAGATGCCGCACAGAAAACGCAAACGTTCATATCTATCCTATTTCTTTCTTAAGAGAAAGTTAATTGTATCACGCTTGCACACCTAAGGTGTAGCACCACGATCTACAACAAATAAAGATACTTGTCGAATTTTAAGGCAGCTTATTGGTTCAGACCGAGAGCTTCTTCGACACTCTGCTCAAGCACTTCCATATTGGCAGTATCGTTAAGAATAAGTTTGTCGCATTTTTCTTTTACAGCGCTCATGTTGAGTGCAGCTTCGTCGCCCGAAGACTGCATTTCTATCTGCTCTTCGGCAGTAAATTGCTCAAAAGTTTTGTCGTCGTCACCTTCGCGGCCCTTGCGTTTTGCAACTTGAAGACGCTCAAAGCGCACAAGCGGCTCAGCATCAACCCACACCATGGTACCGCCAAGGTCATGGATACGATCGGCCTCATATGGATTGCGCAGGCTGGCAACAACAAGGCCCTGGTATTGGCCTTTTGCATTGGCAGCTTCAAAAGTTTTGAGTGCCTGGTCAACCAAGACGCTAAGGCCAAACTCGCGGCGCCATTCAGCGCTCAAGGCACGCATATTCTGCCTTTCGGCTGACAATCCGCGGTTGCGAAGCTCAGCTCTTAAGAGGTCACTAACAGAAATGAAGAGAAACTGATGCTTTGCTGCTAGCAGGAGCCCTACAGCATCTTTTCCGGATCCATTCGGTCCTGATAAACCAATAATTGTCATTTCTTGTGGCATTACTTCGATAAACTATACCACAAGCCTATCTGTTTGGCATTAAAACGTAGCTTTTATTACTATTTGGAACGACTTTGGTGGGCCAAGGGCCTGACTTGCGCGGCAATTCCAATCGCCAGAGCCACAATAGCAATGTTCTTAAGAATGTATTGGCCTTCTAGGGACGGCACCAAAAAACCATCCCAAGCCATATCGGGCACTAAAATGAGTGGTGAACATACCACTGCTAGATGCACAAGCAGTAAAGGCACGACGACACGGGTGGCGCGCGGTATAAGAAAGAGGATGCCTATAATACACTCTACAATTGCCAGCACCATAAAGGCCGCATCAAAGTATTGAATGCCAATAGTCTTTTCAGTAAGTGCAATAGCCAGGGGACTTGCCGGGCTTAAGTCTAAGACTTTTAAAATACCAAAGTAAAAGTAGACAACAAATATTGCCACCCTAGCAATCGGCACGTAAAAACGCTTAAACCAATCAATTAGGCGGAGGTCAAAAGCCTCGACAACTTTAGCTGCTTGCTTACTTCTTGATTGCATCCCACCCTCTTCTGATCTACTTGATGTAGTCGTGGAGTTTTTTGGCGTCTTTGTGCTTACGCAGCTTAGCCAACGCCCTTAAGAACCACTGGGGAATAAGCATAACCGTTACTCGAAAATGCTGGGAAACAAATAA
>CAZBRP010000002.1:69633-107876 GCA_964494765.1 uncultured Candidatus Saccharibacteria bacterium
TTTGTGCTTACGGAGCTTAGCTAAAGCCTTAGCTTCGATCTGGCGAATACGCTCACGAGTTACGCTAAATTCCTGGCCAACTTCTTCCAGGGTGTGTTGTTTGCCGTCTTCAAGGCCAAAGCGCAGTTTAAGAATTTTCTGCTCTCGCTCGGTTAGTGCACCAAGCATGCCCTTAACCTGCTCTTTAAGTAGCTGATTGGTGGCAGATTCTTCAGGGCTCACAGCATCTTCGTCTTCGATGAAGTCAGCGAGTACTGATTCTTCCTCGTCATCACGAATTGAAGCGTCGAGACTAGAAATATCTTGTTTAATCTTCATGATGTGCTCAACTTTATCAACATCGAGGTCCATAGCCTTGGCGATTTCGTCGTTAGTTGGTTCGCGGTTTAGCTCCTGAGTAAGGCGACGCTGGGTGCGCAAAAGCTTATTAATAGTCTCTACCATGTGCACAGGGATACGAATAGTACGGGCTTGGTCGGCAATGGCACGGGTAATTGCCTGGCGAATCCACCAGGTAGCATATGTAGAGAACTTGAAGCCTTTGTCTGGGTCAAATTTTTCTACAGCACGCAGCAAGCCGGTGTTACCTTCTTGGATAAGGTCCAAAAGGTCAAGTCCGCGGCCCACATAACGCTTAGCAATGGACACAACTAAACGCATGTTGGCTTCTGCCATCTTATCCTTAGCGTCTTTGTCACCATCTACAACGCGCTTGGCCAGTGCAAGCTCTTCTTCGGCAGATAACAGTGGGATTTTACCAATTTCGCGTAAGTACAAACGCACAGAGTCGTCGGCAATGTCATCGAGATAGCTTTGGTCGTCGGTAACAATTTCTTCGCCTTCTTCACCAACCCATTCGTCAGTAAAGTCGGGCTCGACTTCAGCGGCTTCGGTACCCAGTACCTTGATACCAGCATCCGATAAAGCGGTATGTAGGTTGTCTAGAAGCTCAGCATTCTCTGGGGTATCAGGAATAATTGCGAAAATTTCGCGTTGTTCAATTTGTCCGTCTTTTTTGGCCTTAGTGATAAGGTCAATTTTGGCTTTGTCGATATCTACTACTGCAGGAGTATCAACTTGAGGTGTTTTTGCAGGCTTTTTAGCTTTTGGCATAGGTTATGCGCCTCCTTTAAAGGGTTTTAAGAGCTGGGTTAAGCGGATGTCTTCTTCTAGAAGTTGCTTCATTTCCCCATCTGTTGCGATCTGATATTTTTGCTTTAAATGTTCTTTTTGGATTTTGACATAGCTGTCTATCAGATGTGCCTGCAATCGAGCGACTTCGTTATGAAGTTCTATAGACTCGAGACCTTGATAGAGTTCTTCGTAATGTAACGATAAAATTTTAACATAATCTGCCAAAGGACGCAAAGGTTCAGCCTGGTTGGTGTCGCCGTTAAAGTCCATATTTTGCTGCAGGAATTGTAAAAGCTGTAGCGCCTGCTCGTCGATCATCATGGCAGTTTCGAGAGGCTCGAGTGCTATAAAACGTACTTTAGGTTGCATGAGCGCAATAGCCAACAAACGATTTTGTGATTTTCTGTACTCAAAAGTGACTGTGTCTGGCTTAACCGGCACAACTTTGGGCTTTTTGAGTGGGCGCGCCGTCGGTGCAGTGGTGGCTTGGTTAAACTTACTACGCAAGGCGTCAGGGCTCACACCTATAAGTTTGGCGACCTCTGTTAAGTAATGATCTTGTTCAACAGGATCTTGTAATTCACGGACCACCTGTAAAATAACGTCACTAAAGGTTCGCTTGCCCGGCCCAGAGGTGATATCGAGTAAATTTTGGTATCGTTCAATAAGCCAGTCTAAAGCATACTGTGGTTTTTGAATAACTTCTTGCCAAAGTGTAGCGTCCTGGCGGATAAGCTCATCTGGGTCCTTACCGCTTGGGATAGAAATAATACTCAGCGATACCTTAACTTTACTTGCAATTGGGATAGCCCGCTCCGTGGCATTAAGGCCTGCCTTATCGGCATCAAAGCTAAGGCGAATGTCGCCAGTAAAGCGGCTTAGGCCTTGTAAATGCTGTTCGGTTAAAGCCGTGCCAGCAGTAGCTACCACTTGGCGCACGGCTGCCTGGTGACTGGCGATTACATCGAGATTGCCCTCGGCGACTACAACAAACTTACTCTTACGGATAGCCTCTTTAGCCAGGTGTAGCCCAAAAATATGCCGAGACTTATCGTAAAGTACCGTTTGCGGCGTATTGATGTACTTAGGGGCATTGGGGTCATCTGCCAGCAATCGAGCCGTAAAGCCGATTACCCGCCCCTGTTGGTCACATAATGGGATCATAAGGCGGCCCCTAAACATGTCTCCTGTGCCACCCCTGTAGCGCTGCGACGTTACGCCAGCTGCTTTCATTTCGGCATCGGTAAAGCCTTTGCTGTGCAAAAATTCAACCAATGCAGTGCCACTATTTGGTGAATAGCCCAGCCGCCATTCCAGAGCCGTTTGCTTACTAAATTGACGTTTTTTTAGTACATACTCCAATGCCTGGCGATTACGACTAAACTGTACTTGGTAAAATTTTGTACTCAAATCGAGTAACTGATATAGTCTCTCTTTGTCTTGTGTGCGCCGTGCGCCCCCGCCCTTCTTACGATATTGCTCAAGATCAACACCAGCCTTACGAGCCAGAAGTTCCAGTGCTTCTTTAAAATCTAACCCTTCGACTTCCATAATAAAACTAAATACGTTGCCACCCCTACCGGAGCTAAAGTCGTGCCAAATCTGTTTTTCGGGGCTCACCATAAAGCTGGGGCTTTTTTCGTCACCAAAGGGGCTCAGACCCTTCCAGTTACGGCCGGCACGCTTAAGTTGGACGTATTCACTGATTACGTCCTCGATATTTAAGCGACTTTTTACCTCTTCGACTGCGTCCATAGTTGTATGCTCTTATTGTACGCTACTCTACCCCTGTTCGGATAGAGTAGCTTTAATCCGAAGCATTAGTATGATTAAATGAGCGCATGAATCCTGACCATCCAGGCAATAATCCCTACGATTTTATTATGAACCATGGCAGCCAACAGCCGTCCAAATTTAGTCTGAACACTATTGGTGGCAATGGTAATAAAGGCTTCATGATCAAAATCGGCCTGATTGTTGGCGCAGCCATTATCTTAATGATTATTATCGCCGTAGGCAGCTCCCTACTCGGTGGGCAAAAAGACGACACCAAGAGTCTCATTAAGTTGGCGCAGACGCAGCAAGCGCTTATTCTAACTGCCGGTGATGCCACCCGTAATACACGCTCACAAGCTAAGTCCAACTCGGCCATGACTGTTAATTTAAGCATGCAGACACAGCAAACTGAATATCTTGCCTATCTTAAAACGCAAAACATTACTATTAAAGCCAAGCAATTAGCCCTAGGACAAAGCGCCGAGACCACTGCCGCCCTTAAGGCGGCCGTAGAAAGCAGTACCTACGATACTACCTACGGGCAAATCATGCAGACACAACTTGACGGATACGCAAGTGAAATCCAAGCACTCTACAGTAAAGTTACTGGCCCAAAGCTAAAAGCATTACTCACTAAAGAATACGAACAAACACAGCTCCTTATTAAGCAGCTACACGCCAAAGACGTCGTAGATGATACGGCTCCCTCTTCGTAAGAAGGTAAGAGTTTTGCACCTTAGATTTATAATAGAGGTCCTGTGTGACCTCTAGTCTGTTTTAGCTGGCAAGTGAGCTACAAGCTCGTAGGAGTGACGAATAAGGCCTACAACCTCGTCCCAGGGTAACTGCCCACTTAATAAAAGAGTGTTCCAGTGCTTTTTATTAAGGTGATAGCCTGGCATTACAGACTCGTATTTTTCACGGAGCAGCTTAGAGAGCTGTGGGTCACACTTAAGGCTCAAGCGGACAGGCATACTGCCTTCCTGGACTAATGCAAACATATGGCCACCAACTTTATACACTGCCACTTTTTCGCCAAAGGGATAATCCAAAACAGCGTTAGGCATTGCAAGTAGGTGGTCTTCGAGTTCTTTGTGGCTAATCATCATGTCTACTCTATCACGTCCAACAGCGAAGGAACATCATCAACTACATGATCTGGGCCTACTGATCGAAGCAGCTCGGCAGTATCGTAGCCGTGTAGGATGGCGATGGTCTTCTCTACACCGGCAGCCTGGCCAGCTAGAATATCCGCACGGGTATCGCCCACTACTATGGCGTTTTGAGGCTCAATTGCCATGTGCATAAGGGCGTAGCGCATTCCCTCGGGGTGTGGCTTGGGCTGTGCAACATGATCATCGGTTACAATAATGTCAAAATATCGGCGGATTCCGGTATAGTCTAGGGCTTCAGTTATTCGGTGGTCACCAGAGGTAACTGCCGCCAGCCTGAAACCCATACGACGCAAGATTGGCAGTAATTCGTCGACCGCCGGGTAGAGTTCCATACGCTGGAGTGATTCGTCATAAAGCGCCTGATGATGTGCTTTTACTTTATGAAAAGGGTGCTGCTCTGACTTTACGAGCTTGCGTATAACGTCATCGACTGTACCATGCATAGCATCGGCAATTTCTTTGCGCGAGGCTGGCGCACCATCAAAATGCTTGGTAAGTTCTTCAAACTGCCAAAAAACGTGTTCTTTAGTGTCTAAGATTGTGCCACTGACGTCAAAAAGTATAGCTCGCATAGTATGTATGTTCTCAGCCCATCATTTAAAAATATATTATACAACTAAAAATAAGAAACTTCAAATTTGCGATTAGTCGCTGTGTAGCTTTTGCAAATAGTGCTGTAGCTCTTCGATAGATTCGTGGATGTCATCAAAAGCACGGTGTGTTTCTTTTTTAACAAACTCTTGGCCGTATTTACCCTGCATAATGATTTTCCACGATGTAACATCGAGCATACGGTAGTGGAGCAAGCTAAATAACTCTGGCCAATGTGATTCGATAAAACCACGGTCAGCATGTACTGAATTACCGGCCAGAATAGCTGGCTCATCGCCAAATTGCTCAGAAATAAGCGCCACCAGCTCGGCTTGAACCTGCTCAGCTGACTTACCCTGCTCTAGCTTGTCCAAGAAGTCATCGCGGTTGGCTGGGTATTCTTGCCACCAAGCGTTAGCAGCCATACGAGCTTCCACTAAAGCACGCGGTTGCGCCACACGTGCCTCGTAACTTGCAAGAGGCTTAAAGTCAAAGTCAGTTACCTCGACGGCAATCTCTAAAATAATATCTTTCTGGGGATCAAGACCAGTCATTTCAAGGTCAACCCACAATAGTTTTGTCGGCACTGCGTGCTTTAAGTCTGTCATCTTTATAGTATAGCGCGTTTTTTGTTTATTCGCGGGCCGGGCCATAAATTCGCATACCGCCCAGAATATCACCAGCACCAGGGTCATCAATAGCAGCAATAAACACGGGATATTGAGAAACGTTCTCTATTAACCCAGCGGCATATTTATACTCCGTTACTGAAGATACAAGGAGATGCCGTGCCAGGTTCTTGTTATCACCTGGCTTGTGGTTACAAACAGCCCTGGTTTCGCATACGTGCACTGATTCAATGAGCTGAGGGGTAGGATTGGCGGCCTTGGGTAATTCCCACACAGACAGTCCGGGCGTCAAGCTCTGTACTTTTCCATATTGCATGATGTTTCGGTCACCGATGAGCATAGTGCGGCCAAGACTATGTAGAGCCATGACCGGCAACACACCGTCCATGGGCATTTGTATACCCGCTTCTGTGGTAAATTCGTGGATTGCAAGATTTGGTATGTAGCTAGCTCGACTTACACGGCCCACACCACTCCGGGCTGTAGGCTTTAGTTGCGTGACTACAACATCGGGGTCGTTTGCTAGTGCGGTCCAGAGCTTAGACTCTGGAGTATTTCGGTGAAATGGTAACTCTTCAGACATACGCATGCCATACTTATAACTGTGGCAGCATACGCCCAAATTTGAATTATTTCAAGAATTATTTTTTAGTATCGCCGGGCGTAAACTGTAAGGCTGCCGAGTTTATGCAATACCTTTGGCCAGTGGGCTGGTCGGGTGCATCAGGGAAAATATGACCTAGGTGACCGCCGCAATTTGCACATGTTACCTCTGTTCGCTGCATACCATGAGAGCTATCATCATTAAACTCTACAGCCCCAGACTTAGCATCGTAAAAACTAGGCCAACCGCAGTGGCTATCAAATTTAGTGGACGAATCAAAAAGCACTGCACCACAGGCCGCACAGGTGTACTGGCCGGTAGCCGTATTATTGAGTAGCGCGCCGCTGTACGGAGCCTCAGTGCCCTTGCGGCGTAACACGTCAAACTGCTCAGGCGTTAATAGCTTCTTCCATTCTTCATCGCTTCGCTGCATACCACCCCCACGTATTTTATGATTTCTTTTTGGCTAATTTATCAAGCTTGAGAGCCTTGAACACAAAATAAATTACTAAGGCTGTCGTAATAAACGATAACATAACCGCTGCAAATGATCCCCAGGCAAATTTAGCTGATTTATCACCAAGATGGAGTACAAAAATCTTCTTGTCGAGTGAGCCTGTACCTGGCAGCACAAGACCTAGTAACGGGTTGATAAAGCTGGCAATTAATTGGTCGGCCAAGGCCTTAACTTGGGCACCAATAACTAAACCGATTGCCAAGCCCACAACACTCTGTTCGCGCAGGAACTCAATAAAGCCCGAGACAACAGGCGGCCTGCGCATAAATCGCTGCCTAGGTGAAGCCTTGGCCAACGAAGCCTTAGTGACACGGCGTGGTTCGCGCGTAGCATTGGCAGCCTTGGTCTTTTTTGTGGTCGCCGGCTTTACTATTGGCGCCTTGGACTTAGTTGTAGCCGTAGGTTTGGCCGATGCCTTAGTTACAGCCTTTGGCTTGGCCGTTTCTTTCTTCTTTATGGGAGCTTTTTTGGTTGCCATACGTCATCCTTCTCCCCACCCAAATTATCACTTCAAACTTATAAAAACCTGGCATTACCTACATAAAAGAACAATATGTAGCTCAAACACAGGAGTGCTTTCTAATTCAATATACATATTATACCAGATTTAGAAGTGTTTGGGGCGAGTAACCGCCTGGACCATGTACCAAGCCACCAGGTAAAGGCTAGCCAAAAGTACGAAGAAGCTAGCCGTAGTGCCCAGCGTGTGAGGATACGAAGCCGGGTGCAACACTATATCGGACACATCCACCAAGATACCCGCGGGGTTTACTAAAATATCCCAGGTATTCCAGCGTAAGTCACGACCTAAAAAGATTGCAAAGCTACAAAGGGCCAGGATACCCGTAACAATAACTGCAGACGTAGTTCTTTTGAGTCGATGAATGAGTTCCTGGTGGATCATATATAAACTGATAACCCCTAAAATAACACCGTTAAAGATGAACGACGAAAACATAACAACGTCGTAGAGTAAATCCACGCGCTGCACTTCTTGCACGTGAATAAAATCACTAATCATATAAAAACTATTGGGTAAAAATCCTACCCAGAGCACAGTTACAAACAGGGCTAGCCAGCTTGACCATAGACTATGACGAAGTAGTCTAATCAGCCACAGGCCAATGAGCAACGGTAGCCAAGCTAAAAAGAGATTCCAGATAAGGTAAGCGAATTCTGTTTCGTGATTACGAATCGCACCAAAGCCAAACAGAGCAACACTTGCTAAGCTACTACAGACCAATACGATCGCCAGGTGCGTTCGTGCCGAAAGTTGCCCCCACATACTGTCTACAGTATAGCAACTTTTTATGACTTTATGAGATCAAGTCGTAATTCTAGGCAGGCGCCGGCTTTTTTAGCGTTGTGTGCCTGTAAAGTAGCCTTATTGGCCTTTGCAATCTGCTGAGCGAGCGCCAGCCCCAAACCATAGCCACCTTTGGTAGACCTAGCCTTGTTGCCGCGGTACAGACGGTCAAAAATATGCGGCAAATCTTCGTCACGGATACCCGGTCCTTCGTCGATCACCTGAATAACATACTGTAGTCCTTGGCGCTTGCCCTTAACCTGCACTGTACCGCCTTCTGGACCGTATTTAATGGCGTTATCGATGAGAATGGTCAACAACTGAGAAAGGCTTTCTTGATGACCCTTAATAGTTTGTTGGCTAACGTCTTTTTTGAGCTTCACCTTTTTGGCATCGGCAATTGGGGTCATGTGAGCCACAGCGTCAGAGACCACTGGAACAACGGGAATGACTGTTAGCTGGAGGGCCGTATCTTCGTACTGAGTGAGCGCCAACAGGTTGGAGGAAAGTTGTTCAAGACGCTGTACTTCCTCAAGATTGCTCTCGATTTGCTCACGAGCCTCAGCTTCCGTAAACGCAGACTGCCTCAAAAAAACCTCATTCTCCACTCGCATACTCGCCAGCGGTGTACGAAGCTCATGGCTGGCGTCCGCCGCAAAGCGAGCTTGTGTTTCGTGCGCCTCTTCAATTGGCTTAAGTGTGCGGCCAGCAAACCAATAGCTAAGTGCACCACCAATAATTAGAGCGGCCATATTAACAAGCACGAAGTCATGGTTAAGCTTTCGTTTTACGGCATCCTGTTGATCATCTTGGATACTACCAAAAGCAACCTCAGGCTTAACAGATGGATAAGATGGATCTGTGGTATCCCAGGGGTAACGACCGAGCAAATGACGTAAGGCGCCGTATTGGGCATCACTTGAACGGGCATATTCGTTCTCGGCTAAAATACGAAAGCTAAAGGTTAACAGCAGGCTCATACCCAGCAAAATGACAAGATAAAACATTGTCAGTTTAACGCGAGCGGAGCGAAACATGCTGTACATAGACTTCCCTAGTTTATCTTGTAACCATAGCCACGAACAGTCTGAATAATATGATTACCTATCTTTTTGCGCACATTAGCTACAAATGTCTCAACCGTATTATGTTGTACACGTTCTTCATCCGACCATACGTGATCAAGAATTTGGTCTTTGCTTATAACTTCGCCCTTGTGACGCAGCAAGTATTCAACAAGCTGAAATTCTTTTGCCGTTAGATGCACCGGACTGTCATCGAGGGAGACTGTTTTGCCAACAATATCCATCTTGAGCTCCCCAGATTCTAGGGTGTTTCCATTATGTTCCTGTGGACGTCGCAAGAGTGCTCGCACCCGCGCCAAAAGCTCGTCAAAAGAAAATGGCTTTGACAGGTAGTCATCAGCACCTGCATCGAGACCAGTAACCCTGTCGCCAATTGCGCTACGGGCCGTAAGCATAAGTATTGGCATCTGCTTGTGCTCGGCACGCCACAGACTTACCAAGGCAGGGCCATCGTGGGCACCCGGGATCATCCAGTCCAGCAACACTAAATCGTAGGTTGTTGCAGCAACCAGGGCAACCGCCTCATCGGCATCAAAAGCTACATCAACGACATAGCCCTCTGCTCGTAAGCCCTTTTCTAGGCTACGTGCAATTTTAGTTTCATCTTCAACAACTAGGATTCTCATACTTCCATACTATACAACGACACTGAGGTCAGACTGAAGATTCAGCAACAAGGGTAATCTGTGTTATACATGAACGTATGTCATATGAACGCTACCACAAGTATGGTTTCACCTATTTTCCACCCGACCAGGCGCAACGAGAGCTGGTGCGCAAACTTAGAGGCGCTAGCCGCCCCGCAGCGCGAACACTGGGCACTATTGCCGAGAATGGTCTTATTGAGCAAGCAGCAGACTCTGACTCTGACTCTAGCCAACATGCTGTTGGTGTCCATGTGATAAAAAATGGACAGCCACTGCCCATTTTTCTCGTAAGCAAACAGTATACTACGGCGTTAGCCTTTGCTGATATTGGCTTGTTTAGGGACCCTAATCATGCTGCAAGAAATCGCATGCACCCCAAATTTAGTCAACTTTGCCGTGAGATAACGCTTCTTGGTGATCAGGCATTGAGGACTTTTAGTCTCACGCAGCCGCTACCCTACAATCAAGCAAGAAGCCAACCAGTAGGGGCGTTTGGAAACAGGGTGCTAGCCAGTGCTCGGATAGGGCTCGTACAGTTTTATGATAACTGTGCCCCTGACTATGGTGGGAATACTCAGCCCGAAGCCTTTATAAATATTGGCAACGAAGAGCAGGTATGGTCAATTGGAGGCAATAGTCCGCGGAGCCGCACCACAGTAACGCAAGAAATTGGTGGTATTATTGTGCGTGAATCCCGGGGCGAACGTACAAGCCGTCCTAACCCTCGCTTTGAAATTACAGCCACCGGACTAGGCGAACAACTGCTACTGAACACAAATTACGGCCAAGAATTTGACCGGCACTTCCCCGCTCCTCGGCACCCAGCCAGCATGTAATACCACATTGCCAGAGGGTATTCGGATACCCTGTCAAATTGTGGTATATCTGGATCTATGAAGCATTACGAAAATTTTGGATTTGGATATATCTCACCAAACGGCCCGCAACGAGCTATGGTAAACGACTTTCAGGTGGCAGGCCGCTCTGCACTTACGCATTTGGCGGAGATACAAGAACAAGGGTTACTGGTAAAAAATGCACCGCTTGATTATCACGACGGCGTAAGCACCGCGGCTCAAAGGCACGTCAACGGTCAAACGGTAATTGGGTTTATGGCAGCAGCACACCAAACAACACATCTGGCCTTTGCGGACGTTGGCCTATTCCGTAATGGTGAGCAGTATAGGAATCCGCGATTCCCTAAAATAGAAGACCTCTGTTATAGCATTACGGCACTGGGCGAGAAGACACTTGATCTTCTAGGCCTTACGCAGCCCCTAACCCTCGAAGATGCCCAAGAGCTATACCCCGAGGGTGCGCCACTACCCAGCGCAACTGTTGGCCTTATGCGCTATATTGGCCACTCCATACGTCGTCGAGAGGGTGGTAACGTGCCGCGTGCCTTTATTAACATTAGCGATCAACCTCAAACCTGGAATATTGGCTTTGGCGATATTGCGCAGCGAAAAACACTCGTCCAGGAACGAGGCGGTATTGTGGTATACGAATCGCGCCCCGATAAAACTCAAAACCCCAACCCCTATTACGTAGTTGAAACGGAAGGGGTTGGGGTGCAACTGATGGTGTCCACTACTCAAGATGGTGAGTTTGACAAGCATTTTGGACTTATCTAGCGCCTAAAAGGCTCGCATAAAAACTCCCAGGCACTTAGCCAATTGAGCCATTGGCCTCATATTCGGCGTCACGCTCTTCGGGTGTTTGGTGTTTACGGGCATAGTCATCCTCGAGGCGCCAGGTGGTGCCGGCCTCAATGGTAGATACTTCAATGATATCGCAGCCGCCTTCTAGGCCCTTTAAGCGGTGCTTTTGACCAACTTTGGTGCTATAGCCCTGGCCTTTTTGGAGCACAGTTTCGACCATGTTGCCCTGGGCATCTTCCCATATAACCGAGCCATTGCCGGCCATGATAAACCAGCTTTCCTGCTTTTCGTCATGCACCTGCAAACTCAGGCGAGCGCCCTCGTTGACATGCAAAAGTTTGCCCATGTAGGGTGCGTCTTCTGGTACCCAATGTAGTTCGTATCCCCACGGTTTTTCTATTCGGCGAATGTAGGGTTGTACACTAAATGTGCTCGTATCAAATACCGGCATTTGTTGTGGGGTATTTTGTTGTGCGTCGTCCATAAAACTACTGATCCATTGCGTGTTTAAGTTTTTCTACAAGTTCAACAGGAGCTGGATTCAGCCCGTTGAGTAACGCCAAGTATAGGCTTACGAAGTCGCCAAAGGCCACAACCCACAAGAGTTGCTCTAGGAGTGTGTCACCTTCGGGTGTAACAACGTGAGGTGCCGGGCGTAAGCCAGACAGCAGCTGCTCAGTCACTACAAAGCGCTTTTGCACGCGTTCGTGCTCAAAATTACTGCGCAGGTCGATTACGGCATAGGGCTTTTCGACTGGCTGCTTACTCCAACCAATAAACTCGTTGTGGTTGAATTCGGGGATTTGATTGGTCCAAGCGACCTGTTTAGCATTTTCGTTAATGCTAATTTTCCATTTGTAGGCAGCTGGGAACATTTTAGGACCACCGTATACCACCACAGATTTACCCATAAGTTCTTGGGCAAGCTGCTTGGCTGGGTTATCTTTGGTTGCTACCTCTGGACCCCATACCGCCGTACTGCGCTGCAAAAAGTCAGCAGCCATTTCAAGCTGAGGGTCAACGTCACTATCGTTAAGAATATGTGCTGCTTTAAGCAAAGAAAGAAGCGCCTTAAGGTTGTAAAGTACAGCGTAGCGTGGTTGGCCGCTCTCTGGGAGTAGCGCTAGCGGATAGCCCTTTTCGCGAGCTTTTTCTACCAGTTTGCCGCCACCAGAAATAACTGCGATACGTGCACCTCGTGCCTCTGCTTGTTCAAGTGCGCTGAGTGTTTCCTCGGTGTTGCCAGAATAACTAGAAACAATTACTAGCGTTTGGCTAGAAACGTATGCTGGTAAATCGTAGTTGCGCACAACCTCAAAAGGCACTTTATAGCCGGGCCAGGTTGTACTTAAATGGGCCGCAAGCGCTGAGCCGCCCATGCCGGCATATACAATATTTGCTGGTTCAAACGGGAATGGCTCAATAACAAATTCGTAAGCTAACTGTTCGTATTGTTTGAGTGCGATGCCTAACGCGTCTTCCGCGTCGCGTTCGTGGATATAGGCAAGATCGTCAAGCATTGAAACTCCTTGTGCTTTTAAAGGTATACCTATAGTATAGTCTTATAGGACAAGAGACAAGATAGGGGGAGAACATATGATGTTCGGGCACAACGACGATCAACACGACCAAAAAAGTCCCACACCAGATGAGACACTTGGTCAAAACGAGGAGGTAGCCACTGCGTTACCACCAGCTAATCATGACATGAGTAGTAATGACAACACTCCTGCTGAGCCAGTTCAAAGCGATGCCACAAGCGACGATGCAGGCGATTACATCATGACTGATACACCCGTGCCACCTGCGCCGCAAGCAGTTGAGCCTACAACCATAGCGCCAACTGCACCAGCAGCCGCAGTATCGGGTGCTGATAGTGATTCACTGCTTACCATTAAGCAACAGGCTTTGCAGCAACTTTCACCTCTAGTTGGTCACCTTGATCAAACACCAGAAGAAAAATTCCGCACCACTATGATGCTGATTCAAGCAGCCGACAACGACAAGCTGATCCCACAAGCATACGAAGCCGCCCAAGCAATCACCGATGAAAAGGTGCGCGCCCAAGCCCTTCTCGACGTAGTTAACGAGATTAACTACTTTACTCAGCACGGCGATCAGTCGTAGTTGGCCTGTCTATCTGTAAAAGTTAGCTCTCTTACTGGGAGTTAACTTTTTATTTGTAACGTGCTTATGGTATGATGCAGAGGAACCACTATAAAAACGAGGGATCAATATGTTTGATACATTTGGGATTTTAGACTTTAGTACACCAGAGCTGATGATTATCTTGCTTATCGTACTATTGCTGTTTGGCGGAAAGAAGCTTCCTGAGCTTTCAAAGAGCATCGGTAAGTCAATGAAAGAGCTTCGTAGCGGCCTCTCAGACGAGCCAGCCAAGCCAGCTGCACGCAAGTCCGAGAACAACGTACAGGGCTAAATAGCGACTACAGCATATAAAAACACCTCGCAGATACGCGAGGTGTTTTTATATGCTGGGGCAAAGGCCCGGGGGCTTGATTACATCAAGCCGCCCATACCACCCATGCCGCTCATATCAGGAGCCGCAGATGATGCATTTGCCTCTGGAACTTCAACCACCAAAGCACCCATAGTCATGCTAGTACCGGCAATTGACACCGCATTAAGCAGAGCTTCCTTGGTGACGCGGGCTGGGTCAATAACACCTGCTGCCTTAAGGTCAACAAGCTGCTGCGGGTTGTTGACATCTACACCATGCCCTGGCTTGGCTGCACGTACTTGTGGAAGCCACTCGTCGGGATTTAGGCCAGCGTTAGACAGCAGAATGCGGAATGGCTGCTCAAGTGCATTCTTAAGTAGCTGAGCACCAGCCACTATTGCTGCATCGTCATGCTTAACATCGATAGTACTTGCCAAGTTGATCAGTGTTACACCACCACCAGGCACAATGCCCTCGGCTAAAGCGGCCTTAACAGCTGCTACAGCGTCGTCTACGCGGTACTTCTTTTCTTCGATTTCGGTTTCGGTAACACCACCAACCTTAATCACTGCAACCTTGCCAGATAGTGCAGCGCGGCGAGCTTCAAACTGTTCGCGCTCGTACTCACTTTTAGCCCCACCAATTTGGGCAGTAATTTCGTTGATACGTGCCTGTACATCTTGAGCCGTACCATTACCTTCGATAATAGTCGTAGCGTCCTTGCCTACAATAACCTTGCGGGCAGTACCAAGTACGTGCAAGTCGGCGTTTTCAAAGCTATAGCCACGCTCTTCTGAAATCACCGTAGCGCCAGTTAATACTGCGATGTCGTCGAGTACCTGCTTGCGGTTGTCGCCAAAAGCTGGCGCCTTAACGGCAACTGTATTGAACACGCCCTTCAAGCGGTTGAGTACTAAAGTTCCTAAGGCCTCACCTTCGAGGTCTTCGGCAATAATTACCAAGTCTTTCTTGCCGCTCTGTGCAAGTTGTTCAAGCAATGGCAAAAATTCCTGGATTGAACTAATTTTTTTATCAGTGATCAAAATTGCTGGCTTGTCATATACAGCCACCATTCGAGCAGTGTCGGTTACCATGTAAGAGCTTACAAAGCCGCGATCAAAGGTAAATCCTTCAACCACTTCAGCCTGCAATGCAAGGCCCTGTCCTTCTTCTACAGTTACCTGGCCGTCGTTGCCAATTTTGTCCATAACTTCGGCAATAAGATCACCGATTTCTTTGTCGCCAGCAGAAATAGTCGCTACTTCAGCAATACGGCTCTTTTTGCCCTGAATATCTTCGCGCAAACCACCAAGCTGCGCAAATACTTGGCCAGCAGCAGCTTCTAGGCCCTTGCGAAGCAACATAGGGTTGTGGCCAGCAGCAATCAGCTTATTGGCTTCATTAAGGATGTTGTAGGTAAGTACCGTAACAGTTGTAGTACCGTCACCAGCAACATCGTTCATCTTAGAAGCGGCTTGCTTAATGAGTTCGGCACCAACTTTGTAACCCAAAGTTTCGTCATCTACGTCAGCAATTTCAACGCCTTTAGCAACCGTCACACCGTCATGAGTCACCGTTGGCGAACCAAAGGTCTTGCTGATAACCACATTGCGGCCCTTGGGGCCCATGGTGGTCTTTACTGCGTTATATAGAATCTGAGCACCAGCCAATACGCGGCGGCGTGCATCGTCATCATAAAAAACTTTTTTAGCCATTCGTATCAATTCCCTTCTAAATTACGCGACAGTCGCGATAATGTCTTCTTCTTTAACGAGTAGGTAGTCGACACCTTCTACCTTAACCTCAGTTGGGCTAAAGCTCTTATAGATAATACGATCGCCAACTTTTACGTGTTGCACGTCTTTACCAGTTGCAACAATAACTGCCACTTTTGGCTTCTCGGTTGATTTTTCGGGTAAGTAAAGGCCGCTGGCAGTTTTGGTCTTAGCCTCTTCGGCCTGAGCCACAACGTAGTCAGCGAGGGGTTGAACTTTTACACTCATTTGTAATAGTACTCCTCTGTTAATTTGAAGTTTATAGAGTGGCTGGCACTTGCGTAATGCGAGCGCTAGTCATCAGCACTCAATATACCTGAGTGCTAACTACACCGTCAAGTTAAAAGCCAGACAGACTTTAAGAGGCAACTTTAGCGCCATCCATTGCAGGGCGAACAAGCGGTAATACATCGTTCTTAATGTCAGTACGCGGACTACTTTGAAGCGCATCATTGTATATAGGCCAAAAATGCTCATCCAGCTGACTGTCATAATTCTTCTGTGAGTTTTGAGCCCGACCAGTTAACGAGCATACAAAGGTAGAGAGCTCCTCGTAAATACCTTCAGCATAGTCCTCAACCTTCAGCTCGCCACTCTTAGTAGTTGGCGCATGAGTCATATCTTCGAGGTCAACATATCGGATACCATGGTTGTCAGCAGCCCAGTTCTTAATTTGAGCGTCTCCGTGAAGCAAACCTTCACTGTGCAAGCGCCCCATAGCAAGCCCACAGCGCGCTAGACTTCGCGCCACACGCTCATCGGTGTGCTGAGTAGGATTATCGTTCCAGAACAGATTGTCATAGCTATGAATTGTAGGATCGTATTCAGTGATCAAACCCGTTGCACCGTCTTCAAAGCGGCAAATACCCATAGGGCGCAAACTGGCTGGAACTCCATCAGGGCCATAATTACGTGGTAAACGTTGGTTCACCAAACGTAGTGCGCTATCTTCATGTACAGCAGCGGTTGCGGTGTCGTATGGCTTTAAGGCAACGAGAGTGTTTAGCTCGTAAACGCCCTGCGAGCGTATCAAAAGCTGCCCAAACAGTACCTCGTGGCCGCTCTCTTTACGGCCTTGGCGTAGTTCGTCTAGCGGGACAATCTCGGCCTGATAGGTATCATGCGGCGAAATGTCTGTATAGTTTCCGGCATCAAGCAAAAACTCACCTGGGGGCAACATATTGGCGTACGCGTTAAGCGTGTCTGAATAGGGCTTACGAGAGTGCTTTCGTCGGTCCTGTGTTAACTCTGAGCCATCAAAAAGCATGGCGTCACCACTGATAATTGGCTCGGCATCATTAAATCGGGCAGTGCGTCTCATATCGTTAAATTATAACATAATAGGGTTATTTTGTAAATGTTTATCCTTTGTATTTTTAGCTGTACAAGCCGCTCGTAAAACTGTGTAGCATATCTTGTAGATCAGAACCTATGGCAAGTCTCATTTCCGTAACGTTGTCCACTGGCGGCAAGAACGCGCCAGAAACACTTAACTCTGCCGCTACTCGGTATTTAATGTCTGCTGTTGTTCGGTCAGGGAAAACAAAAGGCAAACCAGCAGTTACACGGGGTTCGCCAGTGGCTTGGTGCGTTACAGCAAATTGGCCCAGAAGTGCATGTGGTAGTAGCCTTTCATCCTTAAAGCTGGGTGGCCGCAATTCCTCAGGCATTATCTGTACGTCAGCAAGTTTTGCCAAAATGGCACCGCACTGCCTTAAAACTGGAGCGGCTAGGTCAGACCTTTCAGCGTTGCGTCTAACAAAGGTAGTCAGTGGCTCAGTGGCAGGTGGTACCAGAATAATGTTAACTTCGTTACGGAAGAACGATACGGACATCGTGGGCACACCGAAAGCTCCTAAGTCTTGGTGACGCGTCCAAGCTTGATTGTCTTCAAAAGCGATAATCCGGCCAAATGACTCAGAGTTACATTCAACGGTACCAGCCTCGGTATAAGCTTCGGGTACCAAGCGCAAGTGTTTTGGAACCGGCATAGCATCTCCCACCAGGTTCAATACTCGGCCTTTAAAGTTTGGTCTTTCGGTCATCACGCTATTATGCCATCACAACGTCAACTTGGCGAGTATTTTTTAAACGATGGTCTTCTTTGGGATTGTCTTGTACAAATTGAGTATTTATTAGGTGGCGAGCGTTTCGTACATCCAAAAAGTCTGCAGAGCCGTCGGTGACAGTCCTAAAAGTATCCACTACTAGACGTGGCGCACCAAAAATGTCGTCAACGCGTGCGGGGCGCCACACAGCAATTGAGTCGTGGTAGTCAGACCCTCCGACAGTCTTAACTTGCACAGGTATTGCGTCTTCGCCCTCATAGGTCAAGAGATCGAAGCTACGCTTGGGAGAGGCTTTGGCGCGAGGGTGGTCTTCCCTATCTAGGGCAAAGCGTACAAAGCTGCCAGCCGTGTCTGACTCATCAGACCAAGCAATTGTTTTTTGAGCAAAGGCAGTCATTTCCATAAAGCGGCCACGCTCAATGCCCACTTCCTGGCCCTTCTTGATGCGGAGTTGGTCGCTATACACGCCCATGTGGTCAATTGCGTCGAGTGCAATACCGGCTAGACGTCTTCGAAGCAAAATTTGCTTTCCGTGAGTCGCGCGTGAGACAAACTCAGTTTTCAGCTGTTTGGCGTCGACATATACACCGGTCGTCCGAGCCGACAGGCTGCCCAACAAACTACCTACTCCATGGTGGGTATAGCGTGCCTCGGGGTCCTGCATGGCAGTTGTTTGAGCAAAAAGTGACTCGGCAACTTCCATATCATTAGCCAGCTCTTTGTAGTCGGGAGATGGACTACCTAAGGCCACGGTGGCCTTGTCTAGCAAAAGTCCACCACAAAGGTTAAGTGCAGCGTCGCGCTGCTTGGTAGTCATTCGACTCCGAGATTCTAGAGCAGACTCACAAACAGATACGCCCATGTCCAGTGCAGTAGTTAGCTGTACACCATCACGCTCAGAGAGGTCAAAGGAGTACAGTGGGTCCATAAAATGGTATGCGCGGCCCAGACGATGCAAGTCGCGTGGGGTGGCCGCTTGGTAGCCGATACCGTTGTACATCTTGCGTGATTTGGTACTAAAATCAGCAACAGATATTGACCCTGGCGGTAATTCAATGCTATTCATAAGTCTTGATTCAATTGACATTTGTCGATGAAAATAATATTATAATATTAAGTAAGAGAAAATTCAATGCATAGTCCTCATTCAACTGGTGAGCAGTTTGCTCGAATGCTTCATGGCCTTAACGGCAGTGAAGCTGTTGCCCTTCCCCCTACAGAACCTATTGGAAATTTTGTGCTTCAAATTCTCGATACACAGCCTGGCTCCCCCCTTGTAAGTACTACAGTCCATTTTACTGGCCATGACCCTGAAAGTGGCATGCAAGTTATGGGTGCTTTTAATGCTTCTCGTGAACCCCTCGACCAAACATTAAGACTCCACCCCATCAAAGACCTCGCCGTTTTAGAATAAACTTTAATTAAACCGCTCATGCTACAATTTGAGCATGAATCATGATGCTCCACTACACACAACACTTATCGGTGTACCACTTAATTTGGGCGCCAATAACCTGGGGGTAGAAATGGGGCCCAATGCCTATAGGTATAGGAGCATCGTATCGCGCTTAGAGCAGGCCGGACTAGCGATAACCGATGCTGGCAATATAGAGGTAAAGGAACGTTGGCACGTAACCCGAGGCAACAATCCAAAGCTCTCATACATTGATGAAATAGTGCGGATCAGCGAAGACACCGCACAGTTAGTGCACTCAGCCGTTGATAATGGCCAGCGGCTTATTGTTTTGGGCGGCGACCATTCTATCTGCCTAGGTGCCGTGTCGGGCGCTTCCGTAGCTGTTGATGGCGACATTGGGTTAATCTACTTCGACGCCCATGGTGACATGAACACCGATCAAACCACACCCACCGGTAATATTCACGGCATGCAGCTGGCCTCGTTGATGGGGTTTGGCCACCAATCGCTTAGTAGAATCCATGGTGACCAAGTCAAAGTAGCCAAGCAGCACATATTACACATTGGTGGCTGTGACTGGGATAAAGCCGAACTCGAGCTTGTGTCACGTGAAAACCTTGCCACCTTCACTATAAATGACCTGCTTGAGCACGGTTTTGCCCCCTTACTTCCCATGATTAAAAAGCTGCAGGCCCAGGTTAAGCATATTTGGATCAGCCTAGACCTCGACTCCATTGACGCGCAGTATGCTCCCGCGGCAGGTATGCCCAATAAAAAGGGCTTGCTCTACCGAGAAATTAGCATGTTGGCGCAGTACATTGGTGAAAACTGCCAAGTATTAGGTGTGGATGTAGTGGAGTATAATCCACTAACTGATATAGATAACAAAACTGCCGACCTTGCTATTGAGCTGATCGGCAATTTTTTTGGAAAAAATACGGATTGGTACGCCGGCCACTTGGCGCGGAATCCACTCCAGTAACTTCTTCGCTACATCTTAGATGGGCGAGGAATCACTATTAATTGAGTTAAATGTTGCTTCGCCAGGGCCGTTGCTCTTGTCTCGACGATATTCAAGCAGTTGAGCCATAAGCCCGAGCCGGCAAAATCAAAGGTGTGCATGCCACGCTCACGAGCTATGCCCATGTTGGTAACTTCCTTTTCGGCTTTGTCTGGGTGGATCACCTTTTGGAGCCATATTGTGCACCTACCCTTGGATTTGACCGTTTTTAATACGCATTGCTAGAGTGCCTAGTTCGCTCGTCAAGAAGTTGCGCAAGCCTAGTGGCTTATCAAAGTCGGGCTTGCTGCTGTCGGCGTCATCCACTCGGCGTTCTGCAACTTCACGACGCATGTTTTGCACAACATCATACGGGGACAATTCACGCGTTGTGGTATATGGCGGCATAAACTCGACAGGAGCATGCAGGTTGGAACGCGCAATACAGATAGAGTCAACCGTTAAGTCACGAGGCAATTCACCGGTACGCCTGTGTGTCGTCATTAGGGCAGATCCGACCTGCTCAAATGCCGTTGCTAGATCTTGCTGAGCAACACCCAAGTTCATCTGTGAATTAAACGCAGTAATGATCAATTCACCTAAGGGGATAAGATTCTGATCTAGTGGATAGGCAATACCCGTCTCCACACCGAGGTCTACTGCCTCCTCTGGGCTAGGTGTATGCCTAAAGATTCGGCCACTCGTAAGGCCCTGCTCCTGTAGTCGCTGCGCGTGCTCATAATCGTGTGGTAGGTCTAGGTATGGCACAACAACAATTTCGGGAGGTGTCGTATCGGCATAGTACGTCTCTGCTAAATCTGGGCGCCCTAGGCACACCTCTTCCATTATTGGGGCAAAATACTCTGGTACTGGCGCACTCTCTAGGGGCACTGAACTCATGACAAAACTCCGTAAATAAGTCTATATTACAACAAAAATAGTAGATTTTGTCTATTTTTACACTTTGTACGTGTAGTCTAGAGGTCGCGCAGCGCTTCGCGGGTAACTTGGGCTTCGTCCCAAGGTATTTCGATAACTCGTTCGGGGTTATGGTCGTCTTGCTGCATGTGACGCAGTTCGGCAGCCCTTGGGCCTGGGCGCAAAATATCCTTTTCGTGCCCCTTGCCCAAAAGCAGCACTGTATCGTCGGCCTTGGCATGTTTAACCGCAAAAGCAATCGCTTGGGCACGGTCGTGGACCAAAAAAAGATCTTTATCGAGTTTTTTGCCAGCTTTTTGCGCACCAGCAGCAATTTGGTCTAAAATCTGCTGGCCATCAATATCGCGGTCGTCTTCTTCGGTAAGAACCACTACGTCTGCATAGCGCCCGGCAAGTTCACCCTGCACCGCACGCTTAGCTTCATCACGTCTTCCCGCTGAACCAAAAAGAACAATTAATTTGCCCTTTACTATTGGCTTTATGTCTTTGAACAATTTTTCGAAACTATCTGGGGTGTGGGCGTAATCAATAATTACGCTAAACTTTTGACCTTCATCAATATGAGTCATTCGACCCTCAACACCCTCAAGTGCGGCGATCCCCCGCTCTATCTCTTCCTGCGTCAGGCCAATGGTTTGGCCCACACATACAGCCGCAAGCGAGTTGTATACATTAAAACTGCCTGGCAAATGGCATTTAATGTGATAGGTCTTATTGTTAGCAACAGCATCATATTGCACGCCACTGCTCGAAAGTTGTAAATTAGTTGCTCGCACATCACCGTGGTCTATGCCATAAAGCAAAGGGTGCTTTGTTTGGCGTACAAAAGTATCCGCCGTAGCGTCGTCGGCGTTGATAATACCCACCTGCAAGCCCGAGCGGTTCCGCGTTGTAAGCGTAAACATCGAAGCCTTGGCCTTAAGATATCGCTCAAATGTACCATGATAATCAAGGTGTTCGTGCGACATATTAGTCATAACAGCGATATTGTAGGGCACGCCCCACACGCGATGCTGCGCTAAGGCATGGCTGGTTGTTTCAAGCACCAACCACTCTACTCCAGCGGCTTTCATTTGCTTAAGACGCTTCATAAGTACCGGCACAGATACAGAAGTCATATGCTCCAGTTGAGGCTTAATATCCATACCCACCCCGTGAGCTACAGTGGTCATAAGCCCCACTTTATAGCCGGCTTCGTGCAACATACGATGAATCATAAAACAGGTGGTTGTTTTACCGTTTGTGCCAGTTACGCCAATAACTTTAAGGCCTTTGCTGGGGAATCCGTTGATAGCATTAAGAGCCACTGCTTCACCAAGGTGTCCAAGTGGCTCAACTGTTTTAAAAACATTAGTAGGGATAACTTTTTTAACGCTGCTGCGGATATTCATACTAACTAGTATACGATCAAAAAGAGTTGTGAGCTAGATTAGGCGGCACGAGCGTAGACATCGTGCGGACCATAGGTCCGGCTTGTAGGTGTAGTTTTTTTATCACGTGGGGTAACCACCTGCACGGCCACACCGTTAGGATAAATCCTCCAGGTGCCGTCAGGTAATCCCAAGAGCTCATGAAGGCTTGGCATATCTTCGGTGCCACGCGGTGGGTTCTGCGGCAAGACGGTTGAGCTATCGCCCAATATAAGAGCACGGCCATTATATGCCGCAGCACGTATAGTTAGGTAACGCTGGTTATTAAGCATCGCCGCTTCTCGCTGCAAGTCATGGGCCATAGCAGTATTAACAGGATTTTTCATGAAGGCGACACGTTCTGCCTCAAAAGTGGTTATACGGTCGTCTAGGGCAGTGATTTCCTCTGGTGGCGCTCCGGCTGCAACACGTGCATCACGATTAGCTAGCATTGCGCCGTGGATACGTCCGTAATTAAGGTAGTTGTACATGCGGCTATCTGCTAGCCCATTGCGTACGATGTCCAGTTGGATACCAGTGACTGGATCAATGAGATCAATGAATTCTTCTGCCACCGACGGAATTTCAGGGTTAGTAAACAAGTGCTCGCGGCGTGTGGCCGCGTTTTGGGCTAGTGCTTCTGCGCGCGTGTAGGCATCAGGACCAAAGCCGTTGTAGAGACTTCGGTTGCGTAGGCGTTCAGAGTTTTTTTGGCGCAACTGGCTAGCACTTGGGTAAGGTTCGGGCCAGTTGCCACGAACTTCGCCATCAGGGGAAAATCGTACAAAACGCCCATGATTAACCATGGTTCCGTCGGGCATATTTACAAGTGCCTCAAATACACCATTAACCCTGCCTTTTTCAGCCACCAAAGCGTTGTCGCCATTCTGCCAGTAAACTGCACCGTATTCGGCGTCGCCGAATAATACACCACCGTCCTCGATAACCTGAATTGGCAGGCGGCCGCCTAAGTCTGGCTGGCCCTCTGGGTTGCGTGGGGCACCTTCGACAGAGTGCTGACCGTAGTGTGCCGCAGCCTGATTGTAAGTGCGTAACGTTACTTGGCGGCGCACCATGAGCTGCGTGTAGCCCAGTCGTGCAGCAACGCGTTCTGCTGGTACATGTGAGTGAGCGCGTTGTGTTAGTACCTCGAGCTGCTCGTCAAGCATATCTATCTCGCGGTACAACCTATCAACACGAGCAAATTCAAGGCCGAGGGCAATATCTGGGCCAGCGCCCACATCGTTCCATATTCCGTCCTGCTCCACGCTTGCCCTAAGCTCAGCCTGAGTGGTAGCGATAATAACAGGGTCAACTTCACTTGTAGCAGATGTGACTCGGTTGGCGCTAGCAGTTTTGAGCTCCTCAATCATTTGAGTCTCTGTGATGCCAGCCGCCGGAGTATAGGCATGCTCAACAACGATATCGCCTGATGGGTCAATAAGAATTTTTCGGAGGTTAATAAGCGCGTCAAGCCCCTGCTCATCGTGGCGTACAGCTAATTCGTGCTTACGCCTTTCAAACATTGCAAGTTGATGGTTGCGCTGAGCTACTGCAGCTTGAGCATGGCTGTTTGCCTCAAGACCTTTGACATATTTTGCGTGGGCCTTTTCTCTGTCACTGTCGCGGTCGTCATATTTTAGCTGCACAACCTTACGGCCAGTTTGACCAGCTGCAGCGAGGTCGATTGCGCGGCCGACATCAGTGAGGCGCCTACCAACACGCGCCTTAAGGCTGTTGTCTTCTGGTGGAGTAACCGGGCCAGCCTCTCGAGCTGCGCGGCGGGCTGCGTCATCGGCGGCATGAGATTTTTCGAGTAAGCCAGTGCGCATGCCGCGGGTCTTCTCGTAGAGGGCAGCGGCTTCATTAATAGCAGTGTCGATTGACTGCTGGATTACGGGTCCTAGATTAAGTGCAGCATATTGCTGAAGCTCGCCTACGGCTTGTAGCAGAGCACGTTCACCCTTAACTTCGTGTTCTCGGCTAAATGCCGCCACGCGGTCAACGATACCTCGAATTGTTTGTCGACATTCTTCGACAGTAATTGTCATGTTTGGGTCTGCTGCAACGGCTTCGCGTGTTACGGGGACCAAAGCCTCTGCCTTGATCTGCACCCTACGCTCGAGCCTTTCCCTGTCCGGGTCATCTTCTGCCATCGCTTCGGCGGCACTAGCATCGCTTGAGATTTCGCCCACCAACATATTAAAGTTGTCAGGACGTTCGGCAGCATAGCGAGCGGCACAATCCACAATATAGTTATGTGTAGCATAGTAGGCATCGCCATAAGCCTCATCATATCCGCTGGCCTCTGGGTCATCTACAGGCGGGACTGCATCGATCATATCCAGGATATCACCTTCGAGGGTATAAAGTGGCACGCTGCCAGTTTCCGGAGTACCAGGTATTCGAATGGGGTGACGGAGTGCGTATGGATCGTGATTTGGCATTCGTGGTGGCATTTTTTTGGCCTTTTTGTTGCTAAATTTCTACTACAAAATTAACATAGATAGTCGTTTTTGTCAACCATAACACCACCTTTTGGCAGATTGCGCCAATAGATGTCTCTCCGCCCTAACTCTAACTCTATCTGAGGTGTGATATGATTATAGCTATGATTGTGTTGGGTTTGGAATCAAGCTGCGATGAGACCGCAGCTGCTGTTGTACGTGACGGCAAGGAACTTTTAAGTAACGTTGTAGCGACGAGCATGGATTTGCACGCCGCATATGGTGGTGTGGTGCCAGAAATTGCAGCACGAAGCCACATTGAGGCTGTTATGCCGGTTATCAAGCAAGCTTTAACAGATGCAGATTGCACCTGGGACGACATTGATGCTATTGCAGTCACATACGGCGCTGGCCTAGGCGGAAGCCTGTTAGTGGGCGTACTAGCTGCTCGCACACTGGCCATACTCAAAAAAAAGCCTCTCTATGGCATTAACCATGTTGAGGGCCACGTATATGCCAATTTTCTCACCCACACTTCCCTGCCTTCGTATACGCTGCCACAGTCCCAGCCCACCTTCCCGCTCTTAGCGCTGATAGTGAGCGGTGGGCACAGCCAACTTGCACTTTTTACGGACCACTTTTCTTACCGCCTATTGGGCCAAACCCAGGATGATGCCATTGGCGAAGCCTTCGACAAGGTTGCTAAAATTATTGGACTCCCCTACCCTGGCGGCCCCAGTGTTAGTAAAAAAGCCTCTGAAGGTAATGCGCAGGCATTCCAGTTACCTAAAGCTCGCTTACAGGGCAAGTATGACTTTAGCTTCTCTGGTCTCAAAACAGCTGTTTTGCGGCGTGCGCAAGAATTAGTGGGACACGATTACTCCCTGCCCTCTTCTGCCCTACCAGGCATGCTGTCTGATGCTCAGAAAGCAGATATTGCCGCAACCTTCCAGCGCGTGGCTGTTGAAACTGTCGTTGATAAAGCCATGATGGCTTTTGAAGAGTTTAAGCCTGCGTCTGTAGTTATAGCTGGTGGCGTTGCCGCTAGCCCTGAACTACGTCGCCAATTAGCTGAGCGATTGCCTATACCTATTGCCTATACCGACCCCAAGCTCTGCACTGATAATGGCGCAATGATTGCGACCCTTGGCTGCTTTAAAGCTATGCTTGGCGCGGAAACGGCCGATCCATATACACTCACTATTCAGCCCAACTTATCTATGTAAGTCGCATAAGCCGAGGGGGCTACCTATTGCTTCGGATAGCTTGTACAGTATTGTTCGTATTTAGATTCGTAGCCGGATAATGCTAGCATATTTCACATGAAATAATTACAGATTGGCGTCTACATTTCACGTGAAATTCTGAGCTATAGAAGCATGAAGCATGCAAATTTTTCACGTGAATAATGGCACTATCTGGTGAGTCAGGGATTTGCAACTCCTTGGACATAGAAGTTGTAGGGCTACCAGACTGATGGTGCACTAACTGTCGAATGTAGCACGTTAGAACAGGGGTGGAATTACGGCACACGAGATGGTATGCTATAGGCAGTACCAATGCGTTAATTAACGCAAGCTCCAGCAAGGATAACACTCATGAAACTGCCAAAAATTTACGAACCAGGCCTATACGAAAGTGACATTTATGCACTTTGGGAACAATCTAACGCTTTTGCACCAGCAGGCGATGGCAAGAATTACAGTATTGTCATGCCCCCGCCAAATGCTAATGCTAATGCCCATCTAGGGCACGCCTTAACAGTGGCGCTTGAAGACATTGCCGTTCGCTACCACCGTATGCGCGGTGAGCGAGCGCTACTTGTTCCTGGAGCTGACCATGCAGGTTTTGAGACACAGTCAGTGTACGAGAAACATCTTGCCAAGGAGGGGAAGAGTCGTTTTGATTTCACTCGTGACGAGCTCTACGCTCAAATTTATGAGTTTGTAGGCAATAATCGCGTTAACTTTGAATCGCAACTCCGAAAACTAGGCGTAAGTTGTGACTGGGAAAAGTTTACTTTTACACTTGATGAAAAAATAGTGTCACGCGCGTACGCCACCTTTAAACAAATGTGGGATGAAGGCCTTATATATCGTGGGGAACGACTCGTCAACTACTGTACGTTCCATGGCACGGGCTTTGCCGATATAGAAGTAGAGTATAAGCAAGAGAAGGGGAAGCTGTGGCATATTCGCTATGAGCTTACTGATGGGAGCGGGGAAGTAGTGGTGGCCACAACACGCCCCGAGACTCTGTTTGGTGACACTGCTGTTGCTATCCACCCAGATGACAGGCGTGCACAAAAACTCATTGGCAAAACTGTTAAGTTGCCACTCACCAATCGAGAAATACCTATTATAGTTGACGACTTTGTTGACCTAGAATTTGGCACCGGTGCCGTAAAAATCACCCCGGCCCACGACCCTAACGACTTTGAGACAGGCAAGCGCCACGACCTACCAATGCCAAGCGTTATTACACACGAGGGCACTATGAGCTCTGACGTACCCGAGGATTTCCGTGGCCTGCCAGTTGACGCCGCGCGAGCATTGACAGTACAGCACCTCGAAGACCAAGGCTACCTTGTTAAAACCGAAGAACACGCTCATAACGTAGGGCACTGTTACAAGTGTGGCACCATCATTCAACCTTTATTGCTCGACCAGTGGTTTGTAGACATGAAGCCACTTGCCGAGAAGGCTATTGAGGCACTTGAAGCCGATAAAATTACTTTTTATCCAGCTACAAAAAAAGACCAGCTCATTAATTACCTCAAGGGTCTCCATGACTGGAATATTTCTCGCCAGATTGCCTGGGGTATTCCTATTCCAGCTTTTCAGAATGTAGATAATCCTGATGACTGGATTTATGACGAGCGCGTTAGTGAGGAGATTATTACCGTAGATGGCAAAACATATCGCCGTGATGCTGACGTACTCGACACTTGGTTCTCGAGCAGTTCTTGGCCATACGCCACTTTAGAATATCCCGATAGCAAGGCCTTTAAAGACCATTACCCATTAAGTCTGATGGAAACGGGCGGTGAGATCCTATACCCATGGGTAAGCCGTATGATTATGTTGGGCCTATATGTGACTGGTGAGATCCCATTCGAGAATGTATACATCCATGGCTACGTTATGGCTGAAGATGGCTCCAAGATGAGCAAGAGCGTCGGCAACGTGATTAATCCGATGCCGGTTTTGGAACAGTACGGTTCTGATGCTTTGCGCATGGGCTTGGTTGCAAGTCGTGCGCCAGCAGTCAACCGTGGTTATGACAGCCGCAAGGTTGAAGACGCACGAAACTTCTGCAACAAACTTTGGAATGTTGCACGTTACATTGAAGACAAGGTAGGCGCACATCACATTGATGCAGCTAAAGCAACAGCGCAAACAGACGTTGACGCCTGGTTGTTGAGTAAGTTACAACACTCTGCAGATGAAATTTCTGACTGTTTAGAAAATTACCGGTTCGCCGAAGCCTATGACACACTCTACCACTTTGTATGGGACGACTTTGCAGACTGGTATATTGAAGCTTCTAAAGCTCAGCCCAACCTGCCGCTTTTGGCAATGGCCCTGGAGAGCATTCTTAAGCTTGCGCACCCCTTTGCACCGTTTGTAACCGAAACTATCTGGCAAACACTTGCCTGGAAGCCTGACAGCCTGCTCATAACGAGCCTCTGGCCTCAGATTCCTAGCTACGATAAAGTTGGTGCCGCCACCTTTGAGAGTATCAAAGAACTCGTAACCGAAATCCGAAGCACCATGAAGAATATTGGCACTAGCAAGGCAAACCTTGCCTATAGCAGTGCGCCAGCTATTACAGCCAATAAAGAGCTTCTTCATAAATTAGCCCATATTGGCGACATTACTGAATCTGATGACTCCGACGGAATTAAGCTAACTCAAACACGCTTTACATGCTGGCTTGAGCTAGACGCTGAGGTAGCCTCACAGTACCGTACACGCCTGTCAGAGCAGTTTGAGGCAGAGCAGAGCAGTATTACTCGCCTAGAAGCCCGGCTGGCCAACAAGTCGTACGTAGATAACGCACCGGCGTCTGTTGTTGCCGAAACAAAGCGACAGCTACAAGAAGCTCAACAACGTCTTGCATCAATTAGTGCCGAACGCGAGCGGTTTGAGCAATAGCGCGAGCCTTGTTGCAAATCTACATAAAAAGAGCGGTGAAGTCCGCTCTTTTTATGTAGGCCTATATGGAGTATTTATTCGGCTAGTTCAAGAGCCTGCTTAATACGATCGGCAGACTCATCGGCGCGGTAATCATCAAACCAAAGCACGTGCCAACCTTGTTTTTCGGCGGCCATAACGTTAGTACGTGAGTCATCAATAAAGAGTATTTCTTCTTTAGGGCAACCAGCTCGCTTTGTAGCCGTTTTAAAGATGCTGGCCTCTGGTTTGATATGCCCCTCTACAGAAGAATCAATAATAACATCGTAGTGAACATTAGGTAGCAGGCCGCGCTGGCGCAGCTTGTCGATAAAGCCTGGCATGATATTAGTTAAGAGCCCGACCTTGTAGTGCAGAGCCGTCCAGTGCACCAATTCGTCCATGATTGGGATTGGCTCTACGGCATCAAGATAGTATTCGAGCCAGTCAACAGTGTTGAGCTCAAGTTTTTGTGCCAGTATTTTATTGAACTCAGCCAGACTCATCTCGCCGCGGCAAACTTCGTCATTATAATGCCAAAATGTAGTCTCGATGCGATCGGGTGATACACCTGATACCGCCGCTAAATGAGTAAACGCGCCATGGAAAAAGCGCACAAGACAGCCGTTTATGTCGAAATACACAAAGCTAATGCCACTTTTAGAGCGCTTTTTCTGTGGCGCAAGTGTGCCGCCGCCAGTACCAAGCAATTCGTTGAGCGAGGTCCCGAGTGCCTCGGCAATACTCTGAATTGTGAAAATAGAAGGCGACTTAATGGCGCCGCGTTCTATTTTGGTAAGTGTTGAGTAACTTAGGTTAGCGTGCTGGCAGAGCACTTGCTGTGTCATACCTGCTCGTAAGCGTGCCGCTTGGAGACGCTGTCCCAACCCTTTCTCATCCATAGCCATATGATACCAGTCGGCCAGTGACTAAACAAGCTAAAGCTAACCTTTTCTGGCTAGTTACCAATTTTTAGAAGTGTGGGTGACTTACCACGAGTAGCTGAGCATAAGCTTGTTGAAATTAAAAATGCGCCTATAATTAAAGACAAATTTGAAAGGATTATTACCATGGCGCGCGCCAAAACCAGCAAAACAGTCACGAGAGCTTCTCGGGTAAAAAAACCAGCAAAACCATCGTGGGCCAGCCGCTTTAAAGATCAACGCTTTATGGCGGTTGTTTTTATTATTGCCTTTGCTAGCTTAGGAATTGCAGCCACCTTTTTAACCAAGGCAGCCACAAATAGCGCCACAGGCCAGATTACGGGCGTGGCAGGTAAGTGTCTTGATAACCTAGATAATAAAGCCGTGAATGGTAATAAAATTTCCTTGTGGACCTGTGACGGAACCGATGCACAATCCTGGACGTTACCTGGTGACGGCACAGTTCGCACTAACGGCTACTGCCTCGACGTAAAGGGTGCCAGCAAAACAGTTAAAACCATCGTGCAGCTCTATAAATGTAATGGCACCGTCGCTCAGCAGTGGTCAGTTAAGAGTGATGGCTCTATTATTAACCCCAACTCTGGTTTATGTTTAGACGATCAGTATGCTAAGACTACCGACGGCAACCCTATTTGGATGTATACTTGCAATCATTCTGCGGCACAGACGTGGGTTGCACCAAAACCTGTAAGCGGCAACCCGCAAACCCCAACTCCTCCGCCAACAACCCCCACGCCACCACCAACTAATCCGCAAACACCCGGCCCAACTAATCCATCAGGCGAAAAGATGCCTGGCGCCGTTAGTGGCTGGAAGCAATTATTTGCCGATGACTTTACTGGCACGGTTCCCGTAGGCGCATTTAGCGATTGTAACCACAACACAGATACACCCCAGGCGTACTGTGGAGGGCTCAAGAAATATGGTGCGTATTATGACAACTGGTGGGCCTACCCAGCCGGCTGGAATGATACCGCTAAGTCTAAGGTTGACGGCAACACACAAGCACCGTTTGGTGGCGTATACCACCCAGAAGATGTGGTGTCAGTAGACAAGGGCGCGCTACACATTAACATGTTCCGTCCTAAGGCTGGCGGCGACAACCATTCTGCTGTACTCGTGCCACGCAAGTGTATGCAAAAAACTTATGGCCGTTATGTAGAACGTTTTAAGGTTGTACATATGGAACCTGGCTTTAAGAGTGCCCATGAATTTTATGAGCGTCGGTACGAAATGGACTTCCCGGAAGGCGACTGGGGTAAGACAATTTCTGGTTTTGCACACAAAAACGACACACAAGTAATGAACATCCAAACTGGCAAGAGTTGGACAGAGTGGCACACCTCTGTCATTGAGTGGAGTCAAAACTCACTTAAATACTACCTAGACGGTAAACTGGTCGGTAGCATGACAACTAATGTCGCTAACTTCCCGATGACTTGGCTGCTGCAAAACGAGTCTTCAATTGAAGGCCCTTACGCCAAGGCTGGCGCCTCAGCCCAGATGGATATCGATTGGGTAACTTGCTACGCCAAATCCTAGGCTCACCAGCCCATAAAAAACCGAAGACACATCCTGCATCGCTCCCATACCAAGGGAGCGATGTTAGTTTATGGACATTCTAGGCGTACAATAAGGGGTATGAACTTTTTGAAGAAACTCGCAACCCGGACAGCATTTTCGCTGTTTCCTATCTTGTTATTTAGCTTTGGCCTATCGTGGGCAGCGTATATGGTAATTGGCACACCTCAGCCACTAGAGCAGGCCCTGAGCAAGAGTGGCATTTACTCAATTAGTATTCCTACGCTCATTAAAAACCAAACTTCATACCTGGCTACCGTGCCTACCGACCAGCCAGAAGTGCAGGATGCTATTCAAAAAGCCTTTCCTCCGGAGCTCCTTGAGCAGTACGCAAATCAGATTATAGGCAACACATACGATTGGGTGCAGGGCAGGACTACTGAGCCAAACTTTAAGGTGGATGTAAGCCAGGCTAAGGTAAACTTTGCTGATAATATTGCTGGTTACGTTAAAACACGCAGCCAAGCACTTCCGGTGTGTACTTCATTACCTAAAACTACCGAGATCAACCCTTACACCCTTACATGTCGACCAGTCCAAGCTTCACCCGAAGCAATTGCCACACAGGCTCGCCAAGAAATTATGAGTAGCGACTTTTTAGGCGACGGTGTAATTACTGCCGATACCATTAAGGAAGTTAATGGTAAGCCGTTGAGCGAACAGCTCCAGGCGGTACCCACAGCCTACAAGTGGACAATCTGGAGCATGTGGGCAACCGGCATAGCCGTGTTGGTTGTTAGCGCGATTATTATACTCATTCAGCGTCAACAGTGGCGAGCGGCCCTAGGGCGAATGGGAATTGTATTCTTTACCGTTGGCCTCTTAAGCGCCCTGCTGGCGTGGGGCTCAAGTTTTGTGCTCGGTACAGTTACTGATAAGTTGCTAGCCTCGGCTTCGACGCAGGAACTAATTCAGACTAAGCTGATTACCGTTGCCCATCTGCTGACCGACGACTTACGCCACTGGTGGCTTGGTTTTGGCATTGCGGCAGTAGTTATAGGTATTGTTATGTGGCTTGTGGGCAAGTTTGTAAAACCACGGTCTCAGACAATCGCTCAGCATGCACCATTGGTAGCCGAGAACGCAGCACACCATAGCCCCGAAAGCACATCTCTCAAGCCGGTGGATACAGAACCTGAAATATCTGGTACTAGCAAGGACGGCACCGAGAGTGATACCCTTAAAATACAGCCGCCTACCGTACGCTAAGTAAGCCATCGCAAACCTACTGTACGTAGGCTTTATAGATCACTGCAACTAAAATAACCCTGACAAATATCAGGGTTATTTTAGTTGGCGGAGAGGGAGGGATTCGAACCCTCGATAGAGTTGCCCCTATACTGCATTTCGAGTGCAGCGCACTAGACCAACTATGCGACCTCTCCGTACTGCATGTTATTGTAGAACACCCCTGTTAATATGGCAAACTAGTCTTTCTGGCTTGACTTGTATACCTTAGGTAGTATACTTTCGGTATACAAGTTTATACGGAGCAAAAGCACTATACGTGAATAATTCATACCATGAGCAACTTCTACTGGGATGGGAAGATGTGCATAAAAAAGGGCAATTGACGCTTTGGATTATGCTAGCCCTAAAGGATAGCCCCAAACACATGCAGGAAGTTAAAAGCTTCATTAGCAAGGCAACAGAGCAGAATCTGTCAGTTGACGACAAAAGCATGTACCGCGCCCTACGGCGATATGTTGAAGCCGAAATGATTGCCTATACCACCGAGCCTAACAAAGATGGGCCCGACCGCAAGCTGTACCAATTAACAGATACTGGCAAAGAAGTTCTGGAGAGCTTTTTAGCGCGTAACATTCGTATTTTTTACACAAACCCTATTAAACATCTTATTACTGGAGCATAGATATGAAGCAAGTATCAATTTCGCCCAAAACCTGGCTAACACTACGTTTTATTGCCTTTCCGCTGGCTACACTCGTGCCATTTTTTGTTATTCGTTACACAGAGGCTCATTGCTATAGCGCGCCAAACGAAACAGGCATGTCGCTAGGTGGCACACCTATAGTTTTTGGCATCATTTTATGGCTGGTAATTGGCATATTTTTGGTGGCCAGCTTCTTGCAGCGCAAGAGTGAAGAGAAGCGGCAAGAGCAACGTTCATTTATTATCAGGCAATTACTCGTATCTATAGTGAGCATTGCAGCAACTATTCCGGTCTATTTATGGATGCGGCAGCACAGTCAAAACGGCAATTTCCCGTCGTGGTGGTGCGATAGCGCTGGCCGTCTTCATGGCTCGGTACCAGATACTATGTTTGGCATCGGCATTACCCCCTCGGCAGTGGTCTTGATGGCCTTGGTCTTCCTGGCGGTGCCATCGATTAAGTATTACATGCTGCGTTTTAGCCGAAAACGTGTAAGCGGTATAAAGAAAGAAGATCTGTTCCAATAGTTAGATATTAGAGGGGTGAATGCATGCTCTGTGTACGGCGTTCACCCCTGTTGATACATGTGGCTAGGATAGACAAGAGGTCAATAGCCAACTCACTGTTGGCATATCTCGGTAATTATGCTAAAATTACCTCTGTTGTAGATACGCACCCGTAGCTCAGCTGGATAGAGCGTTGGCTTGCGGAGCCAAAGGTCGTAGGTTCGAATCCTGCCGGGTGTACCAATAAAAAAGCCTCACTTTTGTGGGGCTTTTTTATTGGTTTATTACAATGGTTACGAGGCAGGTGTAATCGGGCCAGGGTTCCAAAAGTCACCTTTGAGTCGGGCAGTAATTGAGACAAAGTCGTTAGGCTTAAAGGGTTGTTTGTAGTGTCGCTGGAAGGTCGCACGCGCTGCGGCTGTGGGCCTAGCCGGAGCAGTAGCCGTGAGATAAATGGCCTCACCCTCAAAATATTTAGTCTTGCCCCTGGCTGGCGGTTGCATGTCAAGACGCTCCTCCATATACGCAGGAGTCGCGTGCACTCCACTTCGATGAACATCATTATCACTATAGTCTACAACCACGCCTACTCTTTCAGTATCATAGCCTAGTCCGCCCAATTCCTGTGGCGCTTTCTGGGAAACAATCTCGCGCAGTAATCGAGTATGCGAAACAGCCAAGAGATGCGAGACGTATATAGCCCCTACAAATAAGGGGTCGATGGCACTTTGCCGCATCATTGCCTCCAGAACCACGCGCCCCTTTACCGTATGCCTGAGCAGGCGACCACTCTCTTGGGCAGCACGGTGCACTACAACGTCACCGCGTTGGTCAGCATCATTCTTTGCTTGGTGCCAAAAAGCTATTTCGTCCTTATACAGCTGGAGCGGTGGGACGGAAACCCCTACAAGCTGATGCTCGGGTGGAAATTCCACAAATTTATTTGGATCGGGGCGATCTATTTCTCGAAAAGACATAAAAATCTCGGTTAAATTTGTTCTAACGGTACCGACTATAAGTGCAAATTGCAACCCAGGGAGGGCACTGCATACTGCCCCAGCAGGCTCTCGGCCAAAGCCTGCCAGAGTTATTTTACTCCGGTAATGCTATTGCTTTTTGGGCAATTTTGTGCTTTAATTTAAGTAATAATCAGGATTACATAATGACTACACCAGGCATCCCTCCAAAACCAGAACAAGCGCCCACTCAACAGTTTACGCTTGATCTTCATATTAGTGGTGAAGGTACCAGCAACGCTGAGGAGTTTCGCCACAAGCTTAACGCCAAGATTGGTCTGATCGCGATGGAGTGCGCCGTAGAAGAGGGCTTTGTTATAACCAGGTTGGAACTAACTACTGGCGGGATTCAGCCCCAAGGTACACCGGCCGAAGCTGTCGATAGTGGCACTACCACCTCCAGCGTAGAGGATGAAGCCCCCAAGGAAGCCGAGCCTTCACTCTTTAGCCCAGAGAATCAGGAGGGCTTTAACAAGCCTATTGGTGAAACCTTCATGTCGGATGCGGAAGTAGCTGATCTAAATGGCGAAGAACCCGCAACTACAGAAACTCCGGAAGATGCCAAAACGGATAGTGACGAAGCGGCTGGAAAACTTGCAGTTCTGCACAATGTGTACACAGCAGGGCACGATGCATTGGCCGACAGGTTTGGCGGCGATGAGCTTGCACCTTTAAGTGCTGAGCGCCGCAAAGAGTTTACTGACGCACTGAAAGCACAAGGTATGACTACCGTACGTCACGCAATTATTTTAGGCCTCGATAATGTTCGTGATGCTGTTGAACACCTACGACCAAGCCTAAGAGGGCGCAAGCGCTTTACTGCTGAAGTTGCGACTTTAACTCAGGGTATTGTTGATACAGTAAGTGAAGAAGCCTACGATGTACTCAGCAAGCGCTATGGTGATATGGAGCTAGCCGAAGGTGCCCGCCCAGTAGACGAGCCGTTGACTCTTACTGAAATTGCTAAATTCTGTAATGATCCAGCACAGGTTCCAGCACGAGCCCTCGAAACCGCGGCCCAAAAAGGGTTTGGCCATCTTCCAGAAGCCTGGAGCACACTCAATGTCGCTGACTTGCTAGTCATTAATCCGGACCGCCTTATTGCAGACGCTGCGAGTGACTCAACCGAAGAGCATGCAAGGCGTTGTTTACTGCAAGCTAGCGCTTTTGCTAAACAGCTTACTGCAGCTAAAAAAGGCTAGGCACCTGCCATGAGTGAGCAAACATCGCGCCATGCCAATGCCGCCGAGCTGCTCGATGAGATTGAGGGACATGCGCATTTTGCTCTTAAAAACTCTACGACCGATGGCCACCCACGCACAAAGCTAGTTACGCCCAACATGAAAGTAGCTGCTGCCTCAAAACATGCAGCTTGGCGCCGCAAGGAATACCCCGTTACGTTTACGCACACCGAGACCGGTGAAGTATACGAGGGTGACGGACTGGTAGAAGTAGGTTTTAGTGCTGTCGTGCCGGTTAAGCCAGAGACTGATACCATTCCAAACCACCAACTGCGCTTTAGGATTGGCATGACGGCCATTAACAGTCCAGTTGCCAAGCGCCGTTTTTTGCCTACACCAGATTGGCGCAAACAGTGGACGAGCAGCGTACCAGCCAATGCTTTGTACGTGGCTAATTACAATAGGGTGGATCCGCTACCACAAGAGCAAGACCCAACAGGCCAGTTAGCGAATGTGCTTCGTGTTCCGTTTAGTCTTACATATAGCGAAAATGGCCAGACCCACAGGGAGCTTGACCTATCGGCGCTGCAGGATCCTAATGGCTCAATTACAGAGATTAGTGCACTTCACTCATATATTATGCATGCTAAACCGCGGCCATTATCTGCGATACGCGACCCCAGACTGCGATAGGGTAGGCTAAAAAGCGTCTTGGGGAGCTTGTTAGAAACGAAGGCGGCGCATTGTACGATCGAGCAGATCGCTTGTCACTGGTGAATAGGGTAGGTGGCTAGAAAGTACAAAAGAGATTTTTTCGCCATCTTCTGGAGCAAAATAGATGGTTACCGGTGGCATAAAGCGCTTGAGCGGAGTGAATACTACAGCCTCGAATACGCCTTCTTGGACAATGCCATAGGATTTGAATTCACTGTAGGGGAAGAAGTGCTGCGCCATAGTAACCCCACGCGGTCCAACTCCATATTCTATAGTGTGTGGCTTGCGAGCCGAGGCAAATGCCAACAAGATTACTATAATAATAGCTGCTACCACAGACACTGTGTCATGTGTCCAAAAAAAGACAATTGCTATCGCAATAATCGAAGAGGCTACAAAACCGACGTACCAGTTAAATGACTTTTCGTGAAAGACGAACTCAGAGGCCGTCCACCTTATTTCGGGGATAACTGAGGCAGCTGATTGATCAGTCTGGCTCGCTGACTGCGGCATAAAATCAACCTGTTCGGTTGGTTGTGGTGCTTGCTGCGTTTGATCAGTAGGTGGCGTAGGCACTTCCTCTGATTTGAACTGCCAGGCGTCCTTTTGAGGACCTCCCTGCGGTGAATTTTCCCCATCCATATGCGCTTATTGTACCTGCTTGCTAGCATAAGCGCAAAGTTTTTAGCATGGCTCGCAACAAAAAATAGACCTACAAGATTGCAGGTCTATTTTATTTGGCGGAGAGAGAGGGATTCGAACCCTCGCGGGAACTCGCGCCCCCCTAACGATTTAGCAAACCGTCCCCTTCAGCCACTTGGGTACCTCTCCACAGATTTACCAAGTCTTTGTTATTTTAACAGGTATATCACTGTTTTACCAGCCCCTTTATAGCGTAGAAAAATCCGGTAAGAATTTAAGTATTTTTGCGGCAGTTTGTAGTACTATTTAGGCTTACTAAAATAATTATGCCTCTCGCCAGACTCCTGCTGTTGCAGCTATATACGCAGTCCGGGTGGGCATGAAAGGGATTATGAAGAGATTTGTTTTTACACCTGAAGCTCCAAAAGCCGTTGGCCCCTATAATCAGGCTGCTGTTGATGGCCGTGACGTTTGGGTTTCGGGGCAAATTGCACTTATACCAGGCTCGGTAACCCCACAACTTGATAACGAAACTGTTGGGGCCGAGACGCATCGAGTTATGAGTAATGTCCACTCCATTTTAGACGCAGCTGGCTGTACCTTTGATGATGTCAACAAGACGAGGATTTTCCTGTCAGATATGGAGCTTTTTGGGGAAGTAAATAAAGCTTACGGCACATATTTCACAAATGGGTGTGAACCAGCGCGAGAGTGCGTGGTAGCGGCTCCGCCATTTAAAGGGGCTCGTGTTGAAATTAGCGTGGATGCGCGCCGTCCGCGGTGGCCAAAGCGCCTACTTCGGAAGATACTCGAAGCGTAGAGCACTGGCCCAACGCTAGCACAGCATTTTAGAGTACAAATAAAAAAGATCTGCGATGCAGATCTTTTTTATTTGGCGGAAGGGGAGGGATTCGAACCCTCGGTACCGTTGCCGGCACGACGGTTTTC
>CAZBRP010000003.1:0-34123 GCA_964494765.1 uncultured Candidatus Saccharibacteria bacterium
TGAAAATATCTGGAAACAAGCTTCTCGGGATTTAGCTAATTGGAGCTACCATAACGACAACTTAATTCCGGTGTTCAGATACATTGGAATCAACACAAAAGAGGACCTCGGAAGCACGGGGCAAAAGATACACGTATAGCTTAAACGCCCAAATTTTTCAGACGCTCTGTCATTATATCCAGGCTGGGCCACAAGGTGTTCCAAAACTGGGCCGGCTGGTTCACCAAATTGAAATTACACACAAAGAAAGACCCTAGGATATATCCTGGGGTCTTTCTTTAAGGCTGCTAATGCTCTCGTATGATAGGCCAAACATACGCCATAATTCTTTCTCCGGACGATCTTTAAGTGCCGCCAGTAATATGTGCTCTGTGTCGATAAGCGCATCACCAAACAGTCTCGCCTCGTATTGGGCACCACTTAAGATGGCGCTATGTTCGCTGCTTGGCACAATTTTTGCAGGCGGCTGCACTATTCTGGGCAAAAGAGTGCTGCGATCTGCGAGAAACGCGTGGAAAGCTGGTATATCGACTTCACTTTTCTTCAAAAGCTCTACAAAAACCGTATCGGTCTGTGCGCTCAAGGCTGTAAGCACGTGCACGGTAAATAATTCAGGGGCATGTTGCATCCTTGCTAAGCGCACCGCAGCTTGCATACCACTGAGCAAATCAGGGCTAAAATTTTCTTGGTTCATGTATCTACTCCTTTTACTAAAATGCGCGCCAAGTCGTCTGTTATTTGAGCTGCCTTATTTACGTATTCAGCCAAACTACTGTCTGGATTTATGAGTTGGCGTTGCATAGTAAACATGTCAGGGCGCAGAAAAATAGGTATATACCGCAACAGTGGGATCATACCTAGCTCAGATACTACGTGCTGCAACTGCTCAATAACATGCCGACCGCCACTCCAGCTGTATCCTATCAATGTAACAGGCTTACCGTTCCATTCGTGATAAAGGTAATCGAGGGCGTTTTTGAGCGAAGCAGGATATCCGTGGTTATATTCGGGCGTTACGATAATGTATCCGTCACCCTCGCTGACCTTCGTGCTCCACTTTTTAGTGTGACTGTGCTGATAATTACGAGCCTTTGCTGGTATGGGCTCATTGAGTATAGGTAGATCCCATGTCGCCAAGTCAACAAGTTCAAATCTTATTTCAGGATGATATTTTTCTGCCAAACCAATATACCACTCGGCTATCGCATGTCCGATGCGACCAGGACGCGTGCTCCCCACAATAACGAGTACCTTGGGCCCAACTTTGTTGTCATGCATATGCGTATCTCTTCTTAATGAGAACCAGTATAGTAGGTACATATAAATTAGGTAAGTAGGTACAATATTGTGCTATACTTACCATATGGTTCGTAAGATACATGTAGACAAGCCTGGGCTTCCTCCTGAAATCTATCTTCTTGATGTCATTTCCGGCAAATGGACAATTCTCGTAATCTATACGTTATCTACCGAAACAATGCGTCATAGCGAGCTTCAGCGTGCGATTGGTAATATTTCTCAAAAAGTATTGACCCAGACGCTTCGCACACTAGAACGTCATGGTCTCGTAGTACGCACCTCTTACCCAGTGGTACCGCCCCAAGTTGAGTATGCCCTTACCCAGCTTGGTCAGTCTCTTCTGGTACGGGTACTATCTAAAGAATGTGAATGGGCAAAAGAAAATTACCGTGAGGTAGAAAAAGCACGCGAGACTTACGACAAACAGAACGTGTAATAACAGACTTCATTGAAAGAGTTCCTATCAATCTCGCGACAGCACCCATAGCCAAAGCGTGCTAGTCGGGCGCATCAAGTTCTTCCAGCTGGCTGGCCCATTCGCAATTAAGAATCTGCCTGGTTAATCAACCGACATGCGCTGCGCGACATATGCTAGCTCGTCCCGAAACAAGTGGATGTCCTTAATGCCTAAACTCTCAATAATTACAGGAGCAGATGTGGCAATCCTGTCGATAATGTCATCCTGCCGAGTCATATGAAGCGTTGTGTGGGGCAGTGAAGCATCCTTAAAACCGCTGATGTGATAGTGCCCGGGGTCGCCAAGTTGACTGTAAAAGTCTGACACCTGGCTCAGCGAAGGGTCGTTAGTGTACACATGGTTTAAGTCAAAAGTCCAGCGGGCCGTTGGGTGCTCACCCAGAATTTGCTGCATAGCTTCTGGTGACTTACCGAATAACTTAAAGCAATCCATATTTTCAAACGATGCGGCATCACCAAAGTAGTCCGCAACCCATCCCCAATGCTCCATAGTGTGTGGGTGGATTGTAATGCTGGCTGCACCAATCTTTTGAGCTAGTTCTTGGTAATAAGCCAGCGCCTTGGCGTCTTCTTGGGGAGAGTGGAGGTCAGATGTATGGATCGCTCGGTAATTAAAGTGGCCAATCAGGCTCAGTAAAGTGGGATCATCCAGCCTACTGTGCTCAGGCATGTGTAATTCTATCGCTTTACAGCCAGCGTCCAGCATATCTTCAAGCAGCTTGCCGTAAAATGTGTCATCTCGGGCAGGAGAGTAGATAACCGAAAAACCAAGCTCGTTCTGTCGATTCATAGATTTTTCCTTATGTATATAGAATTTGATTGTATCATGGCTATATGTACAGTCCTCATCACATTGCGTTTAGCGTTTCGGATCATCAAAAGTCTGTCGATTTTTACAAAAAGCTTGGCTTTAAGGAATTGTCTTTTTGGCAGGCAGACGACAAAAGTCTCAGCAGCCAGGTGCTTTAGTTACCGGTAAACTCAGAAACAGGTATGCCGTTTGCCTCAAAACGAGTGGTTGCGGTTTGCAAGATTTGGCGGGCTTGAGGGGTGGTATATGACCAGTCGGCTTCACCTTGGGATAGCTTGTTTTCGGCAAAGATATTAACCGACACAACACGTAGGCCAGCACGTTGAGTTCGCACCGCTTGGCTGTATGCATCTTCCAAAAAGGCGGCGCGCTGTGCGGGTGAAGCACTCACTTGTTTGCCAGAGTCGGGGTCTTGCTCAACACTGTAGGTGCCGGTGTTAAACCAAACGTCCTTGATTTGCAGTGCGTTAGCACCGGCAATTGCCAGGTCGGCGTTTAGCAGGTCAGACGGACGGGTTGAGCCAGAAACGCGGGGGAAGCCCTGGACCCCAAACTCACTGACTAAGCCAGGCTTGATGCCCTTGAGGTATTGCACCATGGCGGCTGGTTGGTAGGTGCGGCTGCCCCAGGTGCCGTCGGGGAAGGTGGCGCTATCTAGCATGATAGAGGTGCGGGCAGTAGGGAAGTGTTCTCGCAGGCTGCCTGCTAGCAGGTTAAAATTATCCGCAAAAAGTTGTGGATCTGTGCTGCCCCAGGCGTCGGGGAGACTTGGCTCGGGCAGTAGTACCCAGGTGCCCATTTGTTTATCTGTAATGCCAGCGGCCTTAAGCTGTGCAAAATATTCTGGTGCAACACCAGATTTGGCAATGGCATGTACGTCAGCGCTCGGTTCCAGGATTATCCGGGGCTTTTCGCCCTTGGCCGCAACATCTTTTAAGGTGGCTGCTATTTCCTGGACATGGCCTGCAATGTCGCTTACATTCTCGGGTAGCGTGGCAAAATGCATTTCTTGCGCAGTAGTGTTTTGCTGTGTTTCGCCAGTTGCCGGGTTTGAGTGGGCAGCTTCTGAGTGGCCAGACTCACTTGGCGTTTCGCCGCCGGAACAGCCAGCTAAGCCCACAACGGTTAGGCCGCCTACCGTACGCAGTACATTTTTTATAAGAGTTCTTCGGCTAGGGTCTTCGGGTTGGGGCGCGGCTGTGTTTGGATAGGTATTCATCTCGGTATAACCTCGGTTACAGTATTACTTATATTATACCATAAATTAAGTAAATGGGCTACGTTGCGTCGCTATCATACCGTTTCGGTAATATCGAAGCCTGGATCGAGTTAACAATGGTTCGTTTTAAGCCTAGGCTACGATATACTTCCGGTATGTCGCGACCCGAAACAGCACTCGACGCATGGCTATATCCCGATACCAACGGAGATATTTACATCGTTGATCCGGCAACACAGCAAGCACTCGAGGGCGATATTCCGCAATTTGTTCGCCAAGATAAAAGGCTGGCCCGGGGTCTAGAGGCTTTTTCGCGCTTTCCAATTTCTGCCGAGATAGCACTTGTTAGACACGCTGTTGCCTCTGACCTTGACATGCCTGGCGATCCAATGTGGTACGAAAAAGCCACCAGCGACCCAAGCTTAGACGTATATGCGTACGAGTCACTGTACTGTCCTCCGGGCGGTGACTGCCTAGGCAGAGCAATGGGACACGCTATGCGCCTTGGGGGTGAGCCAAAACAGTTTGTGCCGCGGTTCTACAGGGCACTGAGCAAAACCACAGCCATATCGGGACCTTTTGACCCCGATATGCACCACAGCAAGGAGCGAATCGCGCTAAGCCTTGACTGGACGTATCAGAAAAGTAAACTACTGGCTTATCGTGCCGCTTACGATGGCCCTGCCTGGCAGCAGACGCAACGATATGTCACAGCATTTGCTGTAAGCCAAATAGTGAGAGAAGGTATTATGCCAGCAAAAATGGGCCTGCTTATTAATCGCGCGGCAAAGCGGCGCGCGCTTGAGGGCATAGGTGATTCGTATCGCCAGCTGGTTAGCATTGGCGCTACGCATAGGCGCCAAGAACAGATTGTGCGTAATCTTGGCGCGCAGGTTACTGTTCGTGAGCTTCCCCTCACTGAAGAAGACTTAGAGCAGGCAGAACATTCTTACAATCTACTGCGCAAAGGGGTTGTTAGCCCCGAAGACATCAGCTGGCAACACGAAAAAATCTTACACGTAATACAGGGCGCCAAAGAACGTTCAAAGAGACATAAGTAGGCAATCTATTGCTAACAAACAGCCCGTTGTATACAACGAGGACTATTTCTACTAGGATTAGGACTAAAAACCGTCTGCAACTAGCTTAAGGGCAGGTAGTGCTGAGGGCAGTTGATCTTGGGGTGCCTTGTATCTAAATACCAGTGTTTGGCCGGCAAATTCCCGGAAGAGACTCAGTGTGTCGCCACGGGTAATAGAGCATTCGGTTGGGATAGGGGATGGTGAACATTCAGCGCCATCTAATGCCGAAATTACTGGCAGCGCAGCATATGAGGCGCTTACGGTAAGTAAGCGGCTGGTGTCGCTCGCATCGCCACCTTCGCCGCTTAAAGCGCTGCCGGTTGTAGCTGATCGGCAGGTTGTTTTAGTGGAATCGGGGAATAGGCTACTTAAGCCCGCATAGGCGTCTGCTTGTATAGTGCTACACCACTCAGCGGCCTGAGCTTCAGTTACTAGGCCATCGGCGGTCAGCACGCCGTCTTTGCCACCCGCCGATTCACTAGCAGAAGGCGAGCCTGATGCCGTAGCCGACTCAGAAGGCAAAGAGCTGCCAGGTAACATCTTGTCGCAGCCAGTGAGTGCTACTGCCACAAAGGCAACTCCGGCTATGGCTGGAGCGACACGGCGCTTGCCATGCTTGCGCTGTTGTTCTGTGAGTGCGGTGGCTACAGTAGGTGCATTTTCTGACGATCTGAATAACATATGCTCATCCTTTTTATTTGAATATTTTAGTATGTCACACATCGCCAAAACTACCACACTAAATAAGCTAGTATGGGCAAATTTTTGTGCTATTTTTTATTTTGCTTATGATTCTGATATTATTGTATATAAGACATGCTCACGAGAAAGAAAGATGTCAGGTTTCTAAAAAATAACACTTAGAGCATAGATGTAAAAAGAGAAAATCTATGGTACGTCTTCCGATTCCTGGTGGTGATGATAATGCTTGGGGAACAGTCCTCAATGATTTTTTGAATGTGTCACACGCCAGCGATGGTACTCTCAAGGGCAGTGCAGTTACGGCTGCTGGGGCAGCCTCTGACTCCAGCGTAGTGCACAATACCGGCTCCGAAACCGTGGCCGGCACTAAAACATTTAGCTCATCGCCAGTCGTGCCGGCGCCGTCACTTGGCAGCCAGGCAGCCAACAAAACCTACGTTGACTCGGTTGCTAGCTCGGGCGCACCAGACGCCACCACTTCATCTAAGGGCCTGGTGCAGCTAGCTGGTGATTTGGGTGGCACAGGAACAACCGCTGCAGCACCTGTTATTAGCAACGGAGCAATTACCACCGCTAAAATTGGCACCGGAGCGGTAACCTCTAACGAGATCGCCGACGGCACCATAACCAACACCGACATTTCTGCTTCGGCAGCTATTGCTAAAAGCAAACTAGCGGCGCTTAACATTGGTGACAGCGATGTGAGCGCTATTTCTGAAAGTAAAATTACTAACCTTACTACCGATCTGGCAGGCAAGCAGCCACTCGACAGCGACCTTACGGCCATTGCCGCACTTACACCAACCAACGACGACGTACTACAGCGCAAAGCTGGCGCCTGGACCAATCGCACTCCAGCACAACTTAAAACCGACTTAGCGCTTACAAAGTCCGATGTAGGCCTAGCCAATGTTCCAAACGTTGATGCTACCGACCGCGCCAACCACACCGGCACCCAGACTGCCAGCACTATCTCTGACTTTACCGAAGCCTCCCAGGATGCAGTAGGTGGCGCGTTAACAGATTCAAATACCGTAGACTTTACCTATACCGATGGCAGCAACCAAATTACCGCCGATGCTCGTACACAAATGTCTATTACCAGTGACGCCTCTGGCCTAAAACTATCTGGTGATGCAACTTCACCCGGCGCCACCAAGTATTACGGCACCGATGGCAGCGGCACCAAGGGATACTTTACCCTTAGCAGCTCTGGCGAGGCTAACACGGCATCAAATGTGGGTGCTGCTGGCGTAGGTGTCTTTAAGCAAAAATCCGGCGTTGATTTACAGTTTAAAAACATTAATGCTGGCTCAAACAAAGTTACCATTACCGACGATACCGGGAACAGTGAAGTTGATATAGACGTTGTGCCAGCAAACTTTACTGGCATTCCCGAGTCAGCGGTCACCAACCTTACCAGTGACTTAGCATCTAAGGTGTCGGTCACCAATGGTGGCGGCGAAACATACTCTGACGCCGGCAACTCTGGGGCTTCCATAACGCTCAACCTTGCCAACGGCAACGTGCAAAAGCTAACCCTTACCGCAAACTGTACTATTACCTTAACAAGTCCCTCTAGCGGAGCAATGCGTTCGTTAACGTTACTCGTTTTCCAAGATGCCACTGGCTCACGCACCATTACCTGGCCAGGCAGCGTCAAATGGGGCAACGCTGGCGCACCAACCCTTACCACCACGGCATCAAAAATGGACATGATCTCGCTGTTTACCGTAGATGGCGGCACTAACTGGTACGGGGCGCTCGGCGCCAAGGGCTTCTAATATGGGCCTGCCATCTCTTCGCGTTTCAGCCCTACGCCGACGCGAACAACATCCTAATCTTATTGCTGCCTGGGGTTTCGACGAGGGTACTGGCACGACAGCTCGTGATAGCTCAGAGCACAACCTGCCACTCACGCTTAGTGGTGGCGCTAGCTGGGTTTCTGGTCATTCTGGCGGCAGCGCAGTATCTAACTCAGGCTCGGGTGGTGCAACACGCGCCAGTTGGAGCAGTTTGAGTGTCCCCACAACCATTATGTGCTGGGCTAAGCCCACAGATCTAACTGCTGGCACTAGCCGAGCACTCATTGGCATATGGAGCGGAACTGATACAACTTCTTCTACTCAGTTTGCCATCTGGGCCCAGCGAGGTGACTTTAGCACCTCTAACGTTTTGCAGGGCAATGTCCGTGTAGATGGCGGGCTTGTTGCCGTTAACCATACGGCGCTGACCCTAAATACATGGGTGCACGTGGCCCTGTCTTTTGATGGCACAACCATTCGTTTGTTCCGCGATGGCGTAGAAGTAAGTAACTTTACTAATACAGGCGGCATTACCGGCGGCACTTTTAACTTTCTGGTTGTCCCCAGCACAACCAACGCCCAGGTTGATGATGTGCGCGTATTTAACGCAGCTCTTACCGCAGCCCAAGTTGCCAGTTTTATGGGCGATCCGGTTGCCCCTTAGACTCAAACGAAGGCTAAAAACTGCCCAAAATTGCGCTTCTAAAAGCCAGCAAACAACACCGAATTATAAAAAAACAACACCCCTGACGTCCATGGCAACAGGGGTGACTTTATATATTTTTGAATGAAATAACACAAATTTGTGTTATTTCATTCAATTGTGTATACTAGTAAGCATGGACAAAGATAAGATATTGATTTTCGCAGACCATATGGGCCGTTATCAGGCCCAACGCCATGGCTTACCGCCCGTAATGGGGCGAGTGGCAGGGTACCTATCCGTTTGTGAGCCAATAGAGCAGTCCATTAACGACATCGCCGACGCCTTGCTTACAAGTCGTAGCGCTGTCAACAATGCACTCAAACTCATGGAAACCCAAAAGCTAATTAAACGGACTCGTCCAGCTGGCACTCGTGCCGACCTGGTGAGCCTGCAGCCAATTAGCATGGAAAGCGGCTTTGACCCAGCCGAATACCGTGAGCTAGCAGAGATCGCTCGTGAAGGCCTAGAGCTACTCAAGGATGCATCGCCCGAAAGGCGTGCTGCCTTAGAAGCCACGGCATCACTTGGTGACTTTTTAGCAGAGCGGCTGCCGCGCCTCTACGATGAGTGGAGCGAGCACCACAAAAAATCCCAGATAACTAAAAAATAAGGAGCATTTATATGAACAACTTACTACAAAAATTTATCGGTGACCTAGAAGCTAAAAAAGAGTGGAAGGCCCTAGAAGCCCGAGCAAACGCACTCCCAGAAGAATACCGAGTTGTGTATGCCGAAATTAAGCACTACGTATGGCATGGTGGCACAGGGACACTAGACCCAACCAATATGTTTAAGCAGCTCGTTGATTTACTCGAAGAAGGTGCCGCAAAGGGCAAGCACGCCCTAGATATTACTGGCGATGACGTAGCTGCATTTGTAGATACGCTTGTACAGGACGAAAAGAAATACGTTGATGATAGCCGCCAAAAACTAAACGACACTATCGCAAAAAAGCTTAAGAAATAGGAAACCAATATGAAACCAGCTATTACCGTACAGGGTCTTACCAAGGCCTTTAAAAAGAATGCCGTTTTGCAGGGTGTGGACTTTACCGTACAAAGCGGCGAGATCTTTGCCTTACTTGGTAGCAACGGCGCAGGCAAGACCACGACTATTAACATTCTTACGACCCTTATGGAGGCAGACGGTGGCACCGCAACCGTGAGTGGCTTTAACGTAGCCAAGCAACCTCAAAAGGTGCGCCAAACAATTAGCCTCACCGGTCAGTTTGCTGCAGTAGACGACATGCTTACTGGCCGGGAAAACCTAGAATTAATTGGTGACTTGCGCCACGTAAAAAACTCAGCCCAAACTGCCAACGACCTGTTAAAGCAGTTTGACTTGGTTGACGCTGCCGACCGCCGTGCAGCAACCTTTTCTGGTGGTATGCGCCGCCGACTAGATATTGCAATGAGCCTTATTGGCAGCCCCTCAATTATCTTTTTAGATGAGCCGACAACCGGCCTCGACCCAGAAGCCCGTAAAAATATGTGGCAGGCAATTCGCATTCTGGCCAAAAGTGGCACAACCATCTTTTTGACCACCCAATACCTAGACGAAGCTGACGAACTCGCCGACACCATTGCCGTTTTGCACCAAGGTAAAATTGTTGCCAATGGCACTGCCCAACAGCTCAAAAAGCTCGTTCCAAGTGGCCTAGTAAAGATGACTTTTGAAGATGAAAAACAACTTGCAAGCGCCACTTCGGCCTTGGGCAAGGACTACCAAATAACCGACACTGATGGCCTAACGCTCACCGTAAATAGTGGTGGCAGTGCCGCCCAAACCGCTGAGTTATTTATCCGTTTGCGCGATGCCAAGCTGGAGCCAACCGATTTCTCTCAGCAAGTAGCAACGCTCGATGACGTATTCTTTAAACTCACCGGCAAAAACAAGGAGACAAAATAATGCAAGCCGTTAAAGACACCTGGACAATGGCCAAGCGCAGCTTGCGCCACATTATCCGCAGCTCTGATACCTTAATTACCGTGGTCATTACCCCAATCGTACTACTTTTGATGTTTGTGTACGTGTTGGGTGGCGCACTACAAGCCCAAGCGGGTGACGTAAAGTACATTAACTTTATTACCCCGGGTATTCTGATCTTTACCGTTATTAGCGGTATTGCATATGCAGCTTTCCGCCTAAACAACGATGTGCAAAAGGGTATTATCAACCGCTTCCGCACCATGCCTGTTGCGCCGTCCTCTATCTTGGGCGGCCAGGCGGCATCGTCAACACTGTCTAATCTGTTTTCGTCGCTGATTGTTTTGGCCGTGGCTTTTGCTGCTGGCTTCCGCAGCCAGGCAGGGCTTACCGAATGGCTCCTGTTTGCCGCATTACTCGTGCTGTTAACTCTAGCCATGACCTGGATGGCAATTTACTTTGGCATTAAAGCCAAGTCGGTCGAAGGCGCCAGTGCCTTTAGTTACTTGCTGATGTTCCTCATATTTTTGAGCCCGTCTTTTGTACCAACCTCATCTATGTCGTCAGTGCTGCGGGGCTTTGCCAACAACCAGCCGTTTACCCCCATTATCGAAACCATGCGTTCGTTGCTTACTAACGGCACCGCTGGCAACAAAATAGGCTTGGCCTTTGCTTGGAGCGCAGGCATCTTGGTAGTAATGTACGCACTGTCGATTCACGCCTACAAAAAGAAGTCTTTAGCTTCATAAGATAGCCGCCGCAAACATACTAGCCAAAAGCACAAAATAATAACGCCCGCCATACAGGTGGGCGTTATTATTTCACTACATTCTTTTATCCCTAAGGCGCAAGTAAGCTTGCTATAATACTTTTTCATGACCCCAGAGAAACTCCCCGATGCACCAATTACCGTCACGGCTATCCCGAGCCTGTACGCACTTGAGGTAACCAATCCAAATACAAACAGTAGTCGCTTTGTAGTGATTGGCCCCAAGCAAAAGATAAAGGTAGCCACACACGCAGAACGGCTTGCAGAGCTTAACGAACTAGCAGGCCAGAGCACCCAAGATGTCGACCGATTGCGGGTAAATCTGCACAACAAGCAGCTGGCGAATCCGGAAGACCCCTCGGTAATTCACTATCGTTCGGTGGGCAAGGCCATAGGGCTCTTAGCCAATCTGTTGCCTCCGGAAGTTATTAGTCACACCGGCTCAACCGACAAGCCACTAAGCGTAACCATAGGCAATGTTGCCGTATGTAGCCGCGTGCCAAACGAGGCAGACCTGGCCGCCACTACGCAGCGTATTCTAGACCAAAAGAAAGCCGACACCTACAAAGCTGAGGTAGGCAAAACCAATCTACTCGATTGCGCGCACGCCATTGTGGCGGTAGGTGAGGAACGTTTTTTACTTGAGATACTAAGCCCAATGGCCGTGTTAACGGCGCGTGTTATAGAACACCTCCAACACGGCGAGTACGGTGAAACTATGAGCGCGCTCGACCTAGCACGCAATGCCTGGCATGAGATGTCGCTTGCCGAACGAGCGCTATTTGTTGAGCCTGAGTCACCCAAGCTATACGAAACAGAATGTCCTGCGTTACTTGTTACGCCAATGGCAGAGATTGTTCAACTTACAGGCCAGCTGGAAATCACTCGGCGCATGTACGGCGTTTCAACCGCCACTGTTATATCACCCAACAGCTCCATTACCTACCACGAAACACCACTTACCGAAGCCGATGCGTCATTGCGCCCAGTATATCCACCCCGGACCGACCATGAATATATCGAAAATCGTTTGGCTGGCTTGACCTCCGACAGTAGCACTACTCCACCTCAAGAACACGAGTTGGCCCAGGCGGAACATTTGCTACGCTCCTACGTAGACGTCACGGGCATAACTAGGGCTAACCCTGAGCAAGCCATTGAAATCATGGACTTTGTTATGACACGTCGCGGTAAAAAGGCGATTGAGACCTTACTAGCACAAGCGCAACAAGATACATCGTTGAGCCAGAGCCTTGCCAGCCTGCACCGTACCGCTAAAGCTGCACTGGGCTACCAGGGATATCAAAGTGCATTCCGCAATCGCACTATTGCCGGTAACCACCCCACGGGTGACCGCAGTGCTACGACCTTTTTAACAGGGGCTCAGACAGGCCAAGCTACTGGCGCCTACACTACCACGCGCTGGTATATTGGCGATAACTTTGCGCCGCCACTTCCTAAAGAGTAGTGCCGCCCCGTGCACAGCTTTAATATTGACAAAAAATCTGGATTTAAAATTGTGTTGCTGCTTTTTCTGCAACACTCCTGTATAGTTAGACATAAGCAGTAATATAAGGAGTAGTGCGCAGTGGCGCGTCTTCCAATACCTGGTTCTGATGATGGACAATGGGGCACAGTCCTCAATGACTTTCTAACTGTCTCGCATAATAGCGACGGAACACTCACATCCGGTAGCATAACTACCGCTGGTGCTGAATTAGCATCAAACAAAGGCGCAGCCAATGGCTACGCACCTTTAAATGGCGCCTCTAAAGTGCCGGTGGCCAACCTCAGCGTCGGCACAACCTCGGGCACCATAGCAGCAGGTGACGACAGCCGTATTACTGGCGCACTCCAATCTGGTGCCAGCGCCGGTGGTGACCTGAGTGGCACCTATCCAAACCCTACCGTTGCCAAAGTAAACGGCATTACCGTAACAGGCACTCCAAGCAGCGGCCAACTTTTAACCGCCACGAGCGCCAGCGCTGCCTCATGGCAAACCGCCAGTAGCAACGCCTGGCAATTTAACGTCAAAAAAGCGCCATACAATGCAGCAGGTGATGGCACCACTAACGATACTGCAGCCATTCAAGCGGCTATTGATGCCGCGGCTGCCTATGCTGTGGCCAATAACGGCTACGCTGAGGTGCTTTTTCCACCAGCAACCTACCTTGTATCTTCAGCGGGGCGCACCGACCGTAGCGGTAACGCGCAGTTGGCACTGCCACTAGTAAGCGCCACCAGCAACAAGATTACTTTAGTACTTCTTGGCGTCGAAGACGCTGCCTCTATGCCGCACTGGAACGCTACCAGCGCCCAAAAGAATGGCGTCATGATTAAATCAACCTGGAATGCCACTGATGGATCCGGCACTTCTAACGAAGGTAGCGTTATCGGCGGTCCAACCTTGCCCAATGGCTACGTGTCAGGGGCAGTTTACTCAAACTGCAACATCGTCATTAAGGGCATTCAGGTTCAGGTACCATTTACATCTCGCGGATCGGACACTGCCGGCATAGACCTACGTGGTATGGCCAACGCCCACCTAGAAAATGTGGCATTTTTCCCGGCAGCCACACCCACACAGCTTAATGGCACCTATACTACTCCGGGCTGGAACTTTGGTATTGCTATGCCAGTACCAGGCAACAACGACCTCTCTATCTTGCGCAATGCAAGCATCGAGGGCGCAACATATGGTGTGTACTTGGGTGAACACACTGCGGCCGATCGTATAGCTACTATCTACTGCTATACAGGTATTTTAAACGGCGGTTTCTTTAGCTCCGTAGGGCAGTTCCACCACAACTGGATTGGCACTGCCAGCATTGAAGCCTGTGTAAACGGTATTCACACTGTAGCCAACGGCAAAATAGTCGTTAACAGTCTATCGGTAGAGGGCAGTATGAACCACGTCGTAGACAGTACCGGCGGTGCAACAGGCACAATCGGCCTAGGCGGCATTATTAGCACCATTAACGTTTCTGACCCTACCGGCATTAAGGTCACATATCTCGACCGCAGCGCCGGGGCAGCAACCGCACCCACTATGTCATCCAGCGCCAGCGCTTTCCGTAACCCATTCTGGCGAGACGCAGCCGTGCAGGTCAATAACGGTAGTGCAACCGTTTCCGCAGTTGCCGTAGATGGAGCAACCATTTTGAGTGGGCCTGGCATGGTAATAGTGCCTTCAGGTAAAAAGATTACCGTAACCTATTCGGGCGGCACACCCACCTGGTCCTGGACACTGCTGTAGTCAAAATCATCTAACCGCATGTACTCGTTGGGCTCGTATAGCCGCGTAGCAAAACTGGCCGCAAGGCGGTAGTATGAAACAATGACACATCCCGAGCGCTACCCCATAACTGTTTCTGACTTGCACTATATAAAAGACAACACTCCTGTTGGGGATTATTTTACTATTGACCAAGAAGGGGCGGGCGTCTGGCTACACGATGTAGTCACCAAGCAACCGCTCAGCGATGCCTCAATGCCGCCAGGCGTACTCCAACAGCCAGACCTGCGTGCCGGCCTTAATTTTTTACAGCAAGCTGGGGCAGACAAGCGCATTACGGTTCAGATGGTATTAGGTGGTCATGGCGGCGTTGATGACTTTACTAGCATGCAACGCCAACACGGCGACGTACTACAAGACGCCTCAATTATTGCTCTAGAAATGAGCAGCCTCAAGCAAGATAATCAAGGGCCCGTACTGCCATGGGGCGTTGTTCCGGTTTTGTCGACAGCGCCAGGCCGCAGCGACTTCCAACAAGCTCAGCTTGCGTGGGCTCAAAGAGAGCAAAAGATCATACTTCCTAGTGAACTAATAAGCGACGACGATACTCAACTCGTTAAGAGTCTGGGATACCTTTGGGATAAAGTATATCTTCCCATGACGCTCAACAAAGCTTACAGTCCGGCTATCCGCCATACGGCCGCTCTGATTGCCGAAAGAAGTTACCAGCGCACACGGCAGCCGGCTATTTTGGCACGAATGGGGCAGTTGCTGCAGCGGCTAGACCAGCAAGGCCAGTTACCTAAAGAACATACTAATATTCCACTTATATTGGGCAGTTGGCATGCAAAATCAGCCAACCGGTTTGACGCACTAAACATACCAGTAGAAACCTATCCTACCACGCACAAAGTATATGACAACGGTTCTTGGGCAACATTTGGACAGGCCATAATGGAAGCCACCTACACCAGCTATGCTAGCCTGGATACACTGTCACTGGTGCCGCCATATATAAAAAACTAGCTCTGCTGTGATACAATATGCCGATGAAACTTCTCTTTGGTATATTGTCGGTTATTCCTGCGATCATTGCATACACCCTGTACTTTAAAGGGCTATTTGCTGGTCGAGTAAAGCCTCATGCTTTTTCGTGGCTCATCTGGGGCCTACTAGCAGGCAATGGTTTTATTGCGCAAATGAGCGCCCAGGCAGGTATTGGCGCTTGGGCCACAGGGCTAACATCAGTCGCATGTTTAGTTATCTTTGGTTTTGCGATTTTTAAGGGCAGTGTTGCTCTTACGTTACTTGATTGGCTCCTACTGGGGCTAGCGCTCCTTAGCTTTGGGCTATTATTCTTTGTGGAAGATAAAACTTTGTCATTATGCATTACCTTGTTTGCAACACTCCTTGGCTTTAGCATGACGTTGCGCAAAGCCTGGCAGCGGCCCCACGAAGAAGCAGCCATGGCCTTTGGTCTTAATGCCGTAAAGTTTTTGCCAGCGATTTTTGCTTTGTCGCACTACTCATTCTTAACTGTAGCGTATCCATTAACAGCCGGGCTAGCCAATGGAGCCGTAGTATTTGTTGTACTACTACGCGCCAAGCAAGTTAGCCCAACACCGCAAAATCAAAGCTTGGTGTAACTTTTTGCCACTGAAGGGCGTATATAGGATATGCAAAACATGACCGAAGCAGAGCTTATCGCTCAAAGTAAGCATCACAACCAGCAGGCCTACGCCGAACTGGTAGATCGCTATAAAAACGCTGTATATCATCATTGCTTTGCAATTATTCGCGACGAAGACGCCAGCGAGGATCTTACTCAAGAAACATTTATTTCGGCCTACTATAAATTAGGCACGTACAATCCCGAGTACAGATTAGCCACTTGGTTGTTTAAAATCGCCACTAATAAAGCCCTGGATCACCTTAAGCGCCACGCCCGCGTGGTTATTGCCGATGATCTGATGCTCGATTCTGTAGTTAGCACTCAGCTGGGGCCACATGCCATAAGTGAGCGCCAAGAACTCCACCAGCTTGTTGGCCACTTATCGCCTAGGTACCGAGCCGTTATTAGCCTGTACTACTGGCAAGGGCTCAGCTACCAGGAAATTGCCACTGCACTCGATGCACCACTTGGATCAGTTAAGGTTTGGATGAGCAGGGCAAAAGCTCAGCTACGAAAGGAGTTGTCATGAAAGACATAGACGAACTATTACGCCGTCATGCCGAGACGCCCAAACGGCAGCTACACAAACACTTTACTAAGAACGTAATTGCAGAGCTGATACCCGGCCAAAAGCCAAGCTGGCGTAGCCGCCTGCAGGAGTTTTACATGCGCTTTATCCATTTACCAAAGTACGCCGCCATTGCCTTGGCTGTGATTGCTTTTAGTGGCCTGTCCACCGGGGCCTACGCGGCCTTCCGTTGGCTCAACCCCAAGGTAACTGTTACCAACATTACCCAGTCAAATGACGACCACCGACGACAATATACTATTGACGCCCAATGTGGCACGCTTGATTCCAAATCCTACAAATACGAACTGCAACAAAATAGTACACTCGGTAACGACAGTGTGTACCAGATATTTAAAAATACCTGTGAGTATAAAGCGGTGCAGGATTTTGCCACTAAAACGTACCGCAGTGACAATACTAACGAAGATTTTGCCACTAAAAAACCAGGCGATACCACTAGCATTTACGACAGCACTAACATCTTCGCCGGTGCAGGGGATGCTAATAAAGTCTTTGGGCTTACCACCGGCACTGTAACCCAAATAACTGATAAGAATATCACTATCCAAACGCGCCTCTACCAAATAGATAGCGTACGTAGTGGCCCAAGCTTTGTAGCCGACGGCAAAGTAGTAACTGCCACATTGCCGCTTTTAGGTAACGTCCAAGCTTGGAATGAAGGCAAGGCCATTCCACTACAGGCCGTGCAAGTAGGTGATGTAGTGCAGTTAGTAAAAAAGACCGTATATCCGCTAGACGAGACCAAGCACCTCATGGCTCCAAGCGAATTCGGCGTTGCTGGTATTATTAAAACCAGCCTCGATACCACGTACATCTACAACGAAACGTTAGGCAATCCAGCCTTTATAGGTCAAATTGCTGATCTAGGCAATTGCCACAACAACCCAGACTTCTTATGCCCAGCACCGCTTAGCCAACGCCTCAGCTCAATATATGAGGCCATGAAAGATGGTGACACCCAGGCCAACAACAACCTCAAGTACCGCCGAGCAGATGTCAAACAAACTACCAGCTACTGGCTCAGTGGGCGCGTACAGAGTATCTCGGATAACACTATTACTATTAAAACTCGGGGCACAGTAAAGACTGCTACGATAGTATTGCCATATGATGCCGTTACCAAATTCAACCAATCACAGCATCCAACCGTGGGTGTAGGCGACTTAGTGGAGGTAATCTACTCTCAAAAAAGCAGTGAAAACCACCTAAAAATTGAGGCTAAAGATCTTTCTGTCGTGTCGCTCGTGCAGCACATGACCGCCAATGGCCAGCTGCAAAACTACTAAAAAACATATTATACCATAAACAATCACCCGTGATTTTTGTAAACAACCTAGGTACAATCAAGCCTAACAACTAATCGAGAATACATTTTATGGCTACACCTATTACAAAAACCACCGGACTTGTCTTTATTGGTGGCTCAGGATTAGACGAATGGATCTGGCAGGCCGTTACTACCAACCTGAGCCAACCCAGTATGGTTTTACACTTTAGCAAAGCCCCTGACAGTGCCGGCATGGCCGACTACGTAGCCCAGGCAACACAGCAGTTGGAAGCCTTTAAGGCAGACCAGCTAGTAATTGTTGGCCACTCACTTGGCGGAACTATTGGCCTATCGGTCGCCCAAGCAATTGGCGACCGATTAGCCGGCTTTGTTGGAGTAAGCGCTTTTATCCCCAAAAATAGCGGCTCATTCTTTTCGGCACTACCTGTGCCGCAGCGCTATATTATGCCGATCATCGTGCGCCTAGCCGGTACTAAACCACCCGAAAGTGCCATTCTTAAAGGTTACTGCAACGACCTGCCACAACAACAAACCCAGGAAGTACTTGCCAAATATCGCCCAGATACTCGCCAAATCTTTGCTGATAAAAGTGCGCCAGTACCCCAAAACGTACCAAAACTGTACATAAAAACTACTGACGACAAGGAATTACCAGCGAAAGTGCAAGACACAATGGCGTCTAACCTCGGTGCCGACAGTATAGTCCAGATAGCGACAGGCCATTTGCCAATGCTCAGCAAGCCCCAAGAACTAGCCACGATTATAAGCAATTTTGTTTCTAAAAACGTTGGTTAACCAGCGCCATACTCTGCTAGGTGCCAGCGCTCAGCACTCCTCACTTGGTGGCAATTGGCACCTATGCTTAAATTAAGGAATGTCCTCACCTGAACTACAGGGATTATTAAGTCCACGGGAACAGCTAGAAGTAACCATTGATATGCTGCTGCATATTGCTGGAGAAAAAGGTAGGCACGACTACACCACCAGCCTGATCCGTGGCTCGGTGCTTTACGAAAGCATCATCTTAAAAGATCCCTTAACTCATACAGTAGTAACACGAGAGTCTACGTTGTATGGCAAGACAGAGCCTGACCCCGAAACCCAACAATCAGATGCCGTTGCAGCGACTGAAAGCTATGTAGTAGCCACCCAAAATATTGGCCTAACCGCCATAACGCTCAGCGGACTAGGCTGGCGCCCTTTAGATAAAACGCTGCCTCGACTTTTTGATGTTGATGGCTACATATCTACCCTAGAAGATGACCAGCTACTAGCAGAACTTGCTCCATGGCTCGCTTATAAAGCCGAAAAAGACCATATTCCTGGACTAGTAGAACCGCCCGACCCCTTTAGGCTTAAGCACGCTCAGCAGGCAGAACTATACCCTGGCAGAGAACTATCTGGCAAGGAAATTATCAGGATCCTCAAATTAGGCGCACAAGCAGCCTATAAAGAGGCGATTGACCTGATTAGCGCAGGCCAACTTACGGGCATTGGCGACCACGATACGCCGCCAGCCACAAGCTGATATACTTGATTTTATGCCCAGAAAATCTAACAATGCCCACGAACGTCAGATATACCGCCAGATCCACAAACTCTTTTGGGAAGGGTATTTTCAGCAAAAATGGACGCTGATTGCAGCCTATGTCTTGCGCATACCGGCCTACACCTTGCTGCATGCCATTATTCCACTATATATTGCCTACAGCCTTGAAGCGATTGTGCAGCGCCGTTTTGATGACGTCACACATCTGGTGTGGATAATCTTGGCGCTATCTGTGGCGCACCTAACCATGATCGCACTAGCCGCAATAGCCATAAGTAGCAACTCCAGCATCGCCGGCAAGTATGTCCAAGCCAAGATTTTTACTAATTACCTCAATAAGGACTTTGAGTTTTATAGTAATAACTTTATTGGGGCGCTTGGCGCAAATGCCACACGCCTACGCGACGCAAGTGGGGAATACGGCCTTATCATGACCTTTGAGGTGCCCAAGCAAGTCGTATCAGTTTTTGCCGGCCTACTTATTATTGGCTGGCAGGCACCCATTTTGGCCATCGTAACGCTGGTTTGTATGATCTTCTTGCTGTCGTTTAGCATTGCCATGAGTCGGTGGCGCATGCGCTTTCGTAATCAACTAAGCCAGCTGAGCAGCAACCTAGCAGGTGTAATTGGCGACGCCATAGGCCAAGCACCCATGGTCAAGAGCTTTGCAGCCGAGCAATATGAAGAGACACAATTGCAAAAACCGCTTAATGCATGGCGCCGCATGCAGCACACCACCTGGCTATCGTCGGTTCCAGCCGATACTGGGCGCTACATTCTAATGGCCGGCACTACCGCCACCTTACTTCTCATAACTTCACACCTTTACCAGGGTGGCACTATTAGTATTGCCATCGTTACACTGGTTCAGTTGTACGTACTAAAAATGATCGCCACTACCAGCGATATTGCGAGCCTTGTAACCAAGTATGAGACCGTTATGGGGTCAGTATATCAGTCAGTTAAAACCATGCAGATTGAACCCACTATTACCGACCCTCAAGCTCCACAAAAACTACCAAGCTCACCCAAAGATCTACGCATAGGCTTAAAAGATGTGCAGTTTAGCTACAGCAAAAGCGCAGCGCGTCCCGCCGTACAAGACTTTAGCCTTAGCGTGGCGCCTGGTGAAAAAATTGGCATCGTGGGCTTTTCGGGGAGTGGCAAAACAACACTCACTAAGCTGCTCCTACGCTTTATGGATATCACCTCAGGCAGCATTACGCTTGGCGGTGTTGATCTGCGCCAAGCAAAGCAACAAGATATCCGGCGTCGTATTGCCTATGTGCCGCAAGAGCCGCTGCTGTTTCACCGGTCAATCCTTGATAACATCGCCTACGGCAACCCCAAAGCCAGCAAGCATGCCGTGCTAAAGGCTGCTCAAATGGGCCACGTTGACGAGTTTACCAGCGAGCTGCCCCACGGCTACGACACACTAGTAGGAGAGCGGGGCATAAAGCTCAGTGGTGGCCAGCGCCAACGCATTGCCATTGCCCGCGCCATATTAAAAGACGCGCCTATTTTGGTACTCGATGAAGCCACGAGCGCCCTTGATAGTCACAGCGAAAGGCTGATTCAAGATGCCCTATGGGACCTCATGAAGGGGCGTACTGCTATAGTTATTGCACATCGCCTAAGCACTATTCAAAAAATGGACCGCATTGTAGTAATGGACAAGGGTAAGATTGTGCAGCTGGGCACCCACAAGCAATTACTCAAAGAAAAGCAGGGTATTTATGCAAAACTCTGGTCGCACCAAAGTGGTGGCTACATTGTTGATCCCAACGCAGCAACGGACCCCCTGGATGGCAAGGATAAATAGCCGACGCTTCTCCTCAATAACGAGTACTATAGGTATATAAGCACCAAAAAGGAGTACGCATGTTACAAGATTCAGCAGCATTCAGCGGTTTTTCGGTAGACGACCTACAAAAAGCCAAAGACTTCTACCAAAACGTTTTAGGGCTTACCGTTACTGAGCAGCCCAACATGGGGATTACCTTGCACTTGGCAACTGGCGGCAGCGTGTTTATCTATCCAAAGCCAAACCACCAACCCGCCACCTTTACCATTCTTAACTTTCCTGTAGTCGATATCGATGAAGCCGTAGATTCGCTCTCGCAAAAAGGCGTTACCTTTGAGAAATATGGCGAACCTTTTCCAACCGACGAAAAGGGCATTGCGCGCAGTGACGATCCAACTAAAGGCCCAAGCATTGCTTGGTTTACCGATCCGGCAGGTAACATTTTGTCGGTACTGCAAAACTAGCCGCTACAAAGATTGGGCAGTGCCAATTTGAGCGTAAGCCTCTTGAATATAGGGCAACATCTGTGCACCCTCAAAGGTATGTCGGGCGTGCAGCACCGCAGCATCGCGGTCTTGTACATCTTTTACTTCTGGTAATGTGTCTATAAGGAAGAGCTTGCGGGCGGCGTCAACACACTGTTCATGTGTCTTTTGAATATGGGCTGCCGGGTCGTGCAGGGCAAGTTGCCTCATAATATTTTGGCGAGACCTCGTTAAGCAGGTCTGCTGCAGCGTATCCAGGTTCGTTATTGCCAATACGGCATTATCAAAATCTATCGTACCAAACTCTGCAGCTACGAACTGTGACCTAATAAGATCTTCGAGCTCCGCTAGCTCTTCTGGCTTGGCGACTGTATCGAGCTTTACACTATTGGCAGCAGCATTCCTTACTACCTCCACGGCAGCCTCAAAAGCAGCCATGGTTGTTTCTGCCTGCATCATCTCGGCTACTCTACCCATAAGGGCATTAGTGATCACTCGGGTACCAGCTGCTAGCTCCAGCCGCAAGATACCGTCGTCGGTGCGAGCAGCCATAGCCGCTACGGGAATTATGCCATTTCTAAAAAACTTGCTACTACCAGGTCGGGCCAAAGGGGTCCGCAAAAAAAGGCCGTCTTGGCTATGGCCCTGTGTTGCGTACAGCTCCAACTGGCTAGTTTGTATTTGGCCAAACGCAGAGCGCTGCGGGGCACCTGTGGCATTATCACAATACGAAAGTGCATAGGGTTCGCCAGGCTCAATATCAACAATTCCGCGCAAAAAACCACGCAATGCCTTGGTGCGAACATCTAGTAGTTCGGGGTCGAGGCTAGCGCTGTTCATAGCTGGAATTAGGCGAGGAATCGCAGCGTACACTGCAAGCTCAGCAACCCCAGGCATACCCGTAGACTCATCTATATCTCGGGCGAGTTGCGGTACGTCCTGGCCATATGCGTCCAAAATGGCCCGGCGGCCGGCAGCGATACATCCTGAAAGTTTCAAATGTTCCTCACTAGCAACCCCGCCGGAAGCGTAGGACTCAGAAACATTATGTAGCGCTTCTTGTATGGGCTGGAGTGCTGCGGGGCGACCAGTTTGGTCAATTAATATAGAACCACGATACGACATCTAAAGACAGTAAAATATCCCCCAGTGCTTGTCAATGCGTTATTGCTAAAACAATGCGCTATCTAGCAATTCAAATGGTCAATTAATATAGATATCTTACTTCGTTTCCAAAGAGGGCCTGGAGTTTTGGCACTGACTGCTTGTCGGTAACAATGTAGTATGGCCGGTGGCGCAGCTTGGCCTGCACAATACAGTCTTTAACCGACTGAATCAGTGCCTCCTGAGGTGTAGGTTGTCCAGCACCATACACCTGAGCAGCGAATATCCGGCCGCTGCACAAGCCAGCCTCGGGCGTGCCGTCGGTACTATGTTGCATTAGATTTGCCCAGTTAGGCAACAGGGCGTTGCCCACCAGCTTACCGCCGGCATCAACATGCAGATCGGCTGTATTAGTGCTATTAAGCTGACCTTTTAAGCCTAAAATAGCAAACTGGTGAATATCCGGCTCGTACGCTGCAGCATTAGTAATATGCGTAATATCCTTAAACATCATTCGAGTCTGCGCAAACGGGTTAGAGGTTATACCCACTAACAAAATAGCTGCCATACTCAAAAATACCGGGGCAACTACCCAACGCTGCAGCGGGGTTAACGAGCTCTTTATAATAATCGCTAGTGCCAAGGCGGCGCTCACTGCCAGTATGAGTAGCTCTAATAAAAATGACGTTTTAATAGCATAGTACCGTAGTTCGCCAACTGTAAAATATTGCAAACAGACCAAAAAACCAACTAAAGCGTACAGTGGCATGCCGACGTTAATTACAAGCTTACGGAGTTCGGCAGCCATCTGTTTAGCGCACACTACGTATAAAATTACCGCCAAACCCAGCAGCACAATACCAAAGTGGAAGGCAGTAATGCCGCCAGTTGCGGTTAGCCCTTGCTGCGATGACAATTGAGCATATTTTACGTGCAGGTACAGTGGCACCAGTTGCATAGCGAATGCCGCAACCACCCAACGCTGAGTTTTATCTGTTATCCATGCCAGCAATTGCCGCGGGTGCGTGGCGTCAGCAAACATGTAGAGTAGGGGAGTAATCAGCAATGCTGGTGCTAACAAAGGCCCCCAGCTCATAGAAATACCAAATACCAGTAGCAGATAGGCATCCATAAACCAGGTGTCAGCCGTTTGGCTTAAACGATAGTCGTACAAAAACAACACACCCAATATTACCGCCGAGCAGATGTAATAAAAGTTAATAAACCCTTCGTAGGCAAAAGGGAACAAATACAGCAATGCGAGCCATGGCCCAACACTGGCCGCCACTAGTATATGGGGTAACTGGCGCTTAGCAATGAGCGATCGCAAACTGTGGAACACCAAATACATCAGCAGGTATGCCGTGAGCGATCCCCACAATAGATAAGTTGCAATATAAAAACGAGCATTACCTGCCCAATTTAGCTCATACTGATTGGCGTGGAACCCGTGCTGTACAAAAGCGCTGGCCAGATGGAAACCCTTGGGATAGTACTGCACCGTGCGGTAATTAAGATGCTGCGTACCGCTCATTTCTGAAACAGCAATAAAATGGCTAGAGCCATCTGGGCTTTGGCGACTAGCAAAAGCTAGGATATGCGTGGGGTCATTGCGCCAAAAGCAAAGCACTGCAAATGGTATTACAAAACACAGCACTGCCACCATAGCTGCCTTATCTTGCATTTCCCATAGCATACGAGGTCGCACAGCATGCCGCCTCAGCCCCGCAACCAGCCCCATAATACCAAAGGTGCTCAACAGGCTCAGTACCGTGAAGCCAGTAGTAGGAAACGCAAAAAACTGCACTACAGCGGCTAGCTGCAAAATACTAAATAAGAGCAGGCTAGCCGCCACCAAGCGAGCCACTAAGCTGCGCAACATTTGGGGATAGGGCAGGCATGCGGCCAGAACATATACCGCCGCTATAACATACAGCGTTGTAAAGCCAAACAAGTAGCCTAGCTGCCCCAACACTAATAAAATTACCCCAAATACTACTGGTCGCCGCGCAGGCAACCGCCCCAGTTGTCTAAGTTGCAATGTCATACCTAGGAGTATATGTTGTTTGCCTAAAAAACAACATATACAAAATAAGGGAGTGGTACCATAGAGTAAACGGAATCTAAACAACAGGAATTACATGGAACAACGACCCTCTACTGCCGAACAACCACCTAGCAAACGAAGCCGATATATCGCTGGCGCGGCAGCTGCCGCCTTGCTATTAAGCCTTGGCGGTTACGTAATGATTAATCGGGAAGCCCGGAAGCCCGAGCTGCCAGCCCTAGACTGCACGTACTTCAAAATGCCCTCTGGCACTTCTACCTACCTGGAAGCCATGGTGGAGCCACTACCAGACTCAGCTTTTGATAAAGTACTTGACCAGAGCAGCCTAGTCGAGGGCATCGACGTCAAATTTGGTGATGCCGGCCCCGATGGCCCATCTCCCATAGAACATCCCAAATTATACGAAACTTTTGGCCATCAATTTGTTAACGCCAGCGGCATTGAAACCAGCGTAGACGTTACCGTACATGCCAAACCAGACTCTGGCTTTAAGGATGGACACTGTAGTAGTGTTGTTTCCTTCAGGATTGACCCCGGCGTCATCATACCGTAAGGAGAGGCTAGTTCAGCTCAACATCGTGCACCACATAGCGCACGCCAAATCCTTGATCGTCGGCTTCGTCACCGACTGGCTGCAAGCTATACATTTGTGGTCGCCCAAAAAATAGCAACAAGACAGACGCAACAGCTACAGCAACGCCCGAGATGCACAAACCAATCCCGACTCCTTGAGCCAAAGCTGCATCGTGGCCTAGCGCTACTAGTGCACCACCAGCCACCGATAGCACCAAACCCAGACCTAAGCGCTTTGTACGACTACTGCGAGCAGCCCGCTGCAATTGCTGCATTTTTTCATGCGTAAAAAGCTGGAATATATATCGCTGGGCGCAGTCTTTGACTTGGCAGGTGAGTTGCAGTTCGCTGCCCGCTGCCGTAATTGATTGGGGCTGACTCTGTTGACGCGAATGGACATCCATTATTACGCCACCACCATGGCTACCATAATAGTTACGCGACACAACTGCATGAACAAGTTGAACGGTGGCTGTTTTCTGAGGCATGCCAAGCTCCTGCTTATTGTTGTATTTTTATCATACAACAGACCTAGCGGTTGGGGAATATACACTCGTTATGCATCAGTGCAACAGCTATTTTTTATCATGTAGAATGTCATAGAATTTTCGTCAATAAAGTTATATACTTATTATTGAAGTACTGGTTCCGAATGGTTTTTAACGATGAATTACTAAATACAAAGATGTTTGAGCAGGGCATAGCCCATAGCCTTGCATCACGCGCTATGAGTAATTTCTACCAGACAACTCTTAAGCAATTCGGGCTCATGCCAATTGAATGGTATGTGCTCAGCATTGTTTCTGAAGCCACACCCCAAGGCGGCATCCGTGTTACAGATCTCGCAACAACTTTCGACGTAAAAACTACATATATTACGGCTATTCTAAATACTTTGCGAGCAAAAGATTATGTTGATACCCAGCTTGATGCCCGAGATGCGCGTGTTCGGCGCGCCGTTGCAACAAAAAAAGCCGACAAAGAACTGTCTAGCATCGACCATCACGTTCGCCAAGAGCTCGACCACCTACTACAAGGCGCAGTTAGCCCTAAAGAATACAAAACCTTCTCGCGGGTGCTACAAAAAATTGCAGCACTTCCAAGTTCACCGCAGCAGCCTTAAGCGCACTGATTGCATAATATTTACAGCTTAGCCGCCCACGCAAAAGTGGCGGTCGTGGCACCAGGATCTGCGTTAACCGTAATAGTAAACTGTGTACTGGTTACGTTACTTATCCAATATTTAGCAGCGTTGCCCAAACTATTAGTGGGGGTGAGCGTAATATTAGCTATTGCGGGTGTCATATCGAGCGTATGTGTAACCACGCTTGTAGTTGCTCCGTTGGCAACTGTTGCCGTACCGGTGGCCTCGGTTATCCAGCCGATGTTGTTGCGTACAATCGAGGCTATGCCTGCCGATTCTACTGCTGCCACTGTTGGAGCAAAGGTAACTGTCGAAAAAGTATTTCCTTCGATAATGTTAGAACCGGAACTACCAATTTGTTCCTCGCGAATATGGCTACGCAAGCGAGCAGCGTTAGCCGACGTCTCAAAAATGTTATTAGCAATGATGTTAAACTTGGCACCAAACTGAGTGTGCACACTAGAGGCAGTAGTACTGCCGGCATCACCAGTGCCCGTAAAGGTACAGCTGGTTACCAAACACTTTGTAGCAGCAATATACACACCATCGCCGGCCAATCCATCAAACATACAGCCAATTACGCGAGTACCCTTAGTGTTTTGAATACGAATACCGATGGCGTTATGTGACCCCGATACAAAATTACAAGCCACAATATATTGCAAGCCTGCTTCCTCATACAGCATTACGGGGTTGGTATCAACTGGGTTAGAGGCGCCACCCAAAAACTCAAAGTCACAGCCATAAAACCAGTTTTCGTCGTTTGAAGTCGTGTGTGCGCCGCCGCCGTATCCCGCACTACTGCCGGCATTATCAAACAGGCAATTCACTATGCGGTTGTGATGCCCAAAGCCACCGCCCGACATACCACTTAGCTCGATGCCCCAGTCATAACAGCTATACATGTGTAAGCGCTCAAAAGTACACTGCACAGCGCCTTCAGCTTTAATTCCGCCAGAACCAGCAGTTTGGTTGGCGCTGTTGCCATCAATGGCAAAGTCAGCAAAATAAGCGCCTATAAGGCCGTTAGTCGAACTACCGTTAAAACGAATAACATAGGCGTTAAGCGCTGCCTTAGCCTTTAAAATGGTTGACTCACGCCCAGACCCCAATAGCGTTAGTGAATCAGTTACGGTAAGGGTCGTGCCGATAATTGCCGTACCGGCAGGCAGCACCAAAGGTTTATCGGCAGCCACGGCTGCGTTAATAGCAGTTTGTAAGTTTGCGGCATCGTCGGTCGTGCCGTCAAATGCCACACCGTAATCCTTAGCAAAAAGCCAGGCATCTATTTTGCTGCTATCGACATAGGCCTTAGTAGCCGCCTGCGTGCCCGAACTGGGTGTAGGCACAATTGGTGAAGCAGAGAAAGTCTTAATGCCTGTAATAGTTTCGGCGCCAGATTTATGTACAACCGCAGTGTCGTCAGCCTTAGCCGCTAAACTGCCGCTGCTCTTAAGCGTACCGTCGGAGTTGTGCTCCACTGCTAAAAAGTCGTTAAGAATAGTGCCCCATGAGCCGCTATCTTGTCCTGGTGTTGGAAGACGTGACATATCATGCTTATGGTATCAATGTTGTTGTATAAAATGCAAGGAGTTGAGTACTTTCTGTATACAGACAAACTGCAATCTTGCTGCAAACACCAAAATTTTGTCACACTGTAAAATAGCTAAAATAGCTATAAGATGTTAAAATTTTACTTTATGAGTAGTCCCGAAACTAGATCACCATTCGTACTAGACAGTCAAGGCAATGCCACACCTCAAATTGACCTTGATTTACTACAACACTTTATTGGGCAGAAAGCCATTAGGGTAGGGCAGCACCCTGATGGGGACCTTACGATCCATAACTATAACGCTAGATATTTAGACGTGCGTGACCACGATGTTCATCCATTAGTCGGTATGAGCCGTGGCCTTATTCTTGATACACAAGGGAATATTATAGCCAGGCCTTTTTCAAAGCTCACCGAGCTAGGCGAAGATGACGAATTGCCCGAAGGCGAGCGGAGCTACTTCGAAAAAATCGATGGGACCATGCTCGTGCAATATACAGACGCCGAAGGTGAGATACGTGCCGCAACGCGTACCAGCTTTGACGCTAAGCATGCGGTGGCAGGCACTCAATTACTCCAGCAATACCGAGACTATCCATTTGACCAAAATCTTACCTATGTATGGGAAATGGTACATCCAGATTTGCGTAATAATCTGATCGTGAATTATGGCAGCCGCAAAGACATCACACTCCTGGGCGCAATCGTCACTGCAACTGGTGTCGAAGTCCCACTACCGCATAAGTCTGAGGTTCCGTTCCCGGTTGTTAGAGAATTTGCCGGACCATTATTTGAAAGTGTGAGCAGTATACGCGCGCTGGACTGGCAAAACAGGGAAGGTATAGTTGTGCGCATGGACAGCGGCCCTCAAGCAGGCCAACGCTTTAAAATTAAATTCCCAACTTTTGAATTTTTAACCATGGAAAAGCACGGTGAAATTGAACAGTGGCTCTACGAGCGCCTGCTGCGTGGCAAGTCATTTTCTAAATCAATAGGCAAAGCCCCGGAAAGCGTACAGCCAATGGTCATACGCCATGTTCGCGAGCTAGACGCCAAGATTGAGGCAGCCTCCGCCGACATCTACGCCGCGCTTGCAGGAGAACCGGTAGAACTAAGCCAAAGGCAACAAGAAGCTTTGTTTGCGGCCAAAAGGCTCATTCAGCGCATGACTGCCGAAGCCCTTAATATCAGGCCACCGCGCCGACAAAGCAAACCTAGTAAAGCGAGCCCACAAAGCGACACCTAAAAAATAGGCCCAAAATAAGGTACCATAGTATCTATGTCGACCCCTGCAGAACTTGACCCTCAGCACGAGGAGCTATATCGCCAACACTGTGCCGACATGAGCCTGAATCACGCCGGACTACTTGAGTTGCTGAAGCCTGACGCCTTCCTACAGCCGGGCCTATTTGTCCCGGTTACCCCCGAAGGCTACGAGCAGGGAGTGCAGGGGCAAATACAATACGACACCCTTAAGGCGCTCGATTTTTTAGCCTCAACTCTGTATCGGTGGGCGCTACCAAACTTTGGGCCGCAAACAAATGTACCGGCAATTTTTAATCATCAAGCAATTCGCAGCACCGTCTTTGATCGGCAAAGAGCCATAGAAAACAACCGGCGCAACGGCCCTGTTAGCGCTTTGGTCAGCAGTATGGGCGTGCCGCGAATCCAAAACCCACGCCTTGAAGCCCTGGATCCGGCGGAGTATATGCCTAGGGCGCAGCGCAATTCTTGGACAGTACACAGCCTGGCCTATCTGGCATTTAAGGCCGAGGTAAAGCGGGGCGGTCACTCACCATTTACGGCAGTCGTCGAATGTCCAATCTTTGTAACCGAACCTTCAGATAGCGCACCGGTTACTGGGCCAGCAAGCTTTGCACGAGTTATACGCCACTACAAACGTACCGATGACACAACGCGGCGACTCCGGGCACAATCGAGGCCACAACGCACACCTAAAATTTAGCCCAAGCCCAACTTAGTTGTATTATTACTACGTAATAAGGGGTAGTCGCACATGTCTAAAAAGTTCACCATGGCCTTACCACAGCTCCCAGCGACGCTGACTAAAATTGACGATGCCGTTATTGACAACGAAGCATCGCTTGAAGCCTGCCATATTCAGAATCTTCTGTTTAGCGGCAATGCCAAAGCTGTAAATATCGATGAAGTAGTGCTGGAGCGGCCACTGCTCATTGGTGCTCAGCTCGAAAAAATGACCGCTCGTGACCTTATTATAAAAGGCGGTGATCTGTCTGCTTGCCGCGCACATGAGTCATCATTGCTGCGTTCCAGACTCGATAATTGCCGCATGACAGGCTGGGATATGAATCGGGGCATTTGTAGAGATGTGATCTTTGAGGACTGCAAACTAGACATGGCTAACTTTAGATTTGTTAAGTTAAAGCACGTCGTTTTTAGGCGCTGTATGCTAACCGAAACAGACTTCTTGCAAGCTGACTTCCAGGATGTATTTTTTGAAGACTGCCACATAGAACGCACAGAGTTTGGGCAAGCAACCTTTAAGAATGTCGACTTTCGCTCATCAAAAATTATGAGCCTCCATGGCTGGCAATACCTTAAAGGCGCCACTATCGATCATAGCCAACTGCTGAGCGCCGCACCCTATTTGGCTAATGAGCTCGGCATAAACGTTGACTAAAATACCTCACATATCTCTGGTAGAAAGCACACAAACAGCTAGCTCATTTTAAGCATAAGCGCTACACTAAACACTAATGACCACTGAGTTCTTCCAATTTCAGGTAAATAAAGTTTGGTACCGCCTGTACTGGATGTTTATGACGCTCTGGAATGTCGCCATCTGTGCCATATATATTGCTGCACAATTTTTAACGAGTATCCAAGACAGAGCAGACTTCTTTCATATTGACCACATTGCCTTTTTTATTAGCGGTGTTAACCTGCTATATTTATGCGTCTTATATTGGGTATTTAGGCGCTATAGCTTGCCGTTTGCCATGCTCATTGGGTCTATGTTGCTTACTATGAGTCTTTTATATGGGCTCGGCAATAACACCCAGGCACTGGCAAGTGCGCCGTATGCTGGTGCTTGGCTAGTGTCGGGCTTCCTTACTGGAGTATACGGGCTACCGCTCCTTATGGGTTCGATATTTGTGACCTATATGTACGTTGTGCTGCACAGTAATTTTCAGCTTCACGAGCTCAGCAAAACCTCCATGGTTCTGCTTGGAGGAGAGGTGATTGTAGTTGGCCTCAGTTACTTATTTTGGAGAAATAGATTTGCCAATGTGCAAGAACAGCGTGTAAGCCAGCTTTCGGGCTTGCTGCAAAACAAGCAGCAACAGGCCGATGTGCTTATTCAGTCGATTGCCGACGGTGTAATCGTAACTAATACCGACCGTAAGATCATTCTTATTAACCCAGCCGCAGCCGAAATGACAGAGTGGACTATTGCCGATTCACTCGGCGTAGACGCTACGTTGGTTGCTAAATTCACCAAAGAAGACGGGAGCGAGCTTAGCGACGAGGACAACCCATTTACGGCTGTCATAAACCAAAATAAGCACCTTAGCCAAACGCTGCAACTTATTGGCCAAGGCGGTAAAAAGCAGGTTATTTCACTGGTGATATCCCCAGTGACAGTGCCTGGGTCAGACAAAGTAACTGGTACCGTGGCAATCATCCGCGACGTAAGTGAAGAGCGTGCTGCTGAGCATCAACGTGCTGACTTTATTAGTACTGCAAGCCACGAAATGCGCACCCCAGTAGCCGCTATCGAGGGCTATTTGGCATTAGCGCTTAACGAAAAAGTAAGCACTATCGATAGTCGTGCACGTGGCTACCTCGAAAAAGCCCATACCTCCACGCAGCACCTCGGCAAACTCTTCCAGGATTTACTAACATCCTCAAAGGCCGAAGATGGCCGTCTAAGCAACCATCCGCAGGTTATCGAAATGGGTGCATTTTTACAGCAGCTTACTGACGACTTAAAATTTGCCGCCGAAAAGAAGGGGCTGTTTGCTGAATTCCTTATTGGCGCCAGCAACGATGCCATAGACGCTACCAACAAAGACACGGTTAGCTCTCACGTACTCAAGCCGCTTTACTATGCTTTTGCTGACCCCGATCGTATGCGCGAAGTCATTACCAACCTATTTGATAATGCTTGTAAATATACTGATCAAGGCAAAATATCCATTGGCCTTACCGGCGATAGTGATGTAGTGCAGCTATACGTTAAAGATACAGGTTCGGGTATCCCAGCCGAAGACGTGCCGCACTTATTCCAAAAATTCTACCGTGTAGATAACTCTGCTACACGCACCATTGGTGGCACAGGTCTTGGCCTCTTTATTTGTCGCAAAATTGTCGAACTTTACAAGGGTCGTATATGGGTAGAAAGCGAGCTAGGCAAGGGTAGTACATTCTTTATCAACCTGCCTCGTCTTAGCACACAGCGCGCTCAGCAGCTGCAGGCCGCAGAAGAAGCAAACGCCACCAGCGTGCCGACCCCTAGCACCACAGCAAAAGCATGATACAATAGCTGTAAACCATAAGCTTTTACATAACTAAGGGGTCAAGATCCACTATGGCAAAAATTCTGCTAGTCGAAGACGACAACAATTTGCGTGAAATATACGAAGCACGTCTTCAAGCAGAAGGCTATACGATTATCTCTGCCAAAGATGGCGAAGAAGCACTCGTTAAAGCCAAACAAGAAAAACCCGACCTAATTATTTCTGATGTCATGATGCCTCGCATTAGTGGCTTTGAGATGCTCGACATTCTGCGCAACACCGAAGGTCTCAAACAAGCCAAGGTAATCATGCTTACCGCGCTGGGACAAGCCGAAGATAAGACCCGTGCCGACTCTTTGGGCGCAGACCGTTACCTCGTTAAGTCCCAGGTAACACTTGAAGATATCGTAAAAGCTGCCGAAGAACTCCTGACTGATGCCGGTGCTATCGCAGCAAGTGTCGCGCCAGCTGCCGCAAGTCCTGCTACGCCAACCGTAGCACCAACTGTTACGGCCATGCCTGTTGCTAAGCCGCCTAGCGAGCCAGGCGGCGCTGCACCCACGGCTGCAAATCCAGCAGTTCCTACTGCTGCAGTGGCGGCTCCTGCGCCAACAAGCACAGCAACCCCTACGGCAGCCATACCAGTCACCGCTGCACCGCCAGTTACACCAGTCGCTCCAGTGCAAGCGCAGGCCAGTACGCCGCCAGTTACTACAGCACCTGCAGTAGCTCAGATACCGGTAGCTACGCCGCCAGCCGAAACTAGCACCAAGCCGGTAATTTCAATGCCCACCAACCCGGTTATCCAGCCACCTCAGCCCGCAGCAGTGGCCAGTACGTCAGCGCCTGTGTCCACACCAAGCCAAGCTACTCCCACTACACCACAAGATGGGCCTGCCGAGCCTGCTCAAAGCGCACCAAGCAGTTCGACTCCTTCAGAAAACCCCACAAGCGGTCCTGACAGTGTTGCACCAACTCCAGCACCAACAAGTACTGCGCCAGAAATGCGGCCGCCAGCCGAACTCAAGCCAAACCCTAATCCAGCAACACCCGCGGAGCCAGCTGCTCCCGCTAATCCCGCGCCAGCAGAGGTAAAACCAGCCACCGTTGCAGCGGCCAGTGCGCAGCCCGAAGTTAAGGCCGCGCCAATGGCAAGCTCTACAGCCAATGACAACGTTGCCGTAGACGACAAACTTATAGAAGATGCTGTTAAGAATCTCTCTGCCGCCTTTGGCACCGAAGACGCTGACAAAAAACCTGGCGAGCAGCCCAATACAAAGGCGCCTTCACCTGAGGCACCAAACCCAACACCCGCCACAGAAACAGTAAAAGAAGCTGCGCCAGTCAGCGCCCAGCCTGAACCCGCGCCTGCAACAGATAGTGTTAAGGCACCTGAGCCAGCAGCCAACGTAACAGTGCCCACTGCGCCAGACCTAACTACGCCGACTGCAATTGACGAACCCACTGAGCCTGTTCCAAGCATGCCAAACAGCGCAACCGAGCCAGGCGTTATTAGCTCCGAGCAGGGCAACTCAGCAGAGCCACCCAAGGCAGACCAAACCGAATCCGACTTAGAGCCAGACCTCGACCTTAGTAATCCAGGAGGTGTGCTAGCAACACCGCAACCGGCCGAAGAATCAAACAAACCAACTTCAGACGCCACAGAGCAGGGCACACAGACTCCGCCGGCCGAAGAATCCACGCCAGCGGCAACTCCTACTGAGCAGCCGTCGGCAAGCAGCGCAAACTCTACCGC
>CAZBRP010000003.1:34223-101971 GCA_964494765.1 uncultured Candidatus Saccharibacteria bacterium
CGCCAGCGGCAACTCCTACTGAGCAGCCGTCGGCAAGCAGCGCAAACTCTACCGCAGAAGAGCAGGCCTTAATGCAGGCACAGATTGAAGACTTTATCAGTAAGCAAGGGCAGGCACCAGCAGACACAACCGCTAGTACTGCACCAAGTGAGGCAAGCGTTCAGTCCACACCCGCAGAAGAACCCGCCACAACTGCAAGTCCAGTGATGCAGCCAGAAGAGCAAACACAAAGCGAACAACCACAGCTGGCCACTCCTACGCCTACGCCAACCTCTATATTACCAACAACACCACAACCAGCCCCAACACCAGAGGAAAGCGATAACGGTGTCGAAGATAACGTTTCAATCGCTCACAAAAAGGTCATTCAACCGCCAGTAGAACCTATACAAACTAAGCCAGACCTATCTGAGCTGCTTGCCAGGGAAGGTATCAGCAGCCTTGACGATGATGCACACACTAATGACGAAATAATCACCCCAGGTGGGGCCGCACCGCACCAACCTGGCCACGTGATATCACCAAGTGGCACTGTAACAACGCCGCAAACAAACAGCCTTAATCCAGACGACCCCAATAATATTGCCTTATAGTCTGTTAGACTGTAAGCATGTCTGTACGTCTTAATAAATTTATCGCTCAAAGCACGGGTTTATCACGCCGTGCAGCTGATAGCGCAATCGAAAGTGGGCGCGTATTAGTGAATGGCCAAAAACCACAAGCTGGCCAACAAGTACAAGAGTCCGACCAAGTAACCCTTGGTGGCAAAACACTTGCCATCGCCAACAGCCCTCAAACAATCCTCTTTAACAAGCCCGTCGGTTACATTGTAAGCCGCGACGGGCAAGGTGGTCGTACTGTCTACGATATACTCCCAGCCGATCTCCACCATCTAAAGCCCGTGGGACGCCTCGATAAGAATTCGTCAGGACTTTTGCTTTTAACTAATGATGGTAATCTCGCAGCAGAGCTAACACACCCTAAATACCAAAAGGTAAAGGTTTATGAGGTTAGCCTTAATAAAGCGCTGGCACCACTCCACAGGCAAATGATTAGTGATTTTGGTATTCGTCTAGAAGATGGGCTTAGCCAATTAGGCCTCGAGCGCCTTGAAGATGGTAATGAGCTTCGCTGGAGGGTAACCATGCACGAAGGCCGTAATAGACAAATCCGACGCACTTTTCAGGCCCTCGGATACGAGGTTAAAAGGTTGCATCGGACTCATTTTGGCACTTACACACTACCGGGCGACTTAGCACCCGGCATGTATAGGGCTGTTTAACCGTAGCTCTTACACTTATGCAGCAGGGTCTGTTGTTTCTGCTGAGTCAGACTTCATAGGCATATAGCGCAGTGTTGTCTCGAGCGCAGCAAACTGTGGACTAACCGTTCTATCTTTTTGCCGAGGGTGATATTCGTCATTCTGTACCTGTGTAAGGTATCGATCCACGGCTGCAGTAGGGATTTGGCGAGGTGCAGCACCCTTAAAGCCGGCTAGGCCCATATACCTTAATGCGCCCTCTAGCACTTCTCGCCCTGTCAAACGATTAAATATAGACGTCTTTGGTGTTCGCTCCGGACGGTTAACAATCGTGTGCAGAAGCGTTTCGTGCATCTGGCTATCGGTTTCGGACTCAAGCGAGCGGACCTCAGTGTCAATCTGTACACCGCTTGATTCAAGTATTACCGAGCCGATGCGGTTGGAAAGAGCAGTTTCGTTGTATTCGTGGCGGCGAGCCAAGCGCCAGTTGCGCACAGGCTTGCCTTTGACGCCCAAAAGCGAAGCAGGTTTAACTTTAGCTTTTTTGCCCTCATCGCCAGCATCAAGTACGTCAGCAACAGCATCCCAAATAGTGGAAGCTCCCCTACGCTCTTCTGCGCGCGATAAAAGCCCACGCAGGGCAGTACGGGCTACAATCCTTGTTTGTGTGTCAGGCAGGCGGTTCTCTAACGTCCGCTCAGTATGAAAACGCCAGGTCGCCTCAATATGACCATCGTCCCCACCGTCAAAAGTAACATGTGGCCCGGAATCGCTATCGCTAGTCAGGCGAGCCATAAATCGCTGCCAAATGCCAGTCTGTGGAACGCTCCGCTCGGCGGCAAGCTTGTCAGCAAAGGAAACAGCATGGCGCCTCAGGCGATCTTGATCTGCCGGAAGAGTATCCAAAGACCGTTGAGCAGGAATACCGCCAGGTACATCAGTAGGCACTAAAACACCTGAACTTCTAGGGGCGGCCGTCACTGAGCCTGGTGCAGCATCCGGAATAGTACTAGGTAAGTTCGTCTGTGGTCCGTCGACTACTACTTGGTCGGGCCTAATCGTATACTCTCGTGTTTGGCCAGACGAAAGGCCCTCTGCTGAAAGTGGTAGTTGCAGTCCGGATACCATTTGTTGCTGTTCACCCTGATCAAGAGGTAGCTGTTGGCCTACTGCAGTCGGCAGCTCAACACCCTCCATAGCACCCTGTGTAATAATAAGTCTTCTTTGTTCCATAAGGCCTCAGATTACACCGGCTAGCCATAAGCGTCAACTGTTTAAATCAACAACACTAAAGTTTTAAATTGTCAAATATACGACACCTGTTATAATAAGGGGTAATGTCTTCTAAAAAATTACCTATTGTAGCTATTGTTGGACGCGCCAATGTTGGCAAATCCAGCCTTTTTAATGCCATCCTAAAGCGACGCGAAGCCATTGTGGCACGTGAGGCTGGTACTACCCGTGACAGCATTTTTGCCAAAGCCCATTGGAATGACCAAGATTTCTGGATGGTCGACACCGCCGGTATTAAAGATGCCGAGGACGACTTTGAATTTACTATTCAGGAGCAGATTCAGCAGGCGGCCGACAGCGCCGACGTTATCTGGGTTTTAGTTGAAGCCGACATACCCATTACCGAAGAAGATCGCCGCGTGGCGAAAATGGCCCTCAAAACCCGCAAGCCTGTCTTTTTAGTCGTTAACAAAATCGACAAGGCTCGTAAGGCCGACCTCAACGGCTTTGAACGCCTTGGCATAAAACCAATCATCCACACTAGCACAACGCACGGTAGGGGTATCAGCGACCTGCTAGACACGCTCATTGAGTATATCCCTAAGGCAACCTCAACCGACGACGACAACCGTCTACGTATTGCGCTCCTAGGCCGTCCAAACGTGGGAAAATCACACCTGTTTAACACGCTGGCCAAAAAACAGCAGGCAATTGTTGCCGATCGCGCTGGCACCACTCGTGACATCAACCGTACCGTTGTACGCTATGAGGGCCGCGAAATAGAAATCATGGACACTGCCGGTATCCGCCGAGCCGGTAAAATCGAACACGGCATCGAAAAGTTTAGCGTTATTCGCTCATTGGCTGCTATCGAACAAGCAGACGTTTGTTTACTACTTATGGACGCCAACGAGCTTAATGTTGGTCTCGACCAAAAGATTGCCGGGCTCATTAAAGAAGCAGGTAAGGGTCTTATTTTAGTTGTAAGCAAATGGGACTCAGTGGAGGGTAAAGACGCCTTTACACGCGACGCCCTAGCACCACGTCTGGCGCACACCTACGACTTTGTACCCTGGGCTCCGCTCATCTTTACAAGTTCGGTAACCGGCCAAAACGTGTCAAAGATTTTTGACCTGGTACTTTCTATCGACGAACACCGCGCTCAGCGCATCAAAACCCCAGAACTTAACCGTTGGCTCCGTGAAATGGTTGATAAGCACCCGCCAGCTGGCCTCAAAAACCGCGCGCCAAAGCTTAACTACATGATCCAAGAAGACGACAATCCAATTCCAGCCTTTAAGGTTTTTGGTTCACACACCAAATTCTTGCACTGGAGCTACAAGCGCTACCTCGAACGCAACCTTCGCGAGCGCTACAACTTTGAAGGCACTGCCTTGCAGTTATGGTTTATCGAAAAACACGAGACGCACAAGCACGGCAACAGCCCGACTAAAGAAGTTCGCAAGTAGCTAGAGCGTTACAGCTTGGGGCAGGGGCTTGTCCACCCCTAGACTAAAGCCGTATAATTACAAGCATGTCATTATTCCAGAATCGTCCTCAAGCCGGTGAGGCTATGCAATACTACACGCTCGGCCAAAATAAAACCGTCTTAATTGTTGGGCTGGGCAACATTGGTGACGAATTCGTTGGAACTCGTCATAACATTGGCTTTGATATCGTTGACCATTTTGCCAAAACCAATGATTTTCCGCAGTGGATGGTCAAAAAAGATCTCAAGTGCCACCTTACCTCTAAAACTATCGGCGATACGCGCGTTATTATTATTAAGCCAACAACTTTTATGAACCTTAGTGGTGAAGCCGTACAGGCAGCAGCCTCTTTTTACAAAATTGGCGCCGACCACACCGTAGTGGTATACGATGAACTCGACATCGACTTTGGCAACATTCGTACCCGCGTAGGCGGTTCCGCTGCCGGCCACAACGGCGTTAAATCAGTTACGCAGCATATTGGCGAGCAATATGGGCGGATACGCGTTGGCATTGGGCCTAAAACACACCCTCAAATGGACAGCGCAGATTTTGTTTTAGCCCGCTTCAGCAAAGAACAGCAGGCCCAACTCAGCAATCTAGTTCGCGAGACTGATGCAATTCTGAGCGAGTTTTGCTTTAGTAACAGCTTGCTCGTAGAGACGCGCTCATTCCTCCTCTGAATCTAACGGGCGAAGCAATACGCCAATCCTCTCAAGCGCCGCGCACGCCTTTGGTGCTAGCAGTAGGTTAAATAATGGCACCAATTCGCCCCAATGACCGCCAAGCTCGGCAAAGCGGCCTACAAGAGCTCTGGCGGGTGTTACCGATGCCCTCCGGTTATAGCGCTTCAAAGTATCAGCCCTAGCATAGTACTCAGTCAACACGCTACGCTCATCAGCAAGTATTTTTTGGAACGCCTCAGATAGGGCAGCATCATCCTGGTGTGCCTCTGCCATTTCCCTCAAACCGTGCAAGGTGCCAATCCATTCATAGGCAGTAGCTTTATCTAAGGGCGACTTAAGCACAGCCTCATCTTTTCCAGCTGCAGTATGGCCCGTGAATGCGCCATATAAACTCCAGTATTCTGAACTGCGTAACTTTTTGCCGCTCATAGGAGCATAGCCGCCAATCATGGCGCTATGTTGCTCTACAAAACCAGCTGCATCTGACTGTAAAATCTCCAAAGCACTTTCGTGGCGATCCTGATGCCACGCTTGGCGCCCAGCCTCAAGGCTCGCAAAATACGCCGCCAACTCTCGGTTATGACCCTGAATAGAAACATAGCCTTTTCGCCAATAAAACATACGCTCAATAAGATCTTGCCCCTTGGGACCAATCGACGCCTGCCATCTTTCTTCAGCAAGAACAATTTCGATAGCAGCACTAATTTCGGCTATTGCTTTTGCAAGTTGTGGCGCTTTTGAAGTGTACTCAGTACTATCCAAGGCCTCCACTAAACGATTTTTTCCAACCTGCGATATTGCACGTACGCGATTGGTAAATTTCCCTATAGCCACCTGTTCATCAGGCGAGACCTGCAAAGTGTCAGCCCTAAATTGTGCCATGAAGTCGTCGAGCGAAGACGAGCCAACCCATGCGCCAATTGTGTCCACCCGCGCCTGGCGTTCGGTGCGAATTGCCTCCAACCCCTGTGCAACATGCTCAGGTCCACCCAAAGTGTGCATGAGGTTTTTTACCTCTTCTATCGGCTTTGGCGGTACTGGATCACCTTTAGGCTCTCGTGGTGACCAAAATCCAGTAAAGAAAATGTCAGGGTCAGTTACCGAATCAAAATGGCCACTGGCGGCATACATTGTTGTCACAAGGCGAGCGGCATCGTCTGACAATGCACGCTGATCATCGGTCATATTCGCCAACTCACAGTCTGTTGATCGAGGAACCTTAAGCATACGCGCAAAATCACTATCTAGCGCAACTGCGCCTGCCATATAACCAACAACCATATCTCTTGGTAACATCGCAGCGAGCATCTGCAACCCCGGTCGTATATCTGCAGGCTCTTTGCTAAATTTGACAGATTGTAAAACTTCATCAGATGGCACTAGTGCATCAATAACAGATAGGCTGACAGGTGCTTCAGGTGTACTCATCACCTGATAGTATCATAGGTCTAAAAACACAAAAACACCCCGTTGGTAGGGGTGTTTTTTGGGCATATAAAAAGGCCTACGAGAGGGGGTGGGCACCGCTCATAGGCCAATTTATGGGGACGTTATTGCTAACCTCCCCGGAAGAATCCCGAAGGATCCGACCCTTCAAGCCCACCTGAGTGAAGCATCGCGCGCCAAAACTCCATAAAGCGGCGTGCCGGTCCAGAAGGACCATCTTTGAGGACTCACTCTTGATTAGGTCGCCCCGTCTACCGAAGTAGGCGAGGTGCTTAAAGGGGTTAGTTTGCTCTATAACGCGTATCTGCCTCGAATTTGGAGACAAGCGCCGAAGACTAAGTGGAGGGTAACAACTTTGTAATGGCACGCTCTAGAGCAATCTAACAATTGTTAGAAAATGGGGGATATAAGGTGCGTAATACATCTAACTGATGCTTACAAGTTGCAATAATAGCAGAATCATGACTTAGTGTCAATACTTTTGCACATTTTTGACTATTTTACCAATTGAAAGCATAACCACTTTTAGCGTAAGCATGATCTTGCCTTAACAGGGAAGGTATGCCACTATTTTCGCGAAAATGAAAGGTTCAACTGATGCTCACACAAAGTATACAAAAAATAGCCAACACCAGTCCATATTTTCCTGCAGATTTACAACAATTAACCCATATTCCGTCTTTTTTATACGTCCAAAGTAGTCAGTGGGAGCAGTTACTGCAAAAGCCACGAGTTGCAGTGGTAGGTAGTCGCAGAGTCAGCCCGTACGGCAAAGAAGTAACCAGCAATATCGTTCGTGAGCTCGCTCAAGCAGGCATAGTAATAGTCAGCGGGTTAGCCTATGGCGTAGATAGCATCGCTCACTACGGCGCCCTCGATGTACAAGGCCACACCATTGCTGTACTGCCCGGTGGGCTCACGACTATATATCCTAGTCATCATGTGCGCCTCGCACGCCAGATTGTGGAGCAGGGTGGGGCGCTTGTAAGTGAACATGCCGAGGATACACCTATATATAAGAGCAGCTTTATCACTCGAAACCGGATTGTAGCCGGGCTCAGTAATGTACTACTCGTAACGGAGGCCGTCGAAAAAAGCGGCACCTTTCATACGGTTCGATTTGCCCTAGAGCAGGGCAAAGACGTACTGGCAGTGCCAGGCAATATAACCAGCCCCGGCTCCGTAGGCAGCAACAATCTTATTAAGAGCGGCGCGGTACCAGTAACAAGCAGTACCGACGTCCTAGATATTCTCGGTATCCAGCACGCAAGGCGTCCCATACCCACCACCGATAACCCACACCAACAATCTTTGCTGGACCTCCTTAAAGAGGGAGCTCTTTCGAGCCACCAATTACAGCAACAAAGCAAGCTCTCTACCGGGGACTTCCAGCAGGCACTCACCATGCTAGAAATTGAAGGTAGTATTCGGCCTTTGGGCGGCGCAATTTGGGCGCGTAGATAAGATTCTAGTTGCATTGCAGCGTAATATATGTAAAAATCAGCGATCGTCACTTACATTTGCATTAAAAGGTACTTACCATATAATCTAAACAGCATAAGCATGAGCAAAAATTTAGTCATCGTAGAGAGCCCTGCCAAGGCCAAAACCATCGAAAAGTATCTCGGCAAAGATTACACCGTTAAAAGTAGCTTCGGTCATATTCGTGATCTACCTAAAAAGGGTATCAATATTGATATTGAGAACGGCTTTGAACCAACATACGAAATTAACAGTGATAAAAAGAAAGTCGTTGCTGAACTTCGCAAGGCCGCCAAAGAGGCCGAAGACGTTTGGCTCGCAAGCGATGAAGACCGCGAAGGAGAGGCTATTGCTTGGCATTTAACCCAGGTACTTAAGCTAGATCCCAAAAAAACCAAGCGTATCGTATTCCACGAAATTACCAAGCCTGCCATCGAAAACGCTATTAAAACACCGCGCACCGTAGACCTTAAACTGGTAGATGCCCAGCAGGCACGCCGCGTACTCGACCGCCTGGTTGGTTACGAACTAAGTCCCGTACTCTGGAAAAAGGTTCGCACAGGGCTCAGTGCAGGGCGCGTACAATCTGTTGCTGTACGTCTCATTGCCGAGCGAGAACGCGAGATTCGTGAATTCACCGCCGAGAGTAGCTACAAAGTGGTGGCCATCTTTACTATTGATGATCAAGAGCTCAAAGCCGAACTAGGCACCAAGTTCAGTACTAAAGATGATGCTCGCACCTTCCTGCAAGCTGCTGCCGAGGCCATCTTTACCGTCAGCGATATCGCTACCAAGCCAGGTACACGCAATCCAGGTGCACCTTTCACCACCAGTACTTTGCAACAAGAAGCTTCGCGCCGTCTTGGTTTTAGCGTTAAACAAACCATGACCGTCGCACAGCGCCTATACGAAGAAGGTAAAATCACCTACATGCGTACCGACAGCACTATCCTGTCGGGGCAAGCTATTGCTGCTGCCGAAAGCTTTATTAAGGGCAAATACGGCGACCAGTACCATCAGGTACGCCAGTACAAAACCAAAAACCAAAGTGCCCAAGAAGCTCACGAGGCTATTCGCCCAACCGACTTTAATAGCCTTGATGCCGGTGCAGATGCGCAGCAAAAAAAGCTATACCAGCTTATCTGGCAGCGCGCACTAGCAAGCCAAATGTCTCCAGCTCAAACCGAAAAGACGGAAGTAAGCATTACGCTGTCTAACAGGGAAGAGCTACTTATTGCCAAGGGTGAAGTACTGCGTTTTGACGGTTTCATGAAAGTATACGGTGGCATCAAAGACGATACATTACTGCCGCCTGTCGAAAAAGGCCAAAAACTGCCGCTAGCAAGTATGACTGCCACTGAAACATTTAGCCGGCCACCAGCCCGTTATTCAGAAGCAGCGTTGGTTAAGAAGCTAGAAGAACTCGGCATTGGTCGCCCAAGTACCTACGCCCCAACCATCTCTACCATTCAAGCCAGAGATTATGTTGAAAAAAACGACCTCGAAGGTAAAGAGCGCACCATTCAAACTCTGAGCCTTATTGGCGGTGCAATTGCCGAAGAAGAAACTACCGAAATTACTGGCGCCGACCGCAATAAACTACTACCAACGCACCTTGCCGAGGTAACCACTGACTTCCTCGTTAAATACTTCCCGAGCATTGTAGACTACGACTTTACTGCCAAGGTAGAAAACGAATTCGACAAGGTTGCCGAAGGCAAAGAGGCCTGGAACAAGATGATCGGCGAGTTCTACAAAGAATTCCACCCACTTGTCGATGCCGCAGGTGGCATCTCCCGTAGTGAAGTGAGCCAAGCCCGCGAATTAGGCATTGACCCCAAGACTAAAAAGCCTGTTTTGGCTCGTTTTGGCCGCTATGGGCCTATGTTACAACGTGGCGCCACAGAAGATGAAGAAAAGCCAGCTTTTGCACCACTACCAGACGGGGTAAAGCTCGAAGAAGTCACCCTCGAACAAGCACTAACCATGTTTGAACTACCACGCCTAGTCGGTAAAACCGAAGCAGGTGAAGAAATTAAAGCCAATATCGGCCGCTTTGGGCCCTATATCCAAATAGGCAAGCTCTACGTAAGCATCAAGCCGCACGACCCATTCAGCATTACGCTCGAAGACGCACGCCAGCTCTACGCCGAAAAACTAGCCAAAGAGGCAAATAAGTACATTCAGGAGTTTGACAGCGGCATTAAGGTCGTAAATGGACCATACGGGCCATATATCACCGACGGCAAAAAGAACGCTAAAATCCCTAAAGATGTCGAACCAGCCAAATTAACCGAAGAAGAGTGTAAAAAACTACTCGACGAAGCTCCAGCACGCAAAAAATTCGTGCGTAAGCGTGCAGCCAAAAAGTAACAAACCAGGCTTAAGCACTCTAAAAAGACCCGTCCAATCCATATGGCAGGTCTTTTTAGTGCAATTTAGCAATGACTAAATAAGCTGCTAAAAGCCGGGTAGCCCGACCCTAAAGTGCTGTTAAGGGCAACTTTAGGGCACTATTTTAGAACTTTTTTGGCATATATTTTAAGCTCAAACCGCTCAAATATGTGCCAAAACAAGCATCCTAGGATATACTGAGTAGTTACAAAGCATAAGCACAATCGCCTCTGTTTTTTGACGGTATGCGTATATATTGTGTAGTTGTAATTTTATGTCATAGTTTCGTATTCTTTGTCTAGTTCGTGCTACAATAGGCTCATTAGATTGTGTGTTTGACTTTTATATTTTTAGGTTATATAATTATATAAAAGTCGCAAAATTAACAGATAGGGACATTTCATGGCACAAGCCGAGACTGCACCAAAAATTCTCGATACCGAGCAATTTGTGCAAGACATTTTGACTACCATCGATCGCGACCGAGAGCGTGAAATTATTGCGCGTCGTTTTGGCCTGTTTGACCGCAAGGAAACCCTGGAGCAAATCGGCGAACTCTTGGGAATTACTCGCGAACGCGTACGACAACTCGAAAAAGCTGTCATTGCTCGCCTTAAGGCTCAAGCGGAGCAGGGTGAAATGCCCCATATCACAGAAATTGAGCGTGCGCTTAATTCACACATTAAAGAAATGGGCTGCGCCGCCCGTATCAGCGACCTCAGTGCTCAGCTAACCTCAGAAAACAGCCGCACCGACCAGTCTCGTATTGCATTCTTGGCAACTCTTTGCCCACAACTTGTTTCAATCGAAGACACCGACCACTACCACCAGGCTGTTGGCTGTGCATCTGTTCGCGACGAAAAGGCAATCAAAGAGGTTATCTCTACTATTACTGCCATCATCAAGAAAAAGGGTGAGCCAGTTACCATGCAAGAAGTAGCACCTACCATCGGCATTTCTCCCGAAGAGGCAAGCGCTTTGGCTAGTATTTCTAAAAACCTCGCCACGCTTAACGGCCAATGGGGTCTTATTAAGTGGCCAATGGTTAACCCTAAGAATATTCGTGACAAAATCTACGTTATTCTTAAAACACACGGCAAGCACATGCATTTCAACGAAATTGCTGGTGCTATTAAGGACTCAGATTTCAAACGCCGCGACGTTACCACTCAGGCCATCCACAACGAGCTCATCAAAGACAAGCGCTTTGTACTCATTGGGCGCGGTATCTACGCTCTCAAAGAGTGGGGCTACCAGAAGGGAACCGTTGCTGACATTATTACCGAGGTTCTGCGCGACGCAGGCGAACCTTTGCACCGTGACGAAATTGTTAAGCGCGTGCTATCCAGCCGCTTCGTAAAAGAAACCACTATTCTCCTAAATCTGCAGGGGAAATCACAGTTCAAGCGCGTGGCCAAAGCCACCTACGAACTGTCCGAAGCAGAGTAAGCATAAAATAAATAAGAGGCCAACAGAGGCCTCTTATTTTGTATGTGCCAAATACGTGGGGCCTTAGTGCATAGCCACCCCTAAAGCCATAGAGTGGCTTTAGGGGTTTTGACAAATCGAATTTTGCTGTTAAAATACTACTTTTACTACTTACCTAAGGAACTTCAGCATGCGTTTTGGCAATGGCCGTGTCTACGGCAAGCTCCCGGAGCCATCCGGCGCACCCCTAATAGAGCCGCTCAACAGGGCAGTGGTGGGGCAACGGAACAAGCTCACCCATTTTGATAGCCTCCCCCAAGACTCGATCATCAGATGGTATCCGGGCCACAACCTCGAGACTGGTGCAGATCGTAGCCCAGACGAATTACTCCGCATTGCTCACACTGCCGAGCAGCACTTTGCAGCCCTCGAGGACACAGGTATCTATGTCCCCAAACATCAAGCCTTTATTGGCACCAACCCCAATCTGGGCAGCCCCGACGTCTCTAGTAGCTGCGTACTCTTTAACCTCGTAGAACGCATAGACGGCGAAGGCCTTCATTCCTACGATCATCATGGCAGCCGAGGCGAAGAACGATCCAGGCAAGTCATGTCACAACTCACCAAAAGCCTTGTGCAATACCGTGAGTGGGCTAGGACACAACCTAATATCCTCTGGGATAACTCGCTACCGTCCCAGTATGCATTACATCTTGGAAAGATATGCCTCGTAGATATTGATCCACTGCTAACAGCTCATGACACATCGCAGGCCGACGTCTTTGACCACCGACTGGCCAAGCTCCAGAAAGAATACCTATAAGGGGCAAGCCGCTTAGGTTGCCCCTTATTAAACAGGTACCTCTACTATATGGCAGAGCATCTCTCTTTGACTCATCCCTCACCGCTTGATGTCCATACCGTGCTTTCAGCTGCGCTCCTACGCCAGGGAATATATAGAGCTGCGGGCCATCGCACTAAACTTACAGGCCAAACAGTAGAAGGTAGCGTTATTGAGTACGCTCTCCATGACCACTATGCTTGGGAGTCAACAAACTATCCCATATGGCCGCCAGTTCCAAGCCCAAACGCCCACAGGCAGCTCCTAGAGCAAGGCTCTAGCATTCTAGCCCTTACAGGCCGCAACAAAGCAGAGGAAACAGCACCCTCGTACACCATCTGTCAGCCAGCCTTTGTTCACCCAGAGTATGCTATTGGCGGCTTATTCTACGAGGTGGATGCCATCCCGCCACTTGTTACACCACCAACAGGCCTAAGCCAAAACCCCAGCCACACAGCAATTGTGGCCTCGCATGAACAAGCTGGGTTACATTATTACGTAACCGATGCCAGCCAAGAGTCGCCCTTAATGGCTGCCTATACTGCCGCACTCCAGCAACATTCATTCAGTGCCCGCGAGCAAAGCACGCCCGGAACGCTTGACCTAGAAGAGCAGTATGCCTCCGGCTACAACCTCGGCAGCGAGCCTTCGGTGCGTACAGTTCATAACAGGGGTCAGGCAACAGTGCTAAGAGCCATGCAAAAAAGTGCATATCAGATTGATTTTGGGCTACCGGAGCATGTCGAACATCTAACAGTATTGTCCAAACTTGGCATATCAGTACCTTCATTTCGCTACCAAATTGGCAAACGAGCAATTTTTACCGAGGTGGATTATATCGAGCCTGCTTTCCCAGACAGGGAAGAAGCGTTATTGCAGCCCCGAGCGCTCCAAGCAGCAGCCAAACTGCCTGGTCTCATATCGCTCTACCAAAACTGGTCGCTACAGCAAGAGACAGGCTGGACACTCAGCGATATTCACAATCTCCACCAATATACCTACGGCGTTAATTGTGCCGCTCCTGGTGCCCAGCAACCCAAATGGTGGCTTACCGACATAGAACCCCTTAGCGATAACCGCAGAGCCAACCTTGAAAGGTACAGTAGCTCATTCTATACTGAGGTATCAAATGCACAATCTCGGCAACAACAGCTTGCCAAGCAACAGCCATACTTATTCTAAAATCACCTCGCACATATGCTAAACACCGCCGATATCCTTAAACCTACACCTGACTGGAATGATCTGGTTACGTACATAGAAGGCCAGGAAGAGGCAAAGATATATCAGCACCCACAAGACGAACGCTTGGTGGTACGGCGGCTCGAAATGTCGCGCTTGTTAGGCGAAACTGGCCTGGCCGCGCCCACTATGCTCGCCACTTCCAAGCTCCATTTTAAAAAAATACAAGAGCTTGGCATGGCGATACCGCCAAGTGCTCACCGCCTAGATATGCGCCTCAAGCACAGACCGGTACTCTATAGTGTTGTTGAACGAATACTAGAAGTCGATACCCCACCAGAAGCTTCTGTGACTCCAGTCAATCCAATCCTACAACAGTATTACAGCTGGGCACAAACAACCCACGAGCCGTATTACCTCAAGACTTCTAGTATCCCACCTCTGTTAGGGGCATCAAATGCGAACAAAGAGCGAACATTTTGCGACATCTGCTCCTACAAGCGCGCATGATACTGAAGCAAGTCCAATCAAACTAATAAACAACTACTAAAAGCCTACAAGGACTACATAGGCAGACAACAATCAAAGCCAACAAGGCGGAGCGGGCTAACACAAAACAAAATACACACGGGGAATAGAATACGAGAGCAAACATTGGCAAATAGGCGTCGGCCGCATGTGTGCACACGCCCAAAAGCAGTGATACATTCGATGTCGTACAATGTATATTTTGCGACTCTAAAGAAGGCGATCATAGGTATAACGTCATACCTTGCTACGCTGCACCTAACGGGGGACTTTTTTGCAGTGGCTTACAAACTAAGATTTTAACGCACCTTTTTGTACATGTGTCACAAATTTCTGTCATGTGCGCCTAGCTACATTACATTCCAAATAGCAGCATATATGTATGTTGTTGCTTGTGATAGCTACTTTATAATCAAGCTATTATTGCAGTCCTTAAGGCTGCACAAGATAAGGCCCATGTAAGTGGCATAGTATTATTAAAAACCTCTAAAACCAGGAGATATCAATACTGGCGGTGCTCAAGTATTTTTTGACTTTTTGATATTATAGTTGGTTTATATAGTTTTCCACAGATTTTACAGATTAGCGCGTTGCTATAAAAACTATAAAATTTGACTTTTTGACAGCAATGTCGTGAAATTATTTGCTTTTTCACTGTTTTAGTATTTTACTACTCTACTCCCCTAACCCCTCCCCTTGTTCACATTTTATTTTTTGACTTTTGACTATTTTGATTTAAAAATATGTTTTTTATATCCCACCACTGTTACCGCCCCTATTCCATTTTGGAACAAAATGCGAACGCCCCTTTTGGACATCTTTGATTGAGGCATTCAATTCGCCCCTGTTACATATCTGTTAGCTATTTATAATATGCACGGCCCGTAACTCGTGCATCAATATACTGGCTGGGCGTTATATTCTTGCCTATCAGATATTCTCTGGTGGCCAAAAAGGTACCGCTCTGTTCCCTGGCCTTACCCTGTAGACTATATTTTACAAAGTAAGGTGTACCAGCGATTTTCACATCAAGAGCACTTGTTTGTTGGGGTAGCGTAAGCGATTCTATACCAATTTCTTTAGCCTTAAGCTGGCCCGTAACTTCGGTAATAAAGCGTACGCTGTTGCTTGGTAGGGCAATATCTCCAGATTTAATCCTAAGGCCACTCTGGTCAGTCACGAGTGGCAAAGCCTTGTCACCGCTAGGCAGCTTCATTTGTGGCGTAGTGGCTGCTAAAGCTCGGCCTGCGCTATCTAGCACAAAAGTGCCGTCGTGCTGCGTGGCAAGCAATATTTGAGGCGTGGCCGGCTGTACATATACCACAGGCTGACGCCCAAATACTGGCAACGAGACGCTTACGGTACGAAGCTCCGGAAAGTCGTTACTAAGCCGTTTTGAAACCACAGACGTGTCTACCGTTAGCTTGTTGCCGTTTAAAATCGATTGACGCAAGGCGGCATGCGCTGCCTGTTGATACTTTTGACTATCACGGGCAAAAATCTGAGCTGATTCATCGCCTGTGATAACAATTTTAGGATTTCTGTCCAAGCCTACAAGCAATAAAAAGATAGTCAAAATGATAATTGCCGAGAGTAAGTTCTTGGGCTTTAGCCACAAAGGCATTTGACGGCGTCTGCGGGGCTTTTCGGCAGATTGCTGAGCCATTTGCCGGCCGCGTGGGTCAGAAGCGCCAGTGCGGCTTGCGTGATACGAAAAAACTGCCGCAGTCTGTTGCTGGGGCGCATTTTGCACGGCACGGCGACGTGGTTGGGGTTCTGGCGCTTTCTTTTTGAACATACTTTTCGTTTTTGTTTGTCCCGGTTGTGTACTCGAACTATTTTAGCGAATGCGGGCTCCTACTTCTAATAATACCACTGCAAGGCGATGGGCGGCATCTGATTGCGCCATTTTATGTAATTGCTGGCCAAGATGCTTGGCTTTTTGTGGATTATCCAACAGATTTACCAGTACGGGCATTAAAGCACCGTGGTCAGCCATGAGTTTCTTTTCGGGCATCAAAGCAATTGCCTTATGATCAGCCAAAACCTGCGCGTTCTTAAGCTGATGGCCACCCGTTAAGAGTGGATTAGGCACCACTACACAGGGCTTAGCCTGAGCAGCAAATTCTGCAATGCTAGTACCGCCAGCACGGGTGATAATAACGTCGGCCACACCGCTGTATTGGTGTAAGTTAGTAATAAAGCCCTTTACTGCCACCCGCTTTTGCATATCGGCCGGCAACTGCTTTTTGTACTGTTGCCGCACTTCTGCCTCCAGGGCCCGGCCGGCCAGGTGCACAATGGTAAGGTCTTGATAGCGATACAACAAGTCGTGAGCGCAGTCTACGACGGCATTATTCATACGCTGGGCGCCCAGCCCGCCGCCAGTAACAAATAATACGCGGCCTTTGGCTGGCAACCCAAGCTGGTGTTTCCAGTCGGTAATTTCTGCTGCAGACATTTCGTGGTATTCGTGCGAAATAGGCACACCAACAGTCAATGTTTTGGCTGGCGGATAACTATATACTTCTTTTGGCATGGCCACCGCGTGCAAACGAGCCCACTTGGCAATAATTCGGTTGGCTAGGCCTGGTAATGCGTCGGAATCATGCGTCACGTATGGAATACGCAGTATCGCGGCTGCCAAGCCAACTGGCACACCCACAAACCCACCTTTTACAAACAGCACATCCGGCCTCAAACGGCGCAGCAATGCTAGGCTCTGCCAAAAACCAACAAATACCCACCACACATCTTTGATATTCTTCCAAAGTGTTGGAAAATCGAGCAGCTGGCGCCAACCCTCACCATGGTAGCGGCGTAATTTGCCAGCACGAACAGTGTATACGTTGTCTATACTCTCGTGTTGGGCAGGAATATCACCCAAAGAGTCACCAAACTGACCAATATAATCAATTTCTACGGCCGAATTAGCCTTTTTTAATTCATGAGCGACTGCCAGCAGAGGGGTGATATGCCCCCCGGAGCCGCCGCCCGTCACGGCGATTTTCATAGCTTCCTCCTCGTTGATTGTCTGATTCAGGTGTGGTGTAACCGGTATAATGGGAAATCTGGAACACTAAGCCTAAGGCTGCCATAACAAACAGCACACTGCTACCACCATAACTAATCAGTGGCAGTGTAATACCCTTTAACGGTAACAGCCCCAGCATAGCACCAATATTAATAAATGCTTGCGTGCTAAGCCAGACTAAAATGCCTATAACTATCAGGCGACTAAAATTATCCGGGGCTTTATCGGCAATGTTTTTAAGCCGCGAAAAGAACGCCGCAAATAGTAGCAATAGCCCTGCCACCCCAACAAATCCAAACTTTTCGGCATAGATAGCAAAAATGGAGTCATTTTCGGCCTCAGGTAGGTAACCGTAAGCCTGGACACTATGCCCTAACCCTAGGCCAATCATACCCCCCGACCCTACGGCAATTAACGCCTGGCACACCTGGTATCCTGTAGATAAACAGTTGCTCGCAGGATGCATAAACGTTGCCAGGCGCTCACGACGATATGGTGTGGAGGCCACAGCAATGGTCAGTCCAATGGCGATTACTCCAGCAATTAGTAAAATGCGCTTCATGGGCAAGCCCGAAACAAAAGCCAGCACGCCCATCATAGCCACAATAACCCCAGTAGAGCCAAGGTCGCTCTGGATGCCGGCTACAATCACGCCAATTACCCCCAGCGCAATAAGCATGGGTTTAAGCGTTTTATTGGTGTCGGTTATGGTCTGATTGTTAATACGGTATGCTAAAAAGCCTGCAAACCATATAAGTAAAGCGAATTTAAGCAGCTCAACGGACTGGAACGACAGTCCACCCATACGTATCCAACGGTGCGCTGGATACTGGGGGTTAACTGGCATAGCCAAGGCGATAAGCGTAGCAAAAGCCGCCACCGCCAGCAGTACCATGTACCACTTGCGCCAGTGTGCCAAGGGCACCCTGGCGGTCACAATAAACATCACCGTGCCAAGCCCTACTGCAATTAGTTGGCGCATTAGATAATAATTGCTACTTACATTTTTTTCGACTGCCAAAGCAGGGCTAATAGCATATACCACCACAATACCAATCGTGAGCAAAAGCCCCATAAGCACTACTAGCCAGTAGTCTGGGCGGTGCCGACGAGGCTGACTGCCTACCCCACCTCCAACCGAAACGCTACGGCGAGCGCCTCTATCCATTAGGCATACCTTCCTAGTAGGAACACTATTAGGCCCAGTACGCCAGCAACTTGCCCGATAATCCAAAAACGCATGGTCACCTTGGTTTCTGGCCAGCCAAGCGCCTCAAAGTGATGGTGGATTGGCGAAGATAAGAATACTTTTTTACCATGGCGCAACTTGCGTGAAGTGCGATTAATAATCACTGAGCCGGTTTCCATAATGTATACCGCGCCAATGATTGGCAATACGTAAATAGTGTCGGTTTGCATGGCTATAACACCCAGGGCGGTGCCGAGCGCAAACGAGCCAACATCACCCATAAAGAAACGTGCTGGATGTATGTTAAACCAGGTGTAGCTTAGCAAAGCACCCACAATCGTCAAACAGAAGGCTGCTAAGCTGTATTTGCCCTGCACGGCGGCAATAACTGCATATGCCAAAAAAGACGAGCTTAAAAGGCCGCCAGCGAGGCCATCAAGGCCATCACTAATATTAACCGAGTTAGCCGTAGCGATTACCACAAACCAAAAAATTGGAATAATCAGCCAGCCTACGTGAAATGACTCAACGCCCGGAATGTACAAACTAGTCACGTCCAGCTTATCAAAGAACCACCAGCCGCCGGCTATTGCTACCACACTGTACAATGCAAATTTAGCAGCAGCACCCATGCCCGCTACGCCCTTACCACCACTGCGGATATTCATAACGTCATCAAGCAGGCCCACAAGGCCTGCGCCCACCATAGCCGCCAAAGGCAACCAGGTTTGGCCACGGTCTAAGTTAAAACAAAGCGTAACTAGCGACACGCCCACAACAAAGATGATGCCGGCCATAGTTGGAATATTGCGTTTGTGTTTAGCAGCATGGAGTTTTTGGTATACCTTAGCCGCGCCGCCGCCCCAAGACTCGGTACGTACCTTTTTCCACCATTCACGCTTATAGGCAAAATGCGTATAAATTGGCGTGATGAGCATGCTCACCAAAAAGCCCATTATGCCCAGCAGGAATATCCGTACAAAAGCGTTAGTATCTATCACGAAATTAATTGTCGACATGAGTTTTGATCTGCTTTATTATGTTGATTTTAGTATAGCATTGGGGCATGGCTGACACCAATTCCCGGCGGGCATTTGTGAATGGCATTGGAACACGATCTTTGGCATGCCCTACTTGGTTTTAGGAATAACACTAAAATCATCAATCAACATGTGCGCAAGATCACCAAAGATTGGCTGGGCCGCCTGGCTACCGGCGTAACCTGCAATTTTAGGGCGATTAACAAACACTACAATTACATACTGGGGTTTGTCACCGCCTACAAAGCCCATATAGGTACCGTTGTAGTCATTGGCTTCATATCCGCCGCCCGTAGCCTTAGCAATCTGAGCGGTACCAGTTTTACCACCCACGGCATATGTTTTTTGGTCAAAATTCTGCTTAAAGTAGTGCTTTTGCACCACATATTCCATAAGTGGCACCATCTCCTGCCCTGTTTGGGCCGAAACGATATTCTTTTTTACTACCTTAGGTTGGTTTTTTGTACTCTTACCACTGGTGTCGGTATAAGAATCAACCAAGGTTGGCTTGTAATAGGTGCCGCCATTGAGCACTGCCGAAAGTGCGGCGCCCATTTGAATTGGGGTGGCCGTCATAGCCTGGCCAAATGCGGTGTTAGCGTAGGTTAAGTTAATACCGGCACCGTTATCGTCCGGGTCGGGCACAATGCCTTCAGATTCAATACTTTGCTCAATGCCAGTAGGTTTGCCAAACAAAAAGCGATTCACCATGTATTCATGCCACTTTTCGCGGCCCTGCTGATTAAGCTGGCCGCCACCCATCTGCATTAACTCCCAGGTAGCGCCAGTGTTAAGTGACAAGTTCAAAATATCAGCAACATTCTTTACGCCTGGGCCGCCATCTTCTTCGATGTTCTTAACCGTAAAATCGTCAATTACATATTTTGAAGGATCGTAGTAGCTACTATTAGGCTTAACCGCACCGCTGTCTAAGGCTGCAGCCGTAGTAAGTGCCTTCATAATTGAGCCAACCTCAATAGAATGCCCCACTGCTGGATTATCAAACAAATTAATATTATCAACATCGGCATAATTTGCCGGGTTGTAGGTTGGGTAATTAGCCATGGCTTTTACCGCACCTGTATACGGATCCATAATTAAAGCGCTGCCTGAGGGCGCCTTAGCGTTTTGCACGCCGTTTTTAAGGATAGTCTCTAGCTGCTTTTGCATACCAACATCAACAGTAAGCGTTATATCTTTACCAGGCTTAGGTTGCTGCAGCACGTTGCCGTGGCTAGCCGCCAAAGGCACGCCGTTGATATCCGTTACCGCCTTTAGCTGCCCAGGCGTACCTGCAAGTGTGCTATCAAGCGCCTGCTCTATTCCATACACACCTTTACCGTCGTTATTAACAAAGCCGAGCAGCTGCGAAGCTAGCTGAGAATTAGGATAGGTTCTATACTGCTGCTCTTCGGCACCAATACCGGGAAATTTGTGCTTAAGCAATGTGTTTTTTGTATCTTTGCTCACCTTGCGGCTAAGTACCACATAACGAGCACCTTCTTTGGTAATTTTTTGCTTGTAGTCAGATGGACGGCCACCTAGCGCGTCAGATAAAGCACTGGCTACTTCATCGGGCTTTTTTATAAGTGACGGGTCAGCGTACATGGTGTACAACTTTTCGTTAAGTACAATTGGCACCGTACCGTCGCCCATATGTGCTTTAATGACCCCTCGTTCGGCAGGAATTTCGTACTCTTTTAATTGGTCACTAAGGGCAGCTTTATGGTAAAAATTATAGCGAATAACCTGCAAATAAAAGGCACGCACCAAAAACAAACTAATTATCACCAGCAACAAAACGTACCAAATATGTGTACGCTTAATTTGCATTTTTAGAGGATTGTTTGTTGTTGGCCCCATTACTAATTCGTATTATAGCCTAGATGGTAGTAAAGATGCTTATGTTCGGTCTACAAAAATTGCTAATCTTGCAGTGTAGCCTCAGGGCGCACGTTAGACATGCTCTTGGCGGCATCACTTTCCTGCACGCGATCAACAGATTGCAAGCGAGCTGATGCTACTTCTAGATCGTCGTGCTCTTCTTTAAGCTGGCTTTGCTGCTGTTGTAAGCTATTAACCTTGTAGCCGTAGGCGTTGGTTTTGGTTACCTGCGTAAGGTACAGCATTCCTAAAAGACAAGCGAGTACAATTAAAATAACTGTATTACTAATTGGACCAAGGGCTCTTTCACGACCACGAAAACTTGCAGTGTTTTGGTTACGGCTCAAGCCTGCGCTTTTGCGGCCAACTGCGAGCGAACTGGAGTATGTCATGGTTTCTTCTCTATCTTTTTTTGTTTTTATTTTTTGTTTTGATGCCCTTTAATCATCCTAGGCCAAGTTCAATATGTATTGAAGGAAGCCTTGAATGACAAGTGCCTACTAGGTTTAGCCGGGAGTGGTGTCGATTTTGGACACCACTCCCCTGCTCTATTCACGTTTGTGAAAATCTTACAGCTACAATTAGCCCTGGGCTACAGTAACGTGGATCTTCTTTGCGCGTGATTTGTTGATGACTTCGATTTTCATAGAAGTCCTTTCTTTTTGTTTATTTTGAATTATTTTTGTTTGAATGCGACCCGAAGCTTTGCGCTCCGTGCTCGCGGATTAAAAACAATTTCATCTTGGTCGCCGACGACTGGTTTTTTGGTCACAATCTGTATACTTGCGTCGTATCGGTCTCCGCCAGCCTGCTTAAACGCATCTTTTACAATGCGGTCCTCCAGGCTATGGAAGCTAATAATCGCAATACGTCCGCCCGGTGCCAGCAAATCTTCAATCCAAACTGGCAAACTCTTGCGCAATAGCTCAAGTTCGTCATTTACTGCAATGCGTAATGCCTGAAAGGTACGCGTTGCAGGATGGACCCTGCTGTGCCCCGGCCAAGCCTTGGCGACAATGGTTGCGAGTTCTTTTGTGGTCTTAATAGGCCGATTGTTCACAATTAGTGATGCAATCTGCCGGCTCTTAGGTTCTTCGCCATATCGCTTAATCAATTGCGCCAGCTCTGCCTCCTTGTAGGTATTTACTACCTGCTCGGCTGTGAGTGACTGCGTTTGATCCATGCGCATGTCGAGTGGACCATCTTGAGCGATCGAAAAACCACGACTCGCTTGGTTAAGGTGCGGTGATGAAACGCCCAAGTCGGCCAAAATCAGATCAAACTTCTTCCCTTCGGATTGGAGTCCCCTGCTTGCCGATAAAAAGTCGGCTTGCCGGATTTCCACTCCCCTGCCCTCAAATTTTTCGCTAAGCGCCTTGATTGCATTGGGGTCACGGTCTACAAGGACCATGCCAGTGGGGTTTTGTGTTTGTTCCAACACAGCTGCGGCGTGTCCGCCGTATCCGGCCGTCAGGTCGAGGTATGTTTCGCCCTGTTTTGGTGCAAGATACGTGAGCACTGGCTGTAGCAGTACTGGGATATGATGATTTTGTTCGTCTTGGTGCATTCTTGCTATTTTACCAATTTTATTTTTATTTTGGTGTTTGTTTTTGCAAGATCACCTATTCAGCAGCCAACTGTTTGTTTTTTTGTAGTTTTTGTTTTTGTGGTGATGAACTGCCGGTAGGTATAGAAGTATATATTTTGAGCGAAAAGATTTGAAAAATCTTCAGAACTTCTTAACTGTGCAGCTCATCAAAGTTGAGAGACTTATGTGTGAGGTGGAGTTTTGGGAGGTGTTTCCAAAAAAGGTGCGAGGGTTTTAAAGTGGTGCCCTATAGTCACTTGTTGACTGCCGAATAGCTGACCTCGAGTCGTATATATGATTCGATGTTTGTCTATTCGTATGTGTGCTAATTGTTAATGTGCTGCGTATAAGTTCGGTCTATTCTGGGGCCATTAGCCGCCAGTACTTCCCGACTCGTACCGCCACGACGTCTTTGTCTATGCCCGCGTAATCGAGTAAATGTTGCTCGATTGAGATTCTTCCCTGCTTTTCGTCGGTAGTTCCATCGGTTTTACCCATTCGGAACTTTACGTTAAGGTCGGCAATATGCTCATCAAGAATATTTCCTTGGAGCTGTGGCTCGACCAACTCATCCCATACTGACTTCGGGTATAGGTGCAGGTACTTTTTGAATCCGCGAGTCATGACTACTCCGCTAGCAAATTCGCTTCGAAGTTCAGCTGGTATGGTTAACCGCCTTTTGTCATCGAGTTTGCGTTGAAAATAGTCTACCGTGGCCATTGGTTTAATTTACTAGTGGTTTTTTGTTTTGATAGGTAGTCCTGTTTGGAGCTTTCAGTATCTTGCTTATGCATGTACTTCTGCTCTTGGGCTACCCACGATTACCCACTGACGTCATCATACTACCCACGATTACCCACGCACAAGTAGATTTTAGGGAAAAAGGTGGTGTTTCCTACACCACTTATCCACAGTTCCTACTTATCCACAGGTGTTGCACAACATCTAGGTGTTTTTTTATCCACAGGTACGCTACACACCAAAAAACACTCTTCCGCGTGAAGAGTGTTTTACAAGATACATTAGTGCAAATATATACAGAACTCAGCGTTAAGCCCCGCCACCCGATATAGTTGGGAGGCGCGAAATACCCACACCCGACGTATTATGCGTAGGATGCTCATGATGCATATATGTCCCAATCCAGCCAAAGCCCTGCGAGTAGGCTTGCTGAACAAATTGGTTCATACCCGAATCAAAACGGATTAACGCGACGGCCATAAAGCCTAGCACGCTAACAAGTGCAATGCGGTGGCGCAACATACGTTCAATACGTTGATGGATTGTGTGTTCGACTTTTTGTAGCTGTATTGGAGTTTGCATTTTTTTGTTTTTGTATCTTAACAATATTACTGTAACAAAACATTAGCATTTTGTCAATTTTGTGCACTAATATGTGTTGCGCTTTTGCACGAACTTGTCGTAGACTCGTGGCACCTATGAAAAAGAAACGTATTCTGTCCCTGCCCCTTGTTGATCGCCCACGCGAGAAGCTACAGCATAAAGGCGTTGCCGCACTGTCAGACTTTGAATTACTTGAGGTCGTTATTGGCAGCGGGAGTGCTGGCGCCGACGTCGCATATATTGCACGCAAAGTTCAACACCTACTACGGCGTGGCAACAAGCAGATTACATTAGACTCTCTTACGGCCATTAAGGGAGTAAGCATAGCAATTGCGGGTAAAATTCTGGCTTCGCTTGAGCTTGCCCAGCGCCATCTTGTAAGAGATGCGCTACCGCTGCACACACAACAAGATATATTAAATCGTCTTGAGGAGATTCGCTCTAAGCCTCAAGAGCATTTTGTATGCCTAAGCCTCGACGGCGGGCAGCGCCTTATTGCACTGCGTATTATATCGGTGGGTACCCTCAACGTTGTATTAGCACACCCTCGGGAAGTATTTGCCGACGCAATTGCCGACCGGGCGGCCAGTGTTGTGGTCGCCCATAATCATCCTTCAGGCGATGCTACTCCCAGCCAAAAAGATATTACGCTCACACAACAGTTAGCAGCCGCTGGGCAGCTACTAGGTATCCACTTGCGAGATCATATTGTCGTTACTAAAACGGAATATTTCAGCTTTAACCAGCACCATCTTTTATAATACTTCGGTATACGTACTTTATCCTATTGGCAAGGGACGAACTTGTGGTATTATGCGCCCGTCACTTTTTAGAATTAATGAGGTTTTCAGCGCATGACGAAGGCATATTTTGAACGACGGGTTTCATCAGCAAGGGGTACTGATAGTCTAGCAGCAGACATTATGAGGCATATGCACGCACGGCAACATCTTGGAAAGGTGGTAATTATCTGCGATCACCCCATCGTAATGCTCAGTGCTTGTCGCAAGCAATGGCTCAAACTCTCCAGAACCGTCCAAAAGCAACGCGCCGGAACGCTCAATGCCGATAAAATTCTAAAATATACCCATACCATTACTCGCATGCAACGAATGTCGTTTACCTCAAAGCCAACCATGAGCGTCCCTGATGCTGATGTATTTTGCATTTCGCCCGACCACATTAATACGATTCCGCCACATACACTAAGCATTTACCTTACTACTGACCTCGACACCAAGCAGACTACGTTACTTGTGAATCACCTTTTGCCCGAAGCGTTAGTAATTGATTACCGGCATGAGGCGCCGTGGGAGGAATTTAAGCTCAAGCCTAAATCGGTGCTGGAGGCCCAGGTAAAAGTTCAGTGGGCAATTGTACAGGAATTCTTTACCAAGCGTGGAGTCGTACTCGACACGCTAACACAAGACGATGTTCCAAATATTGATTGCATGGACAATGCGCTCGACCTCTTGCTAGACGCCAGTAATAAATTCTTAGAGATTGCTAACAACTTTCATCGTGCACTGGAGCTGGCGCGGCCGCTCAAAATAGCCAGGCCAGTCCGCGTTGAATACGACTCACTCGCGCTCCTTGCCCACCGAGTGCAAGCGCTCACGCCCACCGCTTTTACGCAGCGCTTCCTGGAAACCTATAACGAAGATGACACTTTCTTCTTGTACGATATAGGCAAAAACCGATACAAAGGCGAAAGCCTGGAAGAAACTATTATGCGACACCGCAAAGCAAAGCGTTTCCGCCTAGCAAATGCCCTACTCCTGTACCGCAGCAGTTTTAATAGGCTCTAGACGTTAAACGCCACAGTCTATATTGGTTTGTCTTTAAAATGTAGCAAAAAGCCAACATAGGTTGCCACCACGTGCACTAGCAACCAGAGCAATAAAAGCTCAATATATTGCCAAAAACGCAATTGTACAAAAGGAGCCGTGGCAATTGCCCCGCCGATAATGTAATCTGTTTGATCAAAAGGAAACCATCCGTTGCCGGGCGCAACGCCCCGTTGGCGTTTAAAAAAGCTCTCTATAGCGTCGCCACCTAATGCACCAAGGCCAAACAGCGGGCCTACAATCCAGATGCTTAAACTAGCGTAATTAACCTGTTCGGTTGCGTCTTTAAGCCAGTCAACATGAGCAATGGCCAACTGCTGCAACCAGAGTATAATAGTTGCAATAATAATACCGCTTATTAGGCCCCGCCAGGTTTTATGGGCGCCAAAAATACGCTTGCCCTTATATGTCTTACCACCATCAATGGGCGCATTATAACGGCGTAATCCCGGCATTTTAGCGACTAAAATTGGTATCATATTAGCCATACCGGCAGGCAAAAAGAACCACAGCGCAAAAAATATGTCAGCAAGAATGGTTGCCATGTCTACGACTCCAGTGCTCGGCTAATAGACACAAGACGCTGCAAAGCTGTATAGCCAGCTAGAATAGCTATTGCCACTACAACCCACGGCAAGGTAGCTGTAAGCAGTCCAAAGACAAGCAAAGCCATACGCACCTCAAAGGTTAGTAAACCGTCTTTAAACATCCTGTTGAGCTTGTCGTGTGGCACGCTAGCACCCGAAGCAACCGCCGCCTCACCCTTAGCCTTTACGTAGCTTACACAAAGTGACGCGCCCAAGGCTGCTACCGGCCAAATTACAAAGCCAGGATATAACACATTAAAGTAGGCTGCGATGCCGGTGTATAGGAGTACTTCTTTCATGCGATCAGTAGAGGCGTCAAGCAACATACCGCCAGCGCTAGAGCGCTTTTGCAGGCGGGCTAATTCCCCGTCTAAGGTGTCGAATAACCCAAAAACTACCAAAAAGAGCGCCGCCCATACGGGGTGGCGCGTGGCCAAGAGCCATGCAATTGGCACATGCATCAAAAAACCAATAATCGTAACCGCATCAGGGTGAAGCTTACCTCCACTTACAGTGTTAAGAACGCGGGCGATTTGGCGCATATATGCACGAATGCCATCTTTTACGGGCTGTAGCATTTTCATTACTTGCAGTATACCACGCCCCCAGGGGTTTCATCGAGCTAGACTCAGGCCTCGGCGGGTATAACTACAACTTCCTGGATGGGTCCAAATGACCAGTTAGAGCACGTCGTATCGTCCGCTTCAAAGTAAGCCTTACCGCCAATAAAATAGCCGTGCTTAAGGCCAGGGTATGCATTGCCAAGCAGTAATTCGCTCGTACTACCATTGACGGGATCCTTCAAAATAAAGCCGGTTGGCCTGTCGTCCTCTACTGGATCAGCGCCCTCTATGGCTACATTACCGACAAATTGCACCCGGTAATCCTCGCCACTACGGGTAATCTCAATTCGTTGGTACTTTGTTTCGTCTTTATCTGGGTACGTGGAAACGGCATACAGTGTATCGCCCTCACCAAGACTACTTAAATCATAGTCTTCTTCGGCGGCGAATCTTTCTACGTCAAGATCTGGGTAATCGTGCTCGGCTAATATTTTATAAAAATTACTGGCGTCTACTTCGAGGCCGTTCATACGAGCTATGAGTGGTCGACCCGGTAGGCGCATTTCTACTGTCGGGTTCATAATTTAATTATTATCTAACTAAAATTAAATAAAGTCAATATTTAGGTTATGAGATATGGGTTGGGTGTCACACGATATTCATCGTTAATATCGTTAAGCAAGGCCATATCCTGCTCCTTAAGCATAAAGCCGTCAATCGCCAAATTCTGGGACATATGTTGAGGGCGTGTACTGCTCGGCAGTGGCACTACGCCATGCTGAATGCTCCAACGTAAAAGTACTTGAGCTGGCGAACGTCCACAGCGATCGGCAACCTCTAAAACCGCCGGGTGCTCCATGTGGCCACTTAATAGTGGGCTATAAGCCTGCACCACAATGCCATGCTGGCGGCAGAATTCTACAATCGGCATCTGGGCCTTATAAATTGAAGGGTGAAATTCTATTTGATTAACTGCTGGCGTTATTGTGGCATGCGCAAGTAATTCGCGAAGATGTTTTTCAGTGTAGTTTGACACGCCGATTGCCTTGGCTTTGCCGCTAGTGTACAAAGCTTCAAGTGCTCGCCAGCTTTCAAGGCGCTTGGGGCTGGATGGCCAGTGGATTAGATACAAATCGACATAAAAGAGCCCAAGACGCTTCAAAGATTCATCAAAAGCACGAAGGGCTGAATCGTATCCCTGGTCATCATTCCATAATTTGGTGGTAATAAACAGTTCCTCCCGTGGAACACTTGTGGCATGAACTGCACGGCCCACCCCTGCTTCGTTGTCGTAGATTCGAGCAGTATCGATAAGTCTATAACCTGCAGCAAAGGCTTCTAAAACTGCGTCAAAAGCCTTCTGATTCGGATTAATTTTCCAGGTGCCAAACCCAATTGGTGGCATAAAATTTCCGGTATTCATTTGCTTTGGCTGCATTATTCCCCCTTGCACTACTGCTGTCCTACAGTATACGCCGCTTGAAGTCTAGCCCCAACGTGTTGGGCGTAGCAGCAGCTGTAAGCGCCCCAGTATGGCGGTCATTTCTTCGAGGTGGTACTGTGACACTATATTTTGCGAATATGGCACAAGGTACCCGCCAAATTCCTCAGAAAAACCAAAAGGCGCTGCTGCTCTTTCGTTGTTCATAAAGTAGTCGTCAGTTTCGCGCATTGTAATATCAAACGCAACTACCTGGGGTTTAGGCGCAACGATATCGCCTGCAATAACCAGAGATTCTTTAAACCTGCGCTCCAGCGTGCCATCTACATAGCCAAACCTATACAACACCTGTTTTTGGCGGCACAACATCCCCAGCCTGCTTGCCGCCTGCAAACGCTCTCTGCACTGCTGCCTAGTTTCAAACTGATCATACTGGTCATGAAAGGCAGCGCTAGCCCTATCAAGCTCAGCCGGGCTTATGCCTGCTTCGTCGCAAAGTCGGCTCGTAGACGAAGCAAGCTCAGTCTTCACAGCCATACCATTATCCGAAACACTTACTTCCAAAGTACATACATCCTGCCGTGTAGTGCGATCATCAAGATCTACTCGCGTTTCCCGCTGGCGTTTGCCATTGTGAGCAGCAGGATCAGCAGCCAGTATCTGCACAGCCGATCCCATAATAAACTGGGCATGTCGGAGTGGGTATTCATCGGCGCTCGCTGCATCATCTAGGTCCACTAGACCGTATTGCTCGGTACACAGCTGTTGCAGAATTCCCTGTGCTTTGCCGTTTAATACCTCCGATTTTAGCCAAGCTGATGTGATTGTAGCTAAATCCTGCCTGTTCATTGCACGGCTCACCGTGCTACTGTCCGCAAGACCGGCAATTGTTTGTCGCTCTTGAATGCCTGGCAAAACTGGCTTAGCAGATTCAAGTTGGTAGGTTTGAACTATATTATTACCCGGAAAATGAAAAACTTTTTGTATTTTTAGACTATCATCCCCCTCGGTGGCCGGCTGGGGACCATAGGCCACTTCGTGCAACCCCACAACATACTGATTGCCCTGCCCAGCAGTGCCCTTAATAACCCCCAATTGCACTGCTGCTTTATCATTCTCAACTACAAACGGCCCGAGATCTTCAGCAAGTTCAGGTAAGGCATAGCGAGTAAAATTGTCGAGCACAAAAGGAGAGACCGTTCCGGAGGGTGTCCGGAACTCAACGTTACGTTTTTGTTCCATAACGAATTATATTGCCCTATTTTTGCAAGCAGCTCAAGAAGATTCTTATGCTTACTATTATTTCACTACAAAATCTTCGCCAAAGTGCTTTTCGAGTCGCTTTTGGATAGAACCCGGATGGCGGCCAAATTGCTTGCTTAAGGCCTTGAGTGTTTTGCCATTTTTAGCGGCCTTTTTGAGTTTTTCATCGTCGGCTTCTTCCCATGGCATGTAGGCGTTGGGGTACGTTTGGCGCATCTTATCAAGTTTGGCCTGCCAGGCGGCAGACTTGTCATCTTTATTAACCACCTGCTCTTCTGGTTCGTTAGCACCCTCGGCTTCACGTTGTTCCCACTCTGTAATAGCCTCGGCGAATTCCTGCTGCGCCTGTTGGCTTCTTTCGCGTAACTCAATATCTATTTGGCGAGCCAATGGACTCACCTTAAGCGCCATTCCGTTAAGACCCTCTAGTATCAGATGTTCTATACCGCGCACACGAGACAATGCAACATAGCCCATACCTTCTACAAACGCCCGGCTTAAGTCGATGCGTGCGGCATCTAAAGTCATACCCTGGCTCTTATGCACTGTAATAGCCCATGCCAAACGCAAAGGTAGCTGCTCTAGCTGGGCACGGCGCTTGTCACCGTCCATCAGCTCCCAGGTTTCGGGACGGATAGTTACTTCACGGCCATTAGTAAGTTCTACAATTGGGTAGTCGGTAGCTTTTTCAAAATCAACAATTACACCCAAGCTACCGTTTACAAATTTACGCTCTGGACTATTTTTAATACACATAACTTGAGCACCTTTTTTAAGGCGCAATACTTGTGGCGCCAAGCAAGATCGCAACAATTGCTCACGGTATTTCTCTGCGCCACTCATTGTCATCTCATACTGGTGTACGTCGGCATCAATCTCATCTAGGTGTTGATGATTAACAACATCTACGTCGGTATTAACAGTAAGCAAGCGCGTAGTCGGGGCAAAAGGGTCGCTTATGGCATCAGATCGAGCCCGCAGAGCGTCCAATTGGCTACGCTTGAGCACACCAGCACGAATACCATTAAGGATATCGGTATACATCTGGTCTTTTTGCTGCCTAAATTGTTGCTCTAAATAGCACACACTGAATACATTTTTATGCCATACTTTGGAGTTTGTGACAAAACTACCAGCCCGACTGTCTGCCCTATTAACGGGTGGAAGCTGGAAGAAGTCGCCACAAAGCACCACCTGCATACCACCAAAAGGCTCTGGGTCATCGCGCACAGTGCGCAACACTTCGTCTACTAGGTCAAGGCGGAAGTCGTGCAGCATGCTCACCTCGTCTATAACTAAAATGTCAGCTTTCTTTATAAGCTCTTGGCGCTGTTTGCCAAGTTTATTAATTGTATGCTGATCAATTTCATCGCGCACACCTATCCCCGACCAGGCATGGATAGTCGTACCGTTAAGGTGCGTTGCGGCCAAACCAGTAGTAGCCGTTACGGCAACATTTTTACCAAGCTTACGTGCACGCCTAATAAACTCATTAAGAGTATACGTCTTACCAGTACCAGCGGCCCCAGTAAGCAACACTGACTGTCCAGCAGCTAATATAGCCAATGCTTCAGCTTGTGTCATACGTACGCCCCTTTCATCTGGGCAATTGTATCACGCATTAGTTCGACGCCAACTACTTTACAGGGCAATTTCAGCCGCCGCATCATCTTTTGGTGGCGGTAGAGCCTTCTTGCCGCGTATCTCATAGCGGATACCAGTAAGTTGAGACTCCATGTAATCGTCGTTGAGCAGGTTAACAAATTTGTTCAAATCTTTAGTATTTTCGATGATAATAGCACCCTCTTCGTCTTGCATCAGCTGGATACCAAGTTCATCGGCATGGTCCATAAGATCGTCCTGTTTAATCTCGCCGATTTCAACCTTTTGCAGCTTGTTTACTGCGGTCTTGTTGCCCTTTACGAGGGACTGCATATCCATGCCTTCGGCAAAGCTGAGCTTAAAGTGCTCTTCAATTTCGGCAACTTTTTTGGCGGCCACGCTGTTCTTTTTAGCATTGTAGCCAAACAGGCGGTCGAGTTTTGGCTGGCTAAATACAAATAGGTCATCATGCACCAAAAGCATTTGGTTGTCTGCTGGCACGCGCAAGGCAGCGGCGTCAACAAAGGGCACAAATTTCTTGCCCTTCACCATCCACACGCCATCACCCTTAAGCATTTGGGCGGTCGGCAAAGCCTTAATAACATAAAAAGGCTCCTTAATGGCAGGGTGCGTACATCGGGCTACAGCGCCCTTAATGCGCTTTAAATCGTGCTCTTCTTCGATAAACACTTCCATTTCACTCTCTTGCGTACGAATCCAGTGCATTACTTCACAAAGCTTTTCAACGTTTTCCCAGTGTGTACGCTGCAACACGTTCTCTTGGCTTTCACCATCTTCAAAGTCGCGCACCACCATGCCCTCACTCGCACCAGTCAGTACATAGTTAAGGATTTCATCAATAAACAACGGTTGGAGCTGCTTTTCGAGCTCACTATCTAGTTGAGTTCGATATACAACGCTGTTCTTGTTAATTAAAAATAATTCTGTTTTAAGCTGGTTTTTATACTGGTACAAATTATTAGCCCAAGCAAAAATATCAACCGGGTGGTATTCACCGTCATCTACCGATTCTTCGGCCTCAAGATCAGTTACCGTCTTGTGTGCAATACGCTCTTGCTCCGGAACATCCTTCTCAAGTTCTACTACATCTTCAATAAGCTCCTGGGCAGCTGCCTCGGTCTTTTCGTCTTGCACCTCAGTAATAGGTGCTTCTGCAATTTTATCCTCTTCCATTTTCTGTACTCTCCACAATATCAGAGCCGCCCGCGCTTCCTAACTTATAGTCTGGTCGTCTTAGGCGGCTCTTTTTTAGCCTATAAGCGTGTATACATATTGTATACCGCTAGCCGCTAAATTACTGCTGTAATTTTTTGGCACATGCACCCCTATTAATACTGTGCGTTCCTGATGAGCATTTGAGCATAGGACTCAAACCACTGGCCCGCAGCCGGTGCACCATCTACGCCATGGCCACAGATGCTCTTGAGGCCGTCTGACTCGCCTGCACGCTTAATCCACAAATACGCATCAACGTTTTTGAGGCCAGTGCTTGTAGTTGGCTTTTTGCCCAGGCCACGACCGTCAGGGTTACACCATTCATTAGCCTTAGGACCCTTGCCGTTTCGGCTCGTATCAATCACATATGGCTTACCGCCCAACTTGGCAGAAATTTTATCACCAAATGCGACTTCATTGGCAGTAGTCTGAAAGTTAGAAACGTTTGTCGAGAAGCCTCGAGCCTTAGCAACGTTTGACTTCTGCAAACGGTATGCCCAATCATCAATGCTCACACCACCCCAGGCCGAGTGGGCGGCATCAATGTACACATATGCTTTAGTTTGCGAAGTAAGTACATCGACTGCGTCAGCTATAAGGCCCATACGTTCATTCTGCTGGTCACCATTTAGGCAGTACATCTGGCCAAGTACGTCTGGCTCAAGAACAACAATAGCTTCGCGCTTACCAATGCCGCTTGCAAAGCTGCGAATCCAGGCCTTGTAGGCGTCAACGCTCTTGGCGCCACCGCTTGAAGCGCCACCACAGTCACGGTTCACAATATTGTAGGCCACCAATTGAGCAAGCTTACCCTGCTTTTCAGCACCATCCACTACGCCCTTAACAAGTGGTCCTGGTGTTGGGGTCCAGTCGCCATACCACTCGGCAATTGGTTGTGTTGCCAGCGCGGCGGGGCGACCAGCATTAGCATAGCTTGGGCTTACATAAAGCCCCTTACCACGTGGACCATCACTGGTAGTAGGTGGATTCTGCGGGTTTGGAGGAGTGGGAGTCGGTGTTGGAGTGGGAGTAGGCTTAGGTGGAACTTGTGGATTAGTTGGAGTTTCTGTCGCCTTTGGTGTGGTCCACTTTTGTGCATCGGTACCATTGCACCTCCACATCCAAATCTGATTACCATCATCAGTCTTAGCATACTTATCGTCTAAGCAGAGCCCCGAGTTAGGGTTAACAATTGAGCCGTCCTTATTGATAGTCCATTTTTGGGCAACTGTGCCGTTACAGTGGTAAAGCTGCACTGGTGTCTCCTGCGCCTTGCTTGCACCACGCACATCCAGACAGTAACCCTGCACGCGTATAGTACCGTCACCCGGTATGGACCATTTTTGGGCAACTGTGCCGTTACAGCGATACAGCTGAATCTTATTACTGTCGACTACCTTGGCCGCAGCATTATCTAGACATTTACTTGCAATGCCCTTAATCGGACCCTCTGCTGTCATCGCGCGGGTTAACACTAGGGTAATAACACCCATTACCGCCACGATTATGACAATCAGTATTGTCGTCCAGCGGCTCTGGAGCCATGTGCCATTGTTTTTTGAACCATTAACAACAACTTTCGCCTTGGAAGTTGTTGATCGTTTCTTTTGGGCCATCTTTACAGCACCCTTTCGTTGTTTTATTGTTGTTTAAATTTTAACATGAGCATTTTGACAATTACAACCTAGTCGGCTCTATTCAAAAAATAAATCCAGACGAATATGTTGAGGTATCATAGGATAATGAGCATGTCACCCACCCTACAAGAAGTTCCCCTATCCGAAAATCGCCCGTATTCAAGACTGACAACTAATTTTGTTTATAGGCAGGAGCAATTTGGCGCCAACCCTCGTGGCATGGCCACACTTGAGCTTGCATCATCCGCTATCGAGCTTGGGCTGCACCACAACACAGAACCGGGTACGGCAAAAACCTACTTCGACACCGCTGAGGCGCTACTAGATGAACACATGATAAAACAGGGATCAGACGTACACTTGCGGGCTAGTGTTTTATCATCCAACCTACCCTTTTTCAGGGGGCGCAGGTTCGGTTTTACTCAGGGTATTATCGATGAAGGTCGAGCCAAGCTTGCAGAGACTGGAAACGTTTTACTCCAAGAAAAAGACCTTAGCGATCATGAGTTTGGCAAAGGCCTGCTGAGTCATATAGCCTTCTATCTGGCAAGGAGTCGTGCTGCTCTGCCGCAGACTGCCGCAGAAACAATCTATTACCCTCAAACTATGCGAGAAAGTGTACGCTCCTATTCGGCCTACAGTATTAAAAATACGGGCTCAAGAAATGAACCCATGGAACGTGGCGACCTCGTTAAAATTCGACACCACGCAGTACATGGCAAACGAGTCCACAAATACCCAATCACCGATGTCAGCTTTTTGATGGCGGCAGAAGGCGTTCTTGTACAACGAGATATGCTTCGGCAAGATGCGCCCAAAACTGTCCAGTGGATTATCGAAGAGGCTGCAGGAGTAAGTCTGGGTACCGACCAAATAGAAATACTAGATGGCATATCACACAGTATTGTTGCCCACCGTAATAAACCCTGATCTCGTTAATGGGTGGCCCCGTACCGATAGCCGAGAATATTACTCAGCGGAGACTTGTCCGTCAGCGCCCAGACGGCGCCCCTTACGTGCCTCGTTAGCCCAATGGTCGGCCATTTCGTTACCTTCGTCGTTATTGTGACCTCTCACCCAAATAAGTGTGGCGTTAGATTGCCTATAAAGTGGGCAAACCTCTTTAACTAGGTCAAGATTCTTAATTTCTCCGCCTTTTTTCTTCCAACCGTTACGCTCCCATGCCACCGACCACTTAGTGATAACATTAATCCAGAATTCGCTATCGGTATAAATGCTGCATTCTTGGCTGCCCGCATCCTTAAGGGCCGCGATTAAGGCCATGCCCTCCATGCGGATATTAGTTGAGTCCGCTTCGCCGCCCAAATAGCAGACTTTCATATCTTTAATAACTGCAAATCCGCCTTTGCCTGGATTAGGCTCACAGCTGCCATCGGTGTAATAAATTATCATGTTTTCCCTCTTATAAATACTGAATTATTTCGTTGCCCAGTGCCCACGTACCCAATTGGAGCGCAATCATGTCTGCCGGACGCAATATGTAGCGATCTAAGGCTGGGTGCCGGGAACCCCGCGGACGAACAAGCATAGAGAACCAGTTCATTCGCCGAGCACCCAGAACATCCCGCAAGCACTTGTCGCCAATCATAAGCACCGGGTCCTGACCATAGTCACATTGTTCCTGTATGTGCTTGAAGTAACGCGTGTGTGGCTTACGGTACAGTTTGCCACGTTCTCGCAGCGCCGTAAACACCCTACAGTCTGGCGCAACCTGTTTACCAAAGCGCTGTTTGCGTGGACAAGTGCTGTTGCTAGCAAGATTAAACGAACTCATCGTGCCTTGTTGTTTCTGGTCTGTAACCCACGCCTGGATCTCTGGCGCAATTGCTGTTTCGTCTTCGCCAAGTACTGTTCCATCTATATCGGCTAGCACATGGAACGGCTGGCCTTCGGCTATGCCCAAATGTGTGCGCAGCTCAGTAAAATCAACAAGTATGCTCGGAGCCACCACATGCGGTACCACATGCGCCAGCCGCCCCGACAGGCGGGTCTGGTCAATTACACGAAAACCCTCGAGCATCTCCGCGCTCATAGCGATTACAAGCTATTTATGAGCTCGTCGATAGCGACACGGGTTTGCTGGGCGGTATCACGGTCGCGAACAGTTACAGTATTGTCTTCGAGCGTCTGGAAGTCGATAGTAATGTGCGCTGGTACACCGATTTCGTCAGAACGGCGATAGCGTTTACCAACGTTTGAGTTATCATCCCAGGTTACAGAACCCAGCTCCTTTTGGAGCAACTGGTATACTTCTTGGGCCTTAGATACAAGTTCTGGCTTGTTTTTAAGTAACGGCGACACTGCAGCCTTGATTGGTGCAATGTGCTTAGGTAGCTTAAGAATCAGACGCTTTTCGCCGTTAAGCTCATCTTCGGCGTACGATGACGCCAAAACAGCCAATAGCACACGATCGACACCAAAGGTAGGCTCAATAACGTGCGGCACAAAAGCCTGGCCACCGCCCTTTGGACGGTATTCCATAGATTTACCTGAGCTATTTTGATGAGCCGTAAGGTCATGGTCCGTGCGGTAGGCGCAACCAAGCAACTCTTTTTGCCCAAACGGAAAGTCAAACTCGGTGTCTACAGAGTGCTTGCTGTAATGTGCGCGATCTTCGGCAGGTACGTCTACAAAATGGATTTTTTCTTCGGGCAAGCCGATACTTAATAGGAACTGCTTTTGCTGCTCAAGCCAGTAGTCAAACTGCTCTTTCCAATTGTCGGGATGTACAAAGTACTCAATTTCCATTTGTTCAAATTCGCGAACGCGGAAAATAAAGTCGCGGGGGCTAATTTCGTTACGAAAAGCCTTACCGATCTGGGCCATACCAAACGGTATATCAGGGTAAAAGCTATCGACAACATTTTTGAAGTTCACAAACATACCCTGCGCCGTTTCGGGACGCAAATAGCTAATACTTGTGGCGTCTTCTGTAGCACCAATATGCGTCTGGAACATCATATTAAACTGCCTAACATCGCCTAGTGGATTACCGTCAGGACTCTTGATGCCCTGCTCTTTGATAACAGCATCCATTTGCTCAAGGCCCATAGCAGTTACACCTTCAATACCAGCGTCTTCTAGTAAGTGGTCGGCACGGTAGCGTTTTTTGGTTTTAAGATCTTCTACAAGAGGGTCATGAAAGCCACCCACATGGCCACTTGCCTGCCACACTTTTTGGTTCATTAAAATGGCGGCGTCAATACCGTACATATCTGCACGGTCTTCCACGAAACGCTTCCACCACTCATTCGTAATATTGCGCTTTAGCTGCACTCCCAAGGGGCCGTAGTCCCAGGTTCCTGCTAAACCGCCATAAATATCAGAACCCTGGTAAATAAAGCCGCGGCGTTTTGCTAAAGATGCAATGTCTTCTAAAGTTATAGTGCTCATAATTAGTTTATAGTATACGCTAGTAACCTCTGTTTTTCTAGGAGGCGTTAGCCTGTATCATGCGGGACAGTACTGTTTCAAAAAAAGGCGCAGAATGGCGCATGCCCTCATTAAATGCCCTGCGATCATCAGGCCCGCGCATAGGGTATACCGTGCCGCGTGCAGACGTCATAAATAGCTCCTGATTTGGCCGTGATGACGGCGGTAATTTTTTAAAATAATCCGTATCACGCGGGTGGCGAGGCACAGTCATAGATAAAATTTTTAGTGTGCTGCCCGCTTTTGGATTAACGAGCTGCAAATTAAAATTAACAGTTTTTTTAGCCATCGAGGTATTTCGTGAAACCATAATACGGCCGTCATACAGGTCCAGGTCAACAGCCGGAGCCGTAAATGTGTCATTAAGCATTTCGGCAGGGTTAAATAGGGTTACTTCACCCAGATTTACAGGCGGACACAACACAAGGAGGGCCACCCTGCCCAGCTCAGCAGCAGTATCAAGCGTCTCGGGTAATGGACATGCCTCTAGTTCTGGGCCGCGCGCAATTATTGCTCTTAGACTATCCACACCGGTGTTTAACTGATTATTATAACCCTGCGGCAGCTTAGACACTACATTCCCTCCGACTAACTTGAATGTAGTATAGCAACCCTGAGTTTATATTTTAAGTGCCCTAAGCAGTGGCTGACAGTCCTGAATTAGCGCACCACACCCCTGTATGTGGCACAATGCTCTAGGAACATTACCGGCCAATGTGAGGCGCAAAAATTTAATGTGGTTAGACAAAAAGGCACCCTGATTATGTGGCATAAAACCCATAGCAGCGTAGTCAAACTGGTAGTTCTGCCCTTCGGTCAGGCGGTTACCTGATGTATCAGTCTGCAAGTTAGGCGAATGCCCAGACAATTTGAGTATCTGTACGTCAAACCAAAATTGGATAAGTGGCAACGCTATAGTATGGTCATCCAGCGCCTCAAACGCCTGGTGTAGCAAGGTAAAGTATTCAGGTTCAGGCTGATCTTCAGTGTGTTTATGGAGCTGTTTGATCAATTCATAGCCAGTCATGGTGCGCTGCAGATCTCGGGCAATTGCCGCGTAATGCTTCTCGAGCCGTGTAGATATCAGCGTACCCATCTCGCCGCGACCTTTTACAAAAGTGATATGACTTACGCTAAAAAGTTCAATGCCACCGGCAAGTTTTGACTTAACACGGCGCACACCTTTAGCCAGTAGTCGTAACTTGCCATATTCAGGTGTGAGCACTGTTAAGATTCTATCAGCCTCACCGTAGTCGGTACGTGACAGCACAATAGCGGTTGTTACAAGCTGCTTCACTACTACGCCAAGCCCTTTTTAATACCGTACTGAGCAACAATCCCACACAGCTCGCTCAAATTTGTACGCGGCTTATACAGCCAACGTACCACTCCGTATTCTTGTGATACGAGTTGACTTGCCTGCTGATATTTATGCTGCGGCATATTAGTATGAATTACCACAGGCACCTCGCGCCAGTCCGAATACGACCGAAATTCCTGCAAAAAGCCTATGCCATTAGTACCCGAAAGCTGGTGCTCCATAACAACAATGTCAGGACAATGATCATCGGCAGCTATAAGTGCTCGCTGGGCAGTTGCTACAGCATCCACAATATGCCCTGCCTGCTGCAGGGCTGCTGTATACGTGGCAACCAAAACACTATCTGGTTCAATAAGAAGTACTCGCATAAGATCCCTTATACCAGCTGTAATTGCTGGCTTGGTTGAAATGTCATTGCCAAACCCGTACTGCGTGCGTAGCGACCAACGCGCACATTAGTAGCCATGGCACGTCCCAATGCGTCGGCCACGAACACTCCTGCTGCGCTTGTGCCAGATAGGGCTGCAAAGGGTTGTTGAGCTACCCCCTGTAGCTGCAGCGCCCTACGCCAATCAGCAGTCGTTAAATCACTAAAGCCATACAAACCAGCCACGATCCCCTTACTAGTTCGGTGCGCAGCAAGTGTTATGCGTCGCACAGCTTGTTGCTGGGCGCCCGCTGATTCGATAAGTGCGAAGCCCAGACTCAAAATGGCAGACCGTAATGCCGTATGGTGTGCCATGACTGGCTCGTAGCGGCCAGCAATATGGAGTTCAAGTTCAATGCCATACTGCTTAGCAAAGTCATCTAGAATATGTGAGGCATCGAGCAAGGTGGATGACACCGAAACAGGCTCCAGGTTTAACTCTTGCTGTTCTGCTAGCAGCTGCAAGCCCAGTAAGTAGTTGTCTACAAGCACCATAGCAGCTCGCGAATGGACCTGGATACTCTTAGGATCCAGGTCAGATGCCGGCTGCTGCAGCAAGGCAAGATCAGCCTGGCGGGCCATAATAGTTAGCGGTGTCTTAAGCTGCTCAGCAACAGACATCAGCAAGCGCATATCGTGCGACATCTGTGTTTCTTGCTCAACTACCACTATATTTCCCCGCCTTAACCTTTACTAGCAGTATAGCACTCCGCAGCGCCTATTACTAAGGCGTAAATACCATGTTGGGCAAAATAATATTGTTAAAGTCAGGTACAAACTGGCTTGATTCAGTCGAGATTTTTAAAGTCATGTTACGTAGCGGCAAAATAACTGCCGCACCGTCTTTATTAGTACCAATTTTACCCTCTACACGAGCGCCCACAATTGATGGCACCTTAGGTAAGCTATATGGCGTAATCTTTACAGCTTGCTGTTGCGTCTGGCTGGCATATTGCTGCAGTACTTGATCGTAAGACTGTGTAACTAATTCGACGCGTAACGCAAATGTATTGCCCTGGTTTACAGCACTGGGTACAAAATCAGGGTGGAAATAACCGTTTAACGGCTGGCTCTCTTCTTCGGCAACGTATGAACTCCAAGTTTTAGGATATTCAACTACCACAGAACCAAAGGCTGCAGGGCCGATGTACTTTTTGAGTGGATTTTTAGCCTCTTCGGCGAATTTTTTAGTATCTGCTGCCTGCGTACGACTCTCGGCAGCGGACACAGCAGTAGCAACTTTTTGATCACTATTATTCTTATAATCCTGGCGCTCGTTAAAAGCCCAGTATGCAAAAGCTGCAGCGCCAATAAACAATACACTCACAAGTACAAGTGGGATGAGTAATACATCAATTGCACCGCGTTGATTAAGCTGCTTCATATCGCTCATGGTAACCTAGTTTGCCGTTTGCCGCAAGCGGCTTACGCTCGCTTCCCCATTCGGTGAGGTGCACCTTTGCGTGGTGTGCCATATTCGTACAAAAAGACGCCATTAAATTTAGAAATTGGCGGCTTTTCGGGGATAAAAAAGGCAAAGCTCGCAAGTTTTACAGGCTTGGTGTGCCATACCGTGATTCGCTTATCCAGCCGCTCCATCTGACGCTGTAGTAAAAAAGTAAAAATACCATCTGCTTGCGGCCAACGGGCTTTCCACATATCGTCCCATATAAAAGACACTTGCCTGCGGTATTTCCAGCAACGGATTCGAGCAATACAAATTAAAAAGGGATTCAGTTCAACGCCAACTACTGTCAGACCGCGCTGGGCAGCGGCCTTAGCCACGCGGCCATCACCCGAGCCAAGCTCTAGTAACGTTTGGCCAGGCTTGAGGTTAAGCATATCCAGTGCAGTCTGTACTTGTTTATTAAGTGTTGGCACAAACGGCGGGCCGACAAACACTACAATACCAAAAGCCAACACCACAACAATGACTGCTAAAAATACAAAATCCATTTTAGGCGTCCCCTCTGTTGGCTTCTGCTTGCAGGTGTAAGCGTTCTAAGGTGTTTTCTGCCTCCGAGACATGTGCTTCTAGCGCAGAAACAAGTTTTAGACCTCGCTCATATAATTTGATTGCGTCGGCCACTTGAATATCTGGTTGCTGCAAGGTGGAGAGCACTTCATCAAGCTCACCACTTAAGGTCTGGTAGTCTTTTGTCTTAGCCATATCTACTCCTTAATCTTCTCGTGTCGCACATCTTGCACAACTGCCGTTGCCTCACCGTCAATAAACTGCAATAACAGTGTTGCGCCTTGTTCCAGCTGGGCTGTGTTACGAACTACTGTATCATTCTGGCGAACAAGTGCATATCCCCTGCTTAGTGCGATTTGCGGATTGTAGGCCTCCAAAAGCTGAGCCCGCAAGTCTAATTGCTGGCGTGCCTGCTGCATTATCTGGCTCGTTGCGGCATGTAGCAACTCAGCATGGCGCTGCAAGTCTTGGCGCATTGTATGCACTGTTCGCCGCGAAATCTCTGCCAGGCGCTCGCGCTGCACCGCCAGATGTCGCAGCATGGCTGTTCTATCTGGCACCAAAAGCTCAGCTGCGTTACTTGGCGTACTCGCGCGTTGGTCAGCAGCTAACTCGGCTAAACTTATATCGACTTCATGGCCAATTGCTACCAGGGTTGGGATGCGGCTTGCTGCAACTGCTCGCGTAACCTGCTCAGTACTAAAGGCCTGTAAGTCTTCGGCACTACCACCACCCCGCGTAATAACTAACACGTCGGGTGCCTCCGCCATACGATTAAACTGCTCTATGGCCGCTGCCACCTGCCCTGGCGCTGGCTCACCCTGCACTTGCACATCGATCAGACTAATATGCACCCCGCCCCACCGCTCAGCCATAATTTTTATAAAATCTCGATATGCCGCCGATTCGCCAGAGGTGATTAAACCAATATGTTTAGGTGGGTACGGTAGGGGTCGTTTACGTTCTGGTTCAAAAAGGCCTTCGGCCCGGAGTTTTGCCTCTAGTAAAGCGGCCGCTTTTTTAATAGAGCCCTCGCCTACTGGCTGAATATGTTGAATGGTTACGCTAAACCCGTATAAGGGGTGCAAGCGTGGCACTCCGCGCACCGAAATCATCATGCCATCTTCTAGTGGGCCAGGTAGCTGGTAGACAGTGCCAAAAAAACGCATTGTTGCCTGGTCGTCTTTAAGGTCAAAATACACCCAGCGACCCTTGCTAACACGGTAGTTAGCTACCTCACCCTCGATATGCACATTTGGATAGGCATACTCTAGCGTCTGGTTAGCTAGCGCTACAAAATCACTAACACTTAAACGTAGATCAGTCTCGCTCATGGGTTTCGGCCAAAGGTTCGCCGGCAATTACCGTCTTATGATAGTAATAGTAACCTGCTGGCAACTGGATAATCATATTGAGTATTCGATACATTACAGTCACTGGCAAACTGACAGCCGCCGGAACACCCGTAGCCGCCAATACACCCGTCATTAAAGCCTCGTAAATACCTACCCCGCCAGGCAACACCGAGACTAACCCGGCAAAGTTAGCAATAGAATACGCCAAAATCACTGCACCGAAGTTAATCCACTGGTCAAAGGCAATGTACACCACGTACACGGCCACTACTTCGGTAAGATTAGCCATTAATGCCCAAAAGAACGGCCAACGTAGTGCAGAATAGTTGCGCTCCATAATCTTATAGTTAACATGCAACTCTTCAACAGAAGCTCGGGCAGCTGCGATATTAATTGTCTCGGGGTGCTTTGGCCTCACAACTTTAATTAGTCGGTTAAGGGCACGCGTTACGTACGTAAACGTGCCGGCAATACGCCTTTCACTACCAATAATCATCACAAATGCAAAAGTACCCACTAGCAGTAAGGTAGACAATGACCCGGCCGCCAAAATCACTACATCGTTAACGCGGCCGTTGATAGCCATAAACAGCAAACCAAGTACAAGCAAGATCTCAAAAGACAAAAACAGCAGCATCAGCTTCATCATCTGCACTACAGTAGCCTTACCGCCCGAGATATCCTTGCCGTTGCGCATGCGCATGCCAAAATACGAAATTCCCGAAACACCACCGCTTGGGAATACACTATTAACAAAATTCAGCTCAAGCGCCGTTTTAAACAAAAACTTGTAGCTTAAGTTATTGCCCACAACCTTAAACAACCCTCTATACAGGCGGGTTTGCGCATCGTAATTAAGCCACTGAATAGGAATCAGTAGCAACAATGCCCAAATATGTACATTTTTAATATTTTGGAAGGTATCAACAACCTGCCCTCTTACCGCATACAGCAACACGACCAGTGCAACAACAGTAAAAATATTGAGCAAGAGCTTCCAGCGACGTTTAAAGAAAGAAGTTTCACTCATATCGAACTATTATACCCAGCTTTTCGCAAGCCGACTAGCAATTTGCCCCTGTCTTGCCATATCACCTTGGTGGCAGCCGCAGTTTTTGACCCTCTAGTGTAAAAAATACTATACTCGCCGGTATGTCCCTGCATCCCAAAAGTCCAGAACTTTCACAGGTAGTTGCCGACATCTTTACTGTGCCGCTTACTGGCAAACCGCTCAAGCATCCCGACATGCGTTACGAATTTCAGCTCTCGCGCCGACGACACGTTATGCAGGAAATGCGGCGCCGAAAACTCTGGGGCAGTAAACAGCAAGGCAGCTTCCTATTTAGCCTACTTGCACAGCTACCGCCCGATAACATGGCGTGGGTTAAAAAAAGTGTGAGCATTCCTCCATCAATAAACTGTTATGAAAGAGCAGCAGATGACATATTTAGGGCAGCGGCAGCGCTCCCCAGCCAGGCCATGCACTACCTATCAGATTATCTCACTCAAGCCTGGGAGCAGCCCAATCCCACTCCACCATTCAATGATGAAATACTGCTCAGCTGCTATACCACTGCCAGCAGCGCTAAAGATATCCGCCAAGCCTATAAGCTTGGCCTTTTGTGCACAAAGTTCCTTACAGCCGATGGCCTTGTAGTCGCCCTCAATGATGCGAACATGCGTACTTCATTTGTTGGGCTGCGCACCTGGTGCACATTGCTAGAAGTTGCCCTCGAAGACCGCCCGGATGAGCTGCTTTACAACGACATGCTGCTTGGCGATTTTTTACAACAAAGCCCTGTTACGCAGCACAGGATCCAAAAAATTGCGCAAATTCCCGTAGTTCAAAGTTGCGCACCGTTACCTCCTGAGTGGATAGATGCGCATCATACAACAAGTTAACAGATACAATAGTGTATAATGAAAGCTAATGGAAAGTATTTTTATTCTCGGGCGACAGCCAGCAATTGGTCGAGCCGAACTCGAAAGTCTCTTTGGAGCCGACCACCTACAGCCCTTTGGCAACACCGTCATTAGCGACATACCTGTTAGCGATATAGCTTTTAGCCGTCTCGGAAGTAGTGTTAAACTCGGTGCCTTTTTAGGAGTAATCCCCAAGGCCAACCTTTCCGGGCTACATGTACAGCTCGAAAAAATGGTTATGCAACGTGCCCAAGCCATTTCAGAGGGCAAAATCCAGCTCGGCATCAGCGCCTACGGCATTAAAACCAATACCAAACAGCTAACTGCCATTGGCCTTAACCTCAAAAAATCCCTGCGTAAAGCTGACTACTCTGTACGCCTCGTGCAAAACCAAGAAGTTGAACTATCAAGCGCCCAGGTCCTACACAATCACCTCGCTGGCGAGCGTGGCATCGAATTACTGCTTATTCGTCACGAATCCAGCATTATTGTGGGCCAGACTGTTGCCGTGCAAGATATTACCGCCTACGCCAAGCGCGACCAAGAGCGCCCCAAGCGCGATGCCTTTGTGGGCATGTTGCCTCCTAAGCTTGCGCAAACCATCATCAACTTAGGCGTTGGCCCACAGCAACCATCTCGCGATGTTGTCGTGTTGGATCCTTTTTGTGGCACTGGTGTTGTGCTTCAGGAGGCGCTACTTATGGGTTACGGCGCCTACGGCACCGATCTTGAGCCTCGCATGATTGACTACTCTGGCCAAAACCTAGAGTGGCTACACGAAAAATATCAAACACCGCAGCAGGTACCACTTGAAGTTGGCGACGCCACATCACACAGTTGGAAACACCCGTTCACCAACGTAGCCTGTGAGGCGTACCTGGGCCACCCCCTAACCCACTGGCCTCGCCCCGAAAAACTGCAGCAAATTATCGGCACCTGCAACCTAATTACCGAGAAGTTTTTGCGTAATATTGGCCAACAAATGCCTCGCGGCAGCCGCCTTTGCGTGGCCGTACCAGCCTGGATTAACCCAAACGGTAAAATTCACCACCTTCCAGCACTTGACCACCTCGAGAAAATGGGGTACAATCGAGTGAGTTTTATGCATGCTGGTGAGGCAGAAATGATTTATTATAGATCAGATCAAACTGTTGCCCGTGAGCTGCTAGTAATAACAAGGAAGTAAATAATATATGTCACACGTCAAAGCCGGTGGTACATCCAAGAACAATCGCGACAGCGCTGGTAAGCGCCTTGGCGTTAAACTCTATGGTGGCCAAAAGACTCACACCGGGCAAGTAATTGTTCGCCAAGTTGGTCAAACTAAGCGCGCTGGTAAAGGCACCAAGCTTAGCCGCAACTTCACTATTCACGCTAACACCGAAGGTAACGTTACCTACACGACTCGTCGCGTACGCCTGTTTACCGGTAAAAGTGTTAAGCGCGTAGAAGTTACTGTCGAAAAACCACAAGACAAGTAAGCTTCCTGCAATCTTTCAAAATAACCCCTCAAGAGTGAGGGGTTATTTTTTGTACATCACCGGCTAGGCATTTGGCGTTGTAGTGTTGGCCTGTTAAAGCTGCACTAAAAAAACCGAGCATATGCTCGGTTTTTTTAGTGACCAGTTTGGCGGTCTAGTATCGGCGTTGGCCGTCAATCGGCAAGTTATGTACAACACCTTCCGGCAACTCTTGTGGAGCCGGAGCTGGCGGTGTAACACTGTTTGGACCTACTGGGCCAACAGCTTGCTTAAACTGCTCTTCGGGTAGAGAAGGAATTGCTGAACCACCCGTAAATGGCTCACGCTCAGGATCACGAGCTGATGGATATTGGGGACCCCTCTCAGCAATATCCTTAGCTTGGTTAGTACTCATAAGAGTGCCGCCCTGCATGACATGGGTTGGAGCAACCTCAACTGCTGTTATATTTGACTTGCCCACACCATGCTCTGCAATTGGCGGCATAAAAGACTTCACCTCTGCAGGAGCTGATTGTGAAGCTGCGGAAGCCTCACCATAAGCACCTTCGGCAGTGACAACGCCACCGCGTACTACTACCTTACCTGCTTCTGGGCCATACCCTGAATGGGGCCTAATAACGCGGGCCTTTTCTAAAAGGCGGCCAAAAACACCACGATGTGGCGTTTTAAAGGCAGTCTGCTGGGCCTCTGGGCCGATTGGTGTACCTGGTTTTCGAGATTGTTGTTCCATTTTCATGTATCCTTGCTAAACGTTTTGTTTTCGTTGTAACAATAATACATTAGCATAAAATTAGCTAAAGGTCAATTTTAGGATACAGTATGCATTTGGAGCCGTCGGTTAAGCTTGGGCTTTAGAGTATGCGTACCGCTGGAGGCTTGCTGGTGACGCCATCCACATAGTACCAAGGGTATCTTCGTGATTTTGTGGGGCGTGCGCTCTATTAGCCTGCAGAAGGGTCACTTCACCTTCGGTGGAAGTCAACCTGAGATGTGGAGGAAATTCCCAAGCTTGCTGAGGATTGATTGCATCATACTGCATTTGAATAACTGAACCACTAGCGCCAACTTGCCACTCACCCTTGTATGAGTCACCATGCGTGAGTACAGCGGTTTGGTTCCATGCTGAGCGGTCCTCACCCGTCACTTTATCGGGCCGAACCGTTGAAGGATCGGTAACGGTAAGGAATTCCTGTACGCCACCGTTAGCAGTGGGCACAGAAGCATGAACGATAGACCACGCTGTAGTGTAGTCAGTAAGAGGCTCTTGGTCAGGCGTTAAAACCCTAGTGTGTACGCGGCCCACTAGGCCCAAAAGCCGCTGCGTAACGCCGGTGTTTGAGTCAACATGTATTGCGAGAGGTGCATCTAGATAAAGACGGCGTGGTTCACCGTCAATTTCACGGCCAACCAAAAGATGCTCTACCTGGCCGTTTGCACTTAAGCCAGCGGTGGCCTTATAGAGCTGCTCAGCGTCCTGGGGCAGCATCCTTGGAGCCTGTTCGGGCTGTGGGGGCGCTTGATATGCCTGTGTTAGTTGTTCTGGGGCTTGCGGTACCGGTGCCTCTACTGATGTAGCGACGCGGCGGCCTTTACGTGCACTGTGACGTCCCATAAAATCATTCTCCAATATACAGATTCAGATTACTATTATAACATAAACGGCTTTATTAGACAATAGCCTAACCTAAAACAAAACACTCCACCGTTTTTGACGAGTGGAGTGTTATACATTTTTGCTCAACAACCGCCTATAAGCCCAAGTGGAACTTTATGCGGTCTATGACATCGGTAATCACCACTTGTGATTTCACAAGATAGTCGTCTACACCAAGTGCCACAGCTCGCTGCTTATCACTCTCCTGGCTTAAGGCGGTGAGCATGATAATCTTGAGGTTTGCGGTTTCTGGCGTATTACGAAGAATATCCAGAACATCAAAACCACTTACTTTTGGCATCATAACGTCCAAAAGTACGAGGTCTGGACGATAGCTTATGGCTGCAGCTAGTGCATCTTCTCCGTTTGCGACACGGCGAACATCAAAGCCCTCAGCCTGTAAGCGGACGAGATAGACGCTTGCTAGTGCATCGTCGTCCTCAACCAACAGAATTCGTTTTGCGTGATCATTTGCTGCGGTTTGTTGGCTATTGTCCATACTGCTAAAGCTACCTCATTTAGTTATCTTTTGCAAGTGACCCACAAATCCAGAGAAGAGCGGATGAGCTCTGTTGGGCCTCGACTTAAACTCTGGATGGAATTGCGACGCAATAAAGAATGGATGATCAATGGCTTCAACCATCTCAACTAGGTGATGATCGGGTGAAAAACCAACAGCCCGAATGCCCCATGCTTCATATTCGTCGCGGAAATCATTGTTACACTCGTAACGATGACGGTGGCGCTCAACCACCTCAGGAGCCTTGTAGAGCTGCTCTGCCAGCGATTTTGGTGCAATCATGCACGTGTAGTCGCCCAAGCGCATTGTGCCACCTGTATTTTCTTTGCCCTGCTGGCCTTCCATGGTACTAATAACCTTGTGTTGCGCCGTTGCATCAAACTCAGCAGAGTTAGCGTCTTTAAGGCCAGCCTTGCGTGCAGCAGCAATAACCGCCACCTGCATACCCAGGCAAAGGCCAAGGTAAGGTTTTTTGTGTTCAAGCGCGTAGGTAGCAGCTCGGATTTTACCCTCAACGCCACGCCCACCAAAGCCACCAGGCACTAAAATACCGTCAACAGCATCGAGTACGCTGCTTAAGTCTTTGTGGTGCTCAAGCGCTTCGGCATCGATCCATTCAATACGAATACCGATGTCATGTGTCCAGCCGGCAGCGCGTAATGCTTCAAAAACCGACATATATGTGTCTTGGTTGTCGAGATATTTAGCTACAACACCCACCGTTACCTGACGTTTGTGTTCGGTCATAGCCTTGCGCACCATAGCGCGCCAATCTTCCATACCCGCCGGCTTGTTTTCAAGCTGCAGTTTTTGGCAAACCACCTTAGCAATACCTGAATCCTCAAGTGTAAGCGGCACTTGATAAATACTGGGGGCATTAGGCAATAAGGCAATAGCGTCTTCGTCTACGCCACAGTACAGACTAAGTTTGCGCTTAATTGTCGGGTTTGAAACCTGCTCACTACGCGCAACCAGGATATCTGGTGCAATGCCCAAGGCTCTAAGCTCTCGCACAGCATTTTGTGCGGGTTTTGTTTTGGTTTCTTTGCTTGCTCCCAAATATGGCAGATACACTACATGCACATACAAACAGTTTTCACGGCCTACATTTTGGCTAAACTCGCGAATTGCCTCGATAAAACTAAGACTCTCAAGATCACCGACCGTGCCGCCAATCTCTACAATGTGCACGTCAAAATCAGCCCCAGCTTCACGGATAAAGTCCTGAATGGTGTTCATGACGTGCGGCACAATTTGTACCGACTGACCGCCATATTTACCAGCACGCTCGTCTTCGATAACGCGGCGCAAAACACGGCCACTCATAAGCGAGCTTGACTGTGTAAGCTCCTCGTCTAAAAAGCGCTCGTAGTGCCCCAAATCAAGATCCGTTTCGGCACCATCTTTGGTAACAAAACATTCACCATGTTCACCCGGACTTAATGTTCCGGCGTCAACATTCAAGTATGGATCACACTTTTGGATGTTAACCCGGTAGCCACGTGCTTTAAGGACATTCGCGATAGAAGCGGCAGTTATACCCTTCCCCAAACCTGAAAGTACACCACCTGTTACAAACACGTATTTAGACCTAGACACCAGTTCCCCTCTTCTCTGAAAATTCTCCTTAATGATATCCTATGGAACTAGCTGTACGCAAGCAGTTTTACCCTTACTTAGCGTTTAAGAATTCGATCGCAGCGTCTTTTTGTGGGTCACGACCCGCTTTGGCGTCATCTTTACTCAGGGTTACTTTTTTATCAGGATCGATGCCTTTTTTGTCAATATTCTTGCCATCCGGTCGATACCAACGGGCAATAGTTACCTTAAGCTGGCTGCCGTCAGCAAACTTCTGTACAGATTGCACGCTGCCTTTACCGTAGCTCTTTTCACCAATAAGCGTGGCCGCATCGTTGTCCTTAAGGGCACCAGCTACAATTTCGGAGGCGCTAGCGCTGCCGCCGTTAATAAGTACGGCTGTTGGAACACCCAGTAATAGCGGGCCACCCTCGGCGTGGTAAGTATCAATCACCTTATTTCCACGCTTTTCCTGGAGTACGGTGGCATTTTCCGGCAACCAAAGGCTAGAAACGCCCACGGCCGCCTCTAGCAGACCGCCCGGATCATCACGCAGGTCTAGCACAACAGCTTTTACTTGTTTGTCTTTAAATTCCTGTGCAGCCTGGGTGGCAAGTTCTGTAGTGTCGCCGCTAAATTGACTGATCTGCATATAGCCAATGTTGTCTTCGGTAATCTTGTGCGTCACACTTGGCACTTTGATTTCGTCGCGAGTAATCGTAAATGTTAGCTCCTCAGACTTGTCACGAACCACTTTAAGGGTTACTTTTGTGCCTTTTGGGCCACGAATTTTACTTACTGCATCGTCAATTGACATGCCAGTAGTTGTTTTATTGTCTATCGAGACTATGACATCCCCAGCCTTTATACCGGCACTTTCGGCAGGCGAACCGCTAATTGGCGCCACCACGCTCAAGAATTTATCCTGGTTTTCGCCCAGCTGGGCACCAATACCCGAAAATGATCCGTTGAGCTGTTCGTTAAATTTCTTGGCATCGGCAACGTTAAAGTATTCGGTATGAGGATCGCCTGTTGCTTCTGCGAGCCCGGACTTAACACCATCAAGCAGCTGGGCTTCGGTGAGTTTACCATCGTAATTTTCTTTGAGCGAATTATATACCGCGTTAACCGAGGCATAGTTTAGTTTGCTAGGTAGTTGCCCATTTTGCGTGTCATACTGGCCGGCAGTAATTGTACCGTTACCAACCATAACACCTATATTAAAGACCACACCAATAGCTACAACGGCCACCGCACCGCCTGCGACTTGTTTAAAACGCTTAGATTGGTACCACGCAGATTGTGATGATAATGTTTTTTGCTCAGACGCTTCGGCGTTTTCGGACTTTTTGGACACGGTCGGTTACTCTACCCTCTCTTAAAATTCAATTACTCTCATAATGCTTGTAAAACCGGAATATACGCTGAAGGTTACTTGTAAATATACTGCATGCTTACTATGTCGCGCAGCATGTATGAGAACTTACCGGCAAAATCGCTGTTCATTTCGCTAGTTAGCACTTGGCCCGCAGGCACAGATACACCCTTCCAGGTTGTGGGCCCAACTGCCTGCACAATAGTTACGTGGCCGTAAGTGCCGGCGGTCTTAACACCGATGGCACCAACCTTGGGCCAGTCATGAACAGGATAGTTTGAGGTATTAACCCACATCTTAGCATCACCTTGGGCCGAGAAGTCGCTGTTGCCAAGTACACGTTTAAAGTACCAGTAGGCATATGATGTGCACTCTCGGTTTTCGATACCTGCCCAGTCAAGGATAGAGTCTTTTGGTGCGTCGCATACGTCACCACTGCCGCCACTTGCCAGTCGGTATCCGCCGTTGCCGTTGCCAGCATCGCAGGCACCACCACGCTCATCACCGCTAATTGTTACACGGCTTGAGCCTTGGGCGTTGAGGGCTGCCTGCTTACGCTGCAACTCTTCGATTTTGGCTTGGTTACCCTTAAGCTTTTGGCTATATGCTGATTGCTGGCCTTCGTTCATAGCCAATAGGTGGCTTTGCTCTTGTTGCGCAGATACAATTTGCGCCTGTTGGTTTTTTTGTGTTTGCAATAATACTTCTACTTGGTCTTTTTGACTCTTTAGTTGGCCTTGGATTTTTGCAATTTCGTTAAGCGTCGTTTGAATTTTAGTCTGCACTGCTCCGCGGTAGGTTTCGGCATCAACAAAGTGGCTCAAGTCTTGGCTTGTAGCCAACATTTCCACCGTAGACATCTTGCCATTAACATAGATGGACTTGATGTCTTCGCCAAGAGCTCGCTTTTGCTGCTCGAGTTGGGCTTGCTTTTCTTGGATTTGCGTTTGCAATGCACTTTGAGTCGCAAGGTTGTCATTAATTTGAGCTTGTAATGAGCTGATCTGTGAGTTGAGCATACGGATAGCATCTTCGTAGCTTGCTGCTTGGCTTTGCAATTGATCAACAACACTTTGGTTGTTGGCGTTTTCGTTTTGCAGGGCGTTAATTTGCTCCTGAAGCGTGTCAGCATGAGCCACATGATATACAGAGCCGCCTATTAGGAAAGCGCTCACCACCACGAGCACTGGCAAGCTTATAAGTCGCTTTAGCGCCCTGTTTTTTGTAGTAGTAGGTATACTAGTATTTTTCATTTTTTTGTTTAGTACTTGTAAGTTTACCATACCATATCCCCCGCCAAATGTCATTAGCTTAAGCGTTTACGTTGACGTCTTTGGCCAAACAAACGAACTATTTTGTTTTAAATTTCAGATAACGGCGAGTTGCTACGATAGAAGATGCCGCTCCTATTAGTATACCAACCAACAATTGCAATCCCAAAAGTACCCAGAAATGACTGTGGAAATATGAACTCGCATAGTTAATATCGAGCAGACCAAGGCTACTTGCCTGCAAAGCCGACGAAGAAGCAATAAACATAAGGTCGATAAGGCCTACTGATATAAGCGCTGAAATGATGCCATACACTGTTGTTTCGACAACAAATGGGCCACGAATGTACCACGTGCTGGCGCCTAATAAGCGCATAATGGTGAGCTCGTCGCGGCGGTTAAAGATAGCCATTTGGATGGTATTGAAGATAATTAGCACTGAGATAACAGCAAACACAATGATGGTTGCCACGCCGGCTTGCCTTAAAACGTTGGTAGCATGGGCGATCTTATCAATTGCTTGTTTGCGGTCACCAGAATAAGAAGTGCCAGCCTGAGGATCTTGTTTAGAGACATTCTCTGGCTTGTCGAGGAATGCCTTAATTGGCGTGATATTGCTTGTATCCACAGGTGTAATCTTAATGCTCGCTGGCAAAGGGCTACCTACTTGAGTAATTGCCTGTAGCAAGTCTTTACTCTGCTCGTGATCAGAACGGAATTCAGCTGTAGCCTCGGCCTTAGAAACATAGGATACGTCTTTTACCGTTGGCAAATCACGCAGCTGCTGCATGAGGTCTTCGGCCTGGCTCTTGGATACTGAATCGTTAAGATATACCGATATTTTAATCTTGTCATTAATTTGGGCAATGGTGTTGTTAAAGGTTGCGCTAGTTATTACCGAAAATAGCACCACCGTAAGCGTCACCACCATAACAGCCATTGCGGCGGCAGCTAACCATGCATTGCGCAAAAAGTTAGTTAGCCCGGTCATGACAACACGGGAAAAAGTAATAAGTTTGCGGTGTCTTAGGTGCCTATGTTTCATAGTTGGTACTCTGCTGATGCTCGGTCGCTGGCTATTTGGCCATGTTGAATGGTAACCACGCGGCGTTTGAGCTTGTTAACAATTTCCTGGTTGTGCGTTGTAAGAAGTACGGTGGTGCCATAACGGTTAATTTTTTCGAGCACGTTAATAACATCCCAAGCGTGCTTAGGGTCAAGGTTGCCGGTTGGCTCGTCGGCAATAAGAATTTTGGGCTGGCGTACAATAGCGCGAGCGATAGCCACGCGTTGTCGCTCACCACCAGATAGTTCAAATGGCATTCGCTTTTCTTTACCGCGCAGATTAACAATGTCGAGCACCTTTGGCACAGTATGGCGGATTTCGTAGTTGCCCATACCTACAATTTCAAGAGCAAACGCAACATTTTCAAACACAGTTCGGTTTGGAAGCAGCTTAAAGTCCTGAAAAACGACGCCAATTTTACGGCGAAGCAGTGGCACATCGCGATCGCGCAACTTGTCGTAATCAATACCACCTACAATTATTTTTCCACTGGAGGGTTTTTCTTCGCGCGTTAGTAAACGCAAAAGTGTTGTTTTACCGGCACCGCTCTGCCCCACTACAATGACGAACTCTTTTGGTTCAACGTGCAGGCTAATTCTATCAAGTGCCGGCGTGGCATGCTTGCCATACGTCTTCGTTACCCTATCCAATAAAATCATTAGCTTTATTATAGCAGACATGGGTACCTGTCAACAGTGCATGGTAAGGTCGCTTATATCTATCCCCCCAGCAGGCCTACAGGTACCCATGTTTTATGCAGTGGACGCTAAGTAATCGCCACACCGCACAAAAGAAAACAGCCCGTTAAGGGCTGCTTATCTTGTATAACAAACTGTTATTTAAGCACGTCAGGTTGTGTCGCGCCTATGTACTTCAATGGCATAGCCATTTGGGTTAGTATCCAGCACAAGGACTTCGATATGTTTAGTCTTAGTGTGGGTATTATTCATATTTTTGTGTTCCTTGTTTATTTTTTGAGAACATTTTTATATTAGCATTTAATTGCATAAAAGTCAATATGCTTATGCTCTAAATATGAACAATGGGCGTACAAATTCACACTCACCTATTGTAGGAATTGTTTATTATTGGCCGAGTGTATGGTCTAGGTAAGCGTGAATTAGTGGGTCGATAGAACCATCCAATACACCCTGCACGTCTGACGTTTCGTAGCGAGAACGTAAATCTTTGACCTGTTTGTAAGGGTGCAACACATAGCTGCGGATCTGATTGCCCCACTCCGCTGACTGGTTAGGACCTTTAAGCTCACTAAGGCCCTTGAGATGCTGTTCCATTTGCAATTGAATTAAGCGGGAGCGCAAAATAGTAAGTGCAGTGTCTTTATTTTGTAGCTGTGAGCGCTCGTTTTGGATAGCTACACTAATGCCAGTAGGTATGTGTGTAACCCGCACTGCCGAATCGGTAGTGTTAACTGATTGGCCACCATGACCACCACTGCGATATACGTCGATGCGTAAATCTTTATCATCAATTGATAGCTCTTCAGGCTTGTCAATTTTGGGCAAAATATCTACTTTAGCAAAACTTGTTTGCCGAAGATTATCAGAGTTAAAAGGACTGAGACGCACTAAACGATGCACACCGTGCTCACTTTTTAAACGCCCGTATGCAAAAGCGCCACTTATTTCAAGTGTAGTGCTTTTGATGCCTGCTTCGTCACCCGAGGATTCCTCGACAGTCTTTACGTCGAGATCGTGGGCTTCTGCCCAACGAATATACATGCGGCGTAGCATACTTGCCCAGTCTTGGGCGTCGGTGCCACCTGCCCCTGCATAAATACTTAAAATAACGTCGTGGTCGTCATAGGGGCCAGAAAATTTAAGCTCGTCCTTGAGCTCGGTAAATGCCATACGGGAGCGCTCTAGTTGTAGCTGTAAGTCAGATAGCATGCTTTCATCGCCAAGCTCCGCAAACTCAACCACAACATCAACTGACTGTCTAAGCTCTTGCCAAGGCTTGAGTCGTTTTTCTAGCTTGGTTTGTTGCTTAACAATCTCCTGAGCCTTTTGGGTGTCATTCCAAAAATCTGGGCTAGCTACTTGCTTATCGAGGGCGTGCTTTTGCTGCTCTAAATCATCAAACTTAAGGCGCGTGAGCGCATTTTTTAACTCCGCTTGCAGTTGATTAGCTTGTACCTTGAGGGGCTCCATTGTCACTAGTATACCTCAGATTAGCTAATCCCCAAGCCTCTCGCTGGCTAGTGTCCAGCGTTTTATCAACTTCTAGGGCAACATAGGCGACGAAATTTTCAAAGTATCTTTCACGGGGTAGCCCACGATAGCCCTCATAGTGTTTATAGGCTAAGCCGTTCCAGTCGGCGGTATTAAATCTTTCCTCAAAATATCGCGGCTCGTCGGCCACCAAGGCTTTATTTTGTGGGTCGGCCATTTGGTCGAGGGAGGACTGGCGAAACGGCAACAGATGCACGCCTTTATCCATAAAACTATAGTATTCTCCGAGCTTGCCATTATGGGCGACCTGCAAGCTGGACCGCCCAAGCTCTACGGCAAAGCTCAGCGACTCAGCAAGCGCCAGTGTTTGTTCTTCGGAGGCATAAGGGTCTAACCAGGCCTGGCTTATCTCGCCAATAATAGGGCGCCGAGTAGTAATGTCTTTGGCCGTCTCCAACCCCTCTCCATGCAGTGGTATATATATTGAATGACGACCGTCTGCAAACGATGCTATAGCGCCGGATAGATGCTCAGCGCTAGAGGGATCATGAGTGGGCTGGTGATGGATACCGACCGTCTTGAGGTCAGGGTGAGCCAGTAGGGCTTGCTCGTAAAATGGTGCGAGCATTTCCCGGTCGCTCCTGTCGAGCATAATTCGGTTAATCGCGCGCAGGTCAGGTGCTTTTTGGTATGCTGGTGTCCTTTTTAGTTTCATATTCCCTACCACTCCTTATATATTTTTGCTGTTAAAACACAAATAATAGCAGTTCACGTTCGTGAAAACTGCTATTACAGTTGTGGGCTACATTACCAAAGGCTTGAAACGCGCTTTTGCAAATCGTTTGCAAAAGCTTTGTCGCAGTTGCTTAAGATTCCTAAGCCCCATACTTTATCTTTAAAGAGTGCTTGTGATATTTCTACCATGCCCTCTTTATTGATGGCAGCGATGCGCTGTGGTACTTGGTAGTAATCTTCGACGACTTCATCAAAGAAGTAGCGGCCGCTATAGCCACCGGCAGTGCCAGACACCGTTTGTGCGCTACGCTGGAAACGACCAAGACTGTAGGCCTTGGCTGCTTCAATATCAGTTGCTGCAATTTCGCCATTAAACACGTTTTGGAGCTCATAAATTATGATGTCAAACAGCTCGCCAACGTTTTTGCGCGAAACCTGGGCGCCAAACCACCAGTTACTACTCAGTTTGGTCTGGCCATAGCCCGAACTCATGCCGTACACCAGGCCACGTTCACGGGCAGTACCCAAGATTTTGGAATACATAGTTTCGGTGAGCATTGTGTTTACTAAGCCAAGGGCGTCGGATTCAGGGTCTTTCATGCGGTGCTTCATAAAGCTATCTATATAGAAATAGACATTTTTTACAGTTTCGTTATGAATGTATACAGGCTCCTGGCGATGCACTGGGCGCTCATCTGGCAATGCGAGTCGGCTTTCACCCCGCGGAAGTTCAATACCCTCAAGCATTGTCAGTAACTCACTGCGGCGAGCCGGAGTAAGCTTACCGGCAATAACAAAACGCATATTTTTAGTGGTATGCGTGCGCTCGTAGTGTTGGCGTACATCATCTAGTTGAACATTATCCATAAGCAGTAGACGTTCTTGGTCGGTTTTGGCCATAAAACCATAGTGTTCACGAAGCGCTAGGCTTAAGTGACGGAAGTGGTTGTTAGATCGAGCTGCTAGTTCTTCGCGGACGTTGCCTACTTCAGCATCAAATTCTTCACCCAAAAAGAGCGGCTTAGAAATAGCCAGTAGCATAAGATCTACTATGCGCTGCCACTCAAAGTCGGCACATTCTGCATCGTAGGTAATATCGTAAGCGCCCGTAGAAGCGTTACTGTATGCACCGTTGCGTTCAATTTCTGCCTGGAAAGTACGGGCTTTGGTGTAGCGCTCGTTAGCGCCAAGCAAAATGTGCTCCATAAGGTGTGGAGTTTCCCACTTATCCTTAGCTACAAGGTACTCACCAGCTCGAAAATTGATCTCCACGCTCATGACACTTGCGTCAGGAATATTTATAAGTAAGCCTTTAGCTCCGTTTTTGAGCCGTACTTCGATAACGGTATGTTTCATGGATAGATTGTCCCACTACCCTACTTGCGCTTGCGGGCTTTAGTTTTACGTTGGCGTTCAGCTTTGCGGGCTTTTTTGCGTTCTGGCTGAGGAGTAGCTTTTTTGGCTTCTTTTTTGGCTGACGCTGCCGCAAAATCAGCGGCTTCAAATTCGTCGTCGGCCTCAAGGATACGGCTAGCGTTGTCGATAGATTGACGAGCTGCGCGAGTCAGATTGGTTTCGGTGGGACGATCAAGGTCGGCTGCGTCGAGTGGCTGCGCATGGAATAGTGAACGCAGTACATCGCGGCGTAACGTAGCCTGCATATCATCAAAGATGCTCTGTGATTGGCGGCGGTACTCTACGAGTGGGTCGCGCTGGCCAACAGCTGTCCAGTGGATACCTTCGCGCAAGTGATCCATGTTTTCAAGGTGCTGCATCCATAGGTTGTCCAAGATCTGGAGATAGAGGTCGCGTTCTACGCGGCGCATAATCTCGGGCGTAAAGGCAATTTCGCGGCCCTCATACAGTTCGATTCCGGCAGTTTTTACTACCTCACCAAACTTATCAGCTGGTGTGTCGAAAATACGGTCTAACGTAGCATCGTCGAATGGGAATACCTCTTTTACAACTTCATCGAAGCCGTCAGAAGTAAGCATTGGTGAGGCAGCCAAAACCAAAGCCTCTTCATCTATAAGAGCCTTAATGCGCTTGCTAATATCTTCGCTTGTAAGAACTTCGCGGCGCATAGCGTAAACGGCTTTACGGTGACGGTTCATAACGTCGTCGTATTGGACCACGTTTTTACGCTGGTCAAAGTGGAAACCTTCCACTTTCTTTTGTGCGCCTTCTAGGCTGCGTGAAATCATACGGTTTTCGATTGGCGTTTCTTCGTCAACGCTTAGGCGAGCCATAAGATTACCGATACGTTCACCACCAAAGATACGCATAAGGTCGTCTTCTGTACTTACAAAGAACTGCGTGATACCAGGATCACCCTGTCGGCCAGAACGACCACGTAACTGGTTGTCAATACGGCGAGATTCGTGACGCTCAGAGCCAAGTACAAACAAACCACCAAGCTGTTTTACTTCGTCGGTCAAAACAATGTCTGTACCACGGCCTGCAATGTTAGTCGCCAGCGTTACTGCACCAGCCTCACCAGCCTTAGCCACGATCGCAGCTTCGCGCTCGTTGTTTTTGGCGTTTAGTACCTGGTGTGGAATGTTGGCCTTAGTAAGCATCTTACTAAGTACTTCGTTTTTCTCAATCGATACAGTACCGATTAGTACTGGCTGACCCTTAGTGTGTAATACCTGTACTTCTTTAACGATAGCTTTAAATTTAGCCTGTTCGTTCTTGTAGATGCGATCGGCACGGTCGATACGGGCAATTTTACGGTTTGATGGGATCTCTACTACATCAAGTGTATAGATTTGGTGGAACTCTTCACTCTCGGTCATAGCCGTACCGGTCATACCAGAAAGTTTTTCGTACAAACGGAAGTAGTTTTGGAACGAAATAGTAGCCAAGGTCATAGACTCTTGTTGTACTTCTACGCCCTCTTTAGCTTCGATAGCCTGGTGAAGGCCCTCATTATAGCGGCGGCCCTTAAGTAAACGACCGGTGAATTCATCAACAATAACAATCTCGCCGTCGTTGCTTGCTACATAGTCTTTGTCGCGCTTAAACAATGCCTGGGCACGCAAAGCCTGTTCGAGGTGATAAATTGTACGAATGTTTTCGGTAGCATACAGATTTTCTACATTTAGGAGCTTCTGTACTTTTTCAACACCCTCGTCGGTCAAAACAACAGTTTTGCGCTTTTCATCAACTTCGTAATGTTCTTCATCTTTAAGCTGGCGAACTACCTTAGCAAACTGGGCGTATGCATTGCCCGTGGCAACACTTGGCGCCGAAATGATAAGTGGCGTTCGGGCTTCGTCAATAAGAATGGAGTCAACCTCGTCGACAATAGCGAAGTGTAAGTTACGCTGGCGAAGTTGGTCGGTTTCGCGGACCATGTTGTCGCGCAAGTAGTCAAAGCCAAATTCGTTGTTTGTGCCGTATGTAACATCAGCGGCATAGGCTTCCTGGCGAGTACAGGGGCGAAGGTGCTGCATACGCTTGTCTTCGTGGTCTTTATTAACAAATTCAGGGTCATATATAAATGACTTGTCGGCAACAATTACGGCAGTCGACAACCCCAAGAAATGGTACACCTGCGCCATCCAACCAGCATCGCGCTGCGCTAGATAATCGTTGACCGTTACAACATGTACGCCCTTTTCGGTAAGTGCGTTAAGGTATACCGGTGCGGTAGCTACCAAGGTTTTACCTTCACCCGTCTTCATTTCGGATACATTACCTTCGTGCAATACCATGCCACCAATTAACTGCACGTCAAAGTGGCGTTGGCCCAGTGCACGCGTGGCAGCTTCGCGCACTACAGCAAAAGCGTCAGGCAAAATCTTGTCGAGTGACTCCTTTTTGAGGCGCTTTTTTAATACATCAGTCTGCTCTTGCAGCTGTTTGTCGGATAATTTTTTGTACTTGTCGCCAAGATCGTTAATGGCACGGACGCGTTTACGGAGTCGCTTAATTGTACGGGCCTGTGGGTCACCTAAGATTTTCTTCAAGACGGTATTCATGGTCTCTTTATTCTCTCCCTCTTTGCTTGTTTCGGCATATTTTTCTATTGTAACTCCTTGGTGACGTAAACGCGAGCGGTTTTTTACAGATATCTCCAGTATTTTGGCAGATCATTAGCACCTATGCTATGCTCTGGCGATGAAACAATCTCCCGGGCGCCCTTTTGTACCCGCCTCACCTCAGCAACTTGACCGGCTACTGCGCTTAGGCAGCGAAGTTGTCGGCAGCCAGCAACCGCACGATTACTCTCTGCGTACCTTTGGCAAGCAGCAAGGCTGGGAGCGCAGTGCTAGTCTGAACCTAAATGACGGTCAGTTGCCACGTGCCCTCACCTTCCGTCTAGCAATTGAAGATGACATGCCGGCAGGCCTCACGCTTGATGGTAGCGTCGTAACTGCCGCACTTGAAACCACAAAACGCGGGCGCTTTGTGAGGCATGGTGACATAGGCAGAATTAGCGTACTTGCAAACCACAGCTTCGGTGAGGCGAGTCTACTCACAGAAACCACCTACGCTCTTAGGTCTGAAGCTGGATGGCAAAATCCAACAATTAGTGCGAGAACAATAGCAGAAACCTCCCCCAATGGCCCTTATCAACAGGCATTTTGGGAGCAAATTACGCAAAGACAACGAGCAATAGCAATAGCCACGCCAGGTGTAAGCGTTGGTGAAGCTTGTGGCCTCTTAAACCTGCTTCAGCTAATGACAATACCTGACGTGACCAACGCAGACCGTTATTAAATGGGCTACCACTTACATCTGATTAGACAGGGGTCCATAACCGTGATATGCTCTGGCGATGAAACACTCCAGTGAACAGTTCCCTACCCCTGCGCAAGCACCACTTATTGACCAGTTATTAAGACTTACACGGCGCATCGTTGAGGACCAAGAGCCCTATAAGGCCACCGAACATGAGGTGCCCTATGAATGGCTACAGCTTGACTCGTATCACTACAACAATGCCCCCTTGGCGCCTGTACTAATGGGACGTTTATGCCTCCTGGACAGAGACCAAGAAGGTCTTGAATTAGTTGACGGGTATATGGAATTTGAGAGTGGCTGCAGCCGTAAAGGCAAGCCCGCCACCGAAGGTGTTGTAGGCGCGGTTAATATTCGACAAAGCCTTTCGTGGAGGCAACTTAGTCTTCATACTGCGGCCAGATACACTATTAGCACTGGACCTCAGTGGGCGAATCCAAAAATAGCAGTTAGTACTCGGTCAAAATTCACTACACTGCCTGATTCACAGGACATCAAAGGCCCAGCGGAGGCGTATGAGCGCGAGCTTAGCGCACGGCAGGAGGCGTTCTGCAACGCGCAACCTGTTTCACAAAGCGAAGTACGCAGTATGATTCGGATTGGTGGCCTACTTGCCCCAAATCACACTGGGTTTTAGGCGAGTTGACGCTTAAAGCGAGTTAAAATTCGGCGGTGCAGTCGAGGATTAGAATGTGTAGCCTTGTACTTACGGAGTTGGCTACGGAGTTTGGTTTCGGCAATATCGACGGCGGCAAAAATGTTTACTGTGCCTTCGCTAACGTTAAGTGTGCCCTGCGGAAGATGCACGGTAACTTCACAAATGCACTCTTTGGCGCCCTTTTGTTTGGCTTCTTTAAGCATTACTTGCATATGCAGGCTCTCTCGAGCTGCGCGAGGAACAAAGCGGTCCAGGGCACCAATTTTCTTGGTTACATACTTGCGCAAATCGTCTCCAACCTGCATGTGTACACCACTAATGTCTAAGTGTTGAACCATTTATGAACCCTCCTTTTGACCTTATATCAGCTCTTGGCCGCCCATAAACGGCCGGAGCACTTCCGGAATAACAATACGATTATCGGCTGTCTGGTAGTTTTCGACAATTGCAGCCATATTACGACTTAGCGCAAAAGCAGTAGCATCATTAGTGTGGACCAACTCCAATTTATCGGCTCCAGACGTACCAGTATTCTTTGAGCTGCGGCGAACGCGAATTTTAAGGTCACGTGCCTGATAATCTGTCATGTAGTCAGCGGTGTGAGTTTCGCGGTACTTCTGCTGCCCCGGAAACCATACTTCTATGTCAAAGCCACTAGCATTAGGCTTGCCGATGTCAGCAGTACATTTTTGGAGTACCTGGTATGGCAATCCCAACTGCTGCATGAGGTATTCTTGCAACGCGAGGCCCAACTTGTGCTCATCGGCACCTGTTTCTGGCGTGCTAAATACTTCCATTTCGAGCTTATCGAACTGGTGCATGCGGATCATGCCCTCTGTGTCCTTACCATATGTACCTGCCTCACGGCGGAAGCTTGTGCTGTAACCGAGGTAACGAATTGGCAACTGTTCCTCTGGCAACACCTCATTCCAGTACATAGTACAAAGTGTGTGCTCGGCACTGGCGTTGAGCCATAGATCATCGCCATCGAGCTTATAGGTTACCTCGGCGGCATTTAGACGGGCTGAGGCCACATAAGGTTCCGTGCGCAGCATTGCTGGTGGAATAATTGGCGTAAAAGGCTTTGCTGAGAGCTGTAAGTTATTTTCGTCGATAAGCTTTTGGATAACCTTTTCGTCGCCCAGTGTTTGCATTACAAACTGTACAATTGCAAACTGTAATTGTACGAGTCCACCCTTTAGATATGCAAAACGGCTACCGGCAATTTTAGCAGCACGTTCTTTATCGAGCATGTCACGTGGCTCAAGGATATCCCAGTGATGCTTTGGCTCAAAATCAAATTCTGTTTTAGCGCCTACAGTTTTAGCAACGACATTGTGGTCTTCGGTGCTACCAACCGGCACATCAGCTAACGGCATATTAGGAACTGCGCGGAGCAGCTTTTGATACTGTTCTTCGATTGGTGCTAATTCTTTTTCTAGGCTGCTTACTTTTTCTTTAAGTTCTTTACCTTGTTGAATTTGTTCGGGGCTAGGCTTACCAGCCTTAAGTTGTGCGGATAATTCATTACGCGTCGCTCGGGCTTGCTCAAGCAGGGTTAACATTTCGCGGCGGCGAACATCAAGATCAAGAAGCGACGAGATGTCTACGGGATAGCCTTTTTGGGCAGCCTTTTGGGCGACTAGTTCACGGTTGTCTCGGATAAATTGAATGTCTAACATGATCTGTTCCTTCTGGTAAATATTATAGCATGATATCCAGTTTTTTATAGGCTGTTGCCCACTCAGAATAGTGCTATTATGAGCTTAGTGATCTTATTATGTTCAGTTTCGGGGGTAATTGAATGATGAGTACTGTTCCCTTTGTCGATATTGGTCATGGGGCCCAATTTAGAGCCTTTGACATGCACAACGATCGCGTATTAAAACTGCCACTCACTGAAGCCGAGACACAGGCAGTGGCACGCCGGCGACGCAATATTATCCATGGCACACTTGAAGAAATTGCGAGCCTGGAAGTTCGCGTGCAGACTTTTATGAATAGCAAGGCTCGCATTCCGGCAATGATTACCCACGATTTTACTAATGCAGCCGATTTCTTACAGCTCATGGGCAACCCTCACCTAGAGAGTGCCTCACTACTGCCCGAAGATACGCCCATAAAAAAATGGGGTCCAGCCCGGGTTATTTATACTCAGGATAAGGTGCAGATAGTTCGTAACCTCCTCACCTACCTCTGTGACCAGCCGAGCGTTGCCGCAACTGATCGTAAAAAGTTTAAGCAATTGCTTAGCGATTATATTGAACACGTATATGCAATGTGGGGCTTTGGCTACAGTGACTATATATTTAAGCTCGGCGACTTAGGCATCGACCCTAAAGGGCGCATCGTTACTGTTGACCTTGGAGAGTTCACAAGTGATCTAAGCTTTATGGAACGGGCAGTTAGCGAAAAATGGTGGCACGACAATGCTAATCATCTTAAAACCGACTTCCCCAAAATGCCTAAAGAGCTGGAAAAGCTCTACTTGGGCATGATCGATGAAGCTTTTACAGTAGACGAACTACGTAAACATTGGCGCACCACACACCACTGCTCATCCTGTTCTAAAGAAACTGACACGCTCGCCGCTTTCATAAGCACTCAACTAGCGGAGATAGATTACATCGATCGCTTATGAACAATGACTTTCCGCCAATTCAAAGCATAGCACCAGACCAGATACCCATACATGGCACATTTTACACCTATCACTTTATTGGCAACGGTGCTCAGTTTAGGGTGTATGCCATTCATAACCACCACGATCTTCCGACAGGACGCGTCATTAAGGTGCCCCTCGACTTTAACGAAACGCTAAGTGTTGTAAGCCAGCCGTTGCGCAAGCTAGTCAGCTACAACAGCGAGGACGAGTTTCAAAAAATGGCATACCGCCGGACACGGGATATCCTGCAGTACAAGCATACGTTGCTGGGTCTATTACAAGGTGTATATGGCAAAGACACTCGCTTTATGCACGCTTTAGGCAATTTGCGTATTCTGCAAGCGGCTATTCCAGCTCCGTCAGGCAGCAGCTTAGAGTCCTATTTGCTGCCAATTTTTTATACGCAAGATCAGGTAACAACTGTCTCTAATTTCTGGGAGACATTTGCCCTCGCACATATTCCCTACGCCAGCGCCTTAACGCCTCGAGATATTAAGCTCATGGAAAATCTGATAGAAAAAATGATCCAGCTTAATTATATGCTCTGGGAGTATGGCTTCTTTGAATTTGTGTTTAAGCCAGAAAATATGGGAGTACGCCACACCAAAGATGGGCTGGATATGATCTGGATGGACGCCGCAGAATACATTACTGATCTCAGTAAGGCTGAAGTTATTCTTAAAGAAAAACACTGGCTGCACCCCACCATGGCGCACAAGATTGATTATGCCTATTTGCCTTCTGTACTGCACGAGTACTATGCTGAAGCCTGCGAAAAAGCCTTTACGCCTGAAATGCTTCACAAGCATTGGCGACGCAGGGCTTTGCAGCACGAGCGTAAAGTTCGGCAAAAAATACGCCTGCGCTCACTTGTTACTCACGACCCAAAAAAATTAGTTCGCCTGTGGATTGAGCGCCAAACTGTGCGCAGCACACTCTATACGGGGCTTCAATCTGCACAAATTGACAGTATGCAGATTCCCGTCGAGGACCTTACTAAACTCCTGCGTGATCGGCGTCAGCTAGCTGGCATTGACGCAACCGATCTCGAAATTGAACGTAACCTCGCACAACAACAGTCACCCGAAGCCCCAGCCTATGAGCAATTATTACTACAGTACCTAAAGGAGCAGTGACATGAGTGGCCAAAAACATTTAACAACCGACGATACTATGTTTATTCCCTACCCCGAGATTGGCCATGGTGCTCAATATCATGCCTATGACATGCACAACAAGCGTGTCCTCAAAATTCCCCTTACGGAAGCCGAAACATACATTATTGCAAGAGATCGCCGCAATACTATTGCCTATGACGGCGAAGCCAAAGACTGGCTCTCGGAGCGTGTACAGACCTTTATTAATGGTAAAGCCCGCATTCCAGAAATGATCAATCACGGCTTTGCAAATAGCGCAGAATTTTTAGATCTAATCGGTAATCCCACGCTTATACGAGACTATTTACCAGAAGACACACCCACTAAGCGTTGGGGTGCTGGCCGTGTGACCTATACACAGGATAAGTTGCTTATGACACACGAGATACTTGGCACGATGGCCAACACCAAGCTGACCAAAACCGATGTAGCCCGGTTGCGACAAATGATTGATGCGTTTGCTGCCAGCATTCAGCTTTTTTGGCAGTATGGATTCTCTGACTATGTGTTTAAGTTTGGAGATACCGGCTTTGACGAAAAAGGCCGCCTGCATTTTGTAGACCTCGGCGAATGCACTGGCGACCTAGATTTCATACTTAAGGCTGTTGAGCAGCAGCGTTGGCGAAATAATATTGACCAGAGTAAGGCTGATTTTCCACAAATTCCTACCGAACTGCATGACTACTTCTTACAAACCCTCCAAACCGCCCTTTCACCCGCAAAGCTCCGGAAACTGTGGCGCCAAAAACATACCTGCAACGACTGCCTTAAGCAAGATGACATAATAAACAACTTTATCGCGGCCAAAGTCGCAGAAATAGATTACATCGATCGCTGGTAATTATACGACTATGTTGCAACGAGCCCCACTACACCAACTAACAGGATCCTACTACGCCTATCGCTATATCGACCAAGGCGCTCAGTTTAGGGTATACGCCATTCACACTACCGACGATAAGTCGACAGGACGCGTCATTAAAGTACCCTTGGGCTTTGCAGAAAGTCGCCAGGTGCTCGAGCCACATCTTAGGCTACTTGGCATGTCAGATCCGGAAATTGATGGCGTTGTAGATCATTTACTCTTTAAAAAGCAGCAGTTGCCGGCCCTGCTCCAGGGTATGTTTGCAGAAAATGACCGCTTAATGGGTTTAATGGGTAATCTAAAAATTGTGCCTCGAATGGTGCAGTCAACCGAAGAGACTGACCCTAAATATTTTCTACCTCTATTCTTTACTCAAGATCTCATTACCCCCATGGCACATTTTATGCATCGCTTTAGGTTTGCGGATTTACCACCTTATAAACTGCAGCCAATTGACGTGCGGCGCATGGAACGGCTGATTGGCCAGGTTATTCAACTGCACTACCATCTCTGGGAATATGGCATATTTGAGTGTGGTTTTAAGCTTGAAAATGTGGGTGTGCGGGAGCATAAAAACCGCACAAGTACAACGCTTGTTGATATTGGCGAATATACCCTGAATCGCAAAGAAGCCGAAGCAATCTTAATTGAACAACGCTGGCGTAATGCCCTCAACGCTCGCAAAACCGACCACTTATTTATTCCGTCAATTCTGCATCAGTACTATATTGATACATGCAATAAATCACTTACGCTCGAAGCGCTCGACAAACATTGGTGTAAGCGTAGTGCGCGCATCGAAAGGCGTTCCAATCATTTCTTACGACTTAGGGAATTTTTTGCGCGCAACCCACAAAAAGCAATTAGCTTATGGATGCAGCGCCAAACGCTTGGCTCTTCGCTGTACCTGGGTGTTCCAGAACACCGTATCGATGATTTGCAAGTGCCACAAAACGAGCTAGAAGCGCTCTTGCGGGACAATCAGGCGACGGGAAAATACCTTAATTACATGCGCCGACACGAGCAAGCCGAGCGCGATTTTTTTATACAGCAACAATCGGCAACCGACCCAAAGACAACGACTACAAAACCGGTTCTAATT
>CAZBRP010000004.1:0-99770 GCA_964494765.1 uncultured Candidatus Saccharibacteria bacterium
TGGTGCGGGTAGCGAGAATCGAACTCGCGTCTCCAGCTTGGAAGGCTGGCATATTAGCCACTATACGACACCCGCATATCCCACTCAATGACCGTATTATAACAGATATTACGGCGAAGCTAAAGAGATCATGCTAGCCAGAACAGGTCATTTGACCTACACTATTTGATGTTTTAACTGCAACAAAAAAATACCTAAAGAGGGGCAGTCAATGATACAGGTACAAGAAATAAACGTAGAGCCTTTTACAAATCTGCGGCTGGGCGAAGCGGCGCTGGCAAAGCGACACCTGGGGATAGTCGCTACGGCCACTCCCGAGAGTGTGGTGAGTCCGGGCTGCCAATTAACTGCCTCAGTATCGTTTGGAAATCCGATACTTGATCGGATTGGCAAGGTGTATATTGATGATCTGTTTTATCCGGCAGCTGGCCGACTTATGCAGCAATTTGCTTACAATTCGGGTATTGCCCCAGGAAATGCTGGCTTATTTAGGGATCCGGAAAGCGGCGAGGTAGATGTGTTAGCTTCAGCGCGCGTGATAGCAGAGCTTAAGAATGTAGATGAGTCGTCATACGTCGGCTACTTTAATCTGGTAAAGATACAGGGTCTACCGGACAGCCACGAAGGCTTTGCCGAAGCAATTACTACGCGAGGCCGCCTTAATACGATTAGAACGCTTGGCGTAACAGTAGCAAACTTGTCAATGATGCTTAGGCCTAATACGCTTGATTCTCTTGTTGACCCGGTTGATCACCCAATTTTAGGCGGATGGCTACGTGAAGCAGGCCTGCGCCAATTTGAAGAGCCTGGACTATAAGATTACAGCTCGTGTAAAACGGTGATCTGGGCGCCAAGATTATTCAGGCGCTCAGCGAGGTCTTCGTAGCCGCGTTGAATGGTGTAGATGTTGCGCAAGGTTGAAATACCATCGGCAGCCAGCATGCCAATTAGCAGCAAACTTGCTGGGCGAAGTGCAGGCGGGCAAACAACATCAGCAGCGCGGAAGTGGGTTGGACCCTCAATGTGTAAGCGGTGAGGGTCGGCCAACTCAACTTGCATACCTACTTTAGTCATCTCGGTGTAGTAGATGGCGCGGTTTTCGTACATCCAGTCATGGATAAGTGTGCGGCCGTGAGCAACACCAGCAATTGGCACAAAATACGGCAGGTTATCGGCGTTAAGGCCAGGATAGGCTGAGGAGTGAATTTTATCAGTCAGGGCGCGTAGCTTGCCGTGGTGCCGGTGAATAGTAAGGTCGACTAATTCGGTGTGGCCATTTTCGGCTTTATAGCGCTCACTTAGGTCGTAAGAAAGGCCCATTTTTTTAAGCTTTAAAAGCTCGACTGACATAAAGGCAATTGGCACGCGGCGAATGGTTATTTCGGAGTCGGTAGTAACCGCCGCTGCTGTAAAGAACATTGCTTCGATAGGGTCCTCGGCAGGTGCATAGGTAATGTTTTTCTTGATAAATGGAACACCCTGTACGCGGAGACTCGTTGAGCCAATACCCGAGATTTTAACGCCCAATTTTTGCAAGAAGAAGCACAGGTCTTGCACCATATAGTTACTGGTACCAAATTCGATAATAGTTTCTTCTGGCGTGCGAGCAGCCGCCAACAATGCATTTTCAGTAACGGTGTCACCGGCTTCGTATAGCGTAACGCGGCCAGCTGGCTTTTTATTAACAGTTACATCGTAGAAGCCAGTCTTGGCGACAATATCAACGCCGAATTCCTCAAGAGCATACAAGTGAGGTGCAACGGTGCGTGAGCCGAGTTTACAGCCGCCGGCGTAAGGAATCTTAAACTCCTTATAATCGTGAATTAAGGAACCCATCATCATAAGTACAGAACGAGTTTTGCGTGCGGCCGGTGCGTCCATATTGTCTAGCTTGAGCTTTTCGGGTCGGCGGATCTCGAGATCGCTGCCATTAACCCATTTGGCTTGGACGCCAATGCTTTCGAGTACTTCGATAATGCGATACACCTCTTCGATACGAGGGAAAGATACAAATCGCGTAACACCATAGTTTAGGAGGCTGGCACACAGCAACGCAACAGCAGCGTTTTTACTGGTCTTAAGGGTAATTTCGCCTTGCAGCTGATGGCCACCTTCGATACGAAGATTCACAGCAGCACCATTAATAGAAATTAACTGTTTATTGAGTACGTCACTAATACGGCCAAGCGTCTCAAGGCTGAGGTTTTGCTTGCCGTGTTCCATACGGTTAACGGCAGACTGGGAAGTGGCCAGCCGCTTGGCAAACTCAGCTTGCGTGAGTCCGCGTTCTTGTCTAATTTGAGCTATTAACTGTCCGATTTTCTCGTTTGTAGTGTGCATAACATTAAAATTATATCAATTATGATATTTAATACAAGTCCTTATGATTACTATTGCTTAGTGCGGTTGCGAATAAAAACAGGCGCGAACTGGGGCGGCAGAAGCTTTACGGAAATTTTTTCTAGGAGGGAGTTCACTTGCGTAACAATCAAATGCATTAAATACAATGTACCACATACCGCTAGCTTGCTACAATGTGCCTATGATTTAGCTACGCCATTAATTTTTGACACTCGACAAGCACCTAAACAGGGGATTTTTATGGACGATTTTGTAGCTACTATGCAAGACACTGCGATTGCAGATCTTATTAAGGCCGAAGAGCAACGCCAGCGTGATGGCCTGGAGCTTATTCCCTCAGAAAATTATGTAAGCCGTGATGTACTAACGGCGATGGGTAGTGTATTTACTAATAAATACTCCGAGGGCTTCCCAGGGCGTCGTTATTACGGCGGCCAAGAAAACACTGACAAAATTGAGCGTTTGGCTATCGAACGGGCAAAGGCGTTATTTGGTGCCGATCACGCAAACGTACAGCCGCACTCTGGCGCTCAGGCTAACGAAGCAGCTTTTCACTCGTGGTGTGAGCCAGGCGACACAATTTTAGCAATGGAATTAAGCCACGGTGGCCACCTAACGCATGGCCGACCGGGCACGGTACTCGCCAAACTGTTTAACTACGTGCGCTATGGCATGAAAGATATTGAAACGGGCGAAATTGACTATGTCCTACTGCGCCAGTTAGCACTCAAGCACAGGCCAAAGATTATTCTGGCTGGCTTTTCTTCGTACCCGAGGGAGCTAGACTACGCTAAGTTTGACGAAATCGCCAAGGAAGTCGGTGCTGTATTAGTAATGGACGTGGCGCATATTGCGGGCCTTATTGCTGGCAAGGCGCTTAGGAATCCGTTTGACTATGGATTCCATATGATTACAACTACCACGCACAAAACTTTACGTGGTCCACGCGGCGGCCTGATTCTTACTAAGGGTACCGTGGGCAACCCACTGCGCGCCCCAGAAAAAATTATCGAAAATCTACCAACTTTGGTTGACCGCACAGTATTCCCAGGAGTGCAGGGTGGCCCATTAGAGCATGTTATTGCGGCCAAGGCCGTAGCATTCCACGAGGCATCTCAGCCAGCTTTTGAGGTATACGCCCAGCAGGTACTAAAAAACGCCCAAGCCTTGGCTACATCAATGATGAACAATGGCTTTAAGCTGGTTACAAACGGAACTGACAACCATATGGTGGTGGCTGATGTTCAGACTAGCTTTGGTCTGCACGGCGGTGAAGTAGAGGCCATTTTGGATAAAGTTGGCCTTAATCTTAACAAAAATGTTATTCCAGACGATCCACTGCCTCCGTTCCGCCCGAGTGGTATCCGCCTCGGCACGCCAGCTATTACGACGCGTGGCCTTAAGGAATCAGACATGGAGCAAATAACGCTCTGGATGCTCGGTGCCATTACACATCGTAACGATGACAAGAAAATTGAGCTAATTAAACAAGAAGTCGCGGACTTTGCGCGGCAATACCCGCTTCCAAGCGACAAGTAGGCCACGTTCTTTAGGCTTGGCGTGAGCACCACGGCGTCGTCGCACAGGTGCTTCTACGCCTACTGACCCGAGTGTCGTCTCTACGCGCTCGGGTTTTGCTTGTTGAGGTGAAGGCGCACTTGCTGATCCAGGGCCTGGGGCATATTGGTAATCTTTATGCGCCCACGACGTGCTGGGGCGTGTTCCTATTGTAGCGGCTTGACCTCCTGAGGTGGGCAGTTGTAGGGTAACTTCAGAGGAGTTATCACCAGTTAGTGCGGTTTCTGCAGGTGTGTGCCAAGATGGCTTAGCTGGTGGCAAACCATCAAACATGGCTATATCTGCTAGCTGCTGTTTGGAAAGTACTTCTTTTACGTCAGCAGGTGTCATGACGGAGGTGATTTCTTCTTGTCGTACTAGTTGACGCGCGCGATACCCGGCCGCCGCGCTAGGAACGGCCGTTGTTATGCGATTAGGTAGGGGGGCGTGTGCTGGTTTGCCGTTAGCGATCCGTATTGCTTTCGTCGCCAGAAGCCCACTCGCCAAACTTGAAGGCGAGACGCCCGAGGCTTTTTCTGACGCCTGTGGCGATGATTCGACCAAGCTCGGCTGCGCTTGGCTCGGTGCTTGTCTCGGCAGAGTTATTGGTTGTTGCAGTCCGATCAGTGTCCCTTCGGTCTGCCGTGTCTCCTCCGGCATCCTCGGTTGCATTTGACGCGGCATCTTGCTCGGGGGTATCGAGCCTGGGATAGCTAGTTGACTCACCTCCAAGGGAGTCTTTGTTGCCTGCCGCTAGCGCTAAATTGCCGGTTGTAATGGCAACTCGCTCGCCTCTAGTGTGAAGCTCGTAAACACGTGCCAGGCCAATTTCACCTTGCCCGTCTTGATTTTGATTCGCGCCTGCGGCTGCTGCCAGGACTTTATCGTCCCACTCCTTGCCACCACGTGCTTTTGGCGCAGTATCGTGTGCAGCTGTTAATGTAAGGCCGTTCATATCGATGCCAGTTGAGTCATCTTGAATTGTGCCGGTGTACACTCGTTTGTCTTCTGGTTCTTGCTCGACCGTAGCTGTTTCGGCGGTTGTTGCCATACCTAGGGCGATGGGTTGGCGTGCAACTAACGGCACAGTGCCAATCACGCCAAGAGACTCCCCGTCACCATCATTTTGGGCCGTTTCGACCTCAGCACTCACAATGAGTGGTGATGACTCCACTGCAGTGGCGGCCTCCGTTTCAACAACCTCTGATGTATCTTCTGTGACAGTCTCAGCTACCTCAGCCACACCGGCTGCGGCTACTTCTTTGTCTGCCTCAGCTTCTGTTTGTTCGGCTGGAGTAACTTGTTCAGTTTGTTGCTCAGTCACAGCCGCGCTGCTTATTTCGCCGTCCAGAGCTGGGTCGTAGGGGCGTCGTCGGCGACCAGTGCCCCGAGTCATGTCTACCTGTATCTGCTCTTTTGGTTCCTCGGTAGCTTGTTCAGCGGGGGCAGCGGTTGGCGCTTCCGCAGCTTGTGCGGCTTCAACAACCTCTGCGCCCTCTGATGTATCTTCTGTGACAGTCTCAGCTACCTCAGCCACACCGGCTGCGGCTACTTCTTTGTCTGCCTCAGCTTCTGTTTGTTCGGCTGGGGTGGCTGCAGGCTCAAAATCTACAACGGCAACAGGCCTGTCAAGGGCTTCTCTAAAGGCAGGGTCAATAGTATCAGAGGGGCGCAATTCAGCACGTACAGCCTGCAAGTCTTTGGAGTCCCTTAGCTGCTGGCGGTTCGGAAGCACAAAGCGTGTGTGATTGGCAGTTTTATCAGCAATTGACTCTCCATTTTCACCATGTCGTTCCCAAACAAGTTCTTTGCTTGGCTCCCGAACTACTAAGTCGGCAGTCTCTTTTGGCGGTTCTACGGCGGCTAGTTCTGCGTCCTCAACTGCCTTTGCTGCAGCAGTACGCGCTTCAGCTTCTTTGGCTTGTCTTGCCACCTCGGCATCGGCAGCTAATTTTGCGCGTGCTCTAGCTACGCCCGACAAGGTCCCTGACCCTGAGGCGGGTGCTGTCTTTGGCTTAAATAATTCTCCTGCTTCGAGGGGCTGAGCCGGCAATGTCTTGTACATTGCATTAAGCCCGCGCCCTATGTAGCCCACATATTCCTTTGAGAATTCGCTAAATGGTGGCGACGGAGGTAGTGCATGTCCGGCGCTGGCAGGCTGGGCTGGCTTGGCGTTACTTTCCACAGGTACGGTTTCAGGTAGAGGGCCCGCTGGTGCCGCTTCTTCTACGGGCTCTGTGTTCAGGTCGGCTGCAGGTGCATGTTCGGTGCCCTGTGCAACTGGTGTAGTAAATGGTTCACGGGTAGCGCGTGCTTCGTCAGCTGAGCTAACGATTCTTGCAGTTAGTTGTAATCCTGCATCGTGTACTGGCGCTGCCGCTTCTTCTGCTGTAAAGCCAAAGGGCCGCGCTGCACCCTCGACAGAGGACTGCATCATCGGTGATGTTTCGCCATTGTGTGAAGCGGCGTGTGTCGCCTGGAATCTTTTGTCGCCTAGTCGACCCACCCCGGGCCCAAAACTATGATCGTAACCTACATGTTCACTCATTACTTTTCTCCTTAGCTATAGATGGTTTTTCAAAAATTAAAAATACAGATTGACGTACGTTATATACCTTTTATGCAACCGTTCCCGCAAGCGGTAGAATCTACATCAAGTACTAATTCCATGCTTTTTTTCGTGCAGCGAGGTCCAAGCTTTCGGTGATGCTAGGGCCGAGTTGTATCGGCTCGGTTACGCCTTGCTCTCGTAGGGCTGGTGCTTGTGGATGATTAGACATCGCTATTAGTCGCAGCCAGCCAGCATCGCCATTCGACATTTCGGCAAGTAAAGAACTGGGTCGTCTCGCAAGTTCTAGGCCTGGGGCAGTCGCGGTGGTAGTGGGGACTCTGGGTTCGTCGGTCTCAATGTGGGCAAGTCTGCCTAGGGCTGCTGGAACCTGGTGCCTTACTATAAGATTCCTTTCCGGTGCAGGGCCAGCCAGCGCTAAGACGCTATCAGGTTGGCCTTGCTCGATCACCCACGGTGCTACACCCTTTGATAGACCAGTTGGAGCTACGACGCCAAGTCCGGCAGGGTGGGTGTGAAATACTTCGTCGTGCAGGGCAACGGTGGGCGTCGATTTGAGCTCCGCGTCGGGAACTACGCCAGGCCTTTGCATGACTAGCTGGTCGTAGATCGGCGAGCCGGCAAGTGCTCGGTCATAGCTGGCATCAGGAATCGGAAAACTATCATAGCCTTGATCACCAGTGGCTGGATTTGCCGCTGGCGCTTCAATAACGACAATACGTCGCATACGGGAATGAGCGCCAGGCGAAAAACCGCCGGCGCCGCTAGGAACAGACATACAAAAAACTCCTTTCAAGGGGTTGTATTAAGGTAGGTACGTGTATTTTTTATCTGAAGATGTGCGCGCAATAAAACCAAAGTATACACCCACTAAGTAAATATAGGATAAAGTAAAAAACACATCAATGTAGTTTGTGCTTATGTTTACGGTATATAATCAGGTTTAATGGCGGAAACACCAAAACATACAGTACGGGCAGGAGTATATTTGGTGTTTGAACGTGGCAGTAAAATCCTAATCGCCCGGCACAGTCACACTGGATATCACGATGGTGACTATGGCTTGCCCGGGGGTCACATAGAGACTGGCGAGCCTGCATCAGGCGCAGCTATTCGCGAGGCATTTGAGTTTGTAGGCATTAGGCTGCGTTTGTCAGAATTAAGGCTGGCGCATGTCATGCATCGTCTTAATAACGATCATGCGCCTGTGGATAACATTGATTTTTACTTTTTAGTTGAGAACTTTCCGGGCGAGGCAAACGACAAAGTGCCCCAAAAATATGACGCTATGGAATGGGTGGCATGGAATCGATTGCCCCAAAATACCATCCCAGAAGTGCGTTATGCGTTGGAGTGCATTAAGGCAGACAAAATATACTCCGAGTTTGACTTTATAGGCCAATAAATTTATCGATGCTCTAGGAGTTTGAGTAGGCACGGCGTGCTCAAACATGTGGTCTTTGGCCACAACTGCGCGCGTCCATACCTACTCAAACCCAAAAAAGCACCGCTGCCTATTGGTCTATAAACTTAAAACTACGGAAGTAGTTCTGGTTCTTGCTCGAGTGTGATCTCAAACTTTTGCTGCACGGCATCAAGGATCTTTTGCCTAAATTGCAAAAGCTGTGCAGTACTTTGGGCGTGTTCGTTTACCAGTACCAAGGGCTGTTTGGGCCAGGTGCCCATACCAGTTTCGGCATCATGAAAGTCTTTAAATCCGGCTTGCTCAAGTAGCCAAGCGGCCGGAATTTTAAAGCGCCCATCCGCGGTTGGCCAGTGCGGAATGTCGGGGTAGGTGGCTTGAATTTGGGCCAAAGTGCCTTCATCAATTAATGGATTAGCAAAAAACGAGCCATTGTTGGCAACTTGGGCGGGGTCGGGCAATTTGCTTTGTCGAATGGCAATAACGGCCTCGCGGATAGTCTGCGGTGTATATTGCGTAATGCTATTGTCCTGTAAGTACTGCTCGAGCGCGCGATAAAAGGGTGGCTGCGGTGCGGCCTTGGTAAGGTGTAGTGTTATGGCTGTGATGTAAAAACGTCCACGGTCGGTTGTCTTAAAGCGGCTGGTGCGGTACCCAAATTCACACTCAAAACTTGGGATGCTCACAAAGCTCTTGGTTTGCGTGTCATATGCTTCAACACTTACTAAAACGTTGGCAATCTCTTGGCCGTATGCGCCCACATTTTGTACCGGTGTAGCGCCTGCAGTACCAGGAATGAGGGATAGATATTCGAGGCCAGTTGCGCCTTGGGCTACGGTGCGCGCCACGGCCTGGTCCCAATCCTCGCCTGCGCCGATGGTTACGTAGTAGTTGTCGTCCTCGATGGTTTCCTCAAAACGGAGTATTTTATTGACCAGCACTAACCCAGCAAATCCTTCATCTTTCCAAATTATATTGCTGCCTCCGCCAATCATCATAACGGGCAAGTTATTTTGTTCAGCCCAAGCAAGGGCCTCTTCAAGCTCTATTCGGCTGGCTATGTCAGCCAGGTAAGCAGCCGGTCCACCAAGGCGCATAGTTGAGTGATTACTGAGTGAAACATTCTGGAGCATATTCATAGCAGTAGTATAGCTTACTGTGGGTAGCTATGTGTAAAAGGTGAGATAGGCTGAAGTTTAACGCCACCTATGCTTGCCGAACAGTGGTCGACGGCGTAATATGTATAGTATGAGCGAGAATTCTGCAAAGTTACCATTCGAAAATCTAGGCCAACGGCTCCGCCTTATCCGCCAAAAGCTACACGAAAGCACCGCTGACGTATCGGGTGCTGTTGAGATTGACGAAAAAATGCTCGACCGCTACGAGCAAGGCCACGAGCGTCCAAGCGAGGATATTTTGAATCTACTGATTAGTCATTTTGGTATGCAGGATGACGACGCTGCTAATTTGTTGCAGCTAGCTGGTTACGACCCTGCACCAGGCAAAGAAGACGAGTCTGATGAAGTTTCGAGCAACCGAGCAGGAGTGCTGGTTATGGCCATCGACCCTCGCATTATTTATACCGACGGCATGCATGTAAATGCAGGTCCTAACGGCGTGGTATTGAGCTTTGCCCAAATGTCAGGAACGCAACAACCTTTAGTAACGGCCCGTGTTGGCATGAGCCGCGAGCAAGCTCGCAGTATCATTCGTACCTTGCAGGGTGCACTCGATAAAACAGAGCCACGGCAACTGCCAGCCGGCCAAAAGCCAGCGCAGGTAGATACGCCAGTAGAGGGTGCTACCTCCAACGGCCACAGCGACAGTTCCGACCAAAAAGATTCCAAATCTGCTAAATAGTCCCACAAGGGGGCTATTTTTATAACTTTTGCTCTTTTTTAAAGGTGCGGCATTTTTTTGAGCTTTTTGATACCATGGAGTCCATGGAAATAAAACTTACTGATATTGCTCAATCTGATCTTGTACACGCACGTGCTATTAGCCAGGGGGTGCGTATAGGCGCCTCAGCAGAAAACCTGCAAGCTATGGCCGACGCCATGCGCCTTAAGCTACCTGAAGTCTGTCGGTTTGTTATTTTAGCGGCAGTAGAAGAGCCTTGTAAAAAAGGCCAGCCAGCTACCGCTACGCCTAGTCATATTCCACCCTACAAGGGAGAGGGCGATATTGTTGTACACTTGCCAGAAGATGGATTTATTACGCAAGATGCCCTAACAATAGGGGTTGCATATCGTCTCATGGAACGCCGTAGCCAGCAACAGTCGCGCAAATTACGGTGGACTGCCGGTGTTATTAGTGCGGTAGGTAGCGCGGCATTTCTTTTAGGTGATGCGGTTGCTCATAGCACAGAGGTGAGTGTTGCTGGTGCCGCGGGTGTAGCAGCGGGCTTAGGCTTAGGCGTTATGAGTGCTCAGCCTATGACAGAGGGAATGATTAGTCCGTCTAGATTTGCGCCGCCATTATTGGTTGAGGACATCCCAGATACCTTGACTATCGTCGAGAGCTAGTAGGAATTAATCTTGGTTATCGGCAATGGCCGGAGAGTCGAGGCCTTGTGCAATTGCTAATATTGCGACTTTACGCTTGGCTTTTGTCTGAATTTTTCGGACATTGCACTAACATACCAAAAATTAGCATAAGCGTAAAATAAAAATGCCTTAACAACTTTTGGGTGATTATGCAGGGAATTGCTGCTACTATAGCTTGATGCAAAAAATAGAAATTGTACAATCCGAACACGTAAAGGCGCTTTGTGAACAGGCGAATATTGTTATGGAGCCTAATGTTGGAGCCCTAGATGATATTGCTCAGCATTTTAAGGTAGAGCTGCCAGAGCGGAGACGATTGTTGGTCCTAGGAAATAAAGAGGTCGTACATGCTGATCCTCATGTACGTGCGACTGGATGGGATGAGCAAAGATTGCCTACTCCACACAGCCAGCATGATATTTTAATAAACTTGCCAAAAGATGATTGGTTAAATGAGCCAGACCTAACGCTAGGTATCGTGCGTACATTAGCTGAGCGTCGGGCAAACTATACTAGACATCATACTTTACGTGCCAGTGCTGGCGCGGTGCTTGGTGGCATAGCGGTGTCATTTGTTGGCGACATGATTGTACATGACAGAGCTACCGAATTAATCGGCTACGGTGTTTTTGGTGTGGCAGCAACTTTTGCGGCTCATATCGCTACTCGGGTAGTTAAACTGCCGGAGGATGTTAGTTCGTTTGAGCCGCCAATTGTCTTACGACCTCTTTAGCTGCATGCCAGAGTTACCGGGCTGTGCGTGGTAGACTAAAAAGATCAAGGAGGTAGCAATGGCAGACAAACAAATAGAGCATGATGCACCCGAGGGCCAGAAGGCAGATTTTAGCGGCCTAACAGCCCTGTTTTTTAACGGTACACTTACTAAATCTCCAGGCAAGAGCCACACGGATATTATTATTGAGAACAGCCGTAAAATTATGGAAAAGCACGGTATAAAAACCGAAGTTATTCGTACTATTGACCACGACATTGCTACCGGCGTATGGCCAGATATGCGTGAGCATGGTTGGGAGACTGATGAATGGTCTGAAATATATAAAAAAGTACAAGCAGCGGACATTTTGGTAGTTGCAGGCCCAATTTGGCTTGGTGATAACAGCTCGCAAACCAAAAAACTTATCGAACGTTTATATTCGTGCTCTGGTGAGCTGAATACAGCTGGGCAATATGCCTATTATGGCAAGGTAGGTGGTTGCTTGATTACCGGTAACGAAGACGGTATAAAACACTGTGCCATGAATGTACTCTATAGCCTGCAGCATATAGGCTACCTCATTCCACCGCAGGCTGATGCGGGCTGGGTGGGCGAAGCTGGCCCTGGCCCTAGCTATGGCGACAAGGGTGAGGGACTGGACAATGACTTCACTAATCGTAATACAACATTTATGACATGGAATTTGATGCACATGGCTCATATGCTTCGTCAGAATGGCGGTATTCCGGCATACGGTAACCAGCGCAGTAAGTGGGACGCTGGAAGCCGCTTTGATTTTGAAAATCCGGAGTATCGGTAATTTTTACCTTAGGCTTGGTTTTACATCACCCTAGGCAACGGCGTATACTTACATCTTATGGGGTTCGTACGATATATTTCGCAGTTTATGCAGCGCGGCGACGTTATACGGCGTCGGCAGTATGTTCGTAACGGATTAATTCTTGGAGGTTGTTTATTGTTTGCTTCGTTCTCTGTTTTTCAGTTTAAATCTGGTAGCCTTTCGTCTGATTTGCAACGCGCCGATGCGCTTTCTTCGGGCAGTGTGGGCGCTAACCCGCAGCTGGGTCCTCAGGTTGAGCCAGTGGATGATGGTCCACTGTATGACGCATGGATGTACCCCGATGCTCCGGGGGCTATGAAAGCCCTAAAAACCAAGAACAATATTAATGCGCTTAAAGCAGAATTTTTGCGCATCACTGACGATGGCAGTCTAGAACAGATCAATCAAGACGAGAGCGCGCCAAACGGCTATTCCGCCGAAAATGTGGCAACTATTAAGCATTACAGTCGCGAGCAGTATATAACGGTTTCTGGCACTATGCAGGGCACCGAACAGGCTATGAAAGACAGCCACACAATTTCTGGTATAGTGGCCTTAGCAAACAAAACAGACTTTAATGTTGAGCTTGACTGGGAAGAATATGGCCAATGGAGCCCTGAATATTACCAGAATTACAAACGTTTTGTGACTAAGCTTGCCGACAAGTTGCACGATTCGGGCTTGAAGTTAGCAATTGATGGCCCGCCAATTTACAATGCCGATAGCCAAGCTTGGTACCAATGGAAGTACGAGCAACTCGCGCCATTGGTCGACTCAACCGTTATGATGGTATATGACAACCAGTATGATATGGGCGTAGGCACCTCTATTGCGCCAAGCAATTGGTCTATTGATTGTATGGAATGGCTTAAGCGTACAGCCGGCGATAAGGCTGTAGCCGGCGTAGCGGCATATGGTTACAGTGGTGATAAGCGTAATGGCCGTATTGCGGTTAATTCGAGTGATCAAATTAGGCGCCGCATTGGTGACCTCCACGCTACTCGCAATGCCGACGGTGAACTCGTTGTGAGCAATGGCCACACTTTTTATGCCTATGCCGACAAACAAACTATGCAGAAGCGACTCGATCAAGTTAAGCAGGTAGGCATTGAGCGCTTATCTGTGTGGAGTTTGGGCGATAATCCTTGGTTTGAGTAAACCTATAGCACTAAAAAAGTTTGCAAGTAGCTAAAAAATTCACAGGCAAAATTGAGCTTGAGGGTAGATAATTCCTGGTAGCTGACAAAAGTCGGCAAAGGGGGAAATATGCAACGTACATTACAAACACTTCGCAAGAAGTATCGTGTGACACAGCAAGGCCTGCGAACCTTACAGGCTAAACTGCAAACTTTGCAAACAGAGCGCATGGACTATGTTAAGCGTCTCCGTACATTACGCAGCCAACAATCGACAAATATGTTTGCCGAAGATTCAATGACGATTCAAACACTGAGTTCGTTACGCTTTATGGAGGCCGAAATCGAGCGCCTAGAAACTGCCTTAGCTAATACAGATGTTATTCCTGAAAGCCAAGCAAGGAATCCAGAGGTGCAAGTGGGTTCCAATGTGCGCCTGGCGAGTGAACGAGGTGAAATAACCTACACTATTGTGAGCTCATTAGAGGCTGACCCATTTGATAACAAGATTTCCGAAGAGAGCCCACTGGGCCGGATGTTGTTGGGTAAGAAGCTCCAAGAATTCATTACTTTGCCCCAAACTTTGCGTCACAAAGCACGGTCGCTCCAGTTGGTGGGTATAGAGTGACACGCTCATAATTCTCAAAGTATAAACATCTAACCAATACACCCAAGGGATGAGGCTTTAATTAAATCTTAATGTAGCCGCTATACCTTGGGTGTATGTATGTCAAAATAGTAAAAATTATTGCTTGCTTTTTGGCACTTGCCGCCACGGCCCTTATAGGGGTTTTGGTTTTTGGCTATGTTAGCCATGATAGCTTATCGGCCACCAGTAAGTATGGCAGTTCATCCACAAGTGGTGTGGACGCCAAAGAACAGGAGAAGCAGATTAATACATTAAGCAGCTTGGTTACTGCCTTGCAGGTGACAATTCAGGCTTCCGACGTTTCAACTGCTGTGTCGGTTATAGATATTGATACTGCTAAGCAATACGACGCTGGTCTGGATGTGTCCTTTCGCGGCGCAAGTACCACTAAAGTGTTGACGGCAATGGCTTTTATGCACCAAGTTGAACAAGGCAATGCCACACTTACTACGCAAATTAATGGTGCTTCGGCCCAAGATATGTTACAAAAACTGTTGCAGCAGAGCGACAACGCTGCCTGGAGTGCATTTAATGACTACCTGGGCCGTTCTTGGCTGAAGTCGTATGCGCACAGTATTGGCCTTTCAAGCTTTGAAGTGGCCGATAATACGCTTACAGCCCATGATGAGGCACTACTGTTGGCTAAGCTATACAACCATGAGACTATCAGCCAAGGGCACGCCCAGATGCTCATGTCATTTATGCAAAACACCGATAACGAGCGCCTTATTCCGGCTGCTCTGCCGGCTGAGGCAACGGTACATCATAAATACGGCTACCTAGAAGGGGAGCTGCACGACGCCGCAATTATAACGTATAACGGCCACACCTTTGTGGTTGTGATCTATACTAATAATCAGCGCACTACAATCGACGACTTGGCGGCACGTACTCAGCTAATCCACGCCTTAACCACTGACGTTATCGAGGCGTACGATGCACTGGACTAAGATAGCCTTAATCTATTTTTAAGGAAACATTTTTACACTACTACCATGCGAATTTTAGTTATAGAAGACGAACACAAGATTGCCCGAGCCATTAAGGAGGGATTTGAACAGGAGACTTTTGCTGTTGATATTTGTTTTGATGGCCAAGAAGGCTTGAACGCTGCCTTGTATGAGACGTATGATCTGATCATTTTAGACCGTATGCTGCCAGGCGGCATGGACGGGGTAGAAATCTGCCAAACACTTCGCCAAGAAGGTAATCATGTGCCAGTACTGATGCTGACTGCCAAAGATCAAATTAGGGACCGCGTTGAAGGGCTTAATGCTGGTGCAGATGATTACGTTGTTAAGCCTTTCTCTTTTGAGGAGCTTTTAGCGCGAGTTAAAGCACTGCTTCGTCGCCCCCATGAGAGTTTAGGTGAGGTGCTTACGGCAGCCGACTTAAGCCTAGACACCATTCAGCGTGAAGTGCGCCGTGGTGACGCAGTAATTTCTTTGTCGAGCAAAGAGTATGCACTCCTAGAATATTTGCTGCGCAATAAAAATAAGGTGCTCAGTAAAAATAATATTATCTCCCATGTTTGGGACTTTGACGCCGATATTTTGCCCAACACGGTGGAGGTATTTATGGCCTACTTACGCGCCAAAGTAGACAAGCCCTTTACCAATAAGCCACAGCTTATTAAAACTGTTCGTGGATTTGGCTATAAGATAGAGGAATAATGCAGCAGCAAAAGGCAAACAGCTTTGTAGATTTTTTGCAGTCAACGACAGCGCGATTAGCTCTGTCATACTTGGCAATTATTATGGCAATGAGCATTGGCTTTAGCTATGTGTTTTATAACACGTCAATGCAGGAATTTAAGCGACGAGCTAATGTGCCGGAGCGAGTGTTTATTAACGATGATGGTCGTCAGTATATCCAGGAATTTATAGACCAGCGTGCCATACATGCTAAGCGCAAACTTATGGCCAACCTAGTGCTTTTAAACATAGGCGCCTTGGCGGCTGGTTCATATGTAAGTTATGTTTTGGCACGGCGTGCGCTTGAACCTATCGAGCAAGCCATGGAAGCACAAAGCCGTTTTACATCAGACGCATCGCATGAACTGCGTACCCCATTGGCGGCAATTCAGGCTGAGAACGAAGTGGTGCTTCGCAAGCCAGACTTATCGCTCGATAGGGCAAAAGAGACGTTGCGAAGTAATTTAGAAGAAGTGATACGCTTACGGGATTTATCTGATGGGTTATTGCAACTCGCGAGGGCTGATACCGTAGAGTTGCATGCTAAGCCTGTACACGTTGAGAATATTGTATCTGAGGCGCTCAACAGAGTGGTTAAGCTTGCCCAGCAAAAAGATATTGCCGTGGAAGAGACGGCGCAGGATGCAGTGGTGCTGGGTGATGAACGCCTACTAACTCAGGCGGTAGTAATTTTACTCGATAACGCCATAAAATATAGCCCCAATAAAACTACAGTTTTTGTAACCTCCGAAAGTGACTCTCAGCGCGTGGCTATTAGGATACGCGACGAAGGGGCTGGGATTTCTACCGTAGACCAAACACGAATTTTTGATCGTTTTTACCGAGTGGACCAATCTCGCAATCGACATAAAACACCGGGGCATGGCTTGGGCTTATCACTTGCTCGTAAAATTGTCGAACAACATCAGGGCACTATTAGCGTGCAAAGTGATATGGGCAAGGGCTCCATATTTACTATTTCACTGCCGCATTTGGGCTGATATATAGCCTCAGGTTGTTTTAAATGTAGCCACGTAGAATCCGGATATTACATAACGTAAAGAAGGATAACTATGAATGTAGTGACTCGAGGCATGCGCAATGCCTTTCGCAATACTATCCGCACGACATCAATTGTTGCAATCCTGGGACTGAGTATCGGTTTAGCTTTAGCTATGCTTGTGGCTCGCCAGGCAGTTAACAGTAAGATAACGTCGGTTAAGGGCTCCGTGGGCAACACGGTGACAATCTCGCCGGCTGGTGTCCGCGGCTTTGAGGGCGGCGGTGAGCCGCTCACCACCAGCCAGATCGCTGAGGTGGCAAAACTTAGCCACATTACTAGTGCTACCCAGGTACTTAATGATCGACTTACAGACTCCAATACCAATTTGCAGTCTGCTGTTGATGCTGGAACCTTAGGGCGGCGCTTTATGCGTTCTGCGGGTCCAACTGCCGATGGCGGGGTGGGTGGAGCTAAGCCGGTGATAATTACTGACGGTAAACCACCAATTACCATAAACGGTACAACCACACCAACTAAGCTAAGCACAGCCCAAGGCGGTAGCTTTACACTAAAGAGCGGTAAGGTGTTTGCCGCTGACAGTACCGACAATGTGGCGCTTGTGGGCCAATCCTTGGCAACCAAGAACAATTTGAGTGTGGGATCAACCTTTACGGCCTACGGCCAAACAATAACCGTTGCCGGTATTTTTGACGCAGGCAATAGCTTTGGTAATAATCAGCTTATTATGCCGCTCAAGGCACTCCAGACCCTTTCTGACCAGAAGGATCAGGTGAGCAGCGCGACAATAACAGTTGACTCAATTAGTAATGTTGAAAGCGTATCAAAGGCTATCCAAGCTAAGCTTGGTGATAAGGTCGATATTACAAACTCTGCCGACCAAGTAAAGGAATCAATTGCCCCACTCGAAAATATCAAAACGATTTCTACCTATAGTTTAATCGGGGCGATTGTTGCCGGCGCAGTAATTATCTTACTGACCATGGTAATGATTGTGCGCGAGCGCCGCCGCGAAATTGGTGTTATTAAGGCCATTGGTGCCTCAAACACATCAATTGTTGGCCAGTTTGCCACTGAGGCAGTAACGCTAACAGGTATTAGTGCAGTATTTGGCATTGTGCTGGGTGCAGTTGCCGCTAACCCCATCACCAAGATGTTGGTGCAGAATTCACAAAGTAATACTACTATGGGCATGCCCAGTGGTGGCCCAAGAGTCATTGGCCAGGGTCCAATCGAATCTGTGCGAGGCGGCTTCGATAACCTATCGGCTTCGGTAGGCTGGGACATTATAGTATACGGCCTAGCTGCTGCCTTAGTTATTGCGTTGGTAGGCAGTGTGATCGCTTCGTACTTTATTGCAAAAGTAAGACCTGCAGAGGTTATGAGGGCTGAATAATGTTAGAAGTTACAGATTTACAAAAAACCTTTACCTCTGGTGACAGTGAGGTAAAGGCCGTCGAAAAAGTTAGTTTTACAGTTCCTGCCGGCGAGTTTGCCTCGATTGTCGGCCGCAGCGGCAGTGGCAAATCAACATTACTGAGCCTGCTTGGGGCTTTAGAAAAGCCAACCGCCGGCAGTATTGTGGTAGACGGCAAAGATATCACTACTTTGCACGATAGGGCATTAATTAAGTATCGCTGCGATAAAATTGGTTTTATATTTCAGGGTTACAACTTAGTGCCAAACCTAACGGCGTTTGAAAATGTGTTGCTGCCAATGGAATTTGCCAAGGTGCCACGCAAAAAACGCATCGAGCGTGCCAAGCAACTGCTTGATCAGGTGGGAATCACCAGTGATAAGCAGCTCCGCAAGCCAAGCCGTTTGAGCGGCGGCGAGCAGCAGCGTGTGGCAATTGCCCGAGCACTAGCTAATAAACCAAAGCTCATTTTAGCCGATGAGCCAACAGGCAACCTGGACAGCCAAACCGGAAAGATGATTTTTGATCTGCTGCGCGGGTTAGCCCGCACCGAAAATACCACCATTTTGGCGGTGACCCACGACCTGTCAATTGCTGGCAAAACCGATCGCACATTTACCTTGCACGACGGTAAACTGCAAAAGTAAAAGCTTTGCTTTGTATAAAAAGAGCGCACCCTTTGGCGGTGCGCTCTTTGCTGTAGTGCCAAAGGCCTTACTTTTTAGTAACGGCTACGTCCACCTTAAGGAGCTTAATAACCGGCGACATGTTATTCATGTAGGCAGCAGGGTCAGTTGTGCCAAAGGCGCTGCAAGTTTGCGTAACGCTTAGGAATTTCTTGTTTTTGAGTTTTTGTACACTCATATTAGCAATTACCGTAGAGAAGCCATCGGTGTAGTTAATTTGCTGGGTAGGAATTTTGTAGGTTTTATCGCCTTTGGTGCTGGCTACAGAAACGGCATCGGTTTCTATGCCATCACTCACTTCCCAGCCCTTGGTGCGGAGCTCACTGGAGACTTGTGCAAGGTAGTCACTAATTGCGTTGCCTGAATACTGGGTGTTTGGCAGGATGCCAAATGAAAGTGTGCAAGGGCCGCCATCTTTTTGATTAACAAGGGTTATCCCTTTGCTGCTTGTTTGCGTGAAGCCGCTAGGCAAGCTGCTAATGCTGGCAAAACTTACCGTGTCAGCATCGGTAATTTTTTCTGGTGAGCCAGGCTTAATAAACAGCGTTGCTAGTGCGGCAGCGCCTACGAGCGCACCGATAATGACGATTGCAACAAGGGCAATCTTAATGGGCTTGTTAAGGCGTGGGCCTTGAGTTTGACCGTAGGAGACTTGTGGGTTCATGTATGATACCTATTGAACAGTTTATTGCTTATTGTACCACGGATAAAACTACAATGCTTATGCTTGGCTTTATACTTGCTATTTGGTACTCTGATAACAAGATATGCACCCGTAGCTCAGCGGATTAGAGTACTTGGCTTCGAACCAAGGGGTCGCAGGTTCGAATCCTGCCGGGTGTACCAAATAAAAACACTCATCTTCGGATGGGTGTTTTTATTTTATATCTCAAGCGGGATTCGAACGGAGAATGAGCAAAAGCTCCAGCGAAGCTTTTGCTGCCCATCTGTATCGAATCCCTTCAGGCGTACCACACGGGAATTACAATCGTCGTCCTAGAAATAGTGAGGTGCTTTAATCTACGCTTGCCCTAAAACCAACTGGCGCGTGGCCTGTAGCGCCCCGTCAATATCACCTGTAACATTTGGTATGTAGCGCAGCTGTAGCTCATGCTGAAAGTACAAGTCTCGGTAAAGGGCGGCTTTTGCTAACTTATTCTCGATGCGATCATTGGGGCGACCGCGCTGTTCCATGCGTGTCCGTAATGACGCAAGGTACGCCTCTGGCTCATCCTTCATAGTTTCATAGGGCACAGGACTGACAAAAAAGCAGATGCTACGTAAACCTCTGTCGCCTAGTTTGCTATGCAACGCAAGGCCTTCTTCAAGATTTGTTGTGGTACTGGCGAATTGTGCTCGCTCAGCAATTTGAATAAGGGCGCCATAACTCGTGCCCGCTTGGCAGTCAGGGTATGCGGCGTGGTCAATAAAATCACCCGCTTGAACCATCTCATCAAAGTGGGATGTGCTGACAAAGTGATAGTCTTTGCCGTCCATTTCACCAGGTGCTGCGGAGCGGGTGATATGTCGTACGATGCGCTCTGTACTCGGGTGACTATACCGAAATGCACTCTCGAGCGTATCTTTACCCGCTCCGTGAGGGCCTGAAAAGATGAGAACAGAACTCGTTTCTACCATCGCTATTTTCCTCTCTTGCTTATATGAAACTCAGTGTCAATGAGTTGACGACAATTATTAAATAACGCTTCGGGAGTTGCAGGCACGACGAGCTTAGTATTGTCGATGGTATCGAATGGATATCTGCTGTAGTCGTAACTTTCAAATGGACGTACAATTTCAAAAAGCTTTTCATCCATGTCGTAACCGAGTGCGCGCATCCAATCGAGCTTAACGGAAAATACTGATTCGGCTTCTATCTGTCCTCGATAGATTGACGCTATAGCACGAATTGCGCTCCACTGATTAAAATCTTTTGCACCGAATGAATAGTCGTTCACCCGAAATTCTAGCCCATTTGTAACACCCTCTTTAAGAGCACTTTTACGTGGTGATTGCCAGTTGAGGCAGCCAAAGCTCTGGACGCCGTCTTCCGCCTGCACAACGGAGTGTTCTAGGCTCGTATTAAGTATGAGGTTGAGGAGCATTTTTTGACGTGCTAAGGCCGGATCTGCAAGGACTTCTTCTGTTGCGTGGCCGGCAAGTTCTTTATAGAAATTTCCGTATAAGCCCATTTGACTGGCGTGGTGGGCGATATCATGAATATCGAGACCGGGCAGATTGCCTTGCTTCATTTGCTCAAAGAATAAGGAGCTTTTCACGACATAGTCTTGGGGGGCTATTTCTGTCTGCGAAGGATCTCGGAAATACAAACCAACTCCTTGACGGCTGGCGTCAATTTGAAAGTCACGCGGAGTCGCCCCGGCAAAAAATAGTGCCCCTACTTTACCGACAAATTGATCGTACACAGTAGTGCCTTCGCCGAAACCTTTATCGAGGTAATCGAGGGCCAGCAGGGTAAGGGCTGGTGGAAAGCATTCGGAAGTATTGACAATCGCATTCTCTGTTTTGCGTACGACAGGATCATCGGTTGAGCCATTCCACTCGAATACCGGTTGATGCAATGCGCTGACTTGTTGTGGGCCAGTGGGAATATCAACGAGCTGGGCGATGGCAGCGTGACCTTTGGTTGCCTGTTCATCAGGAATCAGTTTACATACGCGGTAATTCTCACTCCCGTTGGGGTATTCGGTGGTTGTGTCGCGACACTTATTTAGGAAAGTTTGACCTGCGTCGTGAAGGTCTATTAATAGATCAGATCGTTTAACTAACGTATCCATTTTTCATACCTTTAACTAGTAGGGCTGGTAAGAGCCCTCGTTACTCACTTAAAAATTATTCCTCTACAACTGGGACGCTTCGATAGCTTTTGTGGCGTAAAATCGCAGTGATGGCGTCAAGTCGTATTTTTTATCTTCTAACTCATCAAGACCAATCCATGCCATTTCAGTATGTTCATCTGACATAACGGCATCGGCGCCCTTGCTACGGGCAAAGTAATTGAAGCTTATATGACGATGAGGGGGGTTAGCGCCGTATACACCGATATAATTTGGGGTATACAGAAACTTATTGTCTTTTTCAACGGCTGACGTGGGTTTGCTGCTCAGGATTTCTACCTGTAATTTGGTCTCTTCCTCAATTTCGCGAAACAATGCTTGCTCAGGATCTTCGTCTAGCTCGACGTGCCCACCAATCGGTACCCATTTCCCATAACGGGGATGGCTCACAAAAAGTACCTTTGCATTGTGCACGATAAAGATTGTTACTACGTAATCAAATTTTTCGTGAATGTGGCCCATGGCTTAGCCTACCTTGCTCAGGGCAGCAATCATTTGGTCATATTTTCTTGTTTCAATATCGGCTTCTGAGAGTCCAAATGTGGCTGCCATTGCCATAATCTCTTGCTCCGCACCGGTAAGATTACTTTCATCTGCTTGAATAGTTTCAACTTCCAGGAAGTGACCAAGGCCCTCAACAGTGTCGAGCGCGATAGCGAGCTCGCCGACTTTTACTTCAGTGCGTAACTTGTCGACTTTGGTGACCAAACGATAGTCCATTTCATTGAGCATGGCACGCATGGTAGTAGCCGATCCAATGGTAAGCTCATGCTCTACCATGTCGCCTTTATCATTGATGCCTCTTTTATAAGTGAGTGTGGTTTCGTCACCTGCACTGCGAATGCGCATGATAGGCATGCCACGTTTAAAGGTTGCAAATGAGTCCATACCTTGCAGAAAAACCTCATCAACTTGTCGTACCGGCTCCGGTAAGTCAAATTGCTGCCGAAGCTGCTCTTCGATATCTGTTTTTTTGTCTGGAGTAAGGGTAAATTTTCGTTCTATTTCAATCATAAAAATCTCGTAACTAAATTAATTAAGTAAGTTGTTCTTTGACCATATGAGCATCTTCGGCAGATACGAGGCGTTTTCGGCTCCCCCGGATAGGATCAGCTGAACCGCCGGCGAGGATGTGTGGGCCTGCAAGGTTGACCCGGGTAGAGCTAAAAGATAGTGTAGCTGCTAGAGAATCCTCTGCGACAGCTGGCGCGTGAAATACGCCGGCCTCAATTGTGTGGCGCTCGCCAGTTGGTACCACACGGCGTGCGACAGGGGTCGCTCGTACGATACGTCCGTCAGTGACGAGCATTCCTGTGCTTGGATCGTCATCGGGAAAAGTAAACACACGCAAGAGTCCTTCTTGTGCTATTTTTTCATCGGCAAGATCTCGTCCTACTCGGGTTACCTGGTAAATGTCGTCTTCGAACGTACCACCGACAGCCACGGAGGCGATATGGAGGACATGGTCATGCACATCACGAGGCGAGCCGGGTGCCTCTCGGGTGTCGCTGAGTCGCTTACCTTTCGGCCAGACGTGTAAGCGTAAGGATCCGAGGTTGTGGTGGGTACCAAGAGAGTACACCATGTATCCAGATGGATGCCAACGTCCATCATGTTGTTCAAGTGATGGTATGATATCTGACCGTACGATATCACTCACGGGAGTAAGAAGTTCGTTGGCTTGTTCGAAGAAATCTCCGACTGGCAAGTGTTCGGTATTTTGCTGCAGGGAAGCCGAGGCGGTAGGGGGTAAAATGTTATGTTCTCGTAGCGCGTTCATTCATGCCTTTCTTAAGCTAAAAAAACTTGTACTAATATTAGCACGCTTGTAGTGTAGATACGTCGTATATACACATAAAATAGAGTGACCGCATATAATTCTGTGGATAACTAGTGTCCTTGTGTCTCTGTGTGAGCTTGCGGTCGCACCCTGATAGGAGGATCCGAACTTTTGTAGTCCACCAGAGCCGAATCCCTCACCTCTGCTATGATTAAGTGAATACTACTGAACACATAGGATATCTATGGTCTCTGCCGCTTCCAAAAACGTTGCCAAATTATACATCCTGACTGCACTTACGAACGTGTGGTTTTATGGTTGGTAGTTGGCTGTATTTTTATCGGTTGTATATGTCTGACCGGCAGATCGGCGTTTTAGATGGGCTGGTATTTGGCATTGGTCTTATTGCTGAAATTCCATCTGGAGCACTGGCTGATTTGCTTGGTCGTAAGCGACAACTACAGATTGGCTTATTACTTATGTCGGCCGGATTCTTGATGCAGGGCTTCGCAGAAGCGTATTGGTATATTTTGGTTGGCATGATCATGTTTACGGTTGGTATGGCACTGGTGTCTGGTTCAGACGATGCGCTGGTATATGATTCGCTGGACGCTGAAGGTAAGGCAAGCCTATGGGATAAAGTAATTGCCCGCAAATTCCAAATCATGCACGCTGCAACCATTGCAAGCTATCTTATTGGTGGCTTACTGTATGTTATGCATTTCAGGCTGCCATTTATTATGGCTGGCATTGGTATTTATAACACAGGCATAAGTTTTTGATGATCGCAAGAGGAGTACATGACAGAAATAGCCAGTCCACGAGTTCTTTTTGCACAAGGCATGGAGGCTCATCAACAACGATTACATATTGACCCACGACCAATGGGCAGCCTAATGGTAAATGCGGGCGTTGAACTAGACCAAGCTTACGCCTTTGACGTGGTTTTTCTTCCTGGCAAAAGTCGGATTGCGCTGGGCATGTACACCAAGGATACCCAAGGCGAGCAGATAATAAATACCGATGGAGACCAGGTTGAACTCCAGAAGAGGGCAATCAGCTATTATATTTCGCCTCAGGCCAAGCCTGGCCGCGTAGGGTTAAAATTTGCTTTGTTGCACGAGACGAGTCATATGCGTGACGATCTCACTGGTATAGCTCCCGAAAAAATTGCCTACCATGATAAAGAAGTGCAAAAACGGGTGAAGCGAGTCGGCCGGTATGGTTGGGGTTTGGCGATTGTGGGCATGTCGACCTATGCAGCAACTTACAATATACAGGGTGAGCCAGAACGCACCCTGCTCGATGTTAGCACGGTGGGTGTTACATGCGTAGGAATGGTTGCCTCGGTAGGCGCGTCAATGCCTCTTGGCGCTCGCTGGATGGTGGATAAAAACGAATGGCGGGCCCATGCTTATGCGATGCGAAACTGGGGCGCTGACATTTTGCCGCAGGGCGTAACGAGCTAGCCAACTGTGCTTAGCGAGCAGGCTCCCACACGCGTACATAGCTGACATTTTGAGTGATTTTATTGGTTGTAGCTGCTGGAGCAGGGCAGGCACTGCCATCACAAACGTCATTATCAATAATAACGTTAAAATTGCGCTGGGCTGTACGCTGAGTAGCGCTGCCAATTGATTTCCCGTCTAAATACCAGGTAACGTTATTGAGGCCAATAACGGCGCTCATAACATGCCAATCACCGAGGGAAACATAGGCTTTAGTGCCACCAAAGTTACCGACACCAACATGGTTAGACGCTGTTACAGTGCCGTTTCCGTTGCTGTTTGGCGGCCACGCTTCGTATACATCTACTTCGCAGCCATTAGAGCCATCGGCGCACCATGTCCAAAAACTAGCCCAGCCACCAACGGGTACGCTTTTAGGAAATTGAAACTTTTGTTCGATAACACTACCTGGTTTAAAGGATTGCTTAGAGGCTAATAGTCCACCAGTCCACGTAAAGGTGTCGTTACATTTCTTAACTGTTTGGCGCAGAGCAGTGATTACTAAACCATCGGTGCTGTTGAGCGTATTGTTTGTGTAGCCTTGATTCCACTCAGCCTGCCCATTTTGGTGATTGCCTTGACCACACTGAGTTTCGGCAGGTGAAGTTTGCGACCAGAGCGTTTGGTTAATTGCTGTGTCCTTTGTGAAGTCATCGTTAAACACGAGCTTCCACGAACCTGGAACACCCACTGGGTTGATACTGCCAGTGCCTGGGTTTTGTGGGTTGGTTGGGGCTGGAGTTTGCGGGTTTGTGGGTGTGGGAGTTGGTGTAGTAGATGGGGGCTGTGGTGTAGGATTAGGGGCTGTGGGCTCTGCTGGGTTCCATTTTTGAGCACTTGTACCGTTACAGGTATATATCCAAATTTGATTGCCATTTGTAGTGTGTGCGTATTTGTCGTCTAAGCATAGCCCGGAGTTGGGATTGGTAATGGTATGTTGTTGTTTGTTGACTTTCCATACTTGGGCAACGGTGCCGTTACAGCTGTACAACTGTACGAGTGTTTCGGCAGTTTTGCCAGCACCTTTTACGTCGAGACAGTACCCATTGTCGTTAACAATGGTGCTGTTGGCCTTAATTGACCATTTTTGAGCACTTGTACCGTTACAGGTATACAGCTGAATTTTATTGCCATTTGCTTTAATGTTTCTATTGTTATCAAGGCACATGTTGCCAATGCCAACAATAGCAGCGCTATCGGTTGCTGCGCGGGTAAGCACCAGGGCAACAACTCCAAAAATTGCAAATATGACTACAAAACCTACTACCAGCGCGTGGTTTTTAGCGTACGCTACTACTTGCTGTGTACGGTCTTGTATGCGAGCCTTTACGTCGGGAGACATGGGCAAATCCTTTTAGCTAATGCTTAAAGTATATGTCATTACGTGCGGTACTACTGCACATTCTGCGTAATAGTACCTGCAAAAAACGCCACGTGGCAGGTGGCGTTTTATTTATTAGGGTGACGACCTGATTATTAATTAAACTGTGGCATGCGCGGCTGGCCAAGTACGTTGATGTTACGGTTACAGGCTAGTTGCTGTGATACGGTGTGAACCTTGACGTTGAATGAAGCGCTTAGGACGCATATGTTATTATCCGTAGTTTTGTGGTAAATAACGGCATTAGTATCGCCTTTGCCCTCGAAGGCAGCGGCAATCAGGGTGCTTAGCGTTATGTTATTGGTGCTCGAAAGCTCGTAGTTCTCGTGTTTTAGCCGTGCTTCAATTGCTTTAGCGGCATCAATAAGTTTTGGCTTATCGTGGTTGGTGGGACTAATCGCAATATCTGCTGCGGCCACCGAGGTGCAGCTGACTAGTGTTTTATAGGCCTGTGAATACAGGGTAGAGCAGTCAGTTCGTGGCTGAGGATTAGTGTGCGACAACGTTTGGAAAGGTGAGCCAATAGCTTTATGCTGATCCTGGAGTTTGGTTTGGACGCCGTGCTTGTAAAAAACACCAGTGCCAAAGGGGACGACGGTATTCTGGATCCAGCCCTTAAAGATAAAGACAGAAGCTAAAAGTATGATAATGGTTGCACCAAAAATCAGACGCTTATTGTTAGTGAGTGATAGTTTTTCCATGCTGGTTTCTCCGAGTGAAGTTATTGTTTCTTGTCCAATGCTAAGCGGGAGTTCGGCACTCACGCGCAGCCATACCAAAATGCGGCTGGGTGTATCGGGCTGGTCGTTGAGCATGTCGTCTAGTGTTTGCAGCATTTGCTGGCTGTATTCACGTTGGAACGAACGGGGGTAGAGCTTTAAAAATAACCTGTACAACCTAAAACGGTTACGCATGCAAGTTGATTCCTTGCAGCACTTGGCGCTGATGGGCTAGCTGCAGGGCAGTTTGGTAATATTCCAGTTCTTCTTCTAGGACTTTTTTACCCTCACCACTGAGCTTGTAGTAACGACGCCTTGTATCGTCAGCCCGCTTGATTTCCTCGATAAGGCCTTTTTTGTGTAGTTGTTTGATACTGGTGTATAGCGCCCCGGGTCCGAGCTTCATTTTGCCGTTGCTGTCTTCCTCGACTTGTTGGATAATTTCGTACCCATGACGTTCTTTAAGGCTTAGCGCCAATAGAATGCTAAAAGCGATCCGTGGTAGTAGTTCTTTTTCTTTGCTCATAATGCATCTAATTTATATCAAAGTTAGATATATGTCAAACATTGATATAGTTTGTGAGCGCTCAATCTGTTACAATAAGGGTAATATAGCAGTTATTTAAGGAGAGTAATGATATGTCAACAATCGATTTTACGGCACCGTTACTCAAAATTGGTGCAATGTATCTGGTTTTGTTGCCTAAAGATGCAAGCGTACAGTTGCCATCGCGTGGCATGGCCCTGGTTGAGGGCACGATTAACGATTTTTACTTTAAGACTGCTCTTGAACCCGACGGCCGGGGGAGTCATTGGCTTAAAGTGAGTGATGAGATGCTCAAGGCTCTTAAGGTGCACGAGGGTGATGCTATGGCGTTGGCTATTCAGTCATCTAAAGAGTGGCCAGAGCCTGAAGTGCCAGCTGATATTGCCGCTGCGCTTAAAAAAGACGGCGAAGCTGAAGCGTTGTGGCAGGCTGGAACGCCAATGGCACGGTGGGATTGGATTCGTTGGATCCGTGCTACTAACAGCGAAGAAACTCGCAAGCATCACATAGAAGTCGCATTATCCAAGCTCAAAAACGGGCTTAAGCGACCTTGCTGTTTTAACCGCAGTATGTGCACAGAGCCATCAGTTTCTAAAAGTGGTGTTTTGCTTACACCGTAAGTAGTTTAGGCTATAGCAAAAAATGCGCTGGGGGCTTTGGGCAACTGGCGCATTTTTTATTGCGTATCGTATCTTGATATGTAAGGATATAAGCTGAATTGTAGGAGGAGGGCGACTTGAAACATGCATCTGAACACTTTAATGCTGTTAGGCCTGGTGGCTATGTAGTAACTGAGCGTTTGGGCGGTGGTGGCCAGGCCGAAGTATATGGCGGATATAAGCAAAGCCAACCTGATCCTAAAAGTCTGGCAATCAAGATTATTCAAGCACCCGACGCCCTAACCACTGAACTTTTTGAGGGCGAAGTTAAGGCTATGCATGGCCTGGGCGATCACCCCAATGTTGCGACCGTGCATTTTGCTGCCGCTTTTGAGTCTCCATTGAGTGAAGCCGAGCGCCAGGCGGATATACGTCCACAGCGATATCTTTTTTCGGTTATGGATAGGGCCCTTGGCAGTGTGGCCGACGAAATGGAGTACGCCAAGCGTACCGAACTAGGCCGACTGCCTACCAGGATAGCCACGCAATATCTGCTTGATATGATCGCTGGTGTAGCGCATGCCCATGGCGAGAGGCCGGATGGATCAAGGCGCCCAGGTGGGATTGTGCACCGTGACATAAAGCCAGCAAACGCACTATTATTTGAGCCCAGCGGACCCGACTTGCCCCTGCAAGTTAAGCTAGCTGATTTTGGCATTGCCCGGCGCGGTTACGATAACCCACTGGCAGTTACTCAAACACACATTGGCGCCGGCACCTTTTTATATGCAGACCCACGCCAGTTTTATGAGTATGGCGCATTATTTCCTCACGATCAGTATATGACTGCCGCAAGTGGGCTGCATATTGTAACCGGCATACCCCCGTTTAAAGAATTCGATAACAACCAACAAACCTTAGCAATGGCTCACTTAGAGCAACCAGTGCCCATACGTGAACTAAAAACTGCTACTGGCGGCGTTGACATGGTTGGTGAAGCGGTACAGCAAGTGCTTGCTAAAGCAATGAGCAAGGATATTGCAGCCCGTTATGGCAGCATGACAGAGCTTGGCGAGGCTGTACGGGAATCGCTTGCAAAGAGTGGCGCCAAACAATCTAAGAACCGTCAAACAATAGATATGGCTGCCAGGGATTGGCGACTACCGCTCGATGCTGATGCAGCAGCGTATGTGGCTAATTTACCTGAGCGCTACACATTAACACCCGATAGCACCACAAAAATCAGCCGCCGAGCGTTACTAGCTGGCATTACTGCTACTGCGGTAGGTGGCGGTAGCTTGGCCTGGTGGCTTACGCGAAAGGAAGACACAAAAGGTAAGGCAGACGCCAGGGCGACTCGTTCGCAGACGGCTGTTCCCAAGACATACGATGAACGCCTGGCTGCTGCTTTTGCCAGCAAAGCTCCTAAAATTACTCCGTGGAACACAACCGAGAAGCAAGCTGTGCGTTTGGCAGTTGACCAAGTAGTTGAGGTAGCCACAGAACGTCTTAAGGTGTGGGAATACGTGACTCAAATGATAGATTTAGTTGGCCCGCTCGGACAGTACAGCCCAGACACGGCATATAGTTTATGGCAATGGATGGAGACCCGGGGCTATCCAAATAATAAAGAGCAAGAAATAATTGGCTTAGCTGATCCACACGCATGGGCGGCTGCGTCGTTGGTGGACGTGAAAACAGATATGTTGGCGGCGGTGCTGCTGAGCGACGCCTGGGAGGATAAGACTAACGAAGTCGGCATAACCACACGGGCTAATGATGTGCGTGGGGCTAATCGGGGAGTATTGGGTTGTGCACTTGCACGTTTGCGCCCAGAGCGCGTAGCGGAAATGGACGCTTTTGTGGGCGCCAGTACGCTTGTTGCTAGCTATGACGTAGCCGTTGACCTGACGCTGCATCCTAATGACAAAAATGCAGCCAAAACCCTGCATAGCCTAGGGCTAGATGAGGCGCCAGCGGCAGCAGCAACACTCGCCTACAAGAACCCCAAAGTGCTCATGGCCGATATGCAAGAATATAAGGATACGTGGAATCTTGAGCCACGTAAGTTTGGCTGGGCTTTACTAAACCTGCTTCACAATTACCCTGATTTTGTGCAAGGTATGCTAAATTCTAAGGTGCTTGATACATCAAAAGATAAGTTTATCTTTGGTTCAACTATGTCTACTAGCATTCGTGCGGCAGCGACACATCCGCATATTACCGAAGATATTTTTAGGCGTCGCCGCCGCGATATGCCTAAACAAGTGCAGCTCCAATACGGCTTGGCGCTTGCGCATTACAAGCCAGCTATTACCAAGGCTGTTTTAAGCGACCACCCAGGTGATTCATTACTGCAACTAGCGCTAACCCCAGCGGACGCAGCATTGCGTGAACGGGCAGTATCCGAGTTGCAGCTAGTATTGAGCCAAGACCCGGATAGGTATACGAATATCTCTACTTTAGCGGCAGCCTTTGTATGCGGCCAGCAGTTTCGTTTGAGCGCCTAAGCGCTTAAACGCCTTTCATGTAGCTGGAAGTGCACTGTACATGTGCGGCAACATAGGTATAATGTTGTGTCAAAGGATAGTTGTTTACGACTAGCTGTTTTAACCAAAGGTGCCTAAAGGAGTCCGTACAGTCGTGAACGACCAATTTTCAGAGCTTGTTAACTACATCAAACGTCATGCGCAGCAGGGCATATCGGTTGAGCATATCCGTACCACCTTGCTCCAGCACAACTGGCAGCCGGAAGTTGTAGACCGTGCCATTTGGACAGCCTTAGCGCCACAATCAGCGCCGGAGGCTATCGCTGCGCCGTTCCCAGAGCCTCAACCCGTACAGTCGCCTCAAGTATCTGTACAGCCCCAGGCTACTCCACCCGCTCAACAGCCTCAACAGGCAGCTCCGACTATAAGTGAACGACCGCCCAAGTATACGCTGCGCCAGGCGTTTAAGGATTTTTTTGCTGCAGCCCGCAGTAACCTTAGAGTATTTTTGCTGGCCACGATAACTAGTGGGTTTATTGCAATTACTACAACAACTCTATTAACGGCAGCGGCGTTCTTGTTGCCTTGGCAGAATGGTTCTCTAGTGTTAATTGTTATAAAAGCGATCATTCTACTTTTAGGAGTATCAGTTTGGTGGACGATTATGACGGCCTTTATGATGGCCTCGACCTCCTTGCCGTTATATGACAATGGTCAGCGACATACATCACTGAAAGGCGTGTTGCTTACAGCATTTAAACGAGCTAAGCGTATACTTATTGCCAACTTGTTTATGCTGGCTGTGGCCATTTGGCCCATTGTAGCGATTATTGTTGTGCCGCTGGTGTACTACTCTAGTAGCAGTAGTGATGGCGGCATGATAATGCTGGCACTAATCCCTATTTTGTCTATTCTTGGCGCGGTCTGGATGGTGGTTGCATTTGTACTATTTGCACTCGTGCCATATGTGGCTATTTTCGAGCCCAAAATGCCCATTAGGCAAGTATTACGCCGGAGCCAACATTTGTTGAGTTTAGGCGGCCACTGGTTTGTGGTAAAAGGCATAGTGGTGACACTTGTTCTGTATATCATCATAGCTGGCTTAAGTGGTGAATCTTTGTCTGATTCTTCTGGATCATCAAATATGATTGGCAACGGCTTTGCAACAGCATTGAGTGTGATTGCCAACGGTGTTATGGTGATGTTTTATCGCAACCGCAAGACCGTTCGGGGTTAGCTAGCCACACATATGTTAAAAAGGTAACAACTTTATCGTAAAACTTGCAACACTTAGTGCTTTGTGCGTACAATGAAAAAATAAGCATAAGGATCTACCGTGCCGCAAACAAAAACATCAAAAAGTCGCACCGCCAAAAAGCCGGCGAGTGCCAAAAAGAAATCAGCAGTTGTAAGCAGCGGAGCATCGTCGCAAAGTTTTTGGCAACGAAACGCAACGCTGCTTATTATTTTTGTAGCATTCGCGATTGTAGGCGGGGTTATAACCACCTATTTAACTCGCGCCGCCTCTCGTGACGGGGCATTTATGTCGGCAGTAGCAGCTGATAAATGTTTGGACAACGCCGGTAACAAAGCAGTGATCCGTAATAAAATCCAGCTATATAACTGTAACGGGACTTCTGCGCAGCAGTGGAAACTCACAGATAACGGCACTATCGTAAACAGCAATGGTTTCTGTTTGGACGTTAAGGGTGCCGGTAAGGAAGCAAAAACTATTGTGCAGCTGTACACTTGTAACGGCACCGTTGCACAAAAGTGGCAGCTTAACGCCAACGGCTCTATTGTAAATCCTAACTCTGGGCTTTGCTTGGACGATAAATATGCTGGTACGGCCAATGGTACGCAGATCTGGATGTGGCCATGTAACAATACGGCCGCACAAAAGTGGACCATTAAAGCTCCGGCTACGGGTGGTTCCGGCACGACTACTCCAGGTACGGGCGGCGGTAGTACAACACCTACGCCAACGCCCACTCCCACTCCCACAAATCCACAGAACCCGGGCGGTACTACTTCAGTGAGCTTGTTCGACCCCACCAAAAAAGAAATTGCCATGCAGTTAGTGTCGAGCGCCGAAAATTCGAGCCTTGACTGGAAATCTCAGTACGCATATATCGAAGATATTGGTGACAGTCGCGGTTACACGGCAGGTATTATTGGTTTCTGTACTGGTTGTGGCGATATGGTACCGCTCATTGAGTACTACACCAAGATTCAGCCAACTAATGTATTGTCCAAATACCTGCCCGCATTAAAGAAGATCGGATCATTTAACCCAACTCACGCTGGCCTTGACCCTAACTTTACCAAAGACTGGAAGACTGCCGCGAAGGACGCTAAGTTCCAAAAAGCCCAAAATGACGAACGTGACCGTGCATACTTTAATCCAGCAGTGAACCAGGGGATTAGTGATGGTATTCATGCGCTTGGCCAGTTTATATACTATGATGCCTATGTTGTGCATGGCCCTGGTAGTGATTCTGCTAGCTTCGGTGGGATTCGCGCAGCAGCCATGAAGGCAGCCAAGACTCCGGCACAGGGCGGCAACGAAACTACGTACCTAAACGCCTTTATGGACGCTCGCAATAAGGCCATGAAGGCTGAAGCAGCTCACGAAGATGTGACGCGTATCGAAAATGCTCAGCGTGTATTCTTAAAAGCTGGCAACCTTAATCTAAACCCTCCGCTCAAGTGGAGCGTGTACGGTGACCCTTACACCATTGCCACTAACCCTCAGTTATAAACTGTAGTTGTTAACATTAAAACCACCGCATACTACGCGGTGGTTTTAATGTTATTTGAGTAGGTCAAGGTTTGTGGCGCCAATATGATCTAATATAAGCCGCGCTCCAGCTTGGTGTGCGGCTTGTGCGGTTAAGCCTTCGGTCTCAAATCCAAAACCCCCTAGGCCTGCGCACTGTACTGGGAGAGTCCATGGCGCTTTTTGCTGCTCTTTTGGTAGTGCTGGGTTGTACCCTGTCTTTACGTCGTGCCATGCTCTAGGGCCGTATCTTCCTTCAAAAATGCGCATCAAGGTGCTTACTGGATTGAGATAGAAGATTCGGCCTTCTAGGTCTTGCTCGTAACGGTGCTTTAACTCGTCACGAAGGGCCTGAGGGTCCGCCTCTTTCATTGGCAGTCCACCATAGCGTTCAATATAGCGCCGATGCACAGTGGCTGGGGCCAGACGTTCCTGGCGTGGGTCTGAGATGCCCGAAAGATCAATCTTAAGGAGGTCAGCGACAGCCTGACTGTATGAGCCATTGGGTTCTTTAACGGCCATAGTATTGCCCCAGCAAAAACTCACTCTAGGGCCACCCTTGCGGCGTTGTTCGGAACTTTTTAATAACTGGCGATCAGCGGCAAAATTGAGGCTATCAAATGCATAGCGCACGTTATCCTTGAGTAGGGGCATACTTGCATGACGTAGCTTTGCGGTATTCTTAAAGCCAAAAGCCATTACTGCGTGCTCTCGTGGCCTAAGGGCTCCACAGGCAATTTTAATTTGTAGTTGCCGCCTGAGAGTGGACGGTAGCATAAGGTCTTTTTCTCTTGCATCTAACAGGGGTGCAATATAGGACTGTGAGCAGATTTCCTCCTCTTGAGGGCTGCGAATTAGTAAGTCACCAATGCTACGAATGCCGTCGCTTATGTCGGGCAGGCCACGTTCTTTGGCAATTATCGGGATATTTTGTATAACATGCTCTGGGAGTACGGCAGGTGCAGATGTGAGCCGACTCCTTGAGTTAAAAGGGGGATTCTCGGACATTAGGCTAATATATCACTTTACATCAAGTAAAAACATTGTATAAAACACTAAGTATCAACTTTGGGGACTGGTGGTAAAACATGAGCATTTTTATATAAATGTATGGCCTACCTCTGTTATTAAGCACTCTGGTAGCGGCGAGTACCATTGACATTTTGGACAAGTTGTGTATAATACAGCATGAATCTACCAGTCACTGTTGACTGGTTTTTACTTATCAGAAACACCATGAAACGCTCTCACGACAAACGCCCTCGAAATAACCACAATACCGAACATCTTGTAGTGCGCAAAGTCAGGCAAGAGCAGGGTGGTGGTTTTACATGCACACACTGTAAAAAATGGGTAGCTATTAACCAATACATGGGTACGGCCAATAGAAACCACTGCAATATTTGCCTGTGGTCGCGCCATGTTGACGACAAAAAAGGTGATCGCCGCGCCCCTTGCAAAGGTAACATGCAACCTATCGGCCTAACTTTTCGAATTGAAGGCGACAAAAACAAGACTATTGGCGAAATTACCTTAATTCACGTATGCACTGTATGTTCAAAGGTGTCTATAAACCGTATTGCCGCAGATGACGACAACCGGGAGATTCTTGCAATTTTTGAACAGTCACAGCAGCTACCGCCAGAGCAAAAGAAGCTATTAGATGACCAGGGCATTTACCTGGCAACTGCTAGTGATAAGCGTGTTGTATACGATCAGTTGTTTGGCTATGGCCAAGAGCCTAACTTCTAGCTAATCTCTATCTATTTTTGTGGCTCCAATGTGCTGCAACACAATTCTTGCCGCCGCCTGCTTGGCAGCGTGCTGGTTCGGTCCCCGTGCACTGAGTGAATATGTGTCACCTAGTGCTCTATCAAAACGTTGAATGGCAACCGCTGAGCAGTACCACCCTAAGTGGTCTTTTGACGTTTTTAGCTTTGGCTCGGCATTGTAAATGCACCCTAAGGCTGCAATGGGATCAAAGTAAAAAACTCTATTTTGGAATTCCCGCTTGTATCGCTGCGCAATAATGTCCGGTGCTTCATTGCGTAACTGCTGTGCAGACAATATGGGCCCGCCAAATTCTTTGATGTGCTGCTCTAAGGCCTTTTGCGGCTCAAGGATAGTTTGCTGATATACAGGTAGCTCATCAAGATTAATATTGCGGTAGTTGGCAAGGGCATCCAGTAAGGCTAAACCACCTGCGGTTCGCCTGTTGTAATGGCTGGCTTTTCCCGACCCGTCAGTTTCGGCCAACGGGTTTACAATAGCTGCAGATGCTTCTTGCAAGCCACCTTGCATGCCAGTAGTTGATACCGTGAGCATGGCCAGCCCAAGCCGCTGTGCTTCGCGCATGGCTGCTAAGGTGCGAGCCGGCGATGCCTTTAGATGTGCAAAAGAGGCATGCATCAGTTCTGGATTATGCTCTGCTACGCTGCTCAATACTATAAATGCGTGCTCTTTGGGCTTAACGAGGCCACTGGCTATACGAACATGAAGTTTCTGGGCCAATTCGTCGGATACTATTCCATCGCACTGGCTAATCGCTAGAAGTTGATTGTCGTATTGAGCATTGGCTTCTATGGCCAGGCGACCGTTAAGAATTTTACGTGCCCCAAGTGAGGTTAGGCCGTCACAGATATCGGTTAGTCCCATATCTCGCACAACACTAGGTATTCGTGTTGTTATATATGGCGGCAAAGGCTCGGCTGAGGCGGCCATAATTTCATCACTATGCTTGGGGAAATTCTCTAATGTCACTTAGGGGTTTGCTAACTTTGTTTAAATTGCTGCATGCGAGCGTGGATTCGTTGAATGTGAGACTGCGCTGTCCAGTCTGTTTGATGCACAAGTTGTGGATTAAAGTCGGCGAGTTCACCCATTAACTGAACATCGGCTTTATTATACTCGAGTACCGCACTAAGCTCGTCCTCGATGTTTTCGAGGGGTGTGCCGTGATTCTCATGAAGCAGCTTTGCTGGTAAAAGATAGGTGGCGCGCTCACTATCGAGTGTTTCAAAAATAAACCAACCCTGGCCGTTGCTATCTTGAGTACGAATAATAAAATATCGATCGCGATTGCTTGTGGCTTTATCGGCAAAATAAAGTTCGGCATCTGGTGTGGCGCTAAGCTCTAGTATGAGTGCTGCCCGATTGCTGAGCGAAATATTTTTAGTAAGATCTTGCACTGAACTGAGACTTTCGGCAGCCGCCTCGCGGCTAATACGATATACCGTGCGAGAAGCTGTAGGTCGCACCTCTGGCGTTAGTGCTGCCTTACCAAGGTGTTTAGCGGCAGCGTATAGCCTGTTTCGCGGATCCTGTTCAAGTAGAGCCCGTGCTATCTTATAGTGGGCTAAGCTTTGTTCGATGTTTTTGATTACAGAGGCGTCTTGACTGGGCCAACCTTTGCGTACGGTGGGTGCAATGTGTGCCCAGTTTGCTGCAATCCAGGCCAGGTCATCACCGAGCGAGGCTGGCATGTCGAGCTGTGTATTGCCTGATGCTTGGAGTTGTTGCTGAAGTTGAACAAGCCGAGTTCTTGTTGCTTGCTCAGCGGGTACAAGATGTTCAAACTCTGCAGCTATTGTCGCCGCAGGTCGTTTACCATGTTGTTCGAGGGTAACAAGCGTGCCCGTAATGCGTTTTGCAAAAGCTGACTCTTCGGGCTGTTGTGCTTCGAGCGGCCGATGAGGGTCACGAATATCTTTAAGGATCGCCGTGATAAAGGGGCGAAGCCCTTTCTTTTCTAGAGTCCGGTTTGGTGGTCGGTATGGCGCAGCAAGCTGCTGGTAGCTATCGGTGAGAGTCTGCTGCTCGGTGGTCCAGCCGGCAATTTCTTCGGGGCTTTGGCTGGTTGGCACTGGTTCTTGCTTGGGTTTTATGGAGTCAAGCAAAGTGGTCGTATTAACAATGCTACAGCTCGTAACCCACTGCTGGTAGGCATCTATAAGCCGCAGCGTAAATTGGCGCTTTTCTTTAGCAACATACCTAAGCTCACCGTCTCGCCGTAGCAAGGTAAGCATTTCTGGTAGGGGATGGAACGTCCGACCTCTAATGCTGGCAACTTCTTCTCGAAGCTTATTACTGTAATTGCCATCAAAGTCAATTTTATTAAGAACAGGCACGGCCAAAAGATTAAGCGTGGATCCAAGCTTACCTGCCAGTATCACGCGGCCCAGGTCAAAGAGCATTGTGGCTTGGTCGCCAGGGTCATTATTTTCGTAAATATGGCGGACGAGGGGTCCGTAATCTTCTGGGCTGGCATTATGTTGGTCCTCCACAAGCGTGTCCTGAGCAATTTGGTCAGCCGCTACATTAAGGTAGGGGACGTACTCTAATATCTTGCTGCAGCGTTCAAGGTGAATGTCAAAATCCTCTATTGACATGCTATCGATGAGGTCGGCACTAGCCTTGGTGCGTTCTTTGGGGCTAAGGCCCTTAGGCAATGACTGTTCGCGCAGGGCATCCATGTAATCTGCGCTGGCCATAAAATCATTATGAACAGCTATGTAGTCTGCAGCCGTAGGACCTTCGCGTCCTTGTAGTAGCGCGTGATGTTCTATGGTGTCGCCGGCAATAGCTACCGCCGATTGCGGGTCTGTAAGGTAGCGCTCTTTGGCGTGGTGAATGTAGCGCATAGGTGATACGTTGGGCGGAAGATCATGCATCGACCAGACTATAACATAAAATTGACCAATAACAAGGTATGTGGTTGAAATAGTTTGTGTAAAAATAATTGTATGAAGCAGGTTACTGTAGACGAAGCCTACCAAACGGGATATACCTATGCGCTAACCGAGCCAGAAGGTGCACATTTTGCCGATGATTTTTCCCCAGAGCTTACCCCAAAGCAAATGCTGCATCTAGGTATCTTTGGTGGTGACTATTTTAACGAGGTTCCCAAGGAATTTCCCGCTGATTGGTTTGATGGCGTTACGCTGTCGTCAAAGGGCGCTCAAAAAGAACTCAACTATTTTAAGGTCAATGCCAGTCAGCCGCTCAAAGTATGGCAACAAAAAGGTTGGATTTACTTTGAAGATCCCCACGGCTGGTTTTTGTGGTATTGCCGGTATTACATGGGCCGGCGTATACCACAAGAAGATGCCCGCCAGATTAAACGCTGGAAGGCAATTCGCCGGCACATAGCTCAGCTACAGAATAGCTGCCAACAAGGCGATATTCAATGTCGGCCACGCCAGCGCCAAGCGATTTTGCATTGGGCCTACGACTCACGAAAGATGTGATTTTTTACTTCTTTTACCGGTACTCAGTAGCTGGTATAGTAGTCTGATCTATGACAAAACCACACTTTGAACAGCTGCCAGCTTTATTAGTTGGAATGCACGACGATCCCCTAAAGCTTGAGATTATGGAATTTAATGCTAGTGACCTAGAGCATTTCTGGCCATTAAGCAAAGAAATTGCCAACACGCTGCCACACACAGACTTCCAGGATCCGCTAACCGAAAGTGAGATTGTTGTGCCTGGTACGTACAGCTCGCCGCAGACCCTGATTGATACATTAGATGCCGCAGGCTTTAAGCAAGGCGGGTTATTTGCCACAAGAGATAGGCAAACGTTTCTAGCAGGGCACGTGGCACTGCGCCCATCGTTTGAGGCCACAGAGCTTAAGGTCCACCTCTTGGACCCACGTGCACGACTGGCTACAGAAGTGGCTTTATCGGCAACTGTCCGTTTGGCAGCGCACGCACAAGAAGATCTATATTCGCAAGCAGTGCAGCTTGATGTGTTGGAGTCCGATCAGTTAGTGACGGCGGCATGTGTATCGGCAGGTTTTACTCATATACCTAAGCAGACAGACTACGACACCATTGCCCTTGGGGCGGCGGGTGAAGAATTTTCACATTTCCAGACCTGGGAGCTTCGAGACCCAGACACTATTACTGATGATGTTCCTGACGCCCTGCGACAAAAATACATTAGTGGGTGGCAAAACTATATGGATGTTCGTAAATTTGTGCGCTGGTAAGTAACGTAGTTGTGATTTTTTGGATACAATAGAGGTATGCAGATAACAACCTTGGCAGAAGCTCGGCTTGCACTTGAGCAGTACTATTCACCAAACCGACCCAAAGGCCAGGCTTATAATCTTGACCATATGCGGCAACTTTTGTCGGTGCTTGGCGATCCACAGAATTCATTGCAAACCATCCATGTAGCGGGCACCTCGGGCAAGACTTCTACGGCCTACTATGCTGCCGCTTTACTACAGGCTAGCGGTCACACGGTGGGCTTAACTGTTTCGCCGCACGTAGTGGATATCAACGACCGCGTGCAAATTAACGGCATACCGCTTGATGAGGCTACCTTTTGTGCCGATTTGCAGCACTTTTTACACCTAGTAGAAACAGCAGGCTTGGTGCCTAACTACTTTGAACTTATGATTGCGTTTGCTTTTTGGGAATTTGCCGCCATGCGGGTGGAATATGCCGTGGTTGAAGTAGGTATTGGTGGTCTGCTTGATATGACTAATACTATTGATCGCAAAGATAAGATATGCGTAATAACGGATATTGGCTTTGATCACATGTCCATCTTAGGCAGTACCCTAGGTGAAATTGCCGAGCAAAAAGCTGGTATTATTCAGCATCGCAACGAGGTGTGTATGTTTAGGCAGGCGCCCGAAATCATGCAGTCTGTGCAGCAGCGTGCACGCCTTAAACAAGCTCAATTGCATATCTTAGACCAGAGTGATGTAGTGCAGCTTGAGCATTTGCCAGGTTTTCAGCGGCGTAACTTTTCATTGGCAGTTGCCGCAGTTGAAGTTGCGCTAGGTAGGCAAGAGCAGCAATTAAATGCGAGCCAAAAACTTCAGGCATCTAAGGTACAAATTCCGGGTCGCATGGAGGTATTTACTATCGGTGACAAGACGGTTATTTTAGACGGCGCACATAACGAACAAAAGATGGACGCCTTTATTACGGGTGTTGCGCAGCAATACCCAAAGGCTGACGTAGCTGCCTTGGTCGCTTTTGTAGATAAGTCTGATGCCTTAGACCGCGTGGAAGGCTGCTTGCAGATTTTGCGCCCACATGTGCAAAGCCTGGTTGTTACTGAATTTGGTGGTCCGCGTGATACGCCGTACGCAAGCGTGGCTGCCGAAATTGTAGCAGCCTATGCTAAAACTGCTGGCTTGCATTCGGTTGAGCTAATTCCAGACCCAGCAGTGGCTTTTGAAAGATTGTTGAAATTGCCACAACGAATTGTTATCGTAGCCGGATCCTTTTATTTACTTAATCATATACGCCCCTTGTCTCTGGAAAAAGCATAGTTTTCCACTAAAATTACGCACAACTTGTGTATATTTTTCTGGAGATTATCCGGAGTATTTGGTAGGGTATATAGATGTTCCGGAAATTCCTTGGTATCATACGAACCAGTTCTTTCCTGCGGCACAACGCCGTATCTCTCTTCGGGGCCGTTGCGGTCGGTGTTCTCAATTATGCGTATTACCCAATTCTTGGCCGTTTGCTGGACGTTGAAGCCTATGGTGAAGTGCAGGCTTTGGTATCGCTATTCTTGCAGATGACTATCTTTTTGATTGTGTTAAGCCAAGTAACGGTAAATGTTGTTGCTAACTACGAGGATGAAACTCAAAAGAGTCGTGTTGTATACGAGCTCGAAAAAGTTGCACTGCTTTTGTCTTTGACGCTGCTGGTAATTGTGATGGCTTTTGGCTGGAAATTGCGCAGCTTCTTTCAGTTTTCATCGGTATGGCCGTTTGTTATTTTGATGGTGGCTTTAGTGGCGTCAGTGCCACTTACATTCCGTAGCGCTTTTTTGCGTGGCCACAAAAAGTTTGGTGCAGTTTCGATTGCTAATCTTATTGGCGCAGCCGGCAAGATTGCATTTTCCACCTTTTTGGTATGGCTAGGCTGGAGTACTGGTGGTGCAGTGCTCGGTATCGTTATAGCCCAGGTTTTAGCCTTTGGTTATGCGGCATACAGCGCTTTAAAGCTTGGCTTTGCACGTCCAACCGATGTTAAATTGCTCAGTTTGCCTGAATGGAAAGTGTTACGGCCCGAAGTTAAGTATGGGCTATTTGTTTTGTGCGGTTCGCTCACGGTTACGGTGCTATCTAGCGTTGATATCTTTGTGGTAAAGCACTTCTTTGATGCCGAAACCGCTGGGCGTTACGCTGGTGTTTCAACAGTGGCGCGTATGATTTTCTTCTTAACAGCTTCTGTAGCGCAAGTACTTCTGCCATCTGTGCGCATACACCAGTCAGCTAAGCAGAACAGACAGTTCTTACTTAAGTCTTTTGCACTTGTTGGCGTGCTGGGCGGGTTGGCTACACTGGTGTTTACGGTGTTCGAAAATCAGATTATTTCGGTGCTTATGGGTAAGGATTACTTAATGTTTGCGCACTTGCTTGGCCCCTTGAGTTTGACTATGTTTGTAGTGTCAATTCTTAACTTAATTATTTCTTACTATATTGCTTTGCGCCGATACCAAATAAGTGTTATTGTCTTGTTAGGTGCCGCAACGACAGGGTGTTTATTAGGCGTGAGCCATGGTTCCTTGGACGCGATAGTAAACAGCTTGTTGTTGGGTAGTGCGAGCATGCTAGGCATGTTTGTGTTTTGGAGATTAATTTTTGCATTGAAAAATAAGAGGAAACCGAATGCCAACTCGTAAGTTACTTTCTATTGTTATTCCAATTCACAACGAATCAGCCAATGTGCCTCACCTCCATGAGGCACTCTCTATGGCGACACATGATTTGTCGTACGACTTTGAATTTATTTTAGTAGACGATGGCAGCCGCGACGATTCCGTGGCTGCAATTCGCCGACTTATTAAAAGCGATAAGCGCATTCGTCTTATTGAGCTTTCACGCAATTTTGGTAAAGAGCCTGCGGTAACGGCTGGTATGCATGCTTCACGCGGCGCGGCGGTTATTGTTATGGACGCTGATCTACAGCACCCACCAGCATTGCTTGCTGATTTTATTAAAAAGTGGGAAGCTGGCGGTGAAGTTATTGTAGGGGTACGCGAATACGACAAAGACGAAGGCTGGTTTAAGAAATTTGCATCAGCTTGGTTCTACCGCATTATGCAGCGTATTGCACATACGCAAATTACACCGCACGCTACCGACTACCGTTTGATGGACCGCTGTGTTGTTGACGAATTTAACCGCCTAACTGAGCATAATCGCATCAACCGCGGGCTTATCGATTGGCTTGGTTTCTCACGTGAGTATGTATACTTCGTGGCGCCAGTTCGTTTGCACGGCGAAGCTTCTTACACCCTAAGCAAACTCTTTACTTTAGCTATTAACAGTTTTACAGCTTATAGTATGATGCCACTACGCTTTGCTGGCTACATGGGCGTAACAATTTTGGTTACATCTGGCCCGGCTATTGTATTTATCCTGTTTGAAAAGTACATCTTAAAAGATCCATGGAACATGCATTTTACTGGCCCAGCCATATTGGCAGTCATCTTGCTGTTTATGGTTGGTATTATCTTGGCTTGTTTGGGCTTGGTGGCACTGTATATTGCGCACATCCACGCCGAAGTCGTCGACCGCCCATTGTACATTCTGCGCCGTGAATATAACTCACAAACTAACGGCGAGGCTAAAAGCGCATGAAAATACTCTGGATTTCCTGGAAAGACACTTCGCACCCGGGGGCAGGTGGTGCTGAAGTAGTAATGCACGAATTGTCCAAGCGCATGATAGCCGATGGACATGAAGTAACGCTGCTTACCGCACGTCACCCAGGTTCAACAAGGCATGATGTGATCGATGGAGTTAAGGTCATTCGCATCGGTAATAACCGTTATGTCCACCCATTTGCAGCACTTCGCTATTACGTTAAAAATTTACGCAACAAGTTTGATTTAGTAATCGAGGACGTTAATACTGCTGCCTACTTTAGTCCGTTCTTTAAAGATAGCGCCCAGCAAGTATTGTTTTATCACCAGCTCGCTCGTGAGATTTGGTTTTTAGAAACACCAGCGCCTATGAGCCACGTGGGCTACCACATTCTTGAGCCACTTGCTACTAGGCTCTTAAGCCAGCCAAAAGTTACAACTATTACCATTTCAGATAGTACCAAAAAAGATTTGGAGCGCTTTGGCTTTAAGTCGGACCGAATCAAAATTATTTCTGAAGGCACACATTTGCAGGCAGCCAGCGACATATCGAAACTTAAAAAATACACAACCCCAACCATGCTCAGTCTGGGTGCTATGCGCGAAATGAAGCGCACACTCGAGCAGATTAAGGCCTTTGAAATTGCCAAAAAAGATATTCCAGACTTGCAGCTCAAAGTTGCGGGTGATACTTCGGGCGCCTATGGCGAACAAGTTATGGCTTATATAGCCAAGAGTCCACACAAAAAGGACATTGAATGCTTGGGTCGGGTGAGCGACGAAAAGAAGATGGAGCTCATGCAGCGTTGCCACTTTATAGGCGTTACTTCTATAAAGGAGGGTTGGGGACTGATTGTTACTGAAGCCGCAAGTCAAGGTACCCCGGCCGTCGTTTATGATGTTGATGGTTTACGCGACAGCGTAAAAAATGGCAAGACAGGCATTGTTACTAAGCCTCAGCCTGCTGAATTAGCAAAGGGTATCGTGCAGTTGCTGTCTATGCCAACAGCTGATTACCAGAAGCTGCGCAACGCCGCCTGGGAGTGGAGTAAAACCATTACATTCGAGCAAAGTTATAAAGATCTCAAGAAAGCACTACAAATCAAATGAGCCAGCCGTTAGTTTCAATCATTGTTCCTACTTACAAGAGCGCCTCTACATTGGCGGCTTGTTTGCAATCTATTAAAAATCAAACCTATCCGCAGATTGAGCTGATTGTTGTTGATAACCATTCTACCGACAACACGGTAGAAATTGCCAAGACCTTCACGCCAAATGTGCATGTGCGTGGCCCGGAGCGGTCTGCGCAGCGTAACTACGGCGTTGAAGTTTCAAAGGGAAAGTATGTAGTTATTATTGACTCTGACATGGAGCTTGGGCCTAAGGTTATTGAGGCCTGTGTGGCCAAGACCGAAGCAAATGAAAAAGTTGGCGGTGTAGTTATCCCTGAGGAGTCATTTGGTAAGGGTTTTTGGGCGCAATGTAAGCGACTCGAGCGTTCATTTTATGTTGGAATCGACTGGATTGAAGCTGCACGTTTTTACCGCAAAGATCTATACCAAAAGCTTGGCGGCTACAACGAAAGCTTGGTGAGTGGTGAAGACTGGGACTTGTCGCAGCGTATGGGTAAGATCTCTACAATCGACCGTGTGTCTGAATTTATTATGCACAACGAAGGTCACTTGCGCCTCGGTACAACACTTAAAAAGAAGTACTATTACGCGCAGAAGTTTGCCGAATATCTTAAGGCAAACAAAACTACTGAGCAGGTTGGTGCACAGACCGGCTTGTTTAGCCGCTACAAGATCTTTTTGTCTCGTCCAGGTAAGCTCTTCCGCAACCCCGTATTGGGCGCCGGCATGTTGTTTATGAAAACCTGCGAATTTGGTTTTGGCGGTTTTGGTTTTTTGGCAGTAAAAGTTAAATCTCGTTAGTTCGAGGGAAGAGTTTTTTAGATGAAAGCAGTTATTTTAGCGGCGGGTATGGGTACCCGTCTTGGCACACTTATTCCTAAGCCGCTTACCAGCTTGGTAGACGAAAAGACCATTATGGATTTTCAGGTAGAGCGTTTAGCTGCCGAGGTAGGCATCGATAATATCTTTGCGATTGTTGGCTACAAAAAAGAACTGGTAATGGAAAAATTCCCAGAGCTAAGCTTTGTGTACAACCACGCCTATACGCAAACTAACACCGCTAAAAGCCTGCTTACGGCTTTGCGCAAAGTTGATGACGACGTATTGTGGATGAACGGTGACGTATATTTTTGGCCTGAAGTGTTGCAAAAGCTCATGGCTAGCGAAACATCTGCTGCCTTAGTCGACACTAAAAAGTGTGGCGACGAAGAAATTAAATACACGCTCAACGACCAAGGTGCAATTGCTGAGCTTTCTAAGCAGGTAGAGAACGGTGTTGGTGAGGCAGTAGGAATTAACTTAATCAAGCGCCATGACTTGCCGGCTTTTATTGAAGCCCTCGAGCAGGTTGGTAGCCAGGACTACTTTGAGAAAGCTCTCGAAAACCTTACTCTTGCTGGCAAAATTGTATTAAAGCCAGTACAGTTAGATGAATTATTCTGTCAGGAAATTGATTTCCCTGAAGATCTTGAATCAGTAAAAGCACACATGGCAGCTGCATAAGGAGCAATACATGAAGTTTAGCAAAGAACGATTACGCGAAGTATATTGGAAGTCTTGCAGCCACGAGGGCTACATAAACATTTACATCTACCGTAAAATTTCAATTCGCCTAGCGGTTATCGCCGCTAAATTGCACATGACTCCAAACCAGGTAACGGTGTGGTCATTCGTTTTTAGTATGATTGCGGCCGGCATGTTTGCTGCTAACAACATGACTATTGCCTTATGGGGTCTGCTGCCATTCCACTTTGGTAAGATTTTGGACTGTGCCGATGGCCAGCTTGCGAGCCTGACTAACCAAAAGTCGGCGCTTGGCGCTTTTTTGGATCCTTTCTTTGACCGCATCGTAGATATCGGTGTACTACTCGGATTATCTGTTGGGTTTTACTTGCGTGGTGGCAGCATGATTGGTTTTTACCTGGTGCTTGCCATGGCTGTTGCGATGTTTGTGGCTGCCTATCTGGATAAGTTTGCCATTGCCGAAGAGAAGTCTTTGGATAATTTACGCAGCACAACCAAGGGTTTGCCACCAGCAATTGCTCGCCTCGCTAAGTGGGACGGTGGCTTTACCGGCCTTATTACTACAGTAGCTTTGGCATTTAACGCAATTCCTGCGTTGGTGGCCGTATTTGCGGCAATCAACATTGTTGGTTTGCCACTTCAATTCAAGAAGATCTACAATAGATTGAAAACATCATAGTAAAGTAGGGGACTTGTGAGGCAAAAAGTAACAGGATGGCTACTGAGCGCGGCGGATGCGATTCGTAAACGCCCTGTACTTTTGTACACAATAATTCTAGTTTTACTGGCTGTTATTAGCCACTGGCAATGGTTTAACCCACACAGTATTTTAGAGTATGGCGACTGGCAATATCGTCCTGACGAAAGTGTCCGCGAGCAGGTAAGTTCGTGGATGACTTGGGTGCCATTTAACAATGTTGGTAGCGCCAATGTTTTAATGTCGGGCTTTCCGCTGCGCGGCTTGGCCTGGGGCATTATCACTCAGATTGGTTTTACCTATGACATCGCCACTAAGCTAACACTCTTTTTGCCGGTGGCACTAGGCGGGTTCTTGATCCCATTTTGGGTTGGGCGTCGCTGGTTTAAGCACGATTTAATTGCTTTTGTGACTGCCGTTTTTTATGGCACAACCGCCTATTATCTCACCCTGCAGACGGGGCACCTACCAATAGCCGTTATTTACGCACTTTTGCCGTACCTTGTTTGGCGGCTCGATATTGCTCTTAGGGTAAATGCGCTTCGTGACTGGTTATTATTGGCCTTAATGTTCTGCGTGGGCATTTTTTATGAAGTGCGCATTATGTACATTGTGGCTTGTGTGCTCATTTTGTACGCGGTGCTATTTATTTGTTTGCACCCAGTACGCATCAGGTCCTACATTAAACACATAAGTATAGCTGGCCTATTTATTGGCCTGGCTAATGTGTTTTGGCTACTGCCTACTAAAATCGCTGCCGCCCAAGGTATCGATGACATCGCTGGGCGCGGCCTGTTTGGCGAAGGCCTCTTTAATCTGCAACAATCTTTTGCGGTTATGAAGTGGAGCTGGACGGGGCAGGTAATTGACCGTACCTTTACGGCTCAGCCAGTGCCTGCCTACATGTTTATCATCCCAATTATTATTTGTATCTGTTTGGTGTTTGCTAACAAGTACCGCCGTCAACTGCTCTTTTTCTTGGTGTTAACAGCTGTAGGTTTTTTATTAACCAAGCAGTCCACTGAACCATTCGCAACCTTGTACGAATGGCTGTACCACAATTTCCCTGGCTTTATCTTGTTCCGCGAAGCTTCCAAGTTTTACATTGTCGTGGCCTTTGGCTACTTTGGTTTGCTGGGGTATGGTTTGCTGGGGCTCAAAGATTACCGCCACACACTTCGTAGCCACCACTGGCCGTTTGTATTCTATGTGGCAATTGCCGGTGTGTTTATAGTGGCTGGCCTAAATCTGAGGCCTACGGTTAACGCTAGCTTGGGTAACACCTTTAAAAACGCCCAAATGCCGGCTGATTACGTAAAGCTCAAGAAATTTATTAATGACCAACCAGACTTTTTCCGTACCTACTGGGTGCCCCGTGATTCATGGTGGGGTTTTTATGACAATACACACCCTAAGGTTCGTGCTGTAGATATTTTGAACCAAGACTGGAAGACATTACCGATTAGCAGGGGCAGCGGTTCGGGCTATGATTTGGCGCAAAGCACCACAGCAGTGTTCAGCCAGCCGTATTCAGCAGATTTGCTGGGTAAAGCATCTGTAAAGTATGTGATTGTGCCGCTGCGCGATACTGCAAACGATGATGACTTTTTTGGGTCATATGGCGATGACAAACCATATTTTACGAATTTCCTAGACACTGTTCCGTACCTTAAAAAGGTGAATATCGGTACTAAAGATGTAGCAGTGTACGAAAATACTGCTTTTAGGCCTTATATCTCTGCTGGTACTGAGCTGTACGAGGGTAACGAAACAATGCTTATGGGCCTAGCGGATTCAGTGGTACACAATAAGGACCACGAAACTACGGCAACTCCGCTAAAAACACGGGCAGGCAAAACTAACATTAGCAGTATTTTTGCAAATGCCGACAAGTACACCATTGACGGCAATAGTGCATTGCAGCATATACAAGCACCCAAGCAGAGCGTTGTAAGCATGAGTACGAGCCGCCGTGTTGATTACCAGGTAAAAAATGGTACATTACAATTTTCGACACCACAAGAAGGCGTTCTAAAAGTTAATGGGCAACAGGACTTGCAGGCTGCGAGCGCAGAATCGTTAGGTGAAGCCGATATTGCGCCAAAACAGCAGTACTACTTGGGCGTTAAGGACGCACTTGTTGAACTCCCCAGCGGCAACACAAGCAATACACTAGGCTATACCTCTGACTATATTGACGTGTGGAAAGTGAGCAAATCTAACCTGATCACGAATGGCTCGTTTATTGACGGCCTGTGGACTGATCAGGTGAAGGATTGTAATCCATACGATAACAAGGGGCAGGTGAATGTCATTTTGGACCCGGTTGGCGCAAATATGAACAAGAACTCCCTCCAACTGAGCGCCTTTAATCATACGGCCTGTACGGGGCAATCAAACTTAGCTATCGAAACGGGCAAGACCTATCTGTTTGGTTTTGACTACCGCGTAACTGGTGGCCAAAAGGCTGGCTATTCGTTGACCTTTGATGACCCCGCTAAAACAGTTATTCGCCAAGATATTACGACGCCAGATAAAAACTGGCACACTTTTACCAAAAAGATTATCGCACCACAGGGCGCCACGCACGTGAGTCTTGAACTATATGGATACCCTGAGCAATCTCGGCGCCAATTCGCATTAACTAATTACGACAAATTGCGTTTATCACCCATGACGTCTGAACTGTCGCTGCCGGCAGTTACTGCTGAGCGTCAAACGACTGCACTCAGTGAGGGTAAAAACGACATTAGTTATGAGGCCGCTAAGCCATTCACTAATATCGTGCCCAATTCATCACTAGAACAGGGCTTATGGCGCGACCAGGTAAGCGACTGTAACGCTTACGACGCTAACCCGGACATTGGTATGCGCCTGGATAGCACCCGAGCTTCCGAGGGTAAGAAGTCACTGCAGTTGAGTGCGCGTCGCCATACTGCCTGTACAAGTACTAAGCCAATTGCAGTCACCCAAAATTCAACTTACCGTTTGAGCTTTGACTATGCTAGCTCATCTGCAAGTGATGCTTTGTATTCTGTACGCTTTAATGATCCAGCTGGCACAACGGTGCAAGAGAATGTAGAAGTTAAGGGCAGTAATTGGCACACCTATAACACCGAAATCAAGGTGCCACTCGGTGCCACTCGTATGATTATTACACTTAAAGCTGAGCCAAATTCTGCCAGTGCCAAACGAGTACATATTAATTACGATAATATCCGTTTTGTTGATATTTCAGCTATTAGCGGTCGTCTTTTGGCTATTTCTGAGCCGACAAGCAGCATTGTAGTGCCAAAAAAGATTACTTTTGATGCGGTTTCACCGACTCGCAAAAAGGTGCACGTAACAGGGGCAAAAACCGGATTTTACTTGATAATGAACGAAGCCTATCATCCCGGCTGGCGCTTGGAAATTGATAATACCAAGGTGAACGGTTCGCTTAACGGTTGGCGTCCCGGGGTGCATCCTACTGGGCTTAAGGCTACTGAGCATTTTGAAGCAAATATTGCCATGAACGGCTGGTATGTTGATGTTGATGCACTCTGTAAACAACAGACGTGTAAACAAAATACTGACGGTTCTTACGACATAGAATTATTGGCAGAATTTGCTCCCCAGCGCATTTTTTACGGCGGTTTAGTAGTTAGCGGTGGCGCTTTTGCGGCAGCTATTGTGTACGCAATTGGAGCGCGCAATATTGTAACGCAGCGTAAGCTTTTGCGCCGCCGATTCTGGCATCGCAAAAAGAAAAATACAGAAGGTAACATTCGTGTATAAAATGCGTGGCTGGTACAAATCGCCCCTGTTGTTCTATGTGTTGGTGGCAGTCGCTATTTTATTGCCACTGCTTAAACGTGGCTATGTATTAACCCTAGACATGATTTTTACGCCGCACATTGCCGTGCCGGCAACTAGTGCGCCAACATACCCATTGTATGGCTTACTCCATTTGTTAAATTCTGTCGTGCCAGCTGATATCCTACAAAAACTACTCCTAATAGCAATTATTACCTTAGCGGGCTGGGGCATGCACCGCTTAGTGGCTGCAGAGAAGCCTCTTACGTCTGCAGAAACTACCGTTGACTGGGGGGTAGTGAGCTCATTTGCTGGGCTTTTATATATCTTTAATCCGTTTACATACTCTCGCTTTATGGCTGGCCAATATTTGGTGCTACTTGGGTACGCATTATTCCCGTTCTTTGTGCTTGCCGCAAAAGGCTTCTTAAAAAAACCAGGAACCTTTAGGGCTGCGCATATGGCGTTGTGGTTAGCGGTGATCGGGGCAATTTCGTTACACACACTAGGCTTTGCGGCTATAATCGCACTGTGTTTAACAGGGGCGGCCGCCATACAACACAGTAAGGATAAACACTGGCTGTTGGCGGTATTCCGTGGTTTAGTAAGCGGCCTCGGCTTGGCGCTATTTTTATGTTCATATTGGATTTTGCCTTTCTTTTTTGGCGATAGTACATCGGCCGATATGGTACGATCGTTTACCGGCAGCGACCGGGCGGCATTTGCTACGGCTGGCGAGGGCTGGGATCGCCTATGGAATATCCTCACCCTACAGGGCTTTTGGGCAGACGGCCGCAGCTTATATATGACGGCTCGCGATGTGTATGGCTCGTGGTGGGTGTGGTTTGTAGTGTTGTTTAGTCTGATTGGTGTAGGCATTGTTAACCGTTGGCGTGCAAACAAAACAGCTGTTCTCGGCCTTTGCGCGGCGGCTGTACTGGCTATAGGCGCCGCATGTGGCAGCGATGCCACAATTTTTGCATCGCTTAATCGCTGGCTTACAGATATGATTCCTGTGTATGCTGGCTACCGTGAACCCCAGAAGTTTGTTGCCATATTGGCATTGGCATATGCCTATTTTGCAGCTTTTGGCTTGGCGGCACTCTGGCAGTTATTGCTGCAAAAGAAAAAGAATGTTCAGACGCACCAAGTGAGGGCAGCGGCTATGGTATTGCCAATTCTTATATCGCCATTAATGCTTTGGGGATTCCATGGCCAGTTATCGGCTCGCTCATATCCTGCTGACTGGTACACTGCTAATCAGTACTTACAGCACACACAGGGCAAGGTTTTATTCCTGCCATGGCACCAATATATGCGTTTTGACTTTGCTGGCCGTGTGATTGCTAACCCAGGTGATGCCTTTTTTGATGCACAGCTTGTTAGTAGTAGTAATCCTGAGCTACGCAGTTTAACCCACTGGCCACAATCTGATATGCAAAGAGCTGTTGAGGCTCGCATATTACCCCAAGCCGCCTCCGGGGGGCATGCTATGGGCGCTGAGCTACAAAAGTACGACATCCACTATGTCTTGTTGGCTAAAGAACACGACTATCGACAATATGATTACCTTAACCAGCAGTTGGATTTACATGTAGTGAGTGATTCGCCTCATTTGCGGCTCTATGAAGTGCGCACTACAATAGACGGAGCAGAAAAGAAATAACCATGTATTTAAATCGAGTATTCAACCCCCGGGCCCGCGTGGCTGCCCAGCAGGAGCAGCAAGAAGCGCCTAAAAACCGTAAGCGCACATTGCTTGGCTATAGCCTCATGCTATTGTTTTTGGTAATTTTAGGCATGCTTTTTAGGGACGCCACCTATGGCCGCATTTTTATTGGTATGTATGGCGTGATAGCCATTCTGGCATCAATTCCATCACAGCAAACCTATAAAATGGCGCTTATTTCACTGGCTTCTATTCCCGTATTATCTTTAGTAAAAGGTACAACACTGTCTGAAAACTTCGCACAATATGCGTTTCTTTTGTTCGTAATCGGTGTAATATGCACAGCGCTTGAGCAGTATAGAACTGATCAACAGATGAAAAGACTGGCTAGCAAAGGGATAAAAACATTTGCGGCACCAGATGAACTCAAGTAAAATAAGATCTATTGTTCAAAAAATTAAGGTATGGGTAAAGGACACTTTATGAAGCAAATGATTTCAAACTTCACCAAGCACATCCGATCAACAAAGATTGTCACTGGATTCTTGGCCGTCGCAACCGTTGCAGTTGTAAGCGCTTCTGGCGTTGCCGCTGCTGCGCCTACGTACTTCGCAGTTGCCAAGGGAAGCCCGCAAAAGGTTTGCTACATGCAATACGGCGGTGCTGGTTGGCAGGCTCTTGGTTTCAAGAACCTCGATCACTGTTTGCGCTATGTAGCTACACCAGCTCCAACAAGCAAAATGCAGTGTAACCACGGTTACTGGTACGTATACGGCTTTAACAGCTGGAACCAGTGTGCTGAATGGGTTGTAGCCCACGGTGGTAGCGGTTACGCAGGTGACCCTAACGAGCAATTCTAAGCTCATACCGTTCTACTTCCAAAAGACCCTCTCATGCGAGAGGGTCTTTTTTGTGTAATCACACTTATCCTGGCTCTGCGCTACCTGCTGTACTGCCTGCACACTACCTGACAGCCTAGCAAACAGAGAACGCGCCCACCAGCTTTATATATAAGACACGCCCGTAGTCTGATTGCTGGGGTGGCAAACAGACTACGGGCGTGTCTGTGGCTCTAGGGTGCTAGTTTAGCTGATGCCAAACCACCAAGAGAGGCTGGAAGCGGCTAGTGTTCCCAAGTTTGTCGGTGGAGTGGTGGTGATGCCACTGCCTGAAGAGGCAAAGCGGTAGTTACTTGAAGAGGTGCCAATATTGATATTCGACCGACCTACGCCGCGGGCTAGGGTGGGCAATGTGGTGCCGTTGGCCCATACAGCTACATAAACATAGCCAGTTGCTACGCTTATGGCACCACCGCTTAAGGCCATGGTCTTACTGTTAGTTGTTGTCCAGTTCGCAGATTGATCAGCTGTTTGGCCTAGTAATATACCATTTTGATAGATGGCCGCCCCAGCACTGGTGAGTCCGGCGCCTGCTGTAGTGACATCTAGTAGTATGTTTGTAACAGTAGTTGGACTATTGATGGGCAGCCGAGCGAGGTGCATAACGCCTGCTGACGGTAAAATACTGGTGGAACTAGCAATTGTTGGGTCAAATGACCATGATATAAGTGACTGGTCACTAGGGCTCCATGTATTCGGTGCGGTTACAGTGCTTGCGACTGCGGTGCCTCGATAATTTACCACATAGCCAGATGTCGCGCTGTCGGCTACAAATACAGGTTTAGAGATTTGGCCAGCGGTAGTTGGCTCGCTGCTTGTTAGGCCACCAGCGGTAGTTGGCGACAGATAGTAAAGTGCGCCAGCTGTGAGGCCGCTGAGGCCGCTTACAAAACCGGACGTTGTAATGACAAAAGTGTTGGCATCGGTAACGCTGCTTACTATGGCAAAACAATCGGCATTTGCGGCGTTATTAGCCTGAGCTTTTACAAATCCAGTTCCGTTATAGCGGATGAGGTTGCCAACGCTCAGGCCATGGCTGGTCTGACTTATTATTTTAGTAACAGATGAGAAGCCGCTGCTATTTTGTTGGTCTAGCTGAAAGGTATTGCCGCCAAGACGAGCATATATATGTGCGCCATCCTGCCAGATGTCACCTGAGTTAGGGGCAGACGGGGCAACACCTTGCCTAACGCGCAGGCCTGCGGCAGCCGCTGTTGAGGCTGGTGTATCAAGGCGCGCGGTAGGCGCGCTCGTGCCAATGCCCACCTTATCGCCCTTAGCCACAAATAGGTTGGTGTCGAGTACAAATGTGGCACCAGAGCCAGCATTGGTGATTGTGAAGGCATCGGCAGTATTAGCACCGTTAGCCTGCGTAAAGGTAGCCAGGCGACTGGCGTCGGTAACGGTGCCGGCAGGTGATGCAATATTACTCGTTACCGATAGTGCCGTGCCACTTTTGGTGTAGGTATTGCCGTCGCTTACGTTAGCGGTGTCCACAATACGCACTGTGTTAGTTGTAGAGTTGGTATTGGTGGTGTCCCTGTCGATGTCTGCACCAAGATTGTTGCTATTTTGGTCGGCCATAAACACTATACCGCCACCACTACTACGTCCCGTGTATACGTCGCCCGTTCCGCTCTGATCACCCCAATAAACGGAGTTATTAGAAAGGCTGTTAAGTTGTTGGCCTGCAATCATGCCCAGGGCGTTAGGGTTGGTTTGTTCAACTGAGGACTTTACTAAAACACCAGCACGTGACGCCGTAAGGGTATTCGCTTGATCAACAATCAGAGCTGTTTGATTACTTACATTTGTCCAAAGCGCGATAGCTGGATTGTAATCCCAGGTGGTGTTTTCGATGGTATCACCGTTGCGCAGTGACATAAGCGGAGCAACACCGCCAGCACCATAGGTGGAATACATGCCAAAGCCAACGCCCGGGTTAGAGCTATTGTCTACAAATAATGCACCTTTATTGCGTGATGAGCCTGTGTTGCCGGTGGGCACCACTTCGATAGTGTTGCTAGTAGTGGCGTTAATGAACTTAGTGGGTTGGTCGGGAATTTTGCTAATAAGCACATTAGTATTGGTAGCATTTGAGCCAGAGTTGTTTGAAATAGTGTTATTGGTACCAACATTACTAGAAAGTTCAATCTGGTTAATGGAGTTGCCGTATACCACATTACCCGTAACAGTATTGTAGTTAACGCCAACGCCAGTCAGGATAATGCCTCGTCGTTGGCTAGGTAGCGCTTCGTCACAGTAGGCGGTATTGCCGGTGATCGTACAGCCTATGATGCCCGCACGCACCACAATACCTGCACCATCCCTAAGCCCACCAACGGCAGGGTTACTGTTGTTGCGGCAGATGTTACCGGTGATCGTACAATAATTGGAGCTATTTTTAAGCTCAATTCCGTCGGCGCGGTTATATTCTACAATATTGCCACTTACTACTGAGTTAGCCGAGGTGTCGATGGGCAAACCTTGGTCGCCGGCGTGGCCACCGCAGTAACGGACCTGATTACCTATGCAGGTAGTGTAAGGGTTATGGTCAAGTACTAGGGCGTCGTCGCCACCGTATTCAATAATATTGTGGCTAAAGCGATTGTAGGAGTTAAATCCTGTATCGGCAGCCGTTCCGCCCAAAAGGCTATAGAGTTCGGTGTGCAAGATACGGTTATCTGAGACATAGTTGTGATTACTAGTAGAGGCTAGTGCGACACCAACATGGTTGTAGCTAATTTCGCTATTCTTTACCCCGCAGTAGCTGCTGGTAATAAACAAAAAGCCAGTTCCCACGGCGTGTGTAATCTGTAATTTATCGCCATATACGTTTAAGCAGTTGTCTAGGGCAATACCGTCTGTTTTGGTGTTTTGAATAATAACGTGTTCGATCCGTGAATCGGTAACGCGTTTAAAGAAAATACCTCGACCCGTCGTCTGGTTGGCGCTATTGCCCTCCAGTACCAGGTTACTAATACCAATGCCGGTATTGCCATTAGTGGTATCTGCGTTGGTGATAATATGTCCGTTAACACTGTTCGCTAGAGTGAAAACAGTCTTTTTACTGTTTGATCCCCGTAGCACAACATTGCTTGGCAAGCCAAGGGTAAAGGGTAGGGTATACGCCCCTTCGCCAACGTAGACTTCACCGCCGCCGCTAGCGCCTACTGCGTTAAGTGCGGCTTGAATAGCAGCCGAAGCGCTAGCGTAGGCGCTTACCGGATAGTCCCCGGAGTCTGGGTAGACAGTAGCTTTGACGGCTCGGCTCTTTACCTGAGGGTTAGAAGCGGAGCCGCCAAGGTCACCAGCCAGTTTTAATACACCCTTAACGCTAGCATCGGCGTCAGTTGCTTGTGGCAGGGCTTTGTTTTTCCACTTTTGAGAAAGACCGTCGAAGGTTAGTACTTGGCTATCGGCAGTTGACGTAAGCTGGGTATCAGATAGGCCCACTATAGATGTTGCGGCCTGTTCGGCATTGTCGAGTGCAGCTTGCACGCCACTACTTAGGTGGTTTTTGGGGATGCCTCCTGCCGGTTTTGTGTATTTTCCAGCCAGGGAGCCACCCGGCCTTAAGCTACCATCGATGTTATGTTCGACAAGTAAAAAGTCATTAAGAAGATCACCCCATGAGCCCCCATCGTGCCCGGGTGTCGGAAGTCGTACCATTTATTTCCTTGGTAGATTACATTGGTGTTTTGTATCTACATTCTTGCCGCATCAGGAAATGTATCGGCTAAAGCATAAGCTTAGTTCGGGTCGTTTGGCAAGCCTAAAATAGACTTTTTTGAATGTAGTTCTCGAGACGACGAGTAGTAAATAATAATTTTTGAGCAATAGCAAACAGGGCGCCCATTTGTAATATAGCGTCCACCGTCATGCACATATGCATAATCCGTAAATACGAATAAAAGCCGGCAATCGTCTTTGCCAGCTGGAAATTGTTTTATAACTCCCAAGCGCCTGCTAGGGCAGGTGCCCGAAATTTCCTCCTTTTGTCTCGTTAGGTGCAAAAAAATAAAAAATAGCTGTTCGTTTCGCTCAAACTGCTATTGTTTCTAACCTGTTTATAGTAGGTTCTTGTGCGTATTATGTCAACAAATAAACGTAAGCATTATGTTACCTTATTTACAACAGAGGTAAACTGGTATACACTGAGCATAAAGTAAAACCAAAAGAGGGACTTGCCGATATTCGGCGGTCCCTCTTTGCGTATAGGAGATGCGATGTACGGAATTGGTAGAGGCGGCGACCTTATTGGAAGCACTGTCGTAACGGGATCTGGTGTAGTAATGTTACCAGCAACAGGCGGTAACACGCTTGGCACTATTTTGGCATATTCGGCGATCACTATCGGCGGTGCGGCACTTGTTAGCCAGCTGATTGTGCGTATAGTGCGCCGCAAGTACAACTCTTAGTTTGTAGGCTACAGGGTTGGGAGCATGAAGCACAAAACAAAGCAGACCATACAAAAACGTAACTGGTTAAGTATCGCCGCGACGGCGCTGGTACTTGCTGGTGGATTGTATGTTACCGTTCCACGCGTACAATCCACCATTGTCCGTTACCGTGGTAGTTCGCAAAATGATCAGCAGGTAAGGCGAGCGGTGCAAAACGTTGCTGCCGAAACACAAACTGCAATGTCTTTTGGCATGCCAGTTTCTTTAGTGTTACCTCGTTTAGGCGTATCGCTTCAGGTGCAGCCTGGCGTGTACTCTGCTGCTTCTCAAACCTGGACGCTCGATAGTGAGCATGCCTTTTATATGCAGTCAGCCCAAGGTATAACCGGGCACACGCCAATTATTTACGGCCACAATATTCCGGCAGTCTTTCGTAAGCTGGACGGGGTTGCCCAGGATGAGCTTTTGAAAATTACCACGCAAGATGGCCGCCAACTTTTGTTTAAATATGTTGGTGATCGTACTGTACAGCCTAATGAAAGTGCTGCCCTACGTGCTGATATTCCTAATAGTGTATTGTTGATGACTTGCACTGGTTCACACTTCCAAAAACGTCGGATTTTGCAGTTTGAATATCTGGGTAGTCAGCAGGTTTCAGCTATAGATCAAGGGAACTATGAATATAGCTCATAGCATGTACTATCTTATTGCAACGCTAAGTCTTTTAAACTTTGTTCGTATTTTGGTCATGTTAATTGGTTCGGATATGTACGACATCCGTCAGATTCTCAAAAACCACGCATATAAGCAGCGCAAACGAGCCTATCGTCCGCTGATCAGTGTCGTTATCCCTGCCTACAACGAAGAAATGGGCGTTATCCGCACTATTAAGTCGGTGATGGCCAATGACTATGCTAATAAGCAGATTATTGTGGTAGATGATGGTTCGCGTGACAAAACTTTGGCCATGCTGCACAACTATCAGCGTAAATATCCTGGGGCATTTACCGTTGTCCACCAGCAAAACGCCGGTAAGGCGGCAGCTATCAATCGGGCTGTGAGCCGCTGGGCAAAAGGCTCACTCGTAATGGTGGTAGACGCTGATTCGCTGTTGAAGCCAGACGCAATTAGTAACATGGTCCGCCATTTTAGAGATCGCAAGGTGATTGCAACTGCCTCTAACGTAAAAGTTATTCCCAGCCGCAAAGTTTTGGGCATTGCCCAGCGCTTCGAGTACCTTATTTCATACCGTATGAAACGCGCTTTAACAGTGAGTAACATGGAATATATTGTGGGCGGTGTGGGTTCAACCTTTAGGCGGTCGGTAATTATAAAAGCTGGCTTGTATGATACCGACACAATGACCGAGGATATCGACTTAACGGTTAAACTAATCCGTGAATACGGCAACAAAAAATACAAAATTCATTATGCTGCAGATAGCGTGGCCTACACCGAACATGTTTTAAGCTTTAAATCGCTGGTGCGCCAACGTTTTCGCTGGAAGTATGGCCGCATGCAAACACTGCTCAAAAATCAGGCACTCTTTTTTAGCACACATAAAAAATATGACAAACGTCTTACGTGGTACCAGCTACCATATGCTATTATCGGCGAAATTGTACTGATGCTCGAACCATTACTTGTTGGCTACATAGTTGTTGTTACTTTGCTATATTCTGATCTTAGCTCAATGCTTAGCGTGTATATTATTGTGACAGCGTTTGTGTTTTTGATGTTGTTGGGCGAAGAAACAGAATCGACGCGCACAAAACTCATTTTGGCGGCCGCATTGCCTGCGACTTACTTGCTTATGTATATTTTGACGGCCGCTGAATTTGCCGCCCTAGTGCAGTCGATACGCAACCGTAAGCAACTCTTTGCGCGAACAATGGAGCACGCAAGTTGGGAGCATGTAGAGCGTTCGGGTAAGCCCGTTACGCTTAACTAGGTTGGTATGTACGGCTTGCCTGCCAGCGACTGAATAGCTACAGTTATAGGTGATTATGATAGATGTTTCGCAAAAGGTTGCCCAGTTCTTTGCCGACTACCCCTTGCACACTTTTGATAGGCGGCAGCTTATTATTCGCGCCGAAACCCAACCGACAGATGTTTTTTATATTGTTGCTGGCCGTGTAAGCCAATACGATATTACCCCCGCTGGGAACGAAGTCGTGGTAAATGTTTTTAAGCCTGGGGCTTTTTTCCCGATGTCCTCGGTCATTAATAAGACGCCGAACCATTATTTTTTTGAGGCCAGCACAAAAGCTACTGCGCATGTAGCGCCGGCAGCAGATGTCGTTAGCTTTTTAAAGGATAACCCTGATGTGCTTTTTGATTTGTTAGCACGGGTATATCGCGGTGTGGATGGTGTGCTGCGCCGCATGGCTCACCTTATGGGCGGCGATGCAAGAAGCCGCATTATCTTTGAGCTGCTTAATGCTGCACATCGTTTTGGTGAGCAGCAGCCAGATGGTTCGGTGGTCCTGACTCTAAGCGAAAGCGATCTTGCGCGCCATTCAGGACTCGCCAGAGAAACGGTAAGCCGTAATATACAGAGCCTTAAAACGGCAGGCTTACTATCAGTTAGCCCAAACGGTATTAGCTTGCGCAATCTGCGGGAACTTGAGGCGGTTTTGGGGACGGAACTATAAAGCAGTAGAGTAGCGTGCTAGCTAAAATGTAAAATCATGGCAAATGCTAAGGTTAGTCCAAGTAGTATCCAGATAAAAATATCTGCGCCACTGTTAATGGCCGCCCCCAAGGCGTTTCGCGTGCGGCTGCCAATAGGCAAGTCTTGGGCATTAAGGCGCAGCCAGCCCCAGTTGACCAGTAGCAATCCGGTGAAGCAAAAAATGCACAATATGCAGAGTGAATTAATAACGTAGATACTCTGGGTAAGAAACCAGACTGCAAACGCTAGCGTAAAAAGTGACAGCGATTGAATGCCGAGCCGCAGCTTGCGGGGTAATTGACCTCCTGTTATGCCAACAAGTGCTATGCTACTAAAAATAGTGAAGAGTGCCATGCACATAAGCGAATTCGGAAAGCCAAAGATCGAACTTTGCCAAGCATTAAGAACATTTGTACAGCTAAAAACGCTATTTAAGTCACAGGTTAGCAGCGCATCTTTATGCTTGAGGAGCGTTATCTTTTCGGTTGTCTGCAAAAAGGCCGCCGCCATACCAATCACACCGCCAGCGCCCATAATGTTGTAAATTGTTCGTTGTTTCATACTACGAAATATAGCCCAAACGACGACTCTTGGCTTGTGACTACGGTCACAGGTAAACGCAAACTAACAGGGGTATATTGACGACAGTTCTCGTATTTAATTCTGTAATTTAGTAAGAGAGGGTAAAATAAGGGTAAGCAGTATGAATGATTCAGAGTTACAATCTATCGAACAATATCTAAGGGCGGCCAACTACCTAACTGCAGCCCAAATCTTTTTGCAAGATAACTTTTCAATGGACCGCGATCTGACGTTTGAGGATATCAAGCCTCGTCTACTCGGCCACTGGGGCAGCGGACCTGGCGTCAATTTTGCATATGCCCACCTTAGCCGGCTGGCTAAAAAGCACCAGCAGGATATGATGTTTGTGCTTGGTCCTGGCCATGCTTTTCCAGCACTACAGGCAAATTTGTTCCTTGAGGGTACTTTGAGCCATTTTTATCCTGAGGTATCTCAAGATTTGGACGGCATTGCCTATATGTGTCGCCAGTTTAGTTGGCCTTATGGCTTCCCGAGTCACAGTAACCCCGGCACACCGGGCGTAATTCTCGAGGGTGGTGAGCTAGGTTATTCACTGGCCACCAGCTATGGTGCTGCCTTAGATAATCCTGACTTGCTCGTAGCCTGTCTTGTTGGTGACGGAGAGGCCGAAACCGGCCCAACTGCCGCGGCCTGGCACCTGAATAAATTGGTCAACCCCAAAACTGACGGTGTTGTGTTGCCGATTTTGCACCTAAACGGCTATAAAATTTCTGCACCTACTATTTTTGGCAGAATGAGCAACTACGAATTGATGGCTTTATTTAGCGGGTACGGATATCATCCTCGCATTGTGGACGCTACGACTTCCAATGAGCCCAACCAGCAAATGGCTGAGGCACTGGAGTGGGCCTATGGCCTCATTCAAGAAATCAGGACCTCTACCAGTGATACAGCACCTCATATGCCTATGATCATCATGCGCACTCTTAAAGGTTGGACAGGTGTAAAAGAACTCAACGGCCAAAAAATCGAAGGTAACTGTTTGTCGCACCAGGTTGTATTAACCGAAGCCAAAACAGATGCCAATCAACTACGGCTGCTAAACGAGTGGCTACATTCTTATAATATTGGTGAACTCATGAGCCCGCAGGGGCGTTTTGGTGATTTTGTATCTGCTGTTTTGCCCGACAACCTTACTAGTCGCATCGGCATGAGTCCCCATGCGTTGGGCGGGGAGCCAGTATATAAGCCGCTGGTACTTCCTGATGCTTCGCAATTTTCTGAAGACGCAGAAGTGCCAGGGACGGTGGGCAGCAGTAGCATGCGTCGCAGCGGCCTGTACTTACAGGAAGTTTTTAGACTCAACAAAGATACCAAAAACTTCCGCCTTATGTCGCCTGACGAAACGTACTCAAATAAACTTGATGCAGTATTCACCCAGACATCACGTGCCTGGCAGTGGCCGATTATGGAATGGGACAAAGATCTATCGCCGGATGGTAGAGTTATGGAAATGCTAAGTGAGCATAACCTACAGGGCTTGGTGCAGGGTTATGTTTTAACGGGGCGTCATGCCATTTTTGCCAGCTACGAAGCGTTTATCCAGGTAATCGTGAGTATGATGGACCAATATGCAAAATTTCTTAAGCACGCCCGAAAAGTGGAATGGCGAGGTAAGGTCCCTTCGCTAAACTATATTCTTACCAGTTCAGGTTGGCGCCAAGATCACAATGGCTTTAGCCACCAGAATCCGGGTTTTATAGATGACGCACTGCGTCGCCAGGGTGACTTTGTAGACGTATATTTTCCGGCAGACGGTAACACAACCTTAGCTGTTCTTGAACATATGCTCGGAAGCGAGCAGAAAATCAACGTTATGATTGCTGGTAAGACCCAGGAGCCACGTTGGTTAACGCCTACTCTAGCAAAGAAACAGCTCGAAAGCGGCCTAATGACCTGGGATTTCGCAAGCGATGATCAGCCTGATATTGTACTAGCAGGCGCTGGCGACTATCCCATGAAAGAAGTTATGGCGGCTATCGATTTAGTTAAGCGCGAGCGCCAAGATATTACTGTACGCTGTGTGAATATAAGCTCACTTACTAGTTGCGGTTTAGGCCGTGGAGGCCTGTGCGTAACACAAACCGGCTTTGAGGAAAACTTTACCGCAGATAAGCCCGTGGTGCTAAATTTCCATGGATACCCAGAAACTCTAAAATCAATTCTTTTTAATTACACGCATCACCCGGAGCGATTTGATATCCGTGGCTATGTTGAAAGCGGCAGCACAACAACTCCTTTTGATATGCATGTACGCAATAATACCAGTCGTTATCATTTAGTTATGGCTGTATTTGAGAAACTAGCAAAAACTGGTCGAGTGTCTCAAGAAGAGGCCGATCAGATTATTGCAAAATACCAGGATAAGATTAACCAAAATACTATCTATATAAAGGAGCATGGCATTGATATGCCAGAAATAGACGCATGGATATGGCCAGCACGTTAATCTTAGTTGCAAACCCCGGCAGTGCCAGCCGTAAGTACGCTTTATTTGAGGGCGAGCACGAGCGGGCAGGGCTTCACTTTGAATGGGAACATAACAAAGTAATCTGCACATTATTTAGTAACGGAGAGCAGCACGTACTCCATAGCAATCTTGGCAGTCTTAGTGAAGCGGCAGGTCAGATCACTACTATATTGCGAGATAAAAACATATTGCAGCCAGCCGAGCATATTAGCAAGATTGGCTTACGTATCGTTGCCCCTAGCTCCTATTTTCTTGAAGATCGTGTAGTCAATGACGACTTTATCTCACGGCTCGAGCACCTTAAGTCTCGTGCACCTATCCATATTGCTGCAACGCTCGAAGAACTGCACATACTGCGTAGTGAGTTTGCTGACGCAACTATCGTGGGCGTTTCTGATAGTGCTTTTCATGCCACAAAACCAGATTATGCTTGGAACTACGGCATATCTCTAGAAGATGCAGACGTTCTTGAAATTAAGCGCTTTGGTTACCATGGTTTGTCGGTGGCATCGGCTGTACGCGAGTTAGAAGGGGCAGGGAAGCTGCCGCCCAAACTTGTTGTATGCCATTTGGGCAGTGGCGCAAGCGTGTCGGCTGTATACAATGGCAAGAGCATGGATACCACCATGGGCTACTCACCCCTAGAGGGATTGGTTATGAGCACTAGAAGTGGAAGTATTGACTATACTGCTGTGCGAGCCTTGCAGGATGCTCGCCATCTTACCGACGATGCTGTAGAGGACTACCTTAATAATCATAGCGGCCTTCTTGGGCTGGGTGGGTCTTCTGATATTCGTGAGTTATTACGACGCGAAGAAGATGGTGATAAAAAAGCTCATCTTGCACTAGAGACCTACATATATAGTCTTCAAAAGGCCATAGGGCAGGCTGTTGCCGTATTGGGGGGCGTTGACGTTATTATTTTTACCGGTACTGTTGGTGAGCGGTCGGCTGCGATGCGAAAGCGTATTGTCTCCAGGTTAGAATATCTTGATTTTTCACTTGACGAGCAAACAAACAGTGCCTGTTTGGCACCGACGGTTACGACTACCGTAAGCAAGCTGGCACACTCTAGGCCGATCTTTGTAATTGCCGCTCAAGAGGCAACGGAGATTGTCCGCCGCGTTAATTAATCGTTCGTATAAAATCAATACTGACCTACGGCGCCATAATGGTTATGATAATAGGTGGGTTTACTGCCACACGCCACCCCTGTAATATATGCACACTAATATGACAAAACAACAAAACGGTTGTTGAATATGTGTATATGGTGTGTTACTATAGCGCTTAAAGTGTTGTGATTTTCATAATTGTAATGTGAAAGCTGCGACAGAAAAGGTCGAGCATGGTTATTTTTGATTCAAATGACAGTCCGTTCATGGTTCTCTGGTATTTTTACCTGGCCTTTTTGAGTGCTGTAGTTATGGCTAACGTCGTAGCATTTATGCTTAAAACAATTATCGGTTGGCGTGCTAACCGCCTACTTCGCATAAAAGTAAAAATGGCTACTAAGCCTACGGTTAAGATTCCTGCTAAGCCTGTTGCAAAAACACCAGCAAAGCCACCAGTATCTTCAGCTAAGTTAGCTACCCGCCTGACAGCTCAAAAGGGGCGTAAGTAATGAAAGTTTTTCTCAAAAAGATGTTTTCTAGCGTTACTCGTACGCTCGTATTTATTGCTTGTGGCCTTTTGAGTGTGTTTTTGGTGATGTCGGGTTACGAATCAGTGTATAACCGCTCACTGCCACTCGTGCACACCTTAGATCCGGTTAATCTGTCTGCCTACAGTGCAACGTTTAATTTGCAGCAGGCTGCGCGTAACGACTCTGAGCTGTATGGCAGTTTTGGTAAGCCTACTAATATTAAGCTGCCCGAACGTGCCGCTCGTTTAGACATTGGTCCAGCTATTTATAACGACGGGCAGTGGTTGGCTCGTGCTAACGGCCTACACCTGCTTATCCCACAGCAGCCACGCAGTGGTAATATTGGCTTAGCGCTACTGTATTGCCGCTCGAGCTTCCGCACGCTCAACGACCAAAACTTGCCACAAGTAGGCACTAATATTTTTATGGATACAGATAAAGACTGGCGCTATGTATACAAAGTAACCGTAGCTAAGGTTTATTCTGACAAAACTCCATATATTACAAGTGACACAGGCCGTGGTAGCCGATTAGTTATTAGTTGCAACGACCAAGCCGCTGGCGCCAACGTTGTTATAGAAGCAAGTTTATTGTCAGTGCAGGGAGTTGAATAATGACTAACGAAACCTTATTTATCTTTTTCCGCAATATGACCATCTTTTTGGCCACAATTATGGTTGCTAAATACTTTATATTTTTGGTATTTTCTGCCTTTTTCTCGGTTGGCCAATCATGGCGTCGCTACCGAGTGCTCAAAAAAGAAGTAAAGCAACACGGAAGTGTGCGACCCTATAACCCGATAGTATCGGTTATTATTCCTGCTTGGAACGAAGAGGTTGGCGTGCTTAAGACCTTAAAGTCTGTGGTGGCTAACAAGTATTTGCGTACCGAAATTATCGTTGTAAACGATGGCTCCACTGACAACTCTCGTGAACTAGTTGATGCCTATATCGAAGAACATCGCCTGCGCACCAAGCGTCGTAATATCCGCCAGTTTTATATTCCGAATGGTGGTAAGGGTGGTGCCTTGAACTATGGTATCGAAAAGAGCCAGGGTGAAATTATTTTAACTATCGATGCCGATTCGGCCCTAGCTCCTGACGCTATTGAAAAGTTAGTTGAACATTTCCGAGATCCTCGCGTAGCCGCTGCTGTTGGCCAAGTGCGTGTAGCAAATGTGCGCGGCCGTTTAATTGGCCGTATGCAACAGCTAGAATATCTGTTTGGCTTTTACTTTAAACGCGCACACTGCATGATGGGCGCCGAATATATTTATGGTGGGGCATGTGCCGCCTTCCGCCGCAGTGCAACGTTTGACTACTTTGGTGTGTTCGACGAAAAGAACAAAACCGAAGATATCGAAATGTCGATGCGTACCAAGTACCACGGACTCCGTTCGATTTATGCTGAAGATGTGCTGTGTTACACCGAAGGCGCAGCTAGCTACCTGGGCCTTATTAGCCAGCGTTTGCGATGGAAAAAGGGCCGTTTTGACACCTTTTTGCACTACCGCCGCATGTTCTTCTCGCTCGATAAGAGCCACAACAAATTTTTGAGTTGGTTTATTCTGCCATTTGCGATGTTTGCCGAACTCCAGTTGTTGCTTGAACCAATTGGCGCCACGCTGCTGATTACCTATAGTATTGTTTCTGGCGAGTTTGTGTCACTTGCCTTGAGTATGATGTTTGTGGGCATTTCGTACTTTGTAGTAGCTCTTTTTGGCACAGACCTTAGTCTTAAGCAACGGCTCCAGCTCATTGTACTGTGGCCAATTACCTGGCCGCTCTTTTACCTAGTAGTTTGGATTGAATTCCATGCCTTGCTGCGTGGCGTGCATATGGTGCTGCGTGGTGATTCATTGGAGTGGCAGCACTGGAAGCGAGAAGGAATTTAGTATATGAAACCTCGTCATATCGTATATATTAATATCGTTTTTATCGGCTTAATGTTGTTTTCTGCTGGCATGGTGTACCAGTTTATGACTGGTAAAAAGCCTCTTAGCATGCTCCAGTCTATAACGCACCGAAACAGTCACGTAACTGTTGAGACCGGACAGTGTACTACCAAGCAGCCGCTTAATTTATCGGGTGTTGAAACTAAATCTCTGCAATCACTTGCTATGTACCAGCAGGCTTGCCACTCGTATGCAACCGACACCATGATGATATTTACCGCAATCCCCGTAAGTAATTCTCAAGCAGAGCGTTATGCTGCCGAAGATGCTGTAATGCTTAAGGACTTTGCTAAGCACGGCGTGCGCCCTTTGGTTATCGCTGAGCCAACCGACAAAGACGGTACTAATATTGACTTCGCTAAGCTGGCCGACGGTTCACTTAACGGCGTGTTTGAAACATACTTTACGCAGCTTAAGGCTAATGGCATTAGTGATGAGCAACTAGGCATTTGGAACCCCTTCCCAGAGGCAAACCTGCCATATTGGCAAAATAGCCACCCGCAATACTTCTCGCCAGCGGTCAATAATTACCTAACTGCCCTAAAGGCGCAGTTCCCAGCCGCACACACCAGTATTTTGCTTAACTCTGCAACCTATGAAAACAGTGATTTTAACTGGGAAAACGGCGACTATGAAAGCCTCGTACAGTACGTTAAGGACATTAAACCTGGCTTAGTTGAATATGCTGGGTTACAGGGTTTCCCATGGATGGCGAGCCAAGGCGGCAATGCTTCCATCTTTAACGCAGCCGAGTTCTTGAACCCTGATTTGCTGATGGAAATGGCCGAAAAGATTGGCACCAAAAAAGTATGGTTTAACACTGGTACATTTGAATCCAAATACACCTTAGATCCGAGCCGCACGGTAAGCGTGCAGCCAGAACGCCGCAAGGCAATATTTAATACCATTAACGAGCAAGCCTTGGTGCTGCAAAAGCAGGGCTACCAGGTGGCGATCAATATTTTCGCCGAAGACAAGAGTAAGACATCAGAAGAAACAGACTGGTCGTACTGGTCGGACAATAAGCCATTTAACTCTAAGTCAACGCCCGTAATTACTGACTTCATTAATCAGCTCAGCAAAGAAAAAATCGACTTTTGGTTGTTTGATAAGTAACACGTTCGTATTCTGTACGCAAGGGTAGGGCATTATTGCACAACAACGGCTGCATGTTCCGTAGGGTGTTTTTGATTAAAGAACCCCCAGCTGCCTTTTATGTTTAGTGTAATGGTTTTGCTGACCCCAGGGTCAATACTGCCCACTTCTATTTCGTTGTTGGCGGCTTGAGCGGTGGCATGATCGGGCATTACGACTACATTTTCTTGTGATTGATTGATGATTTTGAGAGTGCCGCCCGATGTAATAGTAATTATGTCAGGCTCAAAGCTATCGCCATCGTAGGTGATAGTAGCTGATTGTTGGCCTTTTTTCGTTTGTGCAGTTTGCGAGGAGGGCGCTTGCGCCGAATGCAGCCAGCCAAACATAATAGCTGCCACAATAAGTGCTATTGCGACGAACAATATAAGTAGTTTGGTGGTCTTATGCACAGGCATTCCCCTAATGTGACCTACTTACATAATTGTGTAGCCAGACGTTGATGTCAAGTATACAATGTAAGTAAGCCTTATGACGCAGCTTACTAATGATCGAGAGGAAATACCTGTCATCGCCTGGCTTACGACGATGATTACTCTTGTTGCTGCCTTTGCCGCTTGGGGCCAGTACCATCACTGGAGCCTAGGCAACCTATCGACATATCAAATATTCCCACTGCTAGGATTGTTCGCATTTAGTATATTATGGTCGCAATACATGATGTTAGCACTCCAGAAGTTCTGGAAAACCGAGCCACAAAAAATAGCCCCGTACTTTAAGGTAACGGGGTTTTTGGTTCTTGTCGTGATATTTATACACCCTAGCTTGCTCATTTGGCAGTTATGGCGCGATGGCTTTGGCCTGCCTCCAGAAAGTTACATAAGGCATTTTGTAGCGCCAGGCTTAGGTTGGGTCGCTATTTTAGGAACGATTAGCTTATGTATTTTTGCCGTATATGAGTTGTGGCGTTTATTTGGCCATGCAGCATGGCTGCGGTTTGTAGTATATGCGGCCGACGTGGCAATGTTTATGGTGTTTTACCATGGCCTACGGCTTGGCGACCAACTACAGACCGGTTGGTATCCGGTTGTGTGGGTCTGTTATGGTATTTGTTTGGCAATAGCTGTGCCTTATTTGCGCTGGGACAGTCTTAAGCCCCATCCAAAGCATCCTCTAGAGAAAGACATCTAAAAGCTTTGCTTATTTGCTTAGTATAATTCGTCGTGTTTTTCGTTTAAGAAGCGTGTCCATTGGCGAGTTAGGCGCATCATGGTTTTCATGGGCAATTCAATAGCCATGTCTAAAATAAAGGCTACGGCATTTACTTTAGCGTATTTGCTAGACAGCCACTGCCCAACCAAAATAAACGGCATGTAAAAGAAGTCGCGTACGGTACTAATAAGGTTTTGCTGCTTAACAACTAACTCGAGTTCGCGAATCATGCGAGCCAAACGGAAACCTAAGAAACTGGCAGTAGACAGGAACGTAAAGAAGATGATGCCTTGCACAAGGTTAAAGTGCAAAAGCGACAGCAGGTATACGGTAATGGCAAAAGGAATAAAGAATAGTATGGAGTACAAAAGCTTCATGCTGGCTGGTGCAGTTTTGGAAGCTACGGGCAGGTGAGGCATGGTGGTATTGCCAGGGTACAGTACGTGCTCCATGTACTCGCCAAGTGCGGTGGCGTTGGCATTGCTTGGGGCGCGCAGACCAAGCTTGAGGCTGGCCATGTATAGCGGCGGCACGAGCAAGTTGATTACTAGGGGCAAAACAGCCACACTACCAACAAAGAGCAGGTCGTAAGGCACTTCTATGCCGAGGCCAATAATGACCTTGGTAATAAAAATGAAGCTAATACTTTTAATAATGCCTTTATTGATACGCTTTTTAAGGTCTTTGTACTCTTTGCTTACTTGCCGGCGGTAGGCATGCATAAAAGCTTCTTGCTCGGGTAGCATCTTGTAAATGGTGCTATCGGCGGTAACCATGCTTTTTAGTACGCGTAACGGTGCGCCATAGCGGCTCATGGCACGCAAAAGACGCTGGGTAAGCGGTGCTTGGAATAGGTTATCAACCTGCCGATTAAAGGCAATGTACTGCTCGATGTCGGCATCGTTGAGCTGGTACATCTGGATAAGATCGTGGCGCACAATAGCGGCATCGGACTTAAGCAATGAGCGGTGTACGGCAATATACAAGCAGATCTCGTATTGTTCGTTGTCTTGATGCGACTCAAGGTAGGCCGCCTTGGGTAGCTCTTGAAGGTAGTGCGAATAGGCTACATAGGCCAGGGCGTTAAGTTGGAAGTGTGGGTTAAGGACTTCTTCGGTTGAAACCGAAAGCTCATCGAGCATCCAGCCTACTGCTTTATCGCGAGACACGCGGTTGCCGCGCATGGCCCAGTAATGTTCCATGTAAGCCGCTACGAGCTGCTGCAATTGCCCAGCAACGTGTTTGCCATATTTATTGTTATGCAGATAGCCGGCCTGGGTAAGTTCAACAATCAGTTCTTCGCCAATATTTTCGTGCAACTGGCGCTTGCTAGAAAAGGACAGGCTGCGGTAGTAATAGCGGCGAACGGCCCGCTGCAATAGTAGGTGTTCTTCGGTGTACTCGGCGGCATTACGAAGTTGTTCGTAGGCGCTAGATAACGCCTTGCCGATTCCGGGGACCTGAATACTGTCGCCTTGAGTGTTATAGGCGATAGTGGCTTCATTGCGCTGGTGAGCGGCTTCAAGCCGTTCGTATAAAATTTGTAACAGAGATGCGGGAGATGAGCTTGGTGGCATAATACTCCCTTATTATATAGGTTTTTTTGAATCTTGCACGGAGTTAGGCGTTGTGAGCGCTTCGCTTGTGCGATGTCTGCTTGCGTTTAAGGCTAGGGTTCTGCTGTTTGACCCTGTGCGTACCCCAAAAAATAGCGCCAAAAATAACTATATTAATAAGCGCGATATACGTGGGAAATGCATAGCTGGCAAAATCCCAGGTGGTGATAGTGCCCAGCGTGATTAGCATGCTAAGGATTGACATGGCATAGGCTGGTGCATACTCGCTTGTAGGGTGATTAAAAGCCTTAACTACGGTAGGAATGCTGCCAGCGGTATCAGCAAAGATACTAAATACAATTGCTAGTAGTGCGTTATCGGTAGCTTGCCATAAAACAATGCCAATAAGCGCCAAGGCGCCGCAACTCAGGTTAAAAGGTGTAAAGTGTGGTTCGGACCGATTTTTAAGCAACGAAACAATGCAAACGAGCAACGGAGTAATACCTAGTGAGAAAGTTACCCAAGCCTGCGCGCCAACATGCTCGTGTAGCTGGGCTGCAAAGGCCACCATCGCAGTGGCGCTCCAGATGAACCAGGTGATAGGATTTGGTTTGGCTTTGCCCGTAAAAACACCGCGAAAGTAACTGAGTCCGCCAAAAATACGGATTGCGATTGCTATTGAGACGAACCATTCGGGCAACATGGCGTCTTTCTCCGGAAGACCCGGCTAGATTTTAATTAAAACCGCATCTTTCGGCATTGTATCAATAACTGCCTGCGAACAAAAACACATATGTCACCTATTTTCTTGCCAATCTGTGTTTTTAACAGCTTTTATTGGGGTGAAATGTGCTTTAAAACGGCTGCTATATCTACGGCTTTGCCCAATACAGGCGCCCATAAGTCGCCGGTTTTGGCTAGTCGCTTGCCAATATTTTGAATGGTAAAGTCGGTGGGCTTTAGGCCGTGTTTTACTTCGTGCCAGTGCAGTGGTGTGGAGACTGTAGCTTCAGGAGTTGGGCGGACTGAATACGGCGCGGCCAAGGTTTGCCCTTCGCGGTTTTGCAAAAAGTCTAGGTAGATTTTGTTTTTGCGCTTGTCCGGCATGCGCTCCAAGCTAGTGAGTTTTGGCTGCCGCTTATGTACTTCCATTACGAACAGGTGCACGAAGTTTTTAACCTGTTCATAGGTGTATTTGGCCTTCATGGGCATAAATATATGAATGCCAGTTTTGCCCGATGTTTTAGGATAGGATTCTATATTCCACTCGTCACATACTTCTTTTACTGTCTGAGCAACAGTAATGACATCGTTAAAAGTAATGGTACCTTCGGGGTCGAGGTCTACCACCGCCCAGTCGGGCTTATCTAGGTTTTGGGTGCGTGAACTCCAGGGGTTAATCTCAATTGAACCGAGCTGCACCATATACAGGAGCGTGTCGAGCTGCCCACCCACTATCCAGTGCAAGTCGGCATTATTAGACTCCGAAAATATGTCAGTGGCGGGCACCCATGCCGGTAAATGCTCGTTATTTTTTTGAAAGAAGCCATGGTCGGTAATGCCGCCCGGTTGGCGCAACATCGACATCGGGCGATCTTTAAGGTATGGCAAAATGTAGTCAGCAACAGTGGTGTAATAGTCGATGAGGTCGCCTTTTGTGTAACCCTTTTTGGGGAAGAACACCTTATCTAGGTGTGTAAAAGCAATCTTTTCGGATTGTTGCTGTGTGGTTTTATCAGTTGTGCGCGCAGCTGTTGGCTGTTTGAGCTTGGCCGTATCTACCGTTTTTGGTTTTTCGCGGCGCACACTGGTAGGTTTTTTATCCTCACGCATGCCCACAAACTTTGGTTGACGCATACTCCCATCCTTTGTCCATTCACTAAAGTTCATTTCGCATACCAGCAGGGGCTTAACCCAGTGTACGGGGGCATTGGGTTTGGGCTCTGTCTCGAAAGGCGAGGTCTTTTGCTCGATTTTAGCTAGCTTTTGACGTAGCTCTTTGCGTTGGCTGTCAGAAATACCTCCACCGGAATGCCCAACATATACCAGTTTGCCACCCTCGTACACGCCAGTAATTAATGCGCCTAAGTCTTGGCGTGTGCCTCGTGGTTCCGTAAAACCGCCAATTACTACTTCCTGACGCAAATGTGTTTTTATTTTGAGCCAGGCGCTACCACGATCACCTTCGGCATAGGTACTTGTACGTTTTTTGGCCACGATGCCTTCTAGTTGGCGTTGCTGCATCTTGCTAAATAAAGCTTCACCGTGTGTTTGTACATGGTCGCTGTAACGCAATACGCTGTTAGCCGGAATAACTGATGCAAGGAGTTGCTTGCGATCTTCCAGGGGCATTGTGCGCACATCATGGCCGTCACACCATAAAATATCAAACACATAGTAGCGCAGTTCGCCTTGGGGATTTTTGTGCCATTGCTGCAGCCATTCAAAGTGAGGCATGCCCTGTTGGTCAACAACCACAATTTCACCATCTAGTGTAACGTCGCGGTCTAGCTGGCGCAGTGCTTGGGTTACGGGCGTAAATTTTTCGCTAAAATCATTATTATTGCGTGAATATAGCTGGATATGTTGGCCCTTTTTGGTACCAATAGCTCGGTAGCCATCCCATTTAATTTCAAACAGCCAGTCGCTATTATCAAAAGGTTCGTCAATAAGGGTGCACAACATAGGGTTTACCGTCCAGGGGGCCGACTTTTTGGGGTAGCTCGATATATCTGGCGCTGCTGCAGCAGGGGAACCTCCAATTTCATCAACCTGGAGGCCGCTTTTAACGGAGCGATCTTGCTTTGTTATGTCCTGAGAAGTGGCAAAATCATCACCCTTCTTAATGAGCAGCCAGGCATTTTGCTCTTTCGCTTTAGGCATTTTAATTAAGGCAAATTCGCCGTGTAGTTTTTTGCCATGCAGCACAAAGGTCAGGTGGCCTTTATCTAGCTCCTGACGCAACGTTTTTTGGGGATTATCGGTTTGCTGCCTGGGCTCGTAGGTGCCCTCGTCCCAAATAATTACTTTACCGGCACCGTAGTTGCCCTTGGGAATGATGCCTTCAAATTTTCGGTATTCATAAGGGTGATCTTCGACTTTAACCGCTAGGTGGTGTGTATGTGGGTCCATACTAGGGCCTTTAGGTACTGCCCAGCTTATTAATACACCATCGAGTTCTAGGCGAAAATCATAGTGTAGCCGCGAGGCATGGTGCTCCTGAACAACAAAAGCTAACTGCTTAGTTCGAGCCTTTTTGAGGTGTCCCTTAGGCTCTGGAGTATCTTTGAAATGCCTTTTAGAAAAATACTTCGCCAAGCCCATAGCTATGCCTTGTTGCTTAGGCTAGCTTTGAGGGTCTCCATGAGGTCGCTGGCGGTAGTGTCGTGCGCCTTGGTCTCGTGCTTTGGTAGTGTTTTACCCTTGGCTTTGGCCTTGATAATCGCTTCGAGCTCTTCGGTGTAAGTGTCGTGAAAGTCTTCTGGGGCAAACGGCTTAGTTTCTTGATCGATAAGTTGCATTGCTACCTCAACTTCTTTGGGGCTTACGTCTTTTCCGCTGGGGAAGTTGAGCTCTGTAGCTTCGCGCAGGTCACTAGGGAAGCGCATTTGATTGAGCACCAGGGCCTTGCCGACTGGCTTAATAACGCCTAAATGCTCGCGCTCGTGAATTACAAACTTGGCAAGTGCCAGTTTGTCGGATTTTTCTAGGGCAGCCCGCAGCAGGGCATAGGCTTTTTCGCCGCCTTTAACTACCTCAAGATAGTAAGGCTTTTCATAATAGCGAATGTCCACCTCGGCGGCGTGCACAAATTGCTGGATATCAACAGTAGATGTTTTTTTAGGATTGGCTTTTTGGAAGTCGGCATCTTCTAGCACTACATATTCGCCTTTTTGGTATTCGTAGCCTTTAACAATGTCGTCCCAGGCAACCTCTTGGCCATCTTTGCGGCAAATGCGCGCGTAATGGATGGTACCGTGATCTTTATTGTGCAGCATATCTAAGTTAAGGCCATCGCGTGCATCAACACCGCTAAACATTCGTACCGGAATGTTAACGAGTCCGAAGCTGATAGAGCCGGTCCAGATTGGTCTCATAACCCCATGGTAGCAAATTGTTGTAAATGACGCTAATGCTTGGTTGTGTTACTTGCGAATTGAGAGTTCTGAGGCGGCGTGGAGCTGCTGGAGCAAAATATCTTCTAGCGTTTGTATAGTGGCCTGTAGCACTGGCGAGAGCTGCTTGCCATTGCGCATAACGGTGGCAATATTGCGTTCTATTACCAGGGGCTGGCTTGTGCCTAGCCAATACAAGGTTTTATCGTCCAGTAGGCGACTAACTAAAGAATACGGCAGAACTGCAGCACCTTTTTGTAGTAATACTAGCTGCAGCATAACCTCAGGGCTTGTGGAAAACAGTGTAGTAGAAGGTGCTATGCGCTGTTTGGCTAGGGCGTTGTGTATGAGCTTATAGGTTGCCGAGGGCTGATCGTAACTTATAAAGTTTGGCACGAGGCCACGAGAGATACTGTCTTTGTAGGCTGCCGATAGCTGACGATGACAAACCAGTATAAGTGGTTCTGAGCCACGGTGAACAGTTTGAATTAACTGCGTATCTTGACGCTGTCTTTCGGTAATAAATGCAACATCCAGCCGATCGTGTGCAACAGCCTGCACTAGATAGCGCGAATTATTAACATCAATCGAAAGGTTAGCTTGTTTTTCGAGTTGTTCAACATGGCTCTTGGTACTAAAAAAGGCACTCGCTAGGCTGTCAATCATGCCGAGTGCGAGTTTTGGTGGCTGTTGCGTAAGTACGTCAATAGTGGTTTTTAAATTTGCGGTGCTTAGCGATAGTTCTTTGGCGGCGGCGTAGGCTGCCTTGCCGGCCTCTGTAAGCTGAAATGTGCGACTGCCACGCACAATAAGTGGCGTGTGCAGCTCGCGCTCTAACTTGGCAATTGCTGTAGATAATGCCGGTTGAGAAACGTGGAGCCGGCTGGAGGCTTTAGTAAAGCTGCCGACTTCTACCAGATGTGCAAATTTACGCAGGCGCTCTTCCATAATTATTAATTATACATCTATACGATAATCATATTTGTTTTATATATATTAGGCTCGTAGCATGTGCAGAGTAATAAAGGAGCAATATGGCTACGAACCAAAAAACTAAGGGCCCTACAAAACGTACAATTAAGGTGGCAATTGTCGGTGTGGGCAACTGTGCGTCATCGTTGGTTCAGGGTATCCATTATTACAAGGATGCCGCCGATGACGCATTTGTGCCAGGAGTGATGCACGTTAATTTTGGTGGCTACCATATACGCGATATCGAAATTGTTGCTGCCTTTGACGTTAACACTAACAAAGTAGGTAAGGACGTGGCAGAGGCAATTTATGCTGAGCCTAACAACACTACTGTATTTTCACAAGTGCCTAAACTTGGTGTTACGGTGCAGCGTGGCCCCCGCTTAGACGGTGTTAACAAGTATACGGCCGATGTGGTGCCAGTAAACGATAAGCAAAAGGCAGTGGATGTGGTAAAGGTGCTCAAAGAAACTGGTGCCGACGCTGTGATTAACTATTTACCAGTAGGAAGCCAAGAGGCTACTGAATTTTACGCACAAGCGGCCATTGATGCTGGTTGTGGGTTTGTAAACTGTATCCCAGTATTTATTGCTTCAAATCCCGTCTGGGCCAAGAAATTTAAGGATGCAGGTCTGCCAGTAATTGGCGACGACATTAAGGCCCAGGTGGGGGCCACTATTGTTCATCGCACATTAGTTAACCTGTTTTTAGACCGTGGTATGAAAATCGGCCGCACCTACCAGCTAAACACCGGTGGCAACACAGACTTTTTGAACATGCTGGAGCGTGAGCGCTTAGCATCTAAAAAGGTTTCCAAAACCGAAGCAGTGCGCTCGCAAATTGAGGCTCGGGGCCAAGAAATTGCTGATGATGATATACACGTTGGCCCATCCGACTACGTACCATGGCAAAAAGATAACAAAATATGTTTTTTGCGCATCGAAAGCAAGCACTTTGGCGATGTGCCGATGGAGCTGGAGCTTCGCTTATCCGTAGAGGACTCCCCAAACTCTGCCGGAGTGGCAATTGACTCTATTCGTTGTCTTAAGCTGGCACTCGATAATAAATTAAGCGGAGCAATTGTTGAGCCTGCGGCTTACTTCCAAAAGCATCCGCCCAAGCAATTCGAAGATCGCCAAGCTCGTGAAATGGTGGAGCTGTTTATTGATACCTATGGGCACAAAAAATAAGTCAGCACTACGCTAAGTAGTTATAGAAGGTCGAATTATAAAGGCCCTGGAAATTCCAGGGCTTTGGCATTTCTGCCGCACACAAAGGGCATCAATTTTTTGGATAAATTATTATATTACAAAATTGGCAAGAAGAACGTGCTGCGAATTGCCGAACTTGCTTGGGTATTAGCAGGTGGCAGTGCTGTGCTGTAGCCTGAAGTAAATGCAACAAAGTTGTTTTGGCCGTAGCTAAGGCTTACGGTAGCAGTACAGGTTGTACCCGAGCCACAAACAGCAACTCGTGCACCAGTGTTTACGTTAAAGATTTGAATGTAGTACGCTGTTGGCCCAACACTCACATTAGAGGTGGCGGTTAGTGTTTCACGGCCATATGCGGTACGTGAAGAAGTGAGCGCAATTCGGTAGCCAGTGTTTGCCCAGGTAACAAAGTTCGGAACTGATTTAGCCTGAATGCCAGTTGTAGGCACAGTCGTAGTCAGGTTGGTGACAAATGCACCATATTTGTGTGTGGTGGCAGCACTTTGGCTTACGGTTGTTGTACAGCTCGTACCAAAACCGCAAACAACTACACGAGCACCAGTCGTAAGGTCAAAAATGTGTGTGTAGAAAGGTGAAGGACCAATGTCCGCACTGGTTGTGGCAGTAAGCGTCGAGTTGCCGTTAATGGCAAGTGTGGTTGGACTAGCAGTAAGGCTAACACTCACGCTCTTCCAGGTAACTGCTACGTTTATAGAGGTAGCTTGGATAGAGCTAGGAGGGTTGCTGCTTGGGTAGTAAGACACATATGCCTTGAACGTGTGAGTTGTGGCGGTATTTTGTGTTACCGAAACACCACAAGCAGTGCCCGAGCCACAAATTTTAACAAAGCTGTTGGCTGTTTGGTCATAAATGCTAATGTAGTACGCTGTTGGCCCCACATTTTGGTTGGCAGTGGCCGTAAGTGTCGTGTATTGTGTAGGCCAGAGTGATGTTGAGCTCGCATTAAGGTTTACAGTCCAGGCTGCTGCTGCAGCAAGGCCCCTAGGCTGGTCGGCAAGACCGCGCTTGCTCTCCTTGGTAGGATCTGGTTGTTGCAAGGCGCTCTGTACGTTTGCTGGTACTGTTGGTGTTGGTTTTGATGCTGTGGTGCTAGCGGCATGAGCAGCAACGCCCATACCCAAAGAACCGACGAGCAAAGAAGCGGTTGCTAGCAGCTGGACTGCCAAGAACCGAACTTTTGAAAATCGTTTCATATTCCCCCTTAAATTTTGATGCCCAACCACCATAGTAGCGAAACGGAGGGGTGTATTACAACGTAAAATATACATTTACTTATATTACCTAACATAACAACTTAGCAGAGACCGAACGACCTATGAAAAATCATGATACTTTCCAAAAGAACTTTAACGGCTTATCTGCAAAGGAAAGGTCGGGCTACTACCTGGACAGTTATATGACCCGGGGCGGTCAGGCATGGATTTTTAATGCCACACACGGACCTAACGAAGTTGTAGTCAAGGCATTCATGGAGCCTCATGACGAGCAGACTATTACTGACTTTAAGCATGAGGCGCGGTATCTGCAGGCCCTTTCGGAGAGCCCACACATTATTAAAGTCCACTGGCTCGATAGTGTACCAATGCATGTGGGCAAGGGCCGCCATAGGGCGGTAGAGCATTATCCGTACATGGCTATGGAGAAAGCCGAGGGCGGGTCTGTTAAGGATCGTCTAGACGATGGCCGCTTAGATAGCGAACAGGCCTTAGAGTGGCTGGTACAGGCCATGGAGGGCATACGTTATGCACATGGTGAGGAGCGGCCGGGCTCAGAGGGCATGCGCATAACCCACAGAGACATTAAGCCCGCCAACTTGCTCATTGTTGATGGCAAAGTTAAAGTAGCTGATTTTGGCATTGCTGTTAGTGGCCATAGCACCGACAATACTATTACGAAGACGCAACTTGTAATGGGTTCGCCGGCATATATGGCGCCAGAGCAATTTGAAGGGGCTGCCGTATTTGGCACGGATAGGTATGCAATCGGTGTCACTGGGCTCCAGATGATCACCGGAAAGCTACCAATTACGGCTACCAACGATGGTCCAATTGCTTGGCTTAGAGCCCACGAAAACTTTGTACCTCAGCTGCACCCGCTATATTTGCCAGATGGTCGGGTGGACGAAATTGGTATGGCAATGCAAGAGCCTCTAATGCAGGCGCTTGCTAAGAATGTAGATGACCGATATCCAAGTATGGGCGCCTTCCAGGAGGCACTAATTGAGGCTGCGGAACGTGGCCGCCAGCAGCTTGTGGCGGCTCGAACCTATATTGACCTCGGTAAAGCAACTATGCACAGTTCGGCGGCTACCGACGAAACAACCGCAGCCTACGTCCAAACACAGGAGCAGGGCGAGTCGCCTACAGAGGCGCTCACGCAACCGTTCACGCTCACAATGTTGCTTCGCCAGCAGCCTGACAAAACCCAAGAGCTAGCCGTAGAGCCTGAGCCGGAACAGCCAGAACCAGAAAGTCCCAAGGAAGTGACTCGCCGTCGACTGCTTAACCTATTTATGGTAGGGGCTGTCACGACTGTGGTAGGTGGTGTGGGGTATGAATACTTTTCAGGCAATGCAGACCCCGGACAATCTAACACCTATGAAAAATCCGAGCAAGAGCTTAAAAATATCACTGCTACTACAAAATGGCTTATCGAACAGTTTAAGGCCAACGGCCAGGATAACGATGTGTTTTTTATGGTACGGGCTTTAATACCCGTAGATCATAAAATGGCCTCTGAGTATATCGATACAATGCCGTTGGATAAGGCTTCGTTCTTGGCCGCGGACCTAGCCTTTTACGACCCCGTAAAGGCCGAAAAAATAATGAAAAAATATGAAGCCAAAAAAGACTGGACTAGCGCTGCACGTATTGCCATGGCACTGGCCTTTTACGGCAAGCAGAAACGTGACGAGAACAATGTCGATTTTCCCTCGGGAACTCCAGTTGATCCAGCTAGAAAGCAGGCAATTGATGCTGCCGACCGGATCAAGTTTGATTCTAGAGATAATGACATCCAGGAGGCTATAAATGTTGCCCGCAGTTATGCCTACGCCTACAAGGGATTTGCTGGCCACCAAGGGGATACAGCCATAGAGCTCCTTAGCCGCTTTAGGGTACAGGGCAAGCATGAACTTGTTGAGATGCTGTGTCGTACACTCGCCCGTGACCATTTCCCGGCAGTTAAGGAGTGCATTGACTACTATATAAGCGAGGCGGCTAAAAATAATACCGATCACGACCAGATGCTGGGGAGAGCACGAGATCTAGTGATTGATCTAGCACCTTTTAATGGCAGCATGGCCGGTGATTACCTCAACAAATTGGCAAAAGAGACAGGTACCGACTACGGCGCGGCAGCTGATGCTATTGCTTTATCGCTTGCGCCGTACAACGCCTCAACTGTGGCAGCCTACGTTAAGCGCGGCGATTTTAAAAACACGGCACAATTTCCGATTGGTGTGGCGGTGGCAGTGCATATGCCGGTATTTTTGCAGGAATTTAAAAAGCGCGTCTCCGAGCCTGTCACGAGTTGGCTTAATTACTCACTTAAAGTCAGCGATGAAACACTGGCGCAAAAGGCAAAAGATACGCTCAAAAGCGGTGATGCCATAAAAACCTATGGTTATTGGCTGGGTACGGCTTTGCTTCGAAGTCAAACAGATATACAAAAATAAACACCAGATGTATGCCTTGGATCTAGTGAAGCTTTTGGCCCTTTTCTAGCATGGCAACAAATTTTTCAATTCTAGCCTGGCGAGTTTCGGGCTTTTTGGCCGACTCAACTCGGTAACAAAAGGCGTAGGTGTTGGCCTTGTTAAGGCTTTCGTAAAATGCCTTAGCGGCGGGATTTTTATCAAGTGCAGCCTTAAAGTCTGGTGGTATCACGGACGTAGCAGGTGAGGCGTAGGCAGCCTCCCAACGTCCATCCGCCTTGGCCGCATCAATAGCAGCCTGTCCGGCGGCGGTCATTTTACCGGCGGCAATCAGCTTTTCGGTGCGCCCAACGTTAATTTTTGACCATACACTCTTAGGGCGCCGGGGAGTAAATTTTTGGAGATAAAAGGCATCACTTTCACTGTGCGCTAAGCCGTCGATCCAACCAAAACACAGCGCTTCTTCAACAGCCTCAGCGTAGCTTACCGTAGTTTCACCACTGTTCTTTTTGGCAAGACGCACCCAGACTCCGGGTGAATGCTGGTGGTTTTGTTGTAGCCAGTCGCGCCAAGCTGTTTGGTTTTTGGGCTGCGTAACAGGTAATTCCGGAGTCGACATAGGTACGCTACACTCCCATAACACCAATGACAAGACCCATGGCCATAAGTGTCAAGAACTCGTTACTAATGTTAAGCAGTGTCAGGCTGTGCGGGCGGCCCTCAAAAGCATCGTGCGTTACAAAACGCGCCGCAGTCAGGCCCAACCAAAGCCAAAAGGCAGTAGAAAGCGAGTCTTGCAAAAAGCTGTGGTGAAAGAAGTGGTTGGATAAGTAAGCAACATGCGCAAGTACATAGGCAGTAATCAGACTCATAATGACGGTTGTCACCATGGGGCCGGCAATACTGCTATTTTTATTCATGGTAACTTTAGCTAATTTGGCCCACTTTTTGCCAAATACCGATTGGGCATACCAAATGCTGCCTACTACCATCGAACTTATCATGGCCAGAACCACGGCGATGTAGTTTACCTCAACACTCATTATGTACTCCTTTTATAGTTACTTAGAAAATGGTGTCATATCGAGTGCTTCAACGGATTGATGCAAGTCGAACAACTTCCACAGAATAAGGCCATCTATTGCCAAGCTAATCAAGTTAAAGTGGATAAGGTCACTGATGAGGCTGTAGCCAATTACTAAGCCCATACCAAGCAGTATATTCTTGGCCATCTTGGTACTGCGCGTATTAAGTACAATAACTGCTGCTGTTATAGCAATGATCCACGAAGCTACCATGCTGATACCCCAAAAACCAGTAGAAGGTGTGCTGCCGCCAAGTACACTAACTTGAATTAGCTGCATGCCAATAGCCTGCAAAGCGATCAGCGCAATCAGCGCAATAAAAATGAGTGTCCATTTTTTGAGATCAGGCAGGCGTTCGCTAATTTTGGCGCTACCCTGCGTTTGTAGTAGCGACTGCGTAAGTGCAGCGTGTGGATCAATTGGCTGCTGAGCAGTTGTTTTTTGTTGTTCGGGCTGAATAATTGTGTGAGAGTTTTCTGGCATTATGCCCTAATAATAGCAGAAAAGAGCGCAGTTGCTTGCTAGTGGCTGCATCCGCCGCGTTTGATATTTTTAGCTGTGGGCCGGAAAAAATAAGCCCCAAGCCCACTGCTAATAACCGCAACAATCTGTTCGGCATGCAAGTTATATCGCTGGGCAATAGCGCCTACTAGCGAAAGCCCAGCAGAAGGCATGTCGACCCTCCAAAAGTGAGTGTGAATGCTTTTATCGTCTACGGTATAGTCCTGGGGATCTTTATTGGCGTAATCTTTTCTGAGCTTGCCGTACAATAAGGCGTTAAGTGCCACTGAAGCACTCGACGAATAAAGCGTAGAAGTGTCAATAGCGTGCTCTTGGCCTTGGAATATGTCGTAACTGGCCTGTATGCCAGCTGCGGCAGAAGTGCCAAATATCATCCAAAACGAAGCTTTGCGTCGGCCCAATAAGGTTGCTTCGGCCTGATGTGGGTCGAGGGCATTTTGGGTTTGCAAATAATAGCCACCGGCATCGCCTACGCCATGCGCAGCGTCAACTATGGCGCTCATGGCATTGTTTGCAAATCCAGCCGCAAACTGGCCGGCGCTCACGGCTAGGTTGCCAACAACAGCCATGACTTGCCACGAACGGCTCATACTTGTTTCGGGGTGCTGATGGTGATGTCCGTGTTCGTGATTGGTCATAGCCAGCAGTAAAGCATGGCACTAGTCGGTTTTGCAATTTTGTTGCATTTTTAAGGCTATTTTTGTGATTCTGGCAAATACGTTTGTTGAATATATTGTAGAAGCTCCGGAAAGTCGTGACGCTCTACAAAATGTTCGCCCTCAGGAATTTCCATTAGTGTATCGGGCTTAAGCTGCTCAGCAATAACAGCAAACTCTGCCTGGGAGATATAGGGGTCATCATCGCCCCACACCATAGCAATCTTTTGTTGGTTGGCGCGAATGGCTTGCCAGTTCCAGGGAGTATTAAAGTAGCCACTTTGCTTTTCGAGCTCGTCACCCAAATCGGTGTAGCTTGGTGAGACTAAAATAGAACCCTTGATTTTGTGCTCCTCGGCGTAGCGCATGGCAGCAACAGCTCCAGACGACCAGCCAATAATTACATCATTTTCGCCGGCCCCAATATGGTCCTTAATAAACGGCAACCAATATTCGCTGCGGGCAATAATGGAATCAGGCATAGTTTCAAAAAAGGTTTCAAAACCTAGGCGCTCAAGTTCGGCCTTAAGCCAAGGTGCCCAACCAAAAGACCAGTGTTCGGTTTGATTACCGTGTATAAAAATAAATCGGGGTTTCATTAGTTAACACTACCAGATAATTCTCGGTGTAGGCTTGAGAGTCTCACAGTCGATATATTGCTGTTTATTGTGCTCATGCCTGTAGTTTAGCAGACGCCAAAAACATTTGCCCAGGGTAATCAAGTCTACAATTGTTCGGAAAAATTCAACTCAATAATGCGCCAGGGAGCTTGTTTTGCCTGTCTATAGCTAGGCCTTGGGTGCATTGTGAGCAACGCAAGCAGTAATGATTTTAGTTAACAGTTCGTCCGACAGGCGGTGCTCTAAAGTAAACTGAATAGTACCCTTAGAAGTTGTGTATGTTTTTAGTTCATCTTTAAGTTCTTCGATAGGCCCTGAGCCTGGAAAAACACTTAAATGGTCCTTAAAGGCCGCAAAGCTAATAAGGTATTTACCGCGGTACTTAAATCCGGGCATACCGTAAGTGAGCACCTCTTTGGCGTCAGGCACGATGCGCGTAATAAAGCCGCGAACGCGCTCAAGTTCTGCTTTTTGTGGATCATCTAACGGGGCGAGATAGTCATCAATTACACTCATGCTTTAAGTGTATCAAGGCGACTACAATATGCCCATGTCCTGCAGGATTTGCTGGATGCCGGGCGGCAGGGTGAGCGTCTTAAGCTGTTCAAAGTCAAACCACTGCGCGTCAACAAGGTCGTCGTTGCATGCGATGGGAATATCTTTGGCTAGACTGTTGGCATAGGCAGCGTAGGTATAAAAAGTCATTTTTACCAGATAGGTTTCACTAGTTTTGCGGTCGGTCTTTTGGCTTTCCCCGCTGCTTACGTCCAACTCTTTAATGGCAAAATCCTTAATATCAATACCGACTTCTTCGATTGTTTCACGAATAGCACCCTGGAGTGGCGTTTCGCCTTCCTCAATACCGCCACCAGGAATAGTCCACATATCCTGGTACACACCGCCAGCCCGGCTTTGTCCGAGTAGTAATTTGTGATCCTTTGAAAATACGAGTGCACCCGAGATGCGGCGAGAAATAGTTTGCATCTTGCTACTATATCAGACAACGCGGTCGTGCCAAGTTGCTAAAAGTGCTATTGAGGTATTTGCTCTAAGCAATAAGGCGATGCCAAGGCGCCCAGCGCCGCATTAACCTGGGCGATCATGTTGCGGTGGTAGTTGTGCGTGGCAGAGGGCACGTCATCAACCATGTGCATAAAGCGTGCATCAATAAATGACGTAAAGGCTCGTGTGGGCACCTCGGCAAGGGATACATTAAAGGTTGCTATGCCAAAAATACTTGTACCGCTGACTTCTGTGCCATCTGATAAATAGGCAGTATCGGCTGCCTGTCTTACGGCGTCTGTAATAATGGGCTGAACCTCAGCGCTAAAGACGCCAATATAGCGTGGCACGATCAGCGAAACCATGGTTGCGCTCGGCACCATGTCAAATTGCTCTTGGGCACGGGCAATCACCGGGGTCAGATCAAGATCGCCCAAGGACCTATTAAGACTTATCTCAACTCTTTCCATGCACCTATGCTACCAGATATCAAAAATTAGGGCATGCCAGTGATGAAGTTGCGTGGGTCAGTGGCCTGGCCATTAACGCGAATTTCAAAGTGCAGGTGAGTGCCAGTTGATACACCGGTTGAGCCTTCTATGCCGAGCACAGTATTGGTGTCCACTTCTTGGTCGACTTGCACGGCAATAGAGGCCAGGTGGCCATATACCGAAGTAATGCCACTGCCATGGTCAACAATAACGCGGTTGCCCAGGCCATTATCGCGCCCTGCGGCAATAACTTTGCCTTTGCGGAAGGCTTTAACAGGCGTTACGCCCCATTTACCGTCGCTAATGTCGATGCCGGTGTGGCCGGCTTTGTCGTAGTAACGGCCTGCTTCACCAAAGTAGGTAGTAACCTGGCCGTGGATAGGCCAAAATGCCTCCTGTACGGCAGGTTCAGATGGATTGGCAGCTGGCTTTGAGGGCGGTAGGGCTTGCTGGGCCGCCTTAAGCTTAGGGTCGTTAGGGTCAATAATGGGTACTTGGCTGGTGGAGGCTGGTTCAATTAGGGCGCTGGCGGTGCCGTCGTGCGAAATAAGGCCAAACAGGTTGCCCGGAATTTTGAGCACATACACAACCGCATTGCCAAACATGTGCGCCAGGCCAGTAAAGCTGCTGCCCACAACACGCCCCACTGCCGCAACGCCATTGGCAGTAGCAGTCGCACCTTTGAGGGTTGAGGTGGCAACGTGTTGCGCACCACCACTTAGTATTTCGAGCGTGCGTTGGCTGCCCACGCTCACCTTGTAGCGCATTTCTTGCGTGCTGGCACCAAGCAGGTTATCTTCCTCAGCACCGTAGGCCAGAATTTGTTCGTTAGTGGCTTGGTCACGCTTTGAGGGCTGGTGCGAAGTCTTAACGCAGCCTTGTACGAATAAAAAAGTGTAAAACGCAGCTGTCGTCAGCAGTACACCGATTAAAATCGATGGCAGCTTTTGCATTACATAACGCGACCGCTTGCTCATATACACCAATACCTAGAGAGGATTCTTAAAAACACATTATACACTAATATCCACTATTTTGCATATGTGCAATAAAGTGGTAAAAATGCTAACGCTTTATATGGGCGCGCGGGTTTGGTTTATTGCGATAGTTCGAGGTTCGCCAGTAGGGGGTAGTGGTCTGAAGCTTTGTCGAATAAAGCAGTTATGGGCACATCATACCCAGTAGCGGTACAATTTTTAACTAAAATATGATCTACCGGGAATATACATGGCATGCCTAGCGGGTGTAGCGGCGTAAGGGCAGTCGGCAATAGGGACGAAGGTCCTAAAAACCCGTGTTGCTCTAGGTTGGGGAGCACTGTAGCCTGATACAGATTGTCAAAAGTTGCCTGTAAGGCGCTGTAGTGAGGCTGATTCTTGAAGTCCGAATGCTCAGACATAAAGCCTGTAACTTGTTCTTTGACCCAAGAAACATGTTGCGGCCAGAGGGCATTAAAATCACCTAGTACAACAACAGGCTCTTGGTTTGGAATATATTCAAGCAATGCTTGAGCTTGTTGCTGCCGGGTTTTTTCGCTTAGGTCGTCAAGATAGAGCACAATAACTCTTAGCACAGTGCGAGTGTTAACTTGGAGTGCTACCTGTAGCGCATTACGGTTGTGTAGCCTAATAGTTTCAAAGGTGCGTATGGGGTAGCGAGACAGCAGTGCCGCACCAATGCGCTCATCAACACGAGTATCCTCGAGGTTAATATGGCAGGCGTAAGGGTATTCAAAAGTTTGTTGCAGCTGCTGTGCTGTAAACGTATCCTTCCAGCGAAATGTATCGGTGAGGCCAATGATGTCGGCGTCAATGGTTGCTATGGCTTCTTGCAATAATTGCAGACGCTGAGGAATATCAGCAGTTGAATCGTAAGTATCAAAGCCGCCACTGGCGATGTTGTAGGTCGCTATTTTCATGCATTACCCAACAAAGATGCGGTGTAAGTAGTTTGCGGCGTCCATAGTGGGCTACGCAGATCACGAAGCTCATTGGGCTCTTTGCGTGATACACCCCAAATAATTTGGTAGTTATCGGGGAGGTCGAATTGCCTTACATCATGTGGTAGGTTCTTGCCCAAGATGCTCCCGATGCTGCCGCTGAAACCTGTTATCAGTATTTCGCTCATCAGTTAAGTATAACAAAAAGACACCCTAGGGTGTCTTTGGAAATTCGAGTGCAAGATGAGCGTTCTTATGAAGCCCTTTTACGCACTAAGGCTATGCCGCCAACGCCTACTGCGAAAGCAATGATACCACCAAGCTGCCCATACTCAGGTACAGGGAAAGTCGGCTTGCATTTGCCAGTGCTGTCGGCGTTAAAAATCTGGGAAACTTCTTGACTGGTAAGGGCCCGGCTGTAAAACGCTGGCTCGTCAATCATGCCATTTAGTTTGTACGCTTCAGCTCGGCCAATTGTTAGTGAAGCGCTGGGGTTGGGGATTACGGAGGAGCTCGTGTCGCTAGCAACTGGATTGCCGTTTATGTAAAGCTTGTAGGTGTCACCACTCCTGGTTACGGCTAAATGGTACCATTGCCCAGCCGTAGGGTTCCATGGGGCAACCACGATGTCGTGGGGTGCAGCCGTACCTGAGCTGTCGTACATCATAAAACGCAAGGCGGGCACACCCTGTAATCTGTCATGACCTGTGCTGTTATACCAGAATATCCATTTATTTTGAAAGCCGGCTCCATTGGTATGCGCCATAAACGGATCGAGGCCGCTTAGACTATTAAGCTTTGCCCATAATTCAATCGTGAAGTCATGGCCGCCCAAAGTCCAGGCGGGACTATCAGGAACATCGACCCAGGTGCTTCCATTAAAATTGAAGCCTTGATTAACTTTGCCAGTATCAAACGTTGCAGAGCCGGTTCCGTGATGGCCCCCAATGATGTCATCTTTATCACCATCACCGGGCCACCAACTAATCGGTTGGGGGGTAATGCTAGCACATGCACTCGCACTCGCTGAGTGAACCGGCACAAGAAACACAATACTTAGAACATATAAAGTAAGCCCAAGCCGCAGACAGAACTTTTGCATTATCACCCCAAGATTTTCCGCACCATGTGCATTAGGAGACTGTTTACTGTAAGGATAATGGACAGTATGTATTTTTGTCAACGTTGTGCATAGGGCTAGTATGAACAAAGAAAGGCTTGCTTGCGGCAAGCGTCTTGCTTAGTACTTCTTAGCAAAATAAAACACCCTTCGGCGAGGAAGGGTGTTTTATTTTGGAGGGCCACCTGGGACTCGAACCCAGGACATTCTGCTTAAGAGGCAGACGCTCTAACCAGCTGAGCTAGTGGCCCAATTTGTTCGTGTCGGCACCTTGCAGTGCAACGATTGAACAGAAGTATTGTACACCATTACCTCTGTTTTGGCAAGCGCCTTGGCCGAACATTTTACATAAAATCACTGTGCTGGGCTAAAATAGCACCTTTTTCGTGACGTCCGGCATACCACTCTTTAGCTTCGCGTGCGAGGTTGGCTAGCGTGCCTTGCTTGTCGGTGGGACCGTATCTGTTACAATAGGGACATGAAATTTCTTAATGGTAAAGAATTAGCAGGCTACATACAGGCGCGCCAAATCCACGAGGTACGTGCTTTGCGCCAAGCTTGGCAGGTGCAGCCCAAGCTTGCTATTGTCGTAACCATTGACCACCCAGTAATTAATGTGTACATGCGCATGAAGCAGCGCTATGGCGATGACCTTGGTGTAGAGGTTGAGGTGCACCGTATTACACAGCAGGATGCGGCGGCAACAATCGAACAGCTTAATGCTGATGCAAGCGTGCACGGTATTATTGTGCAGCTACCCCTGGAAGATCCAACTCAAACAGATGCAATTGTTGATTTAGTTGCGCCGCACAAAGACGTAGATGGATTAGGTAGGGATGCTGTTCTTGACCCGGCTACACCTATGGCTATCCTGTGGCTGTTAGCTGGCTATAACGTTGATTTTGCCGGCAAAAAAGTAGTTTTAATTGGACGTGGCAAGCTTGTGGGCGCACCGCTTGAGCGTATGCTGTTGGCCTCAGGTGTTGATGTTTCGGTGGCCGACCGTTCCACACCAGACCTGTCAGCTGTAACTAAAGACGCCGACATAATCATTACCGCCACAGGCAGTCCAGCTATTTTATACTCAGCCATGATTAAACAAGGCGCAGTAGTTGTAGACGCCGGCGTTGCGGGTGAAGAAGGTAAGACTGTTGGCGATTTAGCCGCTGATGTATATGAGCGCGAAGATCTGAGTGTTACTCCTACTAAGGGCGGCGTGGGTCCACTCACGGTATGTGCATTGTTCGAGAACGTGATCCGAGCTGCTCGGGCTGTTGCCGACAAGCAAGATGCCTAAAATTGGTGTTTTTGACTCCGGTGTGGGTGGATTGTCTGTTGCTAAGGCAATTGAAAAAGCGTTCCCAAATACAGAAGTTGTTTTTGTTAACGACAGTAAGCATGTACCATATGGCGACAAAACGCCTCAGCAATTATTGCAATTTGTTGTGCCTATCTTGGAAGACTTAGTGCAGCAAGGCTGTGAGGTAATTGTTATTGCTTGTAACAGCGTAACCACTACGATTATTTCTGATATCCGGCAGCATATGGCTGTGCCGATTGTGGGCATAGAACCCATGGTTAAGCCGGCTGCCGCCTTAACAAAAACAGGGGTTATTGCGGTGTGTGCCACGCCATTAACCTTATCTAGTCCCCGGTATGAATGGCTTAAGCAAACCTATGCAGCTAACCTCACGGTATTAGAGCCAGCCTGTAACCAGTGGGCCTATATGATTGAGCATAACCAAGTGAACGAGCGCATAATCGAGCAGCAAATTACAGATGTATGTAATGCCGGTGCCGACGTAATTGTATTGGGCTGCACGCACTACCACTGGATAGCTGATAAAATTACGGCAATGGCCAAGGAGCGGGCACGGGTGATTTACCCGGAGGAGGCAATTATTCGCCGCCTTGCCTCACTTATTAGTTTTATAGGGCGTTAACAACTTCTTTAAATTGGTTGCCGCGATCTTTGTAGTTGGCAAATAAACCAAAGCTGGCGCAGCCAGTGGAGAGTAACACAACATCGCCAGGCTGAGCAACGCTTTGTGCTGCGGCTACAATTTCGGCCATGGTTGTTCCGCCGGGGGAGATAGCTGTAAACCCGCTTGCTTGGATTTCTTGGGCGATCTTTGGCCCAGTGTCGCCAATGGTTATTACATGCCGAACATTACCTTTAGCAACCGTAGCGGCTAGCTGGTCGAAGCTAGTACCTTTGTCGGCACCACCCAAGATAACGACCTTTGGTTGGCTAAACGCCTCGATAGCCACTATAGCGGTTTCGGGCGTGGTACCAAACGAGTCGTCGTAGTAGTCAACGTCGTTAACAGTGCGTACGTATTCAATGCGGTGCGGCAGGCCAGTAGCCGTGGTGAGTACTTTACGAATGGCATCTGGTGATTGGACTGCTTGCCAAAAAGCCGTAGCGGCGGCACAGGCATTTTGCCAATTGTGCTTACCAAGAAGTTTTAGTTCGTTAACGTTACAAATTACGTGGTTGTCGATAACGATATTGTCGTTTTCGACATACGCACCTGGCGCAGCGTAATAGGTGATCTTACTACCGGGGCTAGCTGAGGCAATTTGGTGTGATAGTGGGTTTTCGGCAAAATAAATGGCAATGTCATTGGGTGATTGGTGGGCAAATAGCTGTGACTTGGCCTCGACGTATTCGGGCATATCGGCATGCCAGTTAAGATGCTCGGGCACGACCATTAAACACATAGCAATGTGTGGTGCGTGCTTAATATCAATGAGCTGAAAACTGGAAAGTTCTAGCACCACCCACGAATTGGGAGTGAGCTGGGGCAAAAAGTCAAAAGGCGACAGGCCAATGTTGCCACCTAAAAATACTTCTTTGCCAGCGGCTTCGAGCATTTTGGTAGTAAGGGTGCAAGTGGTGCCTTTTCCTTTGGTGCCAGTAATACCAATGACATTTTTGGTAGGGCAAACGCGTAAAAACTCATTAATAACAGTGGTGATCTTGGCCTCTACGCCTGGGTTTTTTTGCAGAATTATATGCGGTGCCAAACCGGCGGTACGCATAATGACATCAAAACGGTCCAGGTTATTAAGATAGTTTTCGCCAAGCTGGCTGTTTACGCCGGCTGGTATTGTTTTGCTAGTATCCAAATCACAAATTGTGATGCTGGCACCCTGTTTTTGCCAATAGGTTAGGGCAGATTCACCCTCTAAGCCATAGCCAATAATTGCCACATTCATAAAAATGAAGCTATGCTTTCTCGGCCAGTTTATTTTTTACGAGTTCGGCTACTTGGCGCGGCGTCATGTCGGCCTTAAGGATGAGGGAGGTGATGCCGAGCTTGCGTACTTCAGGCGGGATTTCTTGCTCACCGCGGTTAGTGAGTACAATAACTTTAATAGTTTTGCCCCAAGGCATTTTGCGGAGTTTGGCTAGCATTTCTTCGCCAGTCATAATAGGCATCATAAGGTCAAGGAGGATAATATCGGGCTTCATTTGCTCAACTAGGGCTAGGCCGAGCTTACCGTTTTCTGCCGTCTCAACCGTATAGCCCTCTGCTTCAAATTTGATACGATACATCTGCGAAATTGCTTGATCGTCTTCGATAATTGCTACTTTGGTTGCCATGCTACTATCCTTTGTATTTCTAGTGTATCACTTATGGTTTATTTGGTAACCCATAATGTCACTATATTGCTCTTTTGCCAAGTATCTCGTGCACAATTGAGACAACCTGCGCAGGCGTGTGGTGGGCCTTTACGATATAACGGTCAACATGCAAAAAGCGTAGCGCTTGGGGTGCTTCATCTTTACTGATGTTGGTGAGTATAATGACGCGGATGCTACTGCCCCAGTCTTGTGAGCGCAGCAGGGCTAACATTTCGGCACCACCCATAACGGGCATCATAAGATCGAGGAGCATTATGTCGGGCTTGAATGTCTTGGTTAGGGCTAAACCCTCTTCACCGTTTTCGGCGGTTGCAACCTGGAATCCCTCTCGTTCAAGTTTTAGCTTATAGAGAAACCTCAGATCTTGGTCGTCTTCGATGATTATGGCTTTAGGGGTGACTTGTGACATTTTGCTCCGTAATAACAATTTCAAAACAAACTGTTTTAAGTAGTACCATACCCCAGGTAGATATAGCAACACTGACTTATGTATGCATATTGGAGATACGTCAATAAGAGGATGTAAGAGTTGTTAATGTGGGGAAATAGTATTTAATATGTGTAGGATATGTGTAAAACCCGTTTGGGGGTATAATATAATCTATAAAGAGTAAAAAAATGTATATTGATTGACATTTTATGCTCAAAGTAGTATTATCAAATTACAAATCGTATAGCGATTCGTAGATTAGTAAATCAAAACGACACCGAAGTAAAAAATAGTTATTTCTGGTGCCGTTTTTGTTTTTATGTGGGAGAACTCCTGAGAAATCATATAGGGAGTTATGAAAAACGTGGAACCAACAAGCAATATGTCTGTTAATTTTGTACCAATACTCGGTGAGCGACCTGATGTGTTTGATGTTGTTGGTGGCGACGGAAGTGTCGCCGGAATATTTTATGTCATTAATCAAAACGCCACCGATCCAGGTGGCGTTTTTTGTCTAGCTGGCTATGCGGCCCAGCAGACGGAAAGTACAAAGGGAGAATAACTATGGCCGCACAAGAAGCATTTAATGTATATGGTCCCCAACAGCCCATACGGGCAGAGGTACCCTACCTGAGTTTGCCCGGTATCCAGGGCGGTGAATTACGCTTGGTAACTGGATTGCCTCACATAGAAGTTCCAGGCCAAAGGGAAACGCGCGTTGAGCGTGTTAGCACTGAACTAGCCGGCCTTATCCACTTAGACGATGCGCGCCTTCGGGTTCAAAGGGCTCAATTAGGCGAGAGCGCCGAAGCTGCTGCTGCCCCTTCTGAAAAAGCCAGCTCGCTAGAGAAATTAACTGCGCTTCATGCTCGGCTAGCTGCTGCGGGACAGGCTAGCGCCGAGGCGTTTGAGCCCCGCCTGATTGGCACCCCACTCTTTAGGCCTGCAGAAGCGCAGCCTGTAGCTAAGCCCGAGACTGCCAAGCGAGAGCCTGGCCGTATTCGTCCTGCGACTATCGATGATATTGGGCGCATGGTTGATGCTGACATGAAAGGTTTCCGCGATGTGTATGCCAAGTACGATCAAACCGAAGAAGAAATGCGCGCCGAATTAACCGAAAAGTTTACAGGACGTTTTAACAAGGTCGGCGGCGACTGGATCCAAGTATACGAAGGCCCCGATGGTGAGTATGGCTTTATGATGTGCTGCCCTACCAATAAGACGCCAGAGCAATTTGAGTCTTGGGAGCAAACTACAGATAACGGAACCCTCGAAACTACTTACGATCCAAATGGTAAGAATATTTACATTGTAAGTCTGACCATGGAGGGTTGCGGAGAAGCAGCTCGTAACATGATTTTTGTAAACCAGATTGGCAAGATGGTTGAAGAAGGTCACGAAAACTTCTTCTTTGAAACTCGCTTGCCTGGACTTAAGAAGTGGGTTCAGAGCGAATGTACCGAACTTGGGCTTAAATTTGACGAACTGAGCCCTGAGGCTAAGCAAGGCTTTGCTAATCGCTACTTCCATTCGACTAAGAAAAACCGCAAGGGTAAGGAAGTGCCCCTAGATCCTTTAGTACGTATTTATAGTGGTGTGGGCTGTACTTTTGACAAGCTTGTGCCCGACGCCTATGTGGACGACCCTTCGATGAATTTTGGAGCCGTAGGTGTATTTAAAAACCCACTGCCAAAGTCAATGCAGGGCAGCAAGTTGGCAACGCGCACTCTTGGCCGTACTATGCGCTGGCTTTCACGCCAGCCGGCATTTAGCAAAGTTGCAGAGAAGTTGTTTTAAATATGAATACGCAATCTGAAGCCTTATTTACTCCTTTATATGTTCCCCATGCCGTTACGGCTCCCGGAGAGTTTAATGGCCTCAACTTTCAGGAGGTAGCCATTCCATTGCCACCAACCATGGAACAGACGGCTCCAGAGGCTGCCGCTGTTGACGGGGAATCGTGGCTGCAGCGTACCCGTGCCGCACTTAGTAAGCACAAGGGTAAGCTGGCCTTGGCGGCCTGCGGTGTGAGTTTGGCAATGCCATTTGTGCTCAATCCTGTTGATCAAGCTGCAGAGCAGGTGGGTTCTGCGATTGGCTGGACCTTAGCCGGAGGTGCAGTAAGTGAGACAATGTTTTGTGGTGGGCTAGCTATGATGGCTGGTTCGGTGGGGCTTAAGCTAGGTGCTAATCCTACTAAATGGAAGGAGCGTTTGCCGGAGGTGTGCGCCCAGGCAGACAACAGCGCAACTTTTAAAGCGGGCTTTTGGATTAATACGCTAGGTGCTGTGGGCACTGCTGCAATTGCTGCAACGGCGGCAGTCGAGTATCTGCCACCAAGCTCATGGGGCATATTAGCGGTGCCGGCATTTGACCTCGGTGTTACATATACTGTTCGCAAAATGTTGCTCGATGGTATAAAAGAGCACCGTGAGCAGAACGCCGTAGTTAACGCCTAAAAGCATTAGCTCAATCTTGCCATCTCTTGGCCAGAGTATTACCATATAACCAGTACATGCTTCTGAACATATGGGTTGCTTTGATTTTTGCCACGCTTGCCGGATTAGGTTCATTTACGCTGGCACGAAATACAAAGTCATCAATTAACCGTAGTTTTGCCTTATTTGCCACAATTATGGCGCTATGGGTCGCGGCAAATTATATTGGTGCCAACTTTAAAGACCATAGCTTTGCTACCTACTTTATATATGCAGACCTTTCACTTGGTGCTTGGCTGGGCTACACCTTCTGGACATTTACTCGTAATCTTTTTGCGCAAGCTAAAGAGATTCAGCGTAAGTGGTTTATTGACAGTGTATTTATTATTATTGCGGGATTTTTCTCGCTCGTCTCGTTGAGCGAATTGGTAGTGAATCCGCATGTGCAAAACGGCACAGTGGTTATTGATTATGGGCCGCTGTATAGCGTATATTCGGTGGCAATCTCCTTTTTGGTGCTAGCTGGCGTATACAACTTAATAAGTGCCCGCCGCGTAGCGCGAAGTTTATTGCGGGCACAGATTGTACTCATGATTTGGGCTGGTGGTGTGGCTGCTCTGGCTTTGATTATCGCAAACTTTATTGTGCCAATGATAACCGATGCCAAGGCAATTAATGTACTGGCCGGTAACCTATCATATTTTGGTTTGGTGTTGTTTATCACGCTGGTGGCCTACGCTATTGTTCGGCACCGTTTGTTTGATATTAGGTTGGTGGTTGCTCGCTCGGTAGCATATGTACTGGTGCTGTCTGTGTTAGTCACGATTTACACCGGCCTGAGCATATTAGTGTCGTTGGTTTTGCCGGTGGGCGAGAATGTAGGGATTTCGGAGCGCATTTTATATATTGTTTTGGCTATCTTTGCGGCAGTGCTCTTTCCGTTCCTTAAGAAGTTTTTCGATAAGCTTACAAATCGTTTATTTTACCGTGATGCCTACGACCCTCAGGAATTACTCAACACATTAAACAAGGTGCTTGTTTCAACCACAAATCTTACACGTTTATCCGATGGCATCACCGCCACACTCAAAGCAAGCTTTAAGGCTGAGTATTGCGCAGTGATCTTAATTGATCCTAAAACTACAGCCGTGAGCCATATTGTGGGTGCTGCCGAAAACAAATTTAGCGTAGCCGATATGAAGGCCATTCATTCACGTGCCCTAGTCACGGAGCGTCACCCGTTGGTTATTGCCGCCGACGATTTAGACTATAGCGAAAGCAGCCTTAAACGTGTGCTAGTAAAAGATGACATTGCGGTTTTGGCTCAGATCGGCCGCAAAACACCCGGCGGTAGCGAGGGGCTTGGCCACTTATTGTTTGGCCCTAAGCGCAGCGGTAACCCATATAGCTCACAGGATTTGCGCGTGATTGAAACTATTGCTAACGAATTAGTGTTGGCTTTCCAAAACGCCCTGCGCTTTGAAGAAATTGAGAACTTTAACGCGACATTGCAACAAAAGGTTGATGACGCCACGCGTAAACTCCGCCGCACCAACGAAAAATTGCGACAGCTCGACGAAACTAAAGACGACTTTATTAGTATGGCCTCGCACCAGCTGCGAACACCACTTACAAGTGTTAAGGGCTATGTGAGTATGGTAATTGACGGTGACGCAGGTGATATTTCGCCCATGCAACGCAAGCTACTCACCCAGGCATTTATTAGCTCACAGCGCATGGTGTACTTGATTTCTGACCTACTCAACGTGTCGCGTTTACGCACTGGCAAGTTTGTTATCGAGACAGTGCCAGTTAACCTGTCGGCAATCATTCAAGATGAGGTTAAGCAATTGGTAGAAACTGCCAAAGGCCGCAACCTTGAGCTTATCTACCACAAGCCCGAGCATTTCCCGTCGCTCATGCTAGATGAGACAAAGATGCGCCAAGTTATTATGAATTTTATCGATAATGCCATTTATTACACACCTAGCGGCGGCAAGATTGTTGTTAGCCTAACTGAAAGAGCACAAGTAGTAGAGTTCACGGTATCTGACAATGGTATTGGTGTGCCGAAGTCCGAACAGCACCATCTATTTAGTAAGTTCTACCGCGCTGACAACGCTAAGCGGGCTCGCCCGGATGGCACAGGACTGGGCTTGTTTATGGCCAAAAAAGTTATTATGGCGCAAGGTGGCTCAATTGTCTTTAAGAGCCAAGAGGGCATTGGCAGCACCTTTGGTTTTACCTTTGCTAAGGCGCCTATTAAGTCGCCAGCTAGCACTGAAAGGTAGGCACATACCATATGGCAGTGGGGCCAGTAGTAGAGGATTCTTTGGGATGCGTGCATTGACTAATATTGTTTAATATGCTATAATTAGAACATATCGACAGATAATAGCTATGAAAATAGCGATGGGTGTGGATAACTGCTAGCACCGGTGGGCCAGATGTGCTACAGTTACAGGTAACGAGCATGACTGACCGCTCCCAGATAAGCCTCCTAATTATTTTAGGGGGTTTGTTTTATTGTCAACTATTTTGGCAGTTCTGTTTGCGGGGCGTGCTGGATATGCCAGTTGTGGTCTTTGCCCTGCCAATAGCCGTGAGCCTGGGCAGTTTTATCGTAAATTTGGCGGAAATGTTTCATTCTGCGTTTTTTTCCGTAATCCCGGTGTACCCACATATTATGCCTAGCGGCCTGAACGCCAGTAAAGGCAAGCCCCGACTCAACCGTAATGCGTTCGGCAATATCCAGTAGGGCCCCTCTCCAATCTAAACGCCCAAGGCCTCTGCCTGATTGCGAGTGGGGTATTTTAATGCCTTGTATCTGGTAGGCCATGAGCTCGGTTGGATACGACAGGCTTATGCCGGCCACGGCCTGGGGAATGTCTTTATAAGAAATAACAATGCCAAGCGGTGCATCGAGGTAGATGTGGTTAAAAAACGGGTGGTCGTCGTCGTGGAGCGGCCCAAAGTAGCTGATGTCTGCCCGCTCCACGGCTTGCAGGGAATACGCACCAAGCGATTTAGACTTACTACTTGCCCCAGGGCGAAGGTTGTCGGTGATGATGTCGGCTACCGGCAATTCTTTAACCTGCTCTTCGAGCCGCCGAGATAAGCCATACTGGGCTTCGGCAAAGGCAAGCGTGGGGCGCTTTTTATTGCGCCCCCAAGCAGCAGCGCTTCCTAAGCGCTTAACACTGTAGCTGGTTTGGGCCATAGCATCTGCAAAGTAGGGGTCTGCATAAGAGTTGTAGTGTAGGCTGGTCCAGGCTAAGGCTCGTTCGCCATAACGCTGGAGAGTATCGTGTGGTGCGCGCCCCAAAGCGTTGCCGATTGGCTGCCAATATTTTTGGTCGAGTTCAACTAAGTGATCTAGGGGGCTTTCGGCTGTATCGAGTTCGTCGATTTTATTATGGCACTCAGCCATAAACTGGTTGTAGTTATCGTATTCTACTCGGCGTACACCTCTGGCGAGTGTTGCATGAAATGGGAGGGCTTCTGACATAAAAAGCATTCTAGTATTTTATTGACAAATTGGCAATGTAGTTATGGCGCAAATGTAACCAATAGGGATTTTCTTTTTAAGCTAGATGTGTTAGAATAAGTCCGTTGTGAGTTTTGGCTTAACAGAGCACTCATGGCAATTTTGGCCCATATGCTTTGCATTCCTGGAGTCAAAAAGGACCTCATATGCTTCGCATATGCAGACCTCCCTCAGTTGGCTTCATACTTTGTATGAGCCTCAAATTTCTCAGAAGTGTGCAAATATGCAAGCACATTTGCCACAACTTCCTTCAAAATTTGGCCTCATGTATTACAGGAGACCAATCGCTCGTAAAATAGTTTTGTACGAGCACAAAACGTACTTTTCTCACTCATGGCCTCATCGTCTAGCGGCTAGGACACCGGGTTTTCATCCCGGCAACCGGAGTTCGATTCTCCGTGAGGTCACCAAATAAAGAACGTCACCTTGTGTGGCGTTTTTTATTTGGCTAGGCAAGCTCCCCGGGGTTTACATAAGAAGAGTTGCGAATACATAAAAACAGCTATATACTTCACTTTTTATGTCTCAGGAACGCGCTACATCGTACTTTTGCACCGAGAGAGTACGTGCTGAAATCGAACAAGACCTCGGTACTATAGTTGCAGAGCAGACAAGCGATGACTTCGGCATGATTTTACTTGCTTCGCCAGACATCAATGGTTATTTTGGCACCATTGGGCGTAGCCTAGAGATTGCCCGTGGATTTAATGAAATGCCCGAAGATATGGACGGACTGGAGCATGCATCAAGATTTATTTATGCATTTGACCAGATTGAAGGTGCGTTTCGTGTAACGCATTCAATGCGCTATTTAGAGCCATCACGCGAAAATCCTCTTGAGGTAGTTGGTAGTTTGCTGGGCGAGCTCGAGGGACAGGTGACACTCGAAGAGGCTGTTGCCTATCATGATATCGATACTCCGGATGCATGTTTATATGTGACCACTGACCTTTCTGTACCAGGCATCCTACCAACACGAACTAAGCCCTACGGCCTACTGACATACAAAACACTTTTTGAACATGCAAAAGCTGGCGAGTTTAGCCATGTCATCGCCTACATGAACCCGAGTACTATTCGTTGTATGGATCGGCTTGGTCTTAAGCCTGCACTATTGTGTGGCAGGGGAGACTACCGGATACCACCTGTTGGTGGGCAGACATTTGAGGAGTACCAGCCATATGTTTTGTCGCCAAACCTGCCAGAGGCACGAGTTTTTGACGATGTCGAACGTGCAAAGCAGACCTCGTTGTGGAGCAGGAAAATTATTGAAATGAGTCCTCCGATCTTCTCTATTGAAGAGCGTTAATCCCCTTTAATGGGTTATCGTCTTCGATGTTTGCTATACTTGACCGTAAATGGACAAAGTAAAGATTAGGCTGGCAAACGACAGGTTTCTTATTGTGGCGGGTACGATTTTGTTTGCCCTAAATATCGGCCTGGCATATGTGTTTTATCCGCACTGGGTTACATTTAGCCACCTCGCATTGCAAGCATATACACTGCCGTTCTTTTTGGTGGCAATGGCAATTACGATATTTTTGCTAGGGCATACAGGTAAGAGATTGCGGGCGCAGCAGCTGCATAAGGCCGGAACGGCAATGTACATAAGTGCACTGTGTGTGGCGCTGGTGGTGCTCATACCGTATAGGGGCAGTGATACACAAATAGCACTGCATAATCTTGCGGCTTTACTTTTTGTGGTATGTGCGGCTGGCAGCTTAGTTTGGCTGGCGCACAAACTGCAAGACAAGATGCTTGGCGTGGCAGCAGTGCTTCAGTTTTGTATCTGTGCTCTCGAGCTTATTTTTCTGGTACGGTTTGAGCAACATCCCGTATATCCGTGGGTTTGGGTGGTTCTACAACTCCTTGTGACGTTTATATTATTACTATCTTTGCTAAGAATATTCTCCACGCTCGAAAAGCGTAAATAGCTGGCTCGTTAAATAGTTTGACGAATTTAGTGGCTAGGCTAGGCAACTACCAGATAGTCAAAATTCAAGATTGAGCCGCCAGGCACTGGAAGTCTTGCCATACTATCTCCTTATATATGTTTTGTGTGA
>CAZBRP010000005.1:0-96139 GCA_964494765.1 uncultured Candidatus Saccharibacteria bacterium
TGGCGGAAGGGGAGGGATTCGAACCCTCGGTACCGTTGCCGGCACGACGGTTTTCAAGACCGTTTCCTTCAACCACTCGGACACCCTTCCATGTGTGGTTGCCCTTTGCTGTTGGCACAACAGAGGTGATTATAACAGAATCCGGGCCCTCCGCCAAGTAGCTTGTGTGCAAGCAGGGTGGCTTTGTGGGTGGCTTCTTAGATACAGGCTTTTTGACGTCTAGAGTGCGCGTGCAAAGACGGCCGCCGCAACCTTACGACTACCCTCGACCTGCAGAGACCAAGAGGCAGCGCGGAGTGTAGCGCCTGTTGTAATTACATCATCAATGAGTAAGATTGGCTGTTCGGAGTCGGGGAGGGGCTTTTTAAGCCTAAATGATGCGGTTAGCTGCTGTTGGCGCTGATTCGCATCGGCACCAACTTGGCGAGCTTGATCGGTACGCTTAAGGAGATCAGCATAGGGCAAGCCCCGCATGCGTGCAAATGCTCTGGCGATAAGCACGGCCTGGTCGTAGCCGCGGGCCCTGACGCGGCTTGAGGCGGTAGGCACGGCGCAGACGACTATATTGGGGCTAAGGTGCGGCAAGCCAACATGCATAGCGTGTGCCATGTACTGTGCGGCTAGCTTACTGCGCTCAAATTTTAAGGCATGTACGAGGCGTTTGGGTAGCTCTGAATACATTGTTAAGGCGTATACCCGTTGTAATGGTGCCTGTTGAAGACATTTTATACATACTTCATAATCAACCGTAGGGGCATGGCAACGGAAACAGGACGATTCTACAGGGGTAAGACGAGCGCAGCAGGCTAGGCAAAGTAGCGTGCTTTCGGTGCCGCAGCCTAAACATTTGTGCGGTGCAATGAGGCCAATTATTTGTTCAAACATATGTTCGTTGTGTTTATTGTGTTGTAAATATGAGTCTTTATAGTTGTAGGTGTTAGCGAGCTAAGCTATACTGCTAATAACACAAAAACGCAAGACAATCTCAATGTTAATTACTTTGGAGGGTAACAACTATGGCGCGACGCAACCGCGACGACGACCTGCTTTTGGAAGAGGATGAGCTGACTGCTGCGTTTCTTGGTGATGACGACAACGCTGTTGTAGTCGATCAGAATAGTGACGCTAGTCAACCATCTGTTGCTCAAGATGAATGGGATGAGAACGAAGACCTCCCCGGACAACTTGCAGTTGACGTATATGAAACCCGAGAGCGCCTGGTCGTAAAGGCACGTACAGCTGGTGTTAACAAGAACGACCTAGATGTCAGTATTGCAGACAACACACTCAGCATTCGTGGCACACTTTCCGCAGGCAACGAAGACGATGTAGAGAACTACTTCGTACAAGAGTGTTACTGGGGTGAATTCTCACGCAGCATTGCTTTGCCAGTGGCTGTAAAGGAAGAGGAAATTGAAGCTGTTCTAAAAGATGGCGTTTTGACCATCAGCTTCTCGAAAGTGAAGCAGGATACAGTTAAAAAGATCCAGGTGATGTAATCAAAACATCATCGTGTAAAAAACCACCGTTCTTTGGACGGTGGTTTTTTACTTCCACCGGTTGATGTTATTGTACGACACGGCATTTTATTATTGTGTGGCGACAATCATCCCATGCATGATGCTGTAAATATACGCCGAGCTTAGCTTTTCTAGCGTGCAAAACAATCAACACCTATGCAGCCATTACGACTGCGTACCGATAGTACGTATTGTTGCCAGGGAAGTCAAGGCATATAAAAAACGCCGATTGTGTCGGCGTTTTTTATATTTTGTAATCGTTTTATGCTTAGGCTGTTCCGGCAACTTTGTTGAGTACGAATTGCACGATAAATTGTGCAAGCGCAACAACTACCAAACCAATAACAGCATAGATAATGGTGTTCTTGGCTGATGTAATGTTACCAGTGTCACCGTTAGACGTGATGTACTTGAAACCACCAAAGATGATCATCACAACTGATACGACACCCACAAATGCTGAAAGGACGTTTACTACGGTCTTGATTGTATCGTTAACCTTAGTTGTACCGCCGGCAGTTGCAGAAGGCGCACAAGCACCTGTAGTACCAACGTCAACCGAAGTACCACCACCAACACAGCCGCCAATATTAAGAGCCTCAGCACCAGCTACGGCAGGCACTGCAACTGGGATCAACGCAAGCGACAGCGCCGCGAAGAGAGCCACAGCATTTTTACGTAACGTTTTAAACATTTCGATTCCTTTCTTATGCTTACTATTACTTATAGCACAGCCACGTGCGTTTTTCAATGAACCTCAAGGTTGGCTGCAGGTAATTACTGAGCAATTTTATTAAGGACAAAGCGGACTAATGACTGAGATAGGGCAACGACAACAACACCAATAAGCGCATAGGTAAGTGTTTGCTTTGCACTATTGATCTTTCCAGAATCACCTTCGGACGTGATGTACTTAAACCCGGATACAATCAACATGATAACGGCGATAATACCAGCAACAGCACTCAAAAGGTTTACGACGCCCTTAAGAACGTCGTTAATGGTCAAGCGGCTCCCGTTATCACATACACCGCCGCTTGACGAAGCGGCAATACCCCTACAGACTTCATCCCTCGCAGCAGCCAGGGCAGTGTGGTCGCTAAGTACAGCAAACGAAAAAACGCTGAAGCTGAGTAGAGCCAGTGCAATTACTAATAAACGTTTCATATATTCCTCACTATTTTAGGGTGCAACCCGGTTTATAACAAATACAATAAGCGTTTGGGCCATAGCTATGATCACTAAACCCACGCCAGCATATATAATTGTGTTTTTGGCTGTGGTTATTTTTTGAGCTTCACCGTTAGATATTATGTACATAATACCGCCGCTAATCATAATAATGACGGCAATTACACCTGATATAGTAGCGACAAGGCGAGTAACTTTAATAAGTACACCACCGCTACCAGAGATAGGATCGCTGCCGTTTGTAGTACATACTGTTGAGCTAGCAGTGCCGGGTTTTTGGCACACGCTTTCGGGATTCTTGTTATTAAATGGGTTCCAGGCCGCATAGGCGGGCGAAGACATATACGAACCGACACTTAGAAGTGATACAAAAAGCCAAAGACCTATAAGTAGTTTTTTCATGTTGTTACCCTTTGTACGACGAAACCTACGATTATAAAAGCTAGTAGCGAAACAAGCAGCCCCACAAAGCCATAAATAATGGCGTTTTTTGCTTTAGCCACTGCCTGGGGGTTACCTTGCGAAAGAATATACTGCAAACCGGCAATAACTATCACCAGCAGCGCTATAGCACCTGTAATAGCCAAAACTATGTTGAACACCGTTTGGATAGCCCCATTAGTTGCATTGTTTTGAGACGAGCCTGGCAGCGGAGTTGTATCGATTTGAGCAAAGAAATTGATAATTGGTGCCATATATTAACCCAAGCGATTTCCAATGAATGAAATTATTGCCGCAGCCATAAGAGTAATAACAAGACCAATAAGTGCGTTGAAAATGGTATTTTGGGCGTTCTTAACGCCGTCTGGTTCGCCCTGGCTCGTTGTATACTGTATACCACCGTACACAATGTAGCCCACCGCTATAAGACCCGCTAGGCGCAGCATCATGTCGAGTATAGCTAACGCTACAAGAGTCAGGTCGTATGGGAAATCAAATACCACCTGACAAACACCATCGGTCCTGTTGACATCTAGGTACTTCCACCATGGATCGAACACGAAGAAAGTGTGCTTTGAGCAGGCCGCTTTACCGGCAGCATCTGCGAGAAGGCTAAGTGCGTGTATTGCAATCATTGATATCTCCTATCCACGTCCACTAATTCCGCCCGGAATAACCCACTGCAGGAAGGCAAGTAAGAAGATGAACGCCAAGAACGCTCCAATTGCTTGGGCGATTCGCGACTTGGCTTTAGCGACTTTATTCATATCACCACCGGCCGTTGAATACATAATGCCGCCGGCTACTAATGACATGGTCCCAGCCAAGCCAGCAATTGCAGATACAAAGCGAATCATGGGGTTGACATATTTTTTGTACACACAGTCGTTGCCATCGATGTCACCATTTTTGTCTTTGGACGTTTTTATGTCTTTGCAGTCGGCTGCAAAGGTATGCAGTGGTACTGTTTGTGCTGGCTGTGCGGCTGCCAGCGGTGTGTAGGCAAAAACACCCAACATAAGAAGGCTTGCCACTATTAAGGACTTGATTGGTGCGAGGTGTAGAATTTTTTTGATCATTACTTCTCATATATTACAACCGTAAGCCGCGCATATCAATAAGCATCCAGCAGAACCTAAGAATAGTGATTATTGATATGTTGCATGTTGTATCGTGGCGGTGGTACAATATTCCCTGAAAGAAAGCGAATTTTCGCATGGTGGGGAACTGGTCTTTTAGATGAAACGAAACTTTCTGCAAGCAAAAGTAGTAATCGCCGCTTTGGTATTTGGTTTTAGTGTGCTGGCCTCTTTGGTGCCAGTTTCCACGCAGCATGTATACGCTGCCGGTGAAACATATACTTATAAAGACTCCGACAACATCACGTTATCCGGCAGTACTATTATCGGCGGATCAGTAAACCTAAAGCGTAACAACATATTTGGGGCCTCCAATGCATTTATAGGCGGTGGGCAATTAAATATCTCTGCGACGCCCGGCAAGTGTGGATTTAGCGTAAACCTAACTCTGAATGGCGACGGCAAAAGTGGTCATACCACAGCGCGCGGCGTTGACGAGGCAGGCGGTGCGCGTGGGTGTAAGCCTGCAGAGTATGCACCTTTTGATAACAAAAACGTTACAATTACTGGAAACGCCGGCGAAGAAGAAACTGCCGATCAAAAAACTGTTTCCGTTATTGTATATTTGCCAAACGAGGCACCCCAGAAGCCAGAAACACTTAAGCTATCGATTAAAGATTCGACCGGCAAAGAAATAGATAGCGACAACTCTAAAAAAGTAAAAATGAATGATGGCAGTGGCTTTTCCTATAGTCATATTTTTACAGTAGCACCTGACGCAGACTACAAAGCTTGTGTCGCTGCACCTATCGACAAGTGTAAAGATTTTCACAAAAATAAGCATGAAAAACAAACAATTAGCTTTGGCGAAAACTCAGATTCTCGCAATATTGAAGTGGAAATTAAAATCACCGGTGTCCGTTCTGCCGGTGAAACGTTTACGCTTGGCCCAGTTGATGTCACATATGAACTCGACAAGGGCGGCACAGCACAAACTGTAAAAACAGATAAGCAAGAAGTTCCGCCTGTTGAGGTTGGTGCTGGTGCGATTAGCGACTATACCGGTACACTTACCGCAAATATTACTGACGTCGACCCCGGCAAATATAAGATTTGTGTGCTAGTTATCGACCAGTGTAAAACTGTTGATAAGCCAGAGCATATTAACCTTAAAGTTACGTTTGATGCCAAAAATAAGCTTGACGCATTTCAGGGCACTGAAGATGAAGCTAAACCAAGCTGTGACCTAGGGTTCTTTGCGCTCAACGCCACTTTCTGCCCACTGAGCGCAGGTATGGCTACGGCAATTGGGCAGTTCAACAAGCTTATTAACGAAAAATTAACTTTCGATTTTCCGGCGTTCTTTGATACAAGCAAGGAACCTGGCGCAAGCTATTATAAAATCTTCTTAATTATTCGTACTATTGCGCTCAGCATTATATTGTTAGTCGGCATTATATTGGTTGCCGGCGAAGCACTTGGCTTCAAGATTGTGAGTGCCTATGCCTTGCGAGCCGGATTGCCATCATTACTATTTGGTGCATTCTTTATTGCCATTGCTTGGCCAGCCGCAAAGGAAATTGTGCTATTTGGTAATAACATGGGGGCGTGGGGTGCAGACATCATCACGCAACCATTTAAAGATGCCAACTTCTTTCAAAACTCGGGTGAGGTGACCGTACTTGGTTCGTTAGCTCAACAGGGCGCCCTTGTAGCAGCACTTATATTCTTGGGGCCAGTAGGTGCCTTGATGGGTGTAGCTATCATCTTTGGCGCCTTTGCAGTTGCCTACGTAGTACTTACCATATGGGGTTGGATATACATGGCTCTCATTTTCTCACTGCCACTTTGGATAGCGCTCGGCTCATTTAAAGGCACCCGAGCTGTTGCACTAAAGGCAGTGGATGAAGGCAAGGGTCTTATAGCTGTGCAGATTGGCGCACCCGCGATCTTAGCCATCGGTACAGTTATGGCTGCCATTGCACGCAAGAACGGTGGTGACGCAGCCGGACTAGCAGAAGTTATCGCCGCTTTGTTGGCACTGATTGCTGTAATGGCGCTCTTTAAGAGCCGTAGGGGCATGGTGGGTCGTTTGTCCAATGGTGCTTCTAACTTTAACCGTAAATTCGTTACCGGTAGGGGCATGGCATCCCTAAACAAGCGAGGCAAGGCACGTATGGCAGAACGAGCAGACATGCTTAAAACTGGTCGCTACGCTCCGGGTTGGACTGGCGAAGCAGGTAAGAAGTTTAACAACTTCACCCGCGGTGTATACGGTGCGCGTAATGCCGGATACAACCCTGCTAAATTCAAGCAGCAGTTTAAAGAGGCTAAAGCCCAGGATGCCATTATGCGTTCAGGTGCCATTATGCAATCCGCGCAGTGGAAGCCTATCCTTAACAACGACCTTGCGATGCGTGCAGCAGCTGCATCGAGTGAGGGTGCCGCAGAAAGCGATATTATTCAGCATTTGACTAAAGATGGCAAAACGAGCATCGACGATGCTCGCATGCAAGCACGATCAGCCATTACTTCACTGCGAGCAGCCGGCTTTCATATTGGCGAACAGGGTCTGCGCATGGCTGGATTCAAGCAAATGGCCGCTAATGGTAGTGCTATTCCAAACCTGGAAAGCGGTATGGAATCTATTACTGCAATTGCTGGTAACGATGCGTCGGCTCGTGCTGACATGGTTGGCTCACTTAAGGCAGCCGCAGCCGCACGCCCAGATACTGGTGCTGCAAGCTTTGGTAGTTTGTTCAACTTGGCGACTAAAGCCGCGACTGGACAGGCTAGCGCTAAAGACTTCCGTGACGTTAAGGTTGAAGCCGCACGCAACACTGCCGCTCACCAATTGCTTAACGCTAAGGAAGGTGCAATTAAGGAAATTGGTACTGCTTTGAGTGAAGACATGCAATATCACGTTGGCGAAGCTGCCAAGGGCGGTGAGGGCGCAGCCGTGCACCGCACCAAGGCCAACGAAAACATGGTCATTCAGAACAAGCTTATGCAAGGTGGTGCGTACGCTGGTGTTACGGGTGTGGCAGCCATTTACGACACCACCAACCGTGCACAAGACAGCAGTGGTTTGGCACATCCAGACTCAAGCAACCGTGCGGCTGTCCAAACAAATATCGCCTACGGTTCGCCTACAGTTACTGGCACGGCGCCCCATCCTACTGTTCCTGGCCAAACAATACCCGTATCAGGGCCTAACCCTAGCTACCGTGAGGGTTCACCTTTGAACGAGGAAGCACGCCGTTACCAAGCATTGAGTGGTATGCAACAAGCAGCCAACCAGGAAGAGCACAACATTTTAACAGGAGGTGGCGGCTCATAGGCTTGAGCTACTTTCTAAGCTATGGCAGTTTATAAAGTTATTCAGGACATCGAAGCAGAAGATAAGCTGCTTGGGCCATTAACCCTACGTCAGTTTATCTATGCTGGCGGTGCGGTGCTGTTTTACTACCTTACATTCTTGGCCTTTACCAAAGGCGCAGCCTTTATGTCGGTTATCTTTTTGCCGATTGCACTTATTGGCACATTCTTTGCTTGGCCATGGAGTAGGGATCAGCCCACTGAAATTTGGGCACTGGCTAAGATTCGTTTTCTTATTAAGCCGCGTAAGCGTATTTGGAACCAGAGTGGCGTTAAAGAATTAGTGACTATCACAGCGCCGCGTAAGATTCAAACTGCATACACCAATGGGCTAACACAGACTGAGGTGCAAAGCCGTTTGCGTGCACTTGCCGAGACTATCGACAGCCGCGGCTGGGCGATTAAAAATGTTAACGTTAATATGTACCAGCAGCCGGCACTTGCCAGTGTGGCTAGTTCTGATCGCCTGATTGATATGGCTACCATTCCTCAGCAGGTACCGGAATTAGATATTCAAGCCTCGGACGACGTCATGGAAGCTAGCAACCCGATTGCACGGCAGTTTGATACGATGATTGAAGCATCGACTAAAGCGCACCGCCAAGAGATTCTCGATAGCCTACGCAATATTGACGACAATAAACCCGCACCGCAAGCTAATGCCAAAGGAGCAGACTACTGGTTCTTAAGCCAACCGAATGGCGCTAGCTCTACCGTGTCTCAGGATGCAGTGACGTTTAATACCCAGGTCGTCTCGCCAAACACACAGGGTCAACCCGGACAGCCTGTGGCTAGCCCTCAGCAGCCTCAGCTGGCGGGCCCGGCGCCGGATGAACCAGTAATTGATGAAAATGCTCTTATACAGAAGCTTCACGAGCAAGACCGCCGCGAAAGCTACAACCCGTATAATCGTTGGCACCGCATTCAACCACTTTCAGAGCAACAGGCAACGCCTGGCGCACAACAACAGCCTCAGCTTGCTGCACCGCCAATGCCCGGCCCAGGACAGCAGGCGCAGTATCCAACGCCTCAAATGATGCCCACAATGCCTCAGCAGAGCATTCCAACTCCCCCAGCTTATGGCCAGCAAATGCCCGTACAGCAGATGGCTGCCATGCCGCAAGTTCAAGCACAACAAACACCACAACAACAGGTGACAGCTGCCCCAGACCCTGCTATACTACAACTTGCAAGTAACGACGACCTGAACGTAGCAACCCTTGCGCGCGAAGCGAACAAACGCAAAGAGCTACAGGACGAGGTAGTGATTTCACTACATTAATCATATGGTCAAAAATACGGTGGGGTATTAAAGGTTTTCATGGATCCTTCTTCATATAATCAGCCACTATCAGGAACTCCCAATGTTCCTCAGGCACCTCAAGCTTATGCGGCACCGCAGGGCAATCAAACAGCGCCCAATCAAGGTGCAGCTTTTGGTATGCCCCAGCAACCGATGATGCAGGCCCCTGCGCCACCAGCACCACCAACCGCGCATGTAGACTATCAACAAATGCAGCAGGCAATGGGCGTGGCTCAACCGCAACTTCAACCACAAGTTGGCATTCCAGGTGCCGTAACTGGTGCAGTTTCTGGTGTTCCAGGCGCTCCAGCAGCGGGCGCACCCGGCGTTAAGGCCGTACAGTCTAATCCAAACAGCACACAAAACACTTTGCAGATTGCCGAAATACGTGACGGTATCGTAATTATGAGTGACGGCTCTTTCCGCTCTGTGGTTATGGTTAAGTCAATTAACTTCGACTTAATGAGTCAGCGTGAACAGGAATCCGTTGAGTTTAGCTACCAGGGTTTCTTAAACTCATTGTATTTCCCGATTCAGATTTTTATCCGCTCACAAAAAGTTGATTTACAGCCTTATATTGAGCGCCTCGATAAGATTCGCAGCGAGCACGACAACATGCTATTGGCGCTGCTCATGAATGACTACATTGGCTACATAGACCAGCTAGCGCAGCAAACCAACATTATGGACAAAAAGTTTTACATTGTTGTGCCATACTTCCCGCAAGTTGATGTGCAAAAGGCGCTTAGCAGTAGTAAGAACTTCTTAACTGGCCTTACTAGCCTACTGAGTAAAACCGAGCAACATATTGTTATTAACGAAGAAGACCTCGAAAAAGCTAAAACTGAACTGCGTAACCGCGTACAGGCTGTTATGAGTGGTTTATTACAGTCAAACATTCAGGGGCTACCGCTTGATACTCAAGAACTTATTGAACTATTCTACGATACCTACAACCCAGATACCGCCACCAGACAGCAATTGAAGAACTTTGACAGTTTATCTGCCGATATTATTACTAAAGGTACGGGCGCAACCGTCCAACCACATATGAAATCAGAGCTTAACTAATGGCACGCAAACAAAAGCAACAAGACCCGGTAGCACTGGCCCAGGCCCAACAACAACGCGAACAACAAGAAGTTGAGGCGGCATTCCGTAAGGGTATTACTGCCCTCCGTGACTTTATTGCCCCAAGTTCCTTAGAATTTAATAGTAGCTACTTCCAGCTCGGTACCCGTTTGGCACGTACCTATTACGTGTATGGCTATCCTCGTCAGCTTTATACTGGTTGGTTGAGCGCCATGGTGAACCTTGACGAAGTTATTGACGTCTCAATGTTTATCTACCCGGTCGAAAGCCAAGTAGTTCTGGACAACCTCCGCAAAAAGGTTACGCAGCTCGAGGCTGGTATTCAGATCGACAACGAAAAAGGCCGCGTTCGCGACCCAGGTAAGCAAGCTGCTATTAGCGATGCCGAGGAAATGCGCGACAAGTTACAGGTGGGTGAAGAGCGCTTCTTCCGTTTTGGCCTGTACTTTACTATCTATGCACACAGCATGGACGAGCTAGAGTTTGTTTCGCACAAGGTTGAATCACTTCTTGGCCAACAGTTGGTATTCTCTAAGCCGGCTAGCTCACAGCAAGAGCAGGGGCTTAACAGCACAGTTCCGCAATTCTCAGATCAGTTGCAGATTAGGCGCAACATGAGTACGGGTGCTATTTCGACAAGCTTCCCGTTCACTAGTGCCGACCTAAGCCAGGACAATGGTATTTTGTACGGCATTAACATGCACAACTCGGGTTTGGTTATTTTTGACCGCTTTACACTAGAAAATGGCAACTCGGTGGTCTTTGCCAAATCTGGTGCTGGTAAGTCATTTGCCGTAAAACTTGAGGCATTGCGCTCACTAATGATGGGCACCGAAATCTTTATTGTTGACCCAGAAAACGAATATGAGCGTATGTGTGATGCTGTTGGTGGTGCCTATGTACGCCTAAGCCTTAACTCAGCTACACGCATTAACCCATTTGACCTTCCAAAAGTTGTTGACACCGAAGAGGCAGACAACGCCCTGCGCAGCAACCTTGTAACGTTACACGGTTTGCTCCGTTTAATGATGGGTGGTGCTCAGGCTCAAATGCTTGGTGGTGCTCAGACATTAATGCCAGCATTATCGCCATCCGAAGAAGCAGACTTAGACGCTGCGCTTATTGAAACCTACGCCAAGGCAGGCATCACTAACGATCCGCTTACGCACACAAGTCCGCCACCAACTATTAGCGACCTTTACGACACTTTGCTGCACATGGGCGGCAATGGCCCGCAGCTTGCACAGCGTATTCGCAAGTATACTTCTGGTACTTTTGCCGGTATTTTCTCGCAGCCAAGCAATATTGATATCAATAACCCTATGGTTGTATTCAACATTCGTGACCTCGAGGACGAATTACGCCCAGTTGCCATGTATATTGTACTTAACTACATTTGGAACAAGACCAAGAGCGACCAAAAGCGCCGCATCCTTATTGTTGATGAGGCCTGGCAGCTAATGAAGTACGAGGATTCGGCTAACTTCTTATTTAGCCTTGCTAAGCGCGCTCGTAAGTACAACTTAGGAATCACCACGGTAACACAGGACGTGGAAGACTTTATGGGCTCTCGTATGGGCCGTGCGGTTGTGGCTAACGCCTCAATGCAGTTCTTATTAAAGCAATCTTCGTCTGCAGTAGATGTCTTATCGGACGTCTTTAAGCTAACTGCTGAAGAAAAGAAACGCCTGAGTCAGTTCCCGGTAGGGCAAGGGCTCTTCTTTGCCGGTTCCAACCACGTGCACGTGCAAGTAGTAGCCAGCCCAACCGAAACAGGACTCATCACTACTAACCCAGCTCAGGTACAACAGATCAACCAAGCAGGCGAGATGATGCAGCCACAGGGGACAATCGATCTCGGTAATCAACTTTATCCAGGTAGCATGTAGAGGGAAAACACATGGCGGGGGAACTAAACGGTGAGGACAACAAGCAGATCAACAGTCATTACGACAAGGAATTTTCGCCTAAGTCTACCTTAGCAAATGCCGAAAAGAACGCCTCTCAGGGTGGGGGATCAAGCCAAGAAGGTGAGAGTGATAGCGGTGATAACGCCGGCTGGGAATATAAGGGTGGCCAAGGAAAATCTGGTGACGATCTAAAGGATGCCGAAAAGAACTCGATTGATGCTGGTGATACAGGAAAAGAGCCAGGCGAGAAGCGCAAAAATGCCGTAGCGCGAGCATACGGTGCGCTGGGCGGCAACAAAAAGTGGCTGCTTGCTGGTGGTTTAGGCAGTGCAATTGTGACTGTTCTATTATTTATAGCCATTATTAGCATACTTGCACCTTTTAAAACGGTGCACTTTGCAACTGTTTTGCGATCGGTGGGCATGGCGCGCTTCCAGATGTACATGAAAAAAGTATACGCAGGCACAATACTTGATGCAGCGGTACTAACCGACCGCTCCCCCATTGGAAGCACTGTTTCTGACAAGCTAAAAGGCCGCACCATGCTCGACCGCTTACGAGGCATCAACCCGCCTAAACAGCTAAAACAGCTTGGTACGTCGGGTGTTTTAAAATTTGATTTTGATACTGAGAAAACGTGGGGTGGCCTAAAGAGCACCTCTGGGTTTAAGGGTGTAGAGTTGTATGGCCAAAGCCTAACACTTGATGAATTCTCTGATAAGTTATTTGGTAAAACCTATGCTGAGTTGAATGGGAAAAGCATTCAAGCAAAGCGCCAAAAACTGACGGTTGATAAAGCCTTTACTGATGCTATTAAAAATGGTCTAGATGATCAGCTAGCGCTAGAATCACGCGCAGCAAGATCGGGTACATATAACGGATTCCGGCGTGTCTCGGGTATATCCATGACCAAGTGGGCCGACAAAGCGCGCAGCTATGCCGGCAAAAAGCCGACAGAGGCGCGCAAAGCAAACCTTGAGGAGTCGCTTAAGAATATTGATGGGCCGAATGGGCCGCCCAAGTCGGGAATTAAGGGCGTACAAGATGATGCCGACGCGGTACGCGAAGAGGCAATTAAAGCCGCGCAGGAAGGTAAAACTACCACGCCAGGCCAAACAAGAAGCAAGTGGGCTCAGCGAGCTAAGCTTGCAGGAAATGTTTCGGATGGTGTCTTTTTGACGACTGTTGCCTGTATTATTCACGACCTCAATAATTCGTTCAAGGAAGCGCAGGAAGCTACTCCAGACAGAGCAGCACGTGCCGGCCACGACGCCATAACCGCTGGTGACCAAGTGAGCGAGGGCGATAGTGTGGCAGAAGCATTTAGCGCTGATGGTGACCTGTGGGGCGACGCCGAACAAGCCGTCTACTATAAGAAAGCCGTAGGTGAACCAGTAAGCGACGAGGATATGACTAAACAGGTTGCGCAGGTCCCAGATATTCGTGGGCCTTCGGGTGCGTTAGTTGATACGATTGGTGTTGCCGACGAAGTACTCAAGGCAGCATTTGGTGGAGGTATTGTCGGCTCAATCCCAGGCCTAGGTGACTTGCGAGATAAGGGTATTGATAAAGGTTGTGAAGCTCTACTAAATCAGTATGTACAGTTTGGTATTGCCGGTGTGGAAATAACGTTTGCCGTTGCAAGTGCCGGTGCAACCAAAGGGCTAACTGCCGCTGTTAAGGCGTTTATATCCGGCGGCTTGCAGTTGGCAGCTGGTTATGGCGTTGGGCACTTACTTGGTAGCATGATTGATAAGGCCACACAAAGCTATGCCGGTATGGACTATTCTGCAGCTACCACTGGGCCGCAAAAGTATAATAATGCCGCAGTGGGTGTGGACTACCTGGAGCAGGTAGGCGCCCGCAAAATGTCCTACGGGCGCCCGCTATCTGACGTAGAAGCCCGCAATAGTCAGGCGGTAGCACTAGACGAACTCCGCCAAGAAAATAGCCAGAAGCCACTTACCGAACGCTACTTTGCGCTAAGTAACCCTTTCTCGCTCGCAAGCCAAATGCTGGTTAAAGTTCCGTCTTCGGCCACTAACTTAGCAGAAAACAGTAGGACCACTCTAACTTCAGCAGCATCAATATTACTTTCTCCGTCTAAACTTATACATACAATGAGCGGCGTGTTTGCATCATCCAACCGACTCGTATTCGCTGAAGGGTTTGGAGCAACTGGTAGTGGCCATGGCGTTGACCAGTGGGGCTTTACCACCGATGAATTTAATAAAATCCAGACTGATCCCGATTTTGAATGGGAGCCACTATCTGAGTATGTCGAAGCCAACTGGGACGACATGGAACAGGATTACCGCGCCTGTTACACCTTTGAGAAGCAAATAGAAACACCTAAGCAGTGTACGGCTGGCCTCTTAGGCTCAGACAAGGCGCTCAAATGGCGCTGGTACAACGCCAAGAGCGACGGTGCCCTGGTGCTGAGTGGTGACGTCAATAAGCAGGAAGACCAGTAATGAAAATTTCTCGCAAAACAATTTTTACACTTGCCCAGCGTAGCCTACTACTATTTATTGTAACGCTGTATCTTGGTGCAGCAGCGGCTGCGGCCTTACCACTGACACCACAACAATATAGTGCTTATTCTAAAAAAACCGCCTGGTACGACCCTAATTTCCAGGCCTGTGTGGGTGGCCAAGCTAGCAGCACAGGAGTACGCATTGTAATTGACCCGGGTCACAGTGGTAAAAAAACCTACGGAGCCAACGATGGTAACGACCCCGAAACTGGCCTATACGACTACGACTATCCTGTGGACTATGAAAACGAGGAAGTGTTCTACGCAGCGCTCAAGATGAAAGAGGCGCTGGTTAAGCTCGGCTACCAAGTAACTTTAACTAAAGGCGATGACATTGACCCCAAAGACGTAAAAGACGTCAATGACCCCCGCGTAAAAAAGGGTGCTGAGATTTCGGCCACCCTTCGATCACGTGCAGAGGTAGCTAATAAGGCCAACGCCGACTTGGCGCTCAGTATTCACGACGACCACACACAAAGCTACGATTGGGCTGAAATATTTACCCAAAAGACCGAAAAATTTGGAGGCAAGACACTCTATCGTCAAGCGGCTGACGGCTCAAATCGGCACGAATTTAAAGATGACAAAGTTGCCGAACTAAGCCAGAAGTACGGCAAGATATTTGTAGATGAGCGCAAAAAAGCAGAAGGGCGTGAAGTGCAAAATGCTGACGCCAACTTTGCTGGTCGCGCGCCAATTACACCAGGAACCATACCCTTAGTAATGCTCTTTGCCAAGGTGCCCTGGGTATACAACGAAGTTGGTGGTGGAGTTGGCCATGGCTTAACCAAAGACCAACTTGATAAATACACGACTGGCATGATCGAAGCGGTTAAAAAGTCCAAACCTGCCTCTCAGCAAAGTGGCACCAATTTAACGGGTAAAGACAATACCGAAAAAGTCTTTAACTTCCTGGTAGGCAAGGGCCTTACAGGCATGCAAGCAGCAGCCGTTATTGGTAACTTTAAACAAGAATCTGGAGATAATATAAGTCCAACAGCCAAGAACCCCAGCAGCGGAGCATGGGGTATCGCCCAGTGGCTCGGAGGGCGTCAAGATGCTCTCTATAAGTACGCGGATACCGGTAAATTTTCCGACTGGAAGCAAGGCGATCCGGTAGCACCCAAACGTGACCGGGGAGACTTGGGTATGCAGCTCGACTATTTTTGGTGGGAAATCACCAAGGGGCCTGAGGCGAGTGCATATCATGCCTTAGACCACCTGAAAAAGGCCACGACTATTGAAAAAGCCGTTGAAGATTGGCACGATGATTTTGAACGCTCGGGTAAAGATGAAAAAAACATCGCCAACCGCGTGGCAGCCGCTAAAAAAGTCTTAGCTATGTACGGTAAGGATGCACCGACAAGTGGTAGCGCTACGGGCGACACTACGACTGTATGTAATAGTAGCGGTAGTATTGCCGTGGACTGCGATAATAAAACCGATGCCTCAACCGGAGTTAATCTAAGCCAAGTCCGGCAAAACGTAGTGTGTATTATGAAGGCCGAATACGCCCTGTGGAAGAGTAAAAAACTAAACCCAGGCACAGATTTCCATAAATATAGCGAGGGCCACACCGAGGCGTGGTGCGCCGACTTTGTAAGTTGGGTCTATAATCAAGCCGGGCATCCGGTTACCGGTGATAGTAAAAAGTGGAGGCTGCCAGCCGTAATTCAACTAGTAGAAGTCGGCAAAGAGAAAAAGAACGGCTTTAGTTTCCATAGCCCAGACTATGCGCCTAAACCCGGTGATATTATCATCTGGTCGGGCAGCGAACACGTGAGCATGGTGAGTGATGTAAAAGATGGCAACACTTTTACAATTATTGGTGGTAACCAGGACGGTGGCGGTGGCGGCCCCACAGCCAGCTCGGTTACCAGTTACGAAGTTAACAAGGGCAGGGCCTACGGCGGCCAAACCATTACAGGGTTTGTAAGCCCAGACTAAAGGAGATTTTATGCAGCCAACCTCACGACTTCAACAGCTATTGGCCAACAAAAAACTAGTCGCGTTGTGCGTAGTGGCAATCGTAGTATTGCTAGCCATGATCATACCTCGCACTGCAAAGCAATCTGGTTTTAATGTGGATAGCACTGACCCAAAGCTCGGCAATATGGCCACTATTTCGCCATACCTACGCGTAAACTTCACGCGGGATATTTCTGAAAAAAACTTTCACTATAGTTCGAGCAACGATTCAGTAAAATCATACTCAATTAAAGGCAAGACAGTTCAGTTTAACTTTAAGGGCAATAAGTTTGAGGCAGGCAAGAAGTACTCGATAACTATTAAGTCTATATCGAGCAAGCAGGGCGAAACCATCACCGACTACAAGCTTAACTTTAAGACTACCGAGCGACGCTTTGATTCACTAACCGATGAAGAGCAAAAGGCAGTGATTGCCGCCCAGGATACTTTTGAGTACTCACCTGAATCAATTACCTTTAATGGCACTGACGACCTTATCGATCACGGGCCAAGCTGGTATCAAGTGAACGGACTAAAGGAAGCTTTGTATCGCTATTCCAAATCAACCGGCAAGAACTACCAAAACATCACCATCGCCCGGAGTACTATCGAGGAGGCTGGTGTGGTGCCTGATTCCGGCAGAAACAGCTTGTCGTTCTCGGTTTCGTTTGGCGACAACCTAACACTTAAGGCGCAGCTCGATACTTTTGACTCGACTGCAATTCAGCTATACTTACGTGACCTGCAAAGTGGGGCAACAGTATACGATTCTGGCACAATTGACACCTTTGAGCAGTAGTCATGTGGAACAGGTATAAAAATCGCCACCAAGTTGGTGGCGATTTTTATACCTGGGGTTTCATTGTAATTAAGCGCGGCGCGCCAAAATATTCGATAAGCACATCGGCGTCGGTGGTCGTAATAAACGTTTGGTAATTTTGCACAAACTGCGTCAGTGCCTGGCGCCGCTTAGCATCAAGCTCGCTGAACACATCGTCGAGGAGTAGAATTGGCTTTTGTTGCCGCGCCTCTTCGAGCATTTGGAGCTCTAGTACTTTAAGTGAAAGTACTAGCGTGCGCGTTTCGCCACGTGAAGCCGCCTCCTGCATGGGGTGACCGTCTATAAATACCGCTAAGTCGTCCCGATGAGGGCCATACACCGTGTAACCGCGCATAATGTCGAGCTCTAAATTTTGTTCAAGTTTATGGAGCATAGTTGTTTCGTAGTGTTCGGGCGCAAACTTAGAAACATATTGTAGGTCGATAACGTTATCACGGCCCGCCAGCTCGTCGTAGAGGGCACTAGCGCGGTCGTTGAAGCGTGAGATGAGTTCGGCTCTGGCTCGGGCAATTTGGCCGCCCAATTCGCTTAATCGAAGGTTCCACACAAATAATTGCTGCGTAATATCGCTCGGGTTCTTTTTGAGTAATGCGTTGCGTTGCGCTAACACACGGCGATAATGCCGGCGAGTTGTGCCAAATGTAGCCGAAGTCTGCTCGATAAGGTCATCTAAAAACGTACGACGCAAGTCGGGCGAGCTACTCAACAGGAGTAAGTGGTTTGGCTCAAATAGTACAACGGGTAAAGTGCGCGCCTGTACTAAACGAGCAAGCGGTTTGCTGTCAATTTCGAAACTTTTTTTAATCGCTTCTGAACCTTGGAATTTAACTACCCGGTGCTGTTCACCAAGTTTGGCGTCTAAACGCGCCCAAGGGGCCTCAAATTGCACCAAATCGGCATCTTTGGCGCGGTACGAACCGCCCAGCGCAACAACCTGCACGGCTTCGAGCAAATTTGTTTTGCCGCTCGCGTTTGGGCCAACAATAATGTTTACAGCAGGATCAAACTCAAAACTAATGTCATCGTATGACCGGAAGTGCTGAAGGCGAAGGGAGGATATCATCCTTATATTCTAGCTCTTCAACGGCATAATGATATGCACATAGTCGTTAGCAGCTGGATCTTTGAGCACAATTGGCTCTAGTTTGCCGTTAAACGAAAAGCTTACCTCGTCACTAGTAACAACGTGTAGGGCATCGAGCAAATAGCGTGAGTTAAGGGTGATTTCCCCAGATCCAGTGACTTTTGCACTGGCATTAGCGTTGTTTTCCCCAAGCTGTGAAGCCACCGACTTTATGCTCAGCTGTTGGCTCAGTTCATCAATCTCGATTGTGATACTGCCGGCGCTCTCGCGGGCGAATAGACTAGAAACCTTAGTCACATTTAACAGATCGGAGCGCTTAAGCGTTGCGGATGTAGCAAACGAGGTGGGGATAAGATTACGGTATGGTGGATACTTTCCCTCGATCAAGCGAGCCACGAGCTCAACGTCGCCAACTCTAAAGAGCACCTGCTGGTCGTCGTGAGTAATCTGAACATCCTCTTCGCTGTCGCTTACAATGCGCAGTAAATCTTGCATGGCAGATACTGGCACCAGGAGAGAAACATCTAGATCAGTAGGCATGAGAGACTTTTCGGCTAAGCGATAGCTATCAGTGGCGGCCATGTACAACTGACCCTCGTGAGTGTGCAAGAATACACCGGTTAGGACTGGACGAACTTCGTCATTCGAGGCGGCAAGAGCTACCTGCTGCAAACTACGCTTAAGAATATTAGCCGGGATCGACCATTTTTTGCCGTCGGCAATAACTGGCATAACAGGGAATTCTTCGGCAGAAACACCGTTGATGACTGATTTGTACTGGTCGGTGGCAATTTTAAGTTTAAGTTCGTCGAGATCAAGATTAATTGCTCCGCTTGGCAGGCTACTAATAAAGTCTTGCATTAGTCGAGCTGGGACGGTGATTGAGCCTTCTTCGGTAACCTTAGCACCAATGTACTGCGTGATGGCAATATCTAGATTGGTGGCAGCAATACTTAGGCGATTGTTTACAGTTTTGATTAGCACGTTGGCAAGGACTGGTAGAGTGCCACGAGTGTTGGCTACTCGAGCTACTGTGCCGAGTGCTTTGTTTAGGTTTTCTTGTGTTACCTGTAGCTTCATAAAACTATCCCCTGGTTTCCTCTTATTATTAGTTATATATGTATATATTTATTTAGTAGTATTAGTTATTAGCCCTGTGTATACCGTGGATAAGTCGCTCTCCAACAGATCAGAATTCTTTAAAAAGACAGTGGATAGAGTAGTGGTTAGTGGCTGTGGAAGTTGTGGGAAAATAGGGGATGTATCGGCATTAGTGATTTGAGCCATGTGGATGAGCCTGGCTGGGGAGACGTTTCGTACACATTTCTTACTCAGCTCATCCACTGGTTTTACACAGGCTATTCTATGCATACAAACGATCCTTGATTGCCGAAATGGCACTGCGGATATCGGCGTCGAGCCGCGACTCCTTTTCTATCTTCTCAACAGAGTGAATAGCGGTAGTGTGATCTTTGCGGCCTAACTCACGGGCTATCTTAGGAAAGCTAAGGTGCAGCTCGCTGCGTAACATGTACATGGCTACCTGCCGGGGTACAACAATATCTTTGTCGCGCTTTGGCCCCAAGATATCTTCCATAGGTACTTGGAAATGGCGCGCAGTGCGCTCGATAATCTGCCGCGCACTAATATGCTTAGGTCTAGTTTGGCTGGCGCCCAGTAGCGAAGAGGCAACGGTTAGGCTCGGGTCGAGCCCACGCATTTCGCAAAATGCCAGTAATTGGTTGAGTGCACCCTCTAGTTCACGGATGTTGGTTTGCACGTTGGTTGCTAAGTACTCGGTGACATCGTGCGTCAAGTTTATGCCATGCGTAAAGGCTTTGGTCTGCAAAATCGCACAGCGCGTCTCAAAGTCGGGGGTTTGCATGTCGATGCTCATACCCCAGGCAAAGCGTGAGCGTAAGCGTTCTTCGAGCGTTGGAATGTCGCGTGGTGGCTTATCGCTACTGATGATGATTTGCTTGCTGGCTTGGTGTAGGGCATTGAAAGTGTGAAAGAATTCTTCCTGGACCTTTTCTTTGCCGGCAATAAATTGAATATCATCAACGATCAAGACGTCAGCGCCGCGGTAAAAGTCGGCAAAGTCAGTATTTTTCTTAAAGCGCAGCGCATCTACGAATTCTTGCAAGAACTGCTCACTAGATACGTAAACAATATGCGCATCTTTGCGACCGGCCAAAACGGCGTTACCTACAGCTTGTATAAGGTGAGTTTTACCAATACCAACACCGCCATATAAAAAGAGTGGGTTGTATTTAGTGCCTGGATTAGCGGCAATTGCTTGGCAGGCGGCGTAGGCTAGCTCGTTGCCAGAACCGACGATAAAGTTTTCGAAGGTATATTTCTCATTGAGACCCTGACGATAGGTGTGGGCTAGGGCGTTTGGTTGTACGGGCTTTGGGGCCGCGCTATGCCGAGGTTTTGTTGAGCTGCTTGGCTGTAATACGGCTGGCTCGTCCTCGTTGTTATTCTTGTGATGAGTGAGCGGTGAATGAATTTTGTACTCAATGGCTTGAGATTCAATGCCGTTCTTGCGAAGAGTGGAGGCAATAAGCTCATGATATTTACGCTCTAACTGCTGTTTGATGAATACATTTGGCACCCCGATAACGATTGTATCGTCATCGAGTCTCAAGAGGGCGGTGTTCTTGAACCATGTAACAAAATTACCGCGTGATACCGATAATTCAATTTCCCCTAATACTGCTTGCCACAAGGTGTCTTGTTGCATACCCTCTCACGCTCCTCACAAATGCTTGCTGATGAGCAATACTATAGCTCAGGCTAAGCGACTTTTCCACAAGTTTGTGGAAACAACGACAGTTGCTCTCAGAGGTCATCAGAGGGCGCAAAGTTATACACATTTTTAGGCTCCATCTGTAAAACTGTGGAAAATACTTGGCTAATAGTGGAAAACTTGCTAATATAAGGGGGTAAATATTGTTATTTTCACCAATAACAATCAATATTTGTCATTAATCGCAAAAGGGATAATAGGCGAGGTATCTTGTCTGTTGAGCTCTAATGCTGTAAAGTGAAAGCACTATGCCAAAACGAACTTATCAACCAAAGAAGCGCCACCGTTCACGCGTTCATGGCTTTATGAAGCGAATGGCCTCTAAGGCTGGTCGCGCTGTACTGCAGCGTCGCCGCAACAAGGGCCGCGTACGTTTGTCGCACTGAGATTCGTTACTTGTTATACAGTAATGTAACTTTAACGGGGGCTACCAAAAGCAATGATTAATCGTAAACACCGATTTCATGGCAGAGGTAGCCTCCGTTTTGTGTATCAACGCGGTAAGGTAATTAGGAGCGCTTTCGGATCACTTAAATACACCGAAAATCCCCGACGTAAAGACTATCGTGTGGCAATTGTTGTGAGTCGCAAGGTAAGCCGCTCGGCTGTGGTGCGCAACCGTATACGACGTCGCCTATATGAATGCGTTCGCTTATACCAAGACCATATTACACAGCCGCTCGACATGGTTTATATTGCCTATAGCGACCAGCTGGCTACTATGCCGGCAGCTGAAATGCGCGAGCGAGTTTGGGATAAGCTACAAGAGGCGGGTGCGATAGAAAAAACTGCCAAGCGACCACCTATCCATGCTATAGTAGACCCTAAGGAGTCTTAAATTTCAGATGTTTGATACATTTATTGTCCAGCCGATTTTTAACCTGTTAGTGTTTATTTATGCACTTTTGCCAGGCCATAACTTCGGACTAGCACTTATTATCTTTACGGTTATTGTCCGTTTACTACTGTGGCCAATGGTCAAAAAGCAGCTGCACCAAGCAAAGGTAATGCGCCGCATTCAACCAGAGCTCAAGCGCATTAAAAAGGCCGCCAATGGTGACAAGCAAAAAGAGTCAATGATGATGATGGCCATGTACAAAGAACAGGGTGTTAATCCGTTCGGGTCATTTGGTCTACTGTTGCTTCAGCTACCAATCTTGATTGGTTTGTATAGCGGACTGCACCGCCTGATTGTAGAGCCAAAAGAAATTGTTGATTTTGCTTATCCGTTTATTCAAAACATGAGCTGGATTGAGCATCTTTCGCACAATATTCATGACTTTGACGCAACCCTATTTGGTGTAGTTGATCTTACGCGTGCTGCTGTTGGCCCAGCCGGCTTATACTGGCCAGCACTGTTGATTGTTATCGGTAGCGCCGTAATCCAGTACTTTACAAGCAAGCAGTTAATGCCAAGCGATAAAGATGCCCGTAAGCTTCGTGACATCTTAAAGGCTGCTGGCGATGGCAAGCAAGCTGACCAGTCAGAAGTCAATGCCGCAGTAAGCCGCAGTACTCGATTCCTGCTTCCGGCTATGATTTTCGTATTCACGATTAATATTGCCTCTGGCCTGGGCCTTTACTGGCTTGTCGGTGGTTTAGTGGCGTATATCCAACAGTCGATAGTATTTAGCAAAGACGAAACCGAGATTGCACAAAGCACGCAAACTAAAACCTCTAAGAAGATTAACGGTAAAGAAGTTATCGAAGGCGAAGTGATTGCCGAAACCTCAAGTACTACCAAAAGTTCCGCTAAGAAAGGTAGTGTACGTAAGAACAAACGGAGGAAAAAATAGTGGAAGAATCTATTCAGTTTGCTAAGAAGTATCTTGAAGATTTGTTATCATTCTTTGGGCTCAACACCTCAGTTTATGCAACGAGCGAAGACGGGGTTATAGAGCTTGAAGTTCCTACCACTCACCTAAACGGTTTTCTTATTGGACAACACGGTGAGACCATGCGCGCTTTACAGTTTCTTGTCAGTAGCGCCTTAAAGAACCAGGGATATGAATATGTGCGCGTTAACGTGGACGTTGCTGAATATAAAAAGCATCGTGCTGAACGATTAATTGCTCGTGCTGCCACGTGGGTGGAGTCTGTTAGGGATAGTGGCCAGTCAATGGAGCTCAAGCCTATGAGCGCTGTAGACCGCCGGGTTATTCATAAGTTGGCACAAGATTCTGGTTTGGTTAGCGAGTCTGTGGGTGACGGCCGAGATCGCCGTATTGTACTTAAGCCAGCCGAAGCTACTGAATAATCAACGCTGCACCAGTAATAGCACACAACTCATTTGTCACGCGCAGTTCCGCTGCCAAGCGGCTGTTTGAGCATGGCAGTAAGGTTATATCGTTACCCATTAGATTGAATGCGTTGGTTATTCTTGGGTGGTGTCGCCAAGCACGTCTTTATACACAACAAGTGTCAGTTCTGCCATATGTCGCCAAGAGAATTTTTTGAGCCGCTCATGGCCGCGTTTTATAAGGTCCTTACGCAGAGTTTCATTATCAATAACTTCACTCACGGCGCGGGCAATATCTTTGGGGCTGTCGCCTTTGCAATAGTGGGCAGCGTTGCCGTATACCTCTGGCATTACACTGGAGTCGCTGGAAACAACCGGTGCCCCGTGTGACATAGCCTCCAGCGGGGGTAGACCGAAGCCTTCACTCAATGAGGCAAATACGTAAGCACGGCAGTGGGTGTATAGCCACTTAAGGCCTTCGTCGGCAATAAAGCCAGTAAAAATAATGCGGTCGTATGATGGCTGTGTTTTGGCCCATTCTATGAGTTCAAAATAGTGTTTTTCGTGCTTACCAACAATGACTAATTTAAGGTTAGGGTCTTTTTTATACAGAATATTAAAGGCTTTGATGAGTGTTGGTAGGTTTTTGTGCGGAAAAGCGGTGCCAACATACATTATAAAGCGATCGTTGGGGTGTACGCTGTCGGGGCGCACTGCAGGAACGCTGAGTGGCGGCTCGCTAGATTCGAGCGTTACGACTAGTTTGTCGGCAACGAAGGGCTGCATTTGGGCAAATTCTTTGGCGACGGTTTTGGTGGGTATGATTACTTTGTTTGATTTACGGTGACTCCACCAGACCAAAAAAGTGTAGAGGCCGATTTTTAGTTTATAAAGTGGCAGAGGAGTAGAGCCCCGGCGCACAAAACGATACATAGTTGTATCGTGCGAGGTGGTGACAATCTTACCAAAATATAACAGGGGTTGCTGGGTCATTGTAAAGTGTACGAGATCAGCCTTGAGTGAGTATAGCTGGGCGGTGAACTTAAGCTCGGTTAGGGGATTGACGGAAAATTGAGGATACGGGCATGCAACGGTGCTAAAGTTTTTGGCTGTTGGTTGCCAAGGGTCATCGGGCTGAATCAAAATAGTGTAACGATTAAAGTCGTCAATTGCTTGGAGGTGCTCGAGAAGGCGGTCAACGTAACGACCGGTACTTGTGCGGCGAATTCGCCCATCTACTACGATATGGTGGCGTCGTCTATCCATAGGTTGTTATAATTGTACTCATAAAATGCAAATAACCAAACGTTTTCCTTACTATATCTGCCTGGCGCTATTGGCGTACATGCCGTTTCATATCTTCTTATCTCAATCGCTAAGCTTACTCACCGGGGGGTTGGACGCCTGGAAATTAGCAAAAGATGGCGTGGTGGCTTTAGTGACTCTGTTCGTAATTTGTACGGTTATTGTGCAGGGAAAGGCTACGCGTACCTTTACCGCTTTAACCTCTGTAACTGCAATATATGCTGTGCTTCACTTGCTGCTATGGTGGCTGCACCCACACATTTATGACAGAAGTGCCATTCTGGGTTTGATTTTAAATGTTCGGGTTTTGTGCTTTGCAGTTATCGGCTATTCGGCAGTGTTACTCAAGCCCGAACCGCTTGTTGTTGATAAGCTGTTACGGTTTGTGGTGTGGATTGGCTTTGCCGTAGCGGCCTTGGGCGTCTTGCAGTACTTTTTGCCGCGAGATATTTTAATGCATGTTGGTTACGGATTGGACCGTGGTGTGCGGCCGGTGTTTTACATAGACGGTGCCGAGGGTTTTCCACGCATTATGTCGACATTACGTGAACCTAATTCACTCGGTGCATTCTTAATTGTCCCCACAACAATAACCGCTTTGTGGTTTGTGCAGGCAAAACAGGCCTTGCAGCGCTGGCGCTGGCTGGGCGTTGGTTTTGTGCAGGCCCTGGCTATTTTACTAACGTTTTCTAGGAGCGCCTGGATTGGACTGTTTGTGTCCATTGGACTGGTAATTGTTTGGAATTATCGCGAACTTGCCGCGAACTTGCTAAGGCGTTTTGGTTTGCTTGTATGTGCAGCGGTTATATTGGGCACGGTAGGCATATATTCACAGCGACATACTGACTTTGTGAAGAGTTATATTGTCCATAGTAGCGCCAACTCCCAGGATGTTGACTCTAATGATTACCACGTCATTTTCTTAAAGCGTGGGCTGGAGGGTATTGTTGACCAGCCATTGGGTCATGGCCCAGGAACGGCAGGCTTGGCCTCGATTCAAAACCCACAAGGTAGCTTTTTAACAGAGAATTATTATGTGCAGATTGGCTATGAACTTGGCGTAATAGGTTTGGCTTTATTTGTGGCCGTGCAGGTATGGCTGGTTATTCGGTTGTGGGTACTTCGCAATACAGTATTGGGGGGTGTGTTGCTGGCCAGTTTTGCATCGTATGTGATTATTAATATGTTGCTGCATATTTGGAGCAACGAAGCGGTGGCGTGCCAGTGGTGGTTGTTGGCTGGTATGGCGCTAGCGACTACGGCAGCCGCGCAGCCCCACGCTAAAAAGACTACCTCTGTTCGTTAACTGTTCTCTGTATCATCTGGTAGAAGGCTTCGGCGACAGTCGACCATTTAAAGCTGTCCGCGCGTGCTTTGCCCCGCTTGCCCAGGGCGCCACGGGCAGTATTGTCGGTAAGCAGGTTCTGTAAGTGCTTAGCAATGTCTTTAGGGTCATCTTGGTTAAAGTAGTCGGCGTTTTCGGCGGCCACTTCACGAAATACTGGGATTTCACTAATGGCACATGGTGTGCCAAAATGCATTGCTTCCAGGATAGGCATGCCAAAGCCTTCGTAGTGGCTGGCAGTAGAGAAAAGAGTGGCCTTTTGATATAACACTTCGCGTAGCGCATCGCTAACATATCCAAGGTGCTTGACGTCATAGCCTTCCTTGGGCGCTTGAGCGAGCAAGGCTTCTTCGTTTTCACAGTTCCAGCCAATGCGTCCAGCAATCACAAGGCTGTATTTATCGCGTAAGTCCTGTGGCAATTGTTTGTAGGCTTCTATAAGGTTGGGAATGTTTTTGCGTGGCTCAATAGTGCCTACAAATAAGATAAAAGGCTTGGCGATCCCGGCTTTTGAAAGTTCTTCTTGGCATTCTTGGTCGGGATGGCGAGCAAGATCAACAGGTGGAATAGGGGTTACGAGTACTTCTTTGTCTGTGCCAAACTCTTCGGCAATACGTTTTTTGCTGTACTGCGAAACAGTTACGACAAACGAGCCGCGCTTGATTTGTTTGGGGATAAATCGAACCAGGTCGCTACGCAGTTTAGCGGATACGTATTGTGGTAGGTCGATGTAGGTAAGATCGTGAATAACTGGTGCCGATGGCGTTTTACGCCAGCTAGGATAGCCTAGGAAGTTGCCGTAAATTATAAAGTCGGCTTTGGTGAGGGCAATGAGCTCAATAGGAAACTCGATGCCCCAGCGGCGTAGCTGATATACGATTTTACTGGGCATAATAGAGGCGTTAACATAGCTGAGATTAGCAGAGCGCGGCAAACTGCTAGTATCGCGGCGACCTAGGAAATTGTAGTAGAAGCCCACGAACTGTGTCTCGGGGTGGGCCTTTGCCATTTCGACCATCATTTGCTCGATGTAATAAGCGATGCCGGTGCGGTTGGCTAACAGTGGTGTGGCGTCGAAGATAACTTTCATTCTACTTGCGCTATGATATTATTAGTATAATGACACACTACTGGGGACTTCTCAAATGCAGCTGACTTTTGCGCAGAAGCTTGGTGAGCGCTATAGGTATTCGCTTATCCTGCTTAAAGAATTAGTAATTACAGACTTTAAACTTCGTTATCAAGGGTCAATACTGGGCTATTTATGGTCGCTTCTTAAGCCACTGATGATTTTTGGGATCATGTACGTGGTTTTCCTAAAGTTTTTGCGTTTTGACTTTGGCGTACCGCACCCAACGGTGTATTTGTTCGCCGGTATTATCTTATGGAACTTCTTTAGTGAAACCACTGGCAACGCTCTGAGTTCGATTGTGGGCAAGGGTGATTTGCTACGCAAGATTAACTTCCCTAAGTATGTTGTAGTATTGGCGAGCTCGCTTAACGCATTAATTAATTTACTGCTGAACTTTATTGTGCTCGCGGTGTTTATGCTACTGGACAACGTGGATATTACCCGTGAGCTCTTGTGGATTATCCCAATTGTTATTGAGCTATATGTGTTCTCATTGGCGCTTGGCTTTATTTTAGGTACCATGTTTGTACGTTTACGCGACATGGCCCAGATATGGGAAGTTGTAATGCAGGGTATGTTTTACGCTGTACCAATGTTTTATCCTTTGCAGCTTGTGCCCGAAAAATTTAGTAAGCTATTGCTGCTCAACCCTATCGCCCAGATGATGCAAGATATGCGCTGGGCACTAGTTGGCCCCAAAACCATTACCTTGGGCTCATTGTGGGCTAATCCGTATATTCGTTTGATTCCTATAAGTATTATTCTTGTTTTGGCAGTTATTAGCGTGCAATACTTCCGTAAGCGTGCCAAGTACTTTGCGGAGGAGATTTAAGCATGACCAAACCAAAATCTGTTGAAAACGCAATCACCGTTGAACATGTTTCTAAAAACTTTATATTGCCTCACGAACGCGTAAGTAACGTAAAGGGTTTGTTTACTAATATTTTTAACAGCAGTGCGCTTAAGACCAAAGAAGTGCAACATGCCTTAAAGGATGTATCTTTTGAGGTTAAAAAAGGCGAGTTCTTTGGGATTGTGGGCCGTAACGGTAGCGGTAAGAGCACTATGCTCAAAATGCTCGCCGGCATTTATCAGCCAACAAAAGGCTCGGTGAATATCGATGGTAAACTCGTGCCTTTTATTGAACTTGGTGTGGGCTTTAATCCTGAGCTAACCGGCCGCGAAAACGTATATCTTAACGGTGCATTGCTGGGTTTTTCGACTAAAGAAATTGACGCCCAATATGATGAGATTGTTGAATTTGCTGAGCTAGAACGTTTTATGGATCAGAAGCTCAAAAATTATTCTTCGGGTATGCAGGTGCGCTTGGCCTTTTCTTTAGCGACACGCGCCAAGGCCGACATCTTGCTAGTAGACGAAGTGTTGGCCGTAGGCGACGCCTCGTTCCAACGTAAGTGTTTTGAGTACTTTAAGGAACTTAAGGCCAACGAAAAGACCGTGGTATTTGTAACGCACGACATGAATGCGGTGCGCGAATACTGTGACCGCGCTATGTTAATCGACAATAGCGAGATGCAGATGATTGGGGATCCTAAGGATATTGCTCGTGAGTACGCGCTACTCTTTATGGACAAAGCAAGTGACCACGCTAAAAAAGGCAATGGAAAGCGTTGGGGCAACGGCGACGTTGAGATTACCGACGTAAAGACTAAGCTCGAAAACGACGATGTTGTGGTTAAGGTTAAAGCTAAAGTACATAAGCCAGTTGACCGATTAATTTACGGTATCCATGTTATGGGCCAAGATGCTGCCGAAATTACGGCCATGAATAACCGCATGATTAAAGTGCCGGATATCGAAAAGCTTGCTGCTGGCGAAACAATTGAATTTGAGTGGCGTATGCTCAATATTTTTAACGATGGTAACTATTCGATTATGCTGACGTTAATTGATGACGTAGCCAATACACTGGACTGGTTCACGCATGCTGGTAGTTTTGAGGTAAAACGTTTTGACCGATCAACTACCGCTGTTTTGCCACCAGTTACCGTAGAGACAAAGATTCGTAAGTAAGGGGAATGATATGGCTAATGTAGTAAAGAGAGCATTTGTAAAATCTCGTCGAAAAGTCTTTAACGACGTTACCATTTCTGTTAGTGAGCTGAGTGAACGTTTGGACAACCATATTGATGCTGTACATAACGAGATCCAAAAAACACAACTGCAGATTAATCACAATCAAATGATGATTTTTAACGAGCTTAACCAGCGTGTTAAAAACTCCGGCACCGTGTATCTTAACGAAAAAGAAATTATTACTAAGATATTCAGTGGTCTTAAGATGTATCTGGACCCTCGCGATATTGCAGTGGTGCCACATCTTGCCCTGGACGCTATTTGGGAGCACCGTATCACTTCGGCCTGGCTGGCAGTGGTGCAACAAACCGACACGGTCATTGATATTGGTGCCAACTTTGGCTACTTCGGTGCTTTAGCCGCCCAAAAGACTGACAAGAAGAAGTCTAAAGTCGTCTTTTTTGAGGCAAATCCTCACCTTATCCCATACATGAAGAAGACTTTGTCGGTAAACTGGCTTAATGAGCAATCCGTGCTCGAAAACTTGGCTGTATCTGATAAGGCTGGCGAAGTAGTGCTCAACTTGCTTAAAGACTACATCGGTAGTTCGTCAATTCAAACTGCCGAGCAACTGGATAAATATATGCACAACAAAATGCATATTGAAACGCAAGAAAAGATTCCAGTAAAGGCTGTTGCCTTGGATGATTATTGCAAAGAACACGGTATTGATAGCGTTGACCTTATTAAAATGGACATTGAGGGTTATGAGGCGCAAGCCTACCAGGGTATGCGCCAGATTATTAAGGCTAGCCCCGGTGTAACCTTATTTGTAGAGTTCACTAAAGACGGCTACGAAAAGCCTAAGGAATTTTACGACCAAATGCTTGCGGACTTTGGCCATGTGTATGTTATTGATGACGAGGGCTACATTACCAAGCCTAAAGACATGAGCTATGAAACTGTGGTGGGCGATGCTGATGATTGGGTAATGCCGATCTTTTCTAAAAAAGCTAATCTAGCGAATCGCTAAGCTGCAGGGGAAAAAGAATGTCGAAAAAAGCACGAATTATTGTTGATGTAACGCAGCTCGCACACTGGAGCGGGCACATAACCGGAATCCCTCGTGTTATCGACGAGATGGCTAAGGGCTTTTATGGTCTCCAGGACCATGACGTGGTTTTTGCGGTTTGGGTAAAAGATTTGCAAGAACTCTGCGAAATCGACTACGTGCAAACCATTGTGGAACATAAGGGCTTGGTGTATAAAACCGGCGAGTCAGATGCAGAACAGCAAAGTGCTGAAGCTGCGCCTGAACAACCAGCGACAACCAGCTCCAGCCGAGTCTATGGCAAGACACTTATCAAGCGGGCTGTTAAAAAAGGCTTACGAGTAAGTGGTCGCTTTAGCCCTCGTGTTGCTAACAAGCTCGAAGCTCAGGCCAAGCAAATGCATATGCGTAGCTACCGTAAGGTGGTGTTTCGCAAGGATGATCGATTGTTTATCCCTTGGGGCGAATGGTGGGATCAGACTTTTACCGATCGTGTAGTGCGCGCTCACAAAGAGCAAGGTGTGCGCATTGTGCAGGTTATCCACGACGTAGCGCCAACCGTCTGGCCGCAATTCTTTGAGCAGGTAGCGGTAAGTCCAACTGTGTATAACAGCCAAGTAGTGCCAATTGCCGACCTAGTAATGGCTGTATCCGAAAACACCAAGCGTGAGCTTACACAGTGGCTGAAGTCACAAAAGTTACATGTGCCTCGTATTGAGGTGTTCCGTTTAGGTGACAGCGTGGCTATAAGGAAACCCGAAAAGCCAACTGAAGAAGCTTTTGTTAAGAGCGGCCTTAAGGGCAACGACTTTATTTTGTGCGTAGGAACAATTGAAGCTAAAAAGAATCACTATTTGTTTTACTACGTCTATAAGTTAGCTAAGCAGCGCGGCGTAAAGCTACCTAAACTTGTGATTATTGGCCGCCATGGATTCCACACTGATGACATGTACGATATTATGTCACGTGATCCTGAGGTAAAAGATGACTTTGTATTCTTGCACGACGCGACAGACGAAAACGTAAGCTGGGCTTACGACCACTGTTTGTTTACAGTTTTGGCGAGCTTCCACGAAGGTTGGGGTATTCCAATTGCCGAAAGCGTAGCTCGCGGTGTGCCTTGCCTTTGTAGTAATACAAGTAGTATGGTAGAAATTGCTGAGGGTAAGGGTGTAGAGCACTTCTCTCCAACCTCTAGCGAAGAATGTTTTGAAGGTATTATGCGTTGGCTCGACCCTAAGAAACTCGAAGCAGCACGCAAAAAAGCTCAATCTTACAAACTGAGTACCTGGGCTGAAGCTTTTGATCAAGTAAAGATGCAGATGGAGAAGATTAATGACAAGCGATAACCCAATTCGCATCCTACACTTTAGTTCGCGTTATGAAGAATGTGGCGTTGCCAAGTACCTAGACCATTACGTGCAGGGTATGGTGGATGCACCTCATGTCAAAAATGATTACTTTGAAGTTTCACCTTACGAAACACCGCACATGTCGCCCGAAGACTTGCAGCGTATGGCTAACAAGCTGCGTGAAACACTCAATGACTATGATATTTTGCACGTGCAGCACGAGTTTGCGCTATACGGCCATGATTCGTTTCGCCGTATTGTAGAAGCAGGCAAACAGGCTGGCAAAAAGGTAGTTATTACCATGCACATTTCACCAAGTATGCACGGCGGCAGTAAGGAAGTCCGTTTGCGCGGTCTAGGCCCGCATAGCTTAGTGCATTACTTGCGTGAAAAGCGTAACCAAAAGAATTTTTACTATACCAATGTGGAGCCTTTCCGTATGGCCGACTTGTTGTTGGTACATAACGATGTTACGGCTGATAGCTTGCGACGTTTTGGTGTGTCAGATGATCGTATTCAAAAGATTATTCACCCGGTGCAGGCTTTTGATGTGCCAAAACCATCAACCCGCATTGCCAAGGCGCTTAACAAGCAGTCCGGAGATGTTATTTACTGTACGATTGGCTTTATCCATCGCTACAAGGGCTTATTTGAGGCAGTAAAGGCGCTTAAATTTTTACCAGATAACTACAAGCTAGCTATTTTGGGAGGTATGAAGGCCGATAGCGACGACGTTGCTATGTACGATAAGCTCTGTGACCTTATTAATGACTGGGGCTTGCGTGACCGAGTATATATTACTGGTTTTGTAAAAACTGATGATGAGCTTAACGCCTTAATTCGCGAATGTGACGTGTGCATTTACCCCTACGACCGTGTGTACTACGCTGGTGTATCTTCTGGCTCACTTAATCTCGCTTTTGCTAATGAAAAACCGGTTATTGCGTTCCCGACAGCTACCTTTAAGGAGATGGCCGAAGTTTCTGACGGCGCAACGATTATCACCGAAACATTTGCTTACTACGAACTGGCCCGCGAACTCAACAACATCGATATTCCAAAGCAGGTTGCGTTATCTAAGGCTTACGCAGCTAAGGCCGCCTGGCCTGAGCGCTCCAAGGAGTTGGTAAAAGTTTACGAAAGCCTGATGTCTGCCTAAATTATGCAGCGCATATCTCAGCTAGTTACGCTACTCAAGCAGCCGCATATTATTCGCCAGCTTATTAAATATGGCGTTAGTGGTGGAGCAACGGTGGGCACTGACTACGGTACGTTTACTTTGCTGTACGCTTTAAAGGCACCGCTTATTGTTGCCACTATTGCCTCGTTACTGGCTGGTTTTGTGGTGAGTTTTACACTCAACAGATTGTGGGTATTTGGGGCTAAGAAAGAAAAGGCCCACAAGAGTGTGCGTTTGCAAATCACTTTATATTTGTCACTTTTGGCGGTTAACACGGCCTTTACCTATGTATTTATCCTGCATGTAACACGTTGGACAGATGTTTCGGCTTACGTTGCTAAGCTAATGGCTATAGCTTTGATTATGGTGTGGAATTATTTTGCCTACAAAAAAGTTATTTTCCGCCTTGTAGAAGCTGAAAATTAACGGAATTGTTCCACTCAGCATTATCTGTTACAGTTAGCTTACCAAGTAGTTTCCTGTAGTAGTGGGTACGCAGGAGACACTATAACGTGGAGGATACACAAAGATGGTGCGCAGCATACCTGCCCGCTTACAAAAAATAGCCCTTGCAGCAGTAGTGGCACTGCTGTTGTACATCTTGGGTCTTAAGTTTTTGCTGATTCCAGTGCTCCTGGCTGCAAATATACTCCTGCTGCCGATGCCTAAAATATTTGCCAGTTGGCTCAGCCGATTGGTTGTTAGTTTGGCAGTATTGTTTAGTATTTTACAGATTGCTGCCACCGCCCAGTTCTTGCTGTTGCCGTCGTCGGGCTTTGCCGTATTAGCAGGGCTAACGGTGGTTTTGCAGCTGGCAATTATTTGGTGGGCACCAGCACCAAGTGAGCAACGTCGCCCTTGGTTTACGAAGGGCGATGCCTGCGCACTCCTTGTGGTGGCATTCTTCTTATTGCCTTTTGCTCAGATTATTGCCGGGCGTAGCAGCGTGGACCGCATTGCTCATATAGGTGGTATCCAGGCGATTGATGCCACTAACCACTATGCTGGCATCGCTGAGATGACTGAAGCCGAGCATCTTAATTACAAGCCCAATTATTATTACCCCAAGGGCTTTCACTTGGCGGTTGGGTTTATGGAAAACACGCTTGTTAAGCGCCATACCTCGCTTAACTGGACAGGCAATACGGTACTTTTCTTTAGCCAGTACATGATTTTGGGCTCACTATTGGCCTATGCAGTATATTTTTTGGCTCTTCGCTTACTAGGCATATTGCAAGATAAAACAGCGACCATTAAGGGTGGTACTAAGCTACTGTTGGCGCTTTGTTTGGGCCCGACATTGGCGTTGCTGTATCTGGTGCCATTTGTCCCAGAGGGCTTCCTTAACTACTACTATGTTATTACAACCATTGTGTTGGGGTTGGTGTTCTTATCTGAACTGCCACTTACTAATAAGGGTTCGTACGTTGATGTGGTTAAGGACCCGCAGGCGCGTTGGGCAATGTTCGCCTATTTGTTACTGGTGTTTGGCGCATCTATTAGCTGGCCGTTACTTATCCCGCCGTTGGTATTGATTCCACTTTTATTCTTGATTCCCGATGACTTGCGAGTACATATTTTGGTAAAGCGCCTATGGAACGTGAAGTTTATAGTGATTGCTGTCGCCTTTGTACTGCAGATTGTGCCTATTTATTTCCAGCTTAAATACTCAGGATCAGACGACACGCAGGGCATTAACTTGCTCGGCGGGCTGCGCGAGTTCCATCCGTTTATTTTGCTAGCTGGATTTTTGATAGTGCTAGCGGTATGGCTATCTAAGCGCGCTACTGAAGCAACTCGGCAGTTTGTATCCCAAGTATTTATGCCCATGTTTGCTTTTATTGGCTTATTAACGCTAGTACAGTACTTTACGGTTGGCGAGATTCGCTATTACGTTATTAAAAGCTCATTGATGCTCGAGGTGCTAATTTTGGCTTTGGCGGTGGCTGCCTTGGTTTCGGTATATCTCAATGCCTCTGCTTTTAAGCCAAAGCATGCACTATTGTTGCCTATAGTGCCCCTGTTTGTAGCACTATTCCTAATTACTACTACTCCTAATCCGGTTAAGGATTTGCGCGACCTATTCCGCAATCACTCTGGTACGGCTGAGCCAATGTATTTTGATGCCGACCTCACCACCTACCAAAAATTAGGCCAGCAAGGGAAGATTAAGCACTTCAACTCAACGGTATTGCACTACAACACAGAGCAAGACAAACTATTCGCTCATATGCAGGTGGCTTTTTGGGCCAACATGATGCAGTATGATTCCAGCCGTGGTGACTTTGAGGCTTTGCACTGCGTGGGTGCGCTATATAGTAACTTAGCTTTCGGTTCATATACTAACGCCGAGCAGCAGCAAATGAAGACTAAACTCAAGGAATGTGCCTTCAAAGCTAAGCAGCGCGGTGAAACGTTTTATGTGATCACCGACAAACACTCGGCGCCAGTGATCCGTGATACATTTGGTGATGTAGTTAAAGTTGTGTATTGATGATAGAATAACAGGGACGGATTTTGGAGAGGTAATGAAAAAGCAAGAAGTCATCATAGTAATACCTGCCTATAACGAGGCTGGACGCATTGGTGCTGTAATATCGTCAATCCCTCGCACGCTTAAGGTGCAAGGGAAGTCATTCGACGTACGTACGGTAGTAATCGACGACTGTTCACGCGACACAACATACGAAGAAGCAAAAGGTGCTGGTGCTACAGTTTTGCGCCATGTAATTAACTCAGGTGCTGGCGCAGCTACGCGTACGGGCTTACGTTACTGCGAGCGAAATAGCAAAAACCTTGCGTATGTGATTACAATTGATGCCGATGGCCAGCACTCAAGTGATGACATTGAGCGATTGCTAGACTTTGCTATTACGCACAAAGCTAATATGATCGTCGGTAACCGCTTGCACGCCGCAAATAAAAAAGACATGCCTTTGCACCGTACTTTTGGCAACTGGGGACTTAGCCTGATTAGCCGAATCCTGTTTGGTATTAAGACCAAGGACACACAGAGTGGATTGCGTCTCTTTTCGGCCGCGGCCTTGCCCAAGATAGCTAGCTATACCATTGATCGCTACGGATTTTGTACCGAAATGCTGTGGTTGGCAGTGCGTAACGGCGTAGATATTCACGAAATGCCAATCTCAGTAAAATATTCTGCCGAAAGTCTGTCTAAGGGGCAGAGCAACTGGGGTGTGGTTGATTTGGTGCTTGATTTGATCTGGATAAGGATTACACGATAATGTTCACTAATAAATATGCATTGCTGATTTTGGTTAACCTACCACTAATTTTGATCGGTATCATTAGTGCTATCACTAGTTATAAAACAGGCCGCATCAGTAAAAAGAAGTGTGTAGCACAGGTAGGGCTGTGGCTGAGCATTGGTATTGCACTCTGTTTTGTAGAGCCACTATACAATGCGCTTATCGCGCACAACTTAACTAACTCACAGCCTATGAGTATCTTTGATATGGTGCTGCTAACTCTAATTTTGTTCAGCTTGCTCCTCATTAAGGAAACTAACGAAAAGCTGGATCTGCTAAGCACCAAGTTCTCGCGTATGCACGAAAACTTGGTTATTGCCGAAGAGCAGCGCCACTGGGATAAAGAAAAATAACTTTATATTTAGGCTCATGCACTGTATCTAAAAATACCCGGAGTTACCGGGTATTTTTAGATCTGTACCTTTGAGGCTAGTGCGTGACCCGCAGGTACATGTGGTTGAGGTCGTCGGCCATCCATCCCTTATACTCAAGTACTGGCTTAAAGTATTCGCGGTAATCACCGGTGTTGTTTGGGGCTTTCATAGTAAACGAGAACGTAGCTTCGCCACCAGGCTTTACCGTTGCCTGATCCATTACGGCAGGGCGGTTGCAGGACGGCCAGGTGTTGGTGCAGAAGGCGGAGTTGCGGTCGTAGTTATTGTAGGTGCCAAGTTTGGCTGGGGTAGAGCCGCTATTTTCCCAAACGGTAGCACTCTTGTTTTTAACGTGCACTTCAACGTAGAACTGTTGATTTTTGGCAAGATCATTGACATTTACCGGTGTTGTTTTGCTACTGTCGGTCCAGGCATCGTAGTAGAGCCATTGCCATTGGTAACGTTTACTGTCTCTAACAAAGATATTAAAGCCAGTATCATTCTGGATCCAACTTTGGTATTCCAAAACGGGGCGGAAGTATTCACGGAAGTCACCAACGTTATTTGGTACGGCCATGTAGAACTCAAAGTGGCCTGTCTCGCCTGGTGCAACGGAAGATTCGACAAGTGCTGGTGTGCGGTTACATTGGGTCCATGTGGAGTCGCAGTAGGGGGTCATGTGGTCCCGGTCGTACCAGGTGCCAAGTTTAGTTGGGTTGTTGCCGTCGCGGTACCAGTTTACGCTACCAATATTCTGAGCCGACACCTGTACCCACAGTCGTTCACCGGGGTGCATAGAGTCGGTGGGGATTTCGGCATTCTTGCCTTCGTCCATGATCTTGAGGCCTATATTTTGCCATGCAAAGCTAGATGTGCGGGTGGTACCTTCGCCAAACCAGCTCTCCCATACAGACGTAAAGACTTGGTTGCCATGGAAGTGCGGTGTGTACCAATACAGGGCGGCAGTTGCGCCAGTGTCCATGTGTGTGGAGGTGCCGTCAATGGTGCGGTAACCATCGTAGTAGGCTTCTGAGCCGCTCGGGCATATACGGCGGTAACCTTGGGTCATTGGGCCGCTGTAGCAGCTTGTTTTGTCATCGGAATTATCCCAGTCACCGCGTACGATCGCCCAGTTGTAGTTGCCTAATGAGCGTTGCTGGCCAAATTTGAACAGCCAAGCAGCCCTGATGAGCTGCTGTGAGAAGCCAGCTTTAGCGGAGCTATTAACGCAAGTGCCCGAAACTGAAGTGACGGTATTGCCGTTCATGGTGTACAGGTTGAGGCCAGAGTAGCTGTAAGTGCCGCCACTGTCGGGGCAGGCATAGCCAACGGCTGCAGCGTAGCGCTGTGTGCTACAGCCAGCTTGTCCGCCTACCAGGCTTTGTTCCTTTTGCAGAGTTACAAGTAGTACACGAGGGTTAAGGTCGTATGCTTTGGCGGCATTATATATGGCGTTGCCAGCACTTACGTTGCCTCCAAACTTATATCCAGCAGAAGGTGAGTAGCCAATAGGGTCCGGGGCGCTAAATCCGCGGTTAGGGCTAATACAGCTGTTAGGGAAGGTGTTGAGGAAGGTGTCGATTTGCTGAGGTGTGGTGGCACTTACGTCATTAAAAACACTATCGTCAATTATTCGATTGCCATTAAAAGCCGCGTTGGCTTGCCCCAAGGGGATGATTAACAGGCTACTTGTTAAAACAACAAGCGCAAGCATGCTACTAACTAATTTTTTCATTCATTCACCTCTAATGTTGCTGCATCATCTGCTGTTTTTGTTTGCGAACCAAGGGTAGCCTTAGCTTGAATTTTCCAAGTACCCTTTGTAAGTCCAATGTCTTGTAATTTCCAGGTCCAGTACGCGGCACCCCCGCGGTCGGTGAGCTGCTTGGGTAGGGATTTGGTAATGCCGTCTTTTGTGAAAGTAATTTCACAGTAGGCTCCAGAGGTTGTCACGCAAACGGATTGAATTTCGTTGGGAGCTGGATTGCCACTGAGGTTTGGGTGATGGTTGCTGACAAAGGTACCGGTTGGATCTTTAAGTTCTGCATTAGTAGGAGTGGTAGTATCACTATCTTTATCTTTGTTTTGTTCGGGCGATTCCTGGCCAGTGCTGGAGCTGCCAGAGTTAGTCGGGGTAGTACTGGAATCAGTCTCGCCCTTAGTATCGCTACCTGCGGTGCGGCCGGGGCTATTTTTTTGTGTGACAAAACCGCGGTTACCACTATGGAAAAGGTGAGTAGTGTCTGTTTTTTCGAGGACTATAATTGCGCCAATAAGCACACCCAAAATCACTGCCAGTATGACAATCTTTTTCTTAGTAAACCACGATTGTTTTGATTTTGTTTGTAATCTGTTATTGTACATTTTTATTTTGATTATATGTACTTTGATATTACCATAAGCATCTATTGACCACAATACAAAGATGTGGTGTATTACGCAGCTAATCAGAGGGTTCTGCCAGGGGTAGTAGCCGCATATAAAGATTGTATATAAAGCTACAGTTTGAAAGGTGAAACGGGGGTGACTCAAAACAACAACATACGAAATGGGTGATATTTGCTAATATATAAGAATGATTGTTGTAATTATCGCCGGAGGGTCGGGATCACGATTGTGGCCTTTGTCTACTCCTACATTTCCAAAACAGTTACTTAAAGTAAACGGTGACAGTCGTTCATTATTACAGAACACTTATGAGCGAGCGCTCAAGCTAACGAGCGCCGAAAAGATCTATGTCGTGCCAGAGGTTACTCTGATGCCGCATGTTAAAGAGCAACTCCCTGAGTTCAGCGACGATAACTTTGTGATCGAGCCTGCCCGCCGTGGTACGGCACACTGTATTTTGGCTGCGCTTGATCATATTAGTAAGCGTCACGACGCCAATGAGCCAATTGCTGTACTGTCTTCAGACCATTACATCCGTGATGTTGATGGTTTTGTGCACAGCTTTAAGGTTGCGGCCGAAAGCTCTGAACAGAGTGGTCGCATAGTATTGGTTGGTGTTGAGCCTGATCATCCAGCTACGGGCTTTGGTTATATTCAAAAAGACGGCTTGTTGGACGAAGAGAAGTTCGTATTTAACGTACACTCCTTTAAGGAGAAGCCAGATCACGCTACCGCACAGGAATACCTTAAGAGCGGCAGCTACCTATGGAACTGCGGCTACTTTGTAGGTTCAATTGATACCTTTAGAAACACAATGCAGGCTGATGCGCCTGAGCTTTTGGCCAGTTATGACAAGCTGCAACAGGCTACCCCTGAAAACTACGAAGAGACGTACTTACAGTTTGAAAGCATTTCTATTGACTACGCTTTGATTGAAAAAGTACACAATCTACTGGTAGTACCTGCTAGCTTTGACTGGATGGACCTCGGTTCATATGGTGACCTCTCTAAGGCTGTTGATACCGATGATCGCAACAACCACATCTTGGGTAATATCGAGGTAGAGGAAGTAGAAAATTCGTTTATCGAAAACCAAGAAGACAAGCCGGTGGCGGTTATTGGCCTCGACAATGTGGTTGTGGTAAATACGCCAAATGGTATAGTAGTTGCACGCAAAGATCTGTCCCAGAAAATTGGTGACGTTAGTAAGCGTTTTCAGAAATAAGGAGTTATAGATAGATGGCTAAGAAATTAATCGCGTTTGACCTTGATGATACTTTAGCGGTTACTAAATCGCCTATTAGCGACCGCATGGGTGATTTGCTTGTTCGTTTACTTGAGAAGTACGAAGTGTGTGTTATCTCTGGTGGTAACTTTGATCAGTTTAAGCTGCAGGTAGTTGACCGCTTAGAGGCTTCTCCGCAGCATCTGCGTAATCTTCACTTATTGCCTACTTGTGGTACTCGCTACTTCCGCTACGATGAAGTAACTGGTGAATGGAAGAAGATTTACGTTGAGAACCTAAGTGACGAGCAAAAAGAGCGCACTATTAAGGCGCTTAAAGAACAGGCTCAAAAGCTTAACTTGTGGCCAGAAAAGCCATACGGCGAAGTTATTGAAGACCGCGAAAGCCAAATTACGTTTTCTGCTCTTGGCCAAAAAGCACCTGCCGAAGAAAAGTACAAGTGGGACCCGGATGGTAAGAAAAAGCACGCTTTACGCGATGCTGTAGCGCCATTTATTACTGACCTTGAAGTACGGGTTGGTGGAACTACTTCCGTTGACGTAACTATTATTGGCGTGGACAAGGCCTATGGCATGAGCCGTCTTATCGAGGTGTTATCGATTAGCAAAGACGAAATCTTGTTTATTGGTGACAGGCTCGAAGAGGGCGGCAATGACTACCCAGTGCGTGCAATGGGTATTGACTGCTTAACTGTTGAACGCTGGGAAGATACTGCTCGCGTTATCGAGGGTATGTTGTTTGTATCATAGCTTTAAGGGCTAACTAGCATTAACAAAAAACACCCAGTTCTCATGGGTGTTTTTTGTATGAGTTATTTGACGCTATTGTTTGTAGCCATCAGGGTTCTGTGATTGCCAACGCCAGGCGTCGCGGCACACATCTTCGATGGTTTTCTCGACATGCCAGCCTAGCTCGGCTTTAGCACGGTCTACGTTGGCGTAGCATATTTCTACATCGCCAGGGCGCCTAGCGACTACTTCGTACGGCAGCTGCTTGCCGGTGGCTTTTTCAAAGGCGTGCACGAGCTGCAATACCGATACGCCCGCGCCGGTGCCCAAATTGTACACTTCCAGCTTGCCGCTTGCCGTAAGGTGCTCTAGAGCGGCCACGTGGCCTTTGGCCAGGTCGACAACGTGAATGTAGTCCCGGACGCCTGTGCCATCAACAGTGTTCTGGTCATCGCCAAATACGCGGAGCTTAGGTAGCTTACCTACAGCCACCTGAGTAATGTAGGGCAAGAGATTATTAGGGACATCTTTAGGATCTTCGCCAATCTGTCCACTTTCGTGAGCGCCTACGGGATTAAAGTAGCGTAGGGCAGTAATCGCCCAGTCACTGTCAGAGACTACCAGGTCGCGGAGTATCTGCTCGATCATATATTTAGTTTGGCCATACGGGTTTGGGATGTCTTGGCCTACAGGACTGGTTTCCTTGAGGGGGAGTTCTTGAGGAATACCATATACGGTTGCTGACGAGCTAAAGATGAGATTTTTAACATCGTGTGCAGCCATAACCTCGAGTAGGTTGAGCGTCATGCCAATATTGTGATGATAGTATTGTAAGGGATTCTTAACTGACTCGCCAACAGACTTAAGGCCAGCAAAGTGAATGACGGCATCAAAATGCTCAGCTGCAAATACCTGGGAAAGTGCGGCTTTATCGGCGCAATCAATGGCGTGCACTGTAAATTGCTGTCCAGTAATCTCCTGCACGCGGTGTACGGCAGTGGGTGAGCTGTTGCTGAAGTTATCTACAATCACGGCGGTGTGTCCATGTTTGGCTAACTCAACGAGAGTATGGGTGCCAATAAACCCAGCGCCACCGGTCACTAAAATATGCATAGAGCTCCTGTTTTTACGTCCCTACTGTATCACGAAGTTCTTAAGATGCGCAGGCAAAAGTTAACTTTTCGACAGGTGCAAAATTATCAGTAAGCACCTTGGCTTGTGGCAGCGTGGCGGTTATTTCATCTTGTTTCAGATGAAGCCAACCAAGGCTTGTGTTGCTGTAGGCCATAATAATATTTTGGCGGCTTTTAACCGACCAATCTTCGAGTGCAAAGCCTTTGTTATATGTAAAGTTTTGTAGGTACGAGGAATTAACGCCGCCTAGCAATGGCGTGCAGGCTTTGCTAGGGGACATGATGGCATTTACGAGTACGGTGCCGCTAGGTGTAAGGTTGCGCCGTAGTTGAGCGGTATATTCAGTTGTGGTGAGCGAAAAAGGAACCGAGGTGTCATTATAAACATCGGCTATGATGAGGTCGTATGTTCGCTTATTGGTATTGAGGAATGTACGGGCGTCGGCAGCAATATGTGTGATATTGCCGGTAGGCTGGTACTGAAAGTATGTTTTGGCAATGCCCAAAAGGTCAGGGTCAATTTCGACCACATCTATCTGTGAGGTTGGATATGTGCGTGCTAGGTATTGCGGCAGCGTGTAGGTGCCCCCGCCTAGTACTGCAATGCGCTGCTTGCCTGGGGCTTGCGCAACGCTCTGTGCCAAGGCTTTTGTATATTCAAAGACTAATTGACTAGGATGTCTGCGATCGACTGCTGATTGCCCACCTTGAGGCCCATTACTCAATACACGGATATTTTTACCACTAGCATTTGTGTAGTCAACGATCTGGTAATGAGAAAAACTGGTGTCTATGTTGCGAATGCCTTGAGCTTCGGCGCTGCGAATAATTTGTGGCAAATAGGCGATAACCGCTAACGCGCCAATTGCAAGGGTCGCCATAAGACGCATTTGCGTATCCTGTTTAGGCGTAATAATCCAGCTAGCGGCGACTAGTAACAGGCAGAGTAGGGCCATGGTCTGCACAGAGCCGATATATCCAAAAAACAAAAAGCCAGCTGTAAATGTGCCCACAATACCACCAATGGCGTTCATGGCACTTAAGGAGGCAACGGAGCGCCCAGCTTTTTCTACTGAACTAGTATGCAGGCGGACCAAATAGGGGCTAATAATACCCATCAAAAAACTGGCAGGCATAAAGAGTAGCAGCGAGGCAAAGAGGCCGCGTAATCTTGCGTCACTAACAATATCGCGAATACTCAGTAGTATATTGTCTGAGCATAATACAGTAACAAGCATTGCCAGTGTAGTCCCAAGAAGGAGTAATGCGATGTCGGTTTGCTTAACGCGTTTATCAGCAATTATGCCGCCAACAGTGTAACCTACCGATAGCGCAGCGATAATAACACCAATAACGCTAGTCCAGACATAGGTAGAGCTGCCAATCGCCGGCGCCAATATACGAGAGGCTACCAGCTCATAGGCCATTAAGCAAAAGCCAGTAGTAAAGGCTATAATTTCCAATACGCCTGGCTTGAAGTTGCTACGATATAGGGCTAAAAGTCGCTTGTGCATATTTAGGAGAGCTTTTGGTCTACGAAGTCTGCTATTTTTTTACGGAATGTTTCGGGCGAGAATTGTTGGGCATAAGTGGCGATAGCTTTGTGGTCAAAGCTATGATTTGGAAAATCTTGTATGGCTTTTTTGAGGCTGTCTACGGTTTGCTGGTCATAAAAGAGCCCAGTTTTGCCAGGAACTACGTAATCAAGTGCGCCACCTTTTTTATAGGCGATAACAGGGGTGCCTGCAGCAAGGGCTTCCACCGGTGTAACGCCAAAATCTTCATAGGCGGCAAACAAAAAGGCTTCGGCACCAGCCATGTATGCGCCCATGGCTTCATCGCTTACGTCCTTTGGGAATGTAACTGTCGGACCGGCCATCGCAACCAGTTTATCGTGCTCGGGGCCACGGCCAATGACCACCAGGGGGACGTTAAGATCAGTGCAAGCTTGCACAATCAGGTCAACGTGCTTGTAGGGTGTTTGGCGGCTAACAGTAATAAAGCCTTGTCGCTTTTGAGGCTCGGCAACATGAAAGCGTTCTTGATCCACAGGTGGAAAAATAACTTCAGAACTACGCCCATAAAATTGCTTAATTTCGTCGCTGGTATGCTGGGAGTTGGCAATAAAATAATCTGGTCGACCAGCGGCTTTAAGATCCCAGCGACGTAAAGGCCCTACAAGTAAGCGCAGTCCAAGGCGAGCCAAGGAATTACCGATGCCAAAGCCTGGGTCACGTAGGTAGGTGTCATAGTGACGCCAGTAATAGTGTGTTGGCGCATGGCAATAGCAAATGTGCGTAGTACCTTGCGGTACTTTAACGCCTTTGGCTTCGCCATTGCCAGTACTGCTGATAACTACGTCGCACTGGCTAAGATCTAAGTGGCTAAACCACCAAATACGTAGTAGCCCCACGTATTTGCGCAGCCAACCAAATGGTTGGTGCTGCAAGAATCCGGTGACAACTTTGTTATCTAGGCGTTTGCGCCATTCAGGTGTGCAGTATGAGGTGTAAATAGGCGCATCGGGGTACATGTGGTGAAGCTCGAGGATAACGCGCTCAGCACCTCCGCCCACTAACCAGTCATGAACAATAGCCACACGTGGCTTAGGGCTAGACTGAGCCATTAGTGACTGGCCCCACGTCCACCTATCACTGAGCGGAAGGTTTTAACTAAGATTACCAAATCCATCCATAGGCTCCAGTTTTGTACGTAATAAAGGTCAAGCTTGCGGCGCTCCTCAAAGCTAATGTCGCGGCGGCCAGAAACCTGCGCTAGGCCTGTTAGGCCTGACTTAATACTCAAAATAGCGTGACGTTTCTTAAATGTTGCCAATTCTTGTGGCACAAGGGCACGTGGGCCAACCAGGCTAATGTCGCCTCGGAATACATTAATAAGCTGTGGTAGTTCATCTAGGCTTGTTTTGCGCATAAAACGACCGATAGAACTAAAGCGAGGGTCTTTAGGTACTTGGTCGCCATTTTCACGGTATAGCTTAATAAGCTCGGGCCGCCCAAGTTTAGCAAAGCCTTCCTCTGGTGTCAGTCCATTGGTGTCGGTTTTAAGCGTGCGGAATTTGTACACTTCAAATTGTCGATTAAAACGGGTAAGCCGTTTTTGACGGAAAAACACTGGGCCTGGATCGATAGCTTTAATTGCAATAGCAAGCACTAAGAATATAGGCGAGGCAATAATGAGTAAGATGGTCGAAAGAATGATATCCGACAATCGCTTTAAGATGCGGCCCCAGCCAAAGATGGCTGTTTGACGCACCACAATAATAGGCAACGATGAGCGGAAGAGCTCTACCTCTATATTGCCCACAAATAATTCATTATTGCCAGGTACAAAGCGGTAGCCAATATGGTGCTCTTGAGCGTAGCTTAAAATTTCAGCATTACGAGCCTCATTGGTGAATAGTTCCGTTTGAATAATACCGTGCACGCCTTTTGGTTCTGACTCCAAAAACTCTTTAAAAGTCTTAAAGGTGGGTATTTGACGATCTTGCGGAAGGTGTTTAGTACCAACAACTGCCACAATTTTGTAGCCCGTACGATGGTCGCTGAGCGTATTAAGAATTTCACCAGTTACGGCACTATTGCCTACAATTACTACGTGCGTAAGTCCAAGGTTATAGCTAAATAGTTTGGTGCGTACAAAGCGCATGGTGTTTCGGAAAATAAGCAAGAATAGAAAGGCGATAGTAAAGCCATAAATAGGCACTAAACGGGCGGGGAAGATTGGCTCGCTTGATATAAAATTCCAAAAAACCAAAAACAATAGGCCAATAAATGAGCCTACGAGCAAACGACCAAATTCCACAAAGCGCTTTTCGTATATGTTGCTGTTATACAGACCTAAAAGAGCAAAAATAAGAATCCAAAACGGTAAAACGGTTAAAAATATGCCCAAATAGGGTAGGGCGTGAATGGGTTCAATGAGAGGTCGGGGGTCGAGCTTAACTCGTAAAATATAGGCAGCTATGAATGCGGCCACGAGGGCTAAAAAATCACCTACCACCAGCAGAGCATTGTAGATGAGCGAGGCATTATTCTTCATACGATAAATATATAGTAACACCTGTTGGCGTAAACTGGCAGCAGCTAAGCGCTAACGACATGTTGTATAAACTGCTATAATGTACGTATGCTACAGTTCGTAAAACGTTCCATAAGCCAAAAAGATATTGTGCAATTCTTGGAGTTTATGGTTGGTGGAACTGCCTACTTTTGGTCGGGATATATTGTGTTCGCAATTTGTTATAGCGGATTTCACTGGGATTGGCTACCCGCCAAAATGGCTGCTGATGTCATTGGCTTGTCTTTTAATTACCTAATCCAGCGCTACTGGGCTTTTAATAGTAAAATACTTGCCCACCATGAAGGCCAAACTATTAGTAAATATGGCCTGGTAAGCGCCATGAATCTTGTGCTTGATTACCTGATTATTGCTGGCCTTAAGGGCGTGGGTGTGAGCCCTTATGTAGGGTTCTTTATTTCAGCAGGCTTCTTTACGATCTGGAACTACGTGTGGTACAGGTTCTGGGTATTTATAGGTAACGCTAAAAACAAGGAGGGACAGCATGGCGGAAAGCCTTAGGCCAACCAAAAAGCAGCGTGAGTTATTAACCTTTATCGAGGATTTTATTAATCAGCACGGGTATAGCCCTAGTTTTCGTGAGATTATGACCGGGTTGCAGTATACCTCAGTCGCGACAGTGGCGCTTCATGTAAACAGCCTTATTAAGCGTGGCCACCTGCGAAAGCGCGACGGAAAAGCCCGCTCACTTGAAGTAGTACAACGCACACGTTCTGCTGATTCTGCCGAAACAACAGGCAACGAACAGTGGCTGCTGGGGCGTATTGAGCAATTATTTGCCCAAGTTGAACAGACTGGCCAGGTGATACAAGATCATGTTGACCAGCTGTTCGTCTTGGTGAGCGCGCTGCGAGTACTGGGTTTAGAGACGGCAGCACAAGCCTTTATGCCTCGATTGAGTGAACTGCGAGTGCGTGCCGACCAAGAACAGTCTGCAGACCAAACTAAGCAATAACGGTGTAGTCAAAATTAACCTGCGCTCCAGGAGTGAGGGCTAAGCGTGTAGAAACCGTAAAGCCCTCTTTTGTACGTGCCGCAACAAACAGGCTGGATTCTGACGGAGAATGGTCGTGGATAGCAATGCTGAGCGGTGGGTTATCGTAGGGTCTCGAAAACGTAATGGTGGCTATTGGTCCGGGTGCAGTTGGCGTAGGACGGACGATTGCCTTAACGCTGCCGGCAACATCTCGAACCTGCGTTAGCGGCCGAGCATCGGCAGCTTGCCGACCAGGCGTAACGCGAGGGGGAGTGCCAACGGCGAGTGGGCGACCACCGGCGTCAAAGGCTTGGCCCTGGATAGCATTTGTTTCGTCTTGGAACTCGAGTAACCTGTTAAACGCAGTTGCTGAAGGCCTTACGATAGCTAGGCCTCGGTCGTTGCCGGCAGCAGCTTTAATGATCATGGCAATGCCGGTATAAGGCACGCTATTAATACCAACGTAGCCTTTAGTGGGTTCAATTTGGAACTTGCCCGAGGCAAAGCGCGCGGCACCTGTTGAGCCGATGATGCGCCATTTTTCGGTCACATAACTGTCGGAAAAGCCAACTAGGTCGAGCCCATTAACGGCACTTAGGTACGGCCGGGTACCACTATTGTCTAGTTTTAATAAATCTTTGTTGATGACGGTTGAGGTGATACAAAAAGTTCCTGAGGCATCAAGCGAGATGCTGGTACCCGAACGAGGGCTCGACAACATAACGTTGCTTACATCCCCGGACACTAATTTACCGCGGTTTATGACGGCGCAGGCAATAACCACGTCAGTACTGCCCTCTTCAACAACTATAGCGGCGTCGGCTGGGTCCTCCAGGGGGTAGTAGGTACTTAATTTGTAGTACATGTGTGGCCCACTGCGGTGGATATGGACGAGCGAATTGGCAATGTTGCGCTCGGATCCCCACTGAATATATACATCTGTCATAAATATGTGAGTGCCGTAGTCCGAAATTGCATCAATCGGTTTAGCACTGTCCATATCAACAGCCATAATTGCAACGTACAACTGGTTAACGAAGACAATGGTAGTTCCCTCCATGATCTGGAAAGGTGGCCCGGCCGCAAAACGAGTTTCCATTTTGCATGACGTAAAGAAGATACCGTTAAGCAAGCGCGTAGAGCCGTTGGCACCTCCGTCGAGTCTAATTGCGCCATTTCTAAAGCCTTCCCAGCGACACAGAATAAAGTGGATTTGATTAGTATTATCGTCGCTATAACCAAACTGTCCTTGGGGCATACTGTTTCGGAGTAAGGTTGCAGGTTTAGTGTTGGTACCACAGTGCTCCCAAATACAGTTGTTAAAACGCGTGTCCCACACCTCTACGAGGTCGACCGCTACATCATCACAGTACACAAAGTCAACGTTGGTAATAGCGCAGCTATCTGCATAAATTGAGCGGAGCAGCCTGCCGGGCTTGCGATTACCATTAAGCGTAAGGTTACTAATGGTGCAATAGCGTAGGTGTCCACTCGTGCCGGTACCTTGGGCTTCACCGGTGGCGGTGCCGCTCATTTCGATTAGCGGTTTAGTTTCGTCGATGCTTACTAGCCGAGTGCCCCAGCGGGCTTCGCCAACAATCATGGTGCCGTGCTTGGTCATTTTAAGGCCGCGTACCATGTAAGTGCCCCGAGGAATCTCAATCACACCGCCATTTTCGGCCACGTCTATGGCGCGCTGAATGGCCTCAGTGTCGTCCGAGACGCCATCGCCTTTTGCCCCATAATCGTTAACATTGATGCGCAGCCGCGAAGTTGCGCGTAGTACTTCTCCTGCCTTGCGCCACACCAGTCTTTCGCTGTCGTTGGTAAGTACAAAGTTTTCAATATTTTGGATAATAGGATTTTTAACATCTAAGTCGCGAAGGGTTACTGAATGCGCGGGAATACTATCTACTCGTTGTGTGCCATCTGGATTATGTGTTACTAGTAAGAACTCATTTAAAATAGCAGCCCAGCTGTCAACATCACCGCCGGGAACGGGTAATCTTGCCATATTTCCTCCACCTTTATTACAAGCTTATCGTGTCGTGAGTTACCATAAAATACAAACGAATTTGTCCACTTTTAATGAGAGCTTAATAAGGCAAAAATCTCGGGCAAAACTCCATATATAGCGTTTTTTACAATAAAGTACCGCTACCTGTGCTGTACAATAAAGATATTAACAATCACACATTCAGAGAGCGCGGAAGTACGTTGGAGCCGTACGCTGTGCCGCAACGGTAATGAATTATACATTCTGAGCCCGATACGTGTTTTCTGAGAAAATCCCGAGCAGGATATCAAACGCTGTAATGTACAGCGCTATTTTTTGAACACCCGCTCGGCAAAACCAAAAAGTGGGTGTTTTTATATGGGGGAGACAATCGGGAGTGCAGCATTACAGCTGCCGGTAGAATATACACCGGCGGTCTTCTCTGTTGCGGAACTCCCCCAAGAGCGCTGGACCCAAGCTCGCTTTAATCGTTGGCTAAGCGGCGTGACCCTTGCGCAGACGGTTGAACTCGACACAGATTCTGTTGATGTCGCTCCCACGCTGCCGCTAGCCCAAGTGAGTCTGCGTGAAAAACTTGTGAAAACTGGCCAAGGTGACGCTGAGGCGCTGCAAAACAGTAGCCAAAATATTCACTCTACTGTTATAGAAACCATGTTTAAATCTGGCCACATTTCGCGCACGACCTCGGAGATTGCACCCGATGGAAGCTGGGTGCAGCATGGGCAGTCACGAGATTCAATCTACCGTAACTCACTTGAGAAAGTGGCGCAATCGTCAGTAATGCAGCAGCGTGGCATCCTTGAGGCTCTGGCTGATCACCGCATGAATGATTGTGGACGAGCGGGCTTACTAAATGCTAATAACTTTGTAGTTTTTTCGTTGGTTTCTGACCAAGCGAGCCTAGATGATATTAAACGTAATTTCTTTGCACCAACTTTATCACTGGCCATTCAATCGACAACCATAGAAGACGGGGCGGTTATTACCGAAACGGCCTTTTTGGGCGGCATGAAGGCTTTTGATGCCGACCCCAAGGCGTCAGAGGAGCAAAACGATAAGCGCATGCAGCAAGCAATTTCACAAAGGTATGATATAGCGACTGTTCGTAAAATGTACAAGATGTGGGGAATTGCTGATGCTGAAGAGTTGTCCGTTGAGGATATGTTAGCAACGCCGCTCTTGATACCTAAGACTCAGATGCAGCATGGCGTATCTGACCTTGCCCTACTATATGACACGATTTTAGACTGTGGTACTTTTTTTGGCGGCGATCATGAGCCACGTGATTATGATACATTTGCTGATTTCTGCGCTGCACGCGAGCAGAAATATACCGACATTACCGCTAAAGTACTCACTGAGTTAGTTGCGGCGGCGCCTACCTTTACCCAAGATTTTGAAGCCAACCAGATGATGCAAGATTTAGTAGAGAAGTATGCCGGGATCAGGGCTACAAAAGACAAAGACATTGATGCGCGTAATTTTGGCGCTTTGTCGGCTGTGTCTATAGAGCAGGCCAGGGTAGCCTATGGACAGGGTGATATGACTGCCTATGCTATGCATACTGCTTTAGCGCTAGCCCAAGCGGTGACTTCAGCATGTGGGATTGCATCCAGTGCCAAAGGCGGAGATTCGTTATCGTCGTTGCGCAGTATATTTAGCAGTGGTGCAGCCGCTGAGTTATCAGATGAGGACAATCAAGCAAAATGGGGATGGAAACGTGGCCGCTGTCGCATTAAAAGCTGCAACTATAGCGATAGGGTAACGTGGATTGGCCCATGCGATGTCTGCGAACACTGCCAGCAACAGTACAACAACGGCGGCGACCCAGCAGCCAAGGATGCTTGACAAGCACAAGCGTAATTTGCTACACTCGTAGCCATGTCTGGGGAAACGAGAAGCCCCACGCGAGAGACACAAAAACCTATTAAAAATAAACGAGGCAAAAAGCTATTGTAGACTGCTCTGTTTGGAGTTGTTTTGGCTTTTTAGAAGGATGAGACAGATGCCTGTCAAAATCAAGATCATTCACTCACGCCCATCACGCGTGCCGGTTACGGTGCAGCGACCTGGTTGGCAGGAGTTTATCACCTATTAAAAAATACCGCCTGTGCAAGGCGGTATTTTTTAATAGAATGTAGATTCTTAGCCTTGCTTTTTGGCAAGTTCGTCGTCAAAGAGTTTTTTGAAGTCATCAACACTGTTGTTTGGTTCAACCTTTTTACCGTTAAGGAAGAAAGTTGGAGTAGCTTTGCGGTTACCGGTTTTATCAAAGGCCTTAATATCAGCATTGATAAGGTCGTTAACGGCTTCGCTGCTGTAATCCTTGTCAAAGGTAGCTTTATCAAGGTTTAGCTGTTGGGCGTATTGCTCAAAAATAGACTTGGGATTGTTGGCGGCTTTCCAGGAATCTTGATTCTCATACAGCATGTCGTGCATTTCCCAGAATTTGCCTTGTTTGGCAGCAGCTTCAGCTGCGCGCGCACTAGCAATGGCATTTTGGTGGAGTTGGCTGAGGGGTAGGTTGCGGAATTGGAACTGAATTTTGTCTTTGTATTCATCAACTGCCTGCTTAACAACAGGGTAATAGCTGCCACAGCCTGGGCACTGGTAGTCACCATATTCTACTAACGTCACACCGCTGGAGGCATTGCCCATAACGTGGTTGGTCGGATTGACATTAGAAGACGACGAATCATCTTTATTAACTAGTAAGATACCGACGAAAATCAGTACGATGGCGAGAATGACTCCCCAAAAACGCTTGTCCATGTGCCAAGTTCCTCTTGATTAGATAGCTTTAGTATACAACGGATATCTTAAGAATGTGCCTAAAAAGTATGTCTATGTCCAGAAGAGGATAAGCTTTGTAAAACAAGCTCTCTTTGTCGTAGTATTAATGGTATGACACAGTTTCTCCTTTCTTTTGCACTCATAGCTTTGGCGTTGCTTACAATAGTGCTGCGCAAAACGTACGAAGCTGTTCCGGCCAAAGAGCTTAAACGCCAGGCGCAAAGTGGTGACGAACTGGCTAAGTTGCTGTATCGAGCGGTGGCATATAGGGGGAGTTTGCAGCTATTACTCTGGACGGTAACTGTTGTTGCCTTGGCAGCGAGCTTTATTTTGCTGTCACAGGCGGCACCACTACCTTTGGTATTTATTATGGAGGTGCTTACAATTGGCTCTGCTTTTATTTGGATCCCGCGCACCGATATTACACGTTTTGGTTTGCGCATGGCTATTTGGTGCACGCCAACGGTGGTGTGGCTTTTAGCACACTTGTACCCCGTGCTGCGCAAGGTCCAGCTGGCAGCGGGGCGACAGCCTGCGGTACAGCACACCGGCATATACGAACGTGCCGATTTGTTGGCGCTGCTCGATCGCCAGTCTGCACAGCCTGATAGTCGTTTATTGGCCCAAGAAATTACGCTTGTTAAACATGTTTTAGCGTTTAGCGATAAACACGTGTCGGACATTTTAATACCTAAAAAGAAAGTGTGTGCGGTATCTGAAGATGATACTGTTGGCCCAATTTTAATGGGCGAACTGCACAGTAGCGGCTTTACGGTATTTCCAGTGTATTCGGGCGAGCAAGAACGAATTGTGGGCACACTTTTTTTGCGCGATGTTGTTAACGCCAAAGAGGGCGGATCTATTAAGGCAATTATGCGCTCAAAGGTGTTTTATGTACACGAAGAATATCCTTTGGGCCAGATGATGCATGCTTTTCTAAAAACTAAGAGCCAGCTTTTTGTAGTTGTAAATCGTTTTGAGGAGTATGTTGGTATTGCTACGGTTGAAGATATGATCACCCAGATTTTGGGCGGCAAAGTAGAGAGCGCCTTTGAGCAGTACGACGACCCTTCGGCGGTTATTGCGCACATCGAAAGCCGCGCACAGACTGCAGCAAAAACTACACCATAGGATAATCTTGTTATTTGAACACCTTTGCACTATAAAAAGGTGCTAATGACGAACCACGAAAATCTACTCAATATACCTGATCGCCTTCCGGGGCTGCCAGAACGTGTGTACCGACTTGTACACCATACTCCGGATATGCCACCGCAAGATATGCCCTACAATGGCGACCCTGAAGCGTATGTCGATAGAGTTCGTAATGGTGCTTTTGCGTCTGGCTGGGCTGAGAATATGTTTATTAATCCTCAAGACTTTGGGCAGACCTACAGTGAACAGACTCGGCCCCTCGATCCAGTATTGCAGGAGTGGCGAGTGGCCAACAAAGAGGAAATTGATGATATTTGCGAGGGTGAATCAGTAGCGCCACGAAAGTTCAACGCCAGCTACTGGCCGTTTATGCCTAATATGGTGCGTTTGATTGCTAATGCGCCACGTATTGTAGCTGATCTGGAAGTTGTTAAAAAACGCAATGCACTCATGGGTGATTGTCCCTCCAAAAAGTCGCTCATTGTTAGTCGAATTCAACATGGACTTATTACGGCAGATCAAGTTGAGACAGCGGAAAAAATTATTCTAAATAACAACGGCAAAATGAAAGCGCCCGACTTTTGGCGATTACCACAAGAGCAGCAAGATGAAATTATTGCCACAATTGGCCGTGAATGTTTGGGATTCTGGCGAGCATTTGCACAGTATGGCACCCCTTCACAAATGGAGAGTATGTATAAACGCGTTCTGCCGGGGCCGGTCCGATTACTCGAAGAGGCAATGGCGCATGGGCGGCGCACTGAGCTTGGACCGCACATGGCTTTGGCGGCTTTTATCCAAAAGGACCAAGCAGTTTTTGGCGCGTTGCTAAAGCGTTTCCGCAAAACTAAGAGTGTTAGCGGGGCTGATGATATCCAGATGCTTCAGTCTGGCGAAAGGTTGCAGCTTAACGACGGGGCGCCGATATCTCCGTCGGCCTTGCGAACAGCACTAGGCGGGCTTTTTTCTATGGTGGGCTATCAGTTGCAGCAAATGCAGCCCAGCCAATCTAAATCAGCTTTTTGGCGTTGGCGGGACCCATCGTATGATCCTGCAGAGCAGCTTATAGGTGACCATTATGGCACTATTACTAATGCGTCGATGACACAGGCGGAAGTGGACGCGGAGTTTGCTAAAAAAAACCATGAAGAACTGGGATGGCAATAAGGCACCACTTGATACTATGCGCCGATTTTCAATCGAGGCAGATTTGCTCGTTGCCGGAATGACGGTTCCAACCAGCGTGGAGTCGTATGTAATGGTGCGGCACGATCTTGCTTCTGGGCCGCGTATTTGCCGGGGGGTAACTGGCGAGGCAACTGGTAATGAAGCGCGCACGGCTTACATCAAGCACGGTATCAGGCGTGCCCGGGAACGTTCGGCGGCAAGTGCACGTAACCCCTGGCTCTCAAATATCAAGTAGGACACTGATTAAGGAATCTACGGCACGATCATTAAGAGTCGCTCGTGGTGGGTTGGCAGGCCTTGGGGGTGTGTCTGACCTTGACTTGTAGGGGTATTTTCTATTCTTCTACAGAGGTGGTATAATACTTCCTAAGATGAAGATTCAACAACAATCTAATATGAATCAACGGGTCGCCAAGCACGCTTAGGCGGTGTGCTTTGTGATCGGCCCTTCTTGCAGCCTGACGAATAGCTAAATATCCAGGAGAATTATATGTACACTTTGAGTAAAGACGTTGTAACTCACGTCGGCGAAACCATCACTGTTCAAGGGTGGTTACACAAAAAGCGCTTGCTTGGCGGCCTAACCTTTATTAACGTTCGCGACCGTAGCGGCCTTGTACAGGTAGTTATTAAAGATAAAGAAGAAGTAGAAAAACTACGCGGTTTGCAGATTGGTACTGTATTAGAGGTAAGTGGTGTTGCTACCGAAGAGCCACGTGCTCCAGGTGGTGCTGAGCTGCACGACGCCAAGATTACTGTACAGGTGCCAGTAACCGAAGAGCCACCAGTAGAAATTGACAAACCTTTAAGCCACAAGTCAGACAATCTTGATACTTTGTTTGAGCATCGCTCAGTTGGCCTGCGAAACCTGCAAGAAACCAAGATTTTTAAGATTCGCTCAGAGCTTTTGCGTTATATTCGCGAGTTCTTATATCAACGTGATTTTACCGAAATTAACACTCCAAAGATTGTTGCCGGTGACGCCGAGGGCGGTGCGGCGGTATTTAAGCTGGACTACTTTGGTAAAGAGGCAACCTTGGCACAGAGCCCTCAGCTATATAAGCAGATTATGGTTGGCGTATTCGACCGCGTGTTCGAAATTGGCCCAGCATTCCGTGCCGAGCTATCGGCTACAACTCGGCACGTCTCCGAAGTAACAATGCTTGACGTTGAATTCGGCTTTATTAAAGGCCACGACGACGTACTCAACATGCTGCAAGATTTGGTGTACACCACTATGACTCGCTTGTACGAGGAGCGTGCGGCTGACCTCAAGAGTCTTAACGCTCCAGAACTTGTGTTAAAGCCTGAATTCCCTCGCTACACAATGGCTGAAATCCACGAAATGTACCAAAAGGCAACTGGCAAGGATATGTCTGGTGAGCTTGACCTAACTCCTGAAGAAGAGAAGTGGATTTGCGAGTATGCTAAGAAAAACCACGGCTGTGAAGCAGTATTTGCTACTGGCTTGCCACAGAGTAAGATGAAGTTTTACCACATGAAGGGTGAAAACGGCGTGGCTCGTTCTGCCGACTTATTGTTCCGTGGTATCGAAATCTCAACCGTTCCACAGCGTGAGCACCGCTACGATGAGTTGGTGCAGCAAATGAAGGACGCTGGCGTAGATGTTGATGCTCCTGGTTTTGCTTCATACCTAGCAGCCTTTAGGCATGGTTTGCCTGCGCACGGTGGCTTTGGCTTTGGTATCGATCGCCTCACCGAAAAGGCAATCGGCCTCGGCAACGTTAAAGAAGCTATTTTATTCCCACGCGACATCAACCGCTTGGCACCATAGGCTTGCCGTTACAAATAAAAAACCGCCATCTATGTGATGGTGGTTTTTTATTTGCTGATTTACTTAGGCTCGTTATCTAGGGCTTGCCAAAGATACCAACAGGCAATGGACTCGTAGGGGTGCCAGTTGTAGGTAGTGGCTATGTTCTTGATATCGGCTGGTGAAGGGTTGTCAGTAAGGTTATATAGTTTTTTAATGCTATTGCGGATACCTAAGTCGCCCCAGGCTAAAATATCGGTTCGGCCCATACAGAACATTAAAAACATATGCGCAGTCCATTCGCCAATGCCTTTAACGGCAGTTAGCTTAGTAATAATTTCTTGATTACTTAGGTCATCAAGCCCATCAAAACTGAGCCGGCCGTCCATAACGTGCTGGGCTAAATCCTGGATATACAGAGCCTTAGAGCGACTAAGGCCAACGCTGCGCAGGCTGTCGATATCTTTGTCTAGAATTTGCTGAGGGGTGGGAAATTGGGCGCCAAAGAGTTCACGGAACCGTTTAGTTATGGTAGCGGCAGCTTTAACGCTAAGTTGCTGGCCAATGATGCTTTCTACAATATCTTGGTAGTAGTTGGTATGCGGCAGAATTTTACACAGGCCTACCTTTGCGATTACGCCTGCAAGCTGTGGGTCGTGTGCTGCTAGGTGATTGGCGGCTTGCTGGTGCGTGGTAGGGCTCATAACCGGGTAGCTACTGGAGTAAGAATTCATTGGGTATCATTGTACCAATAGGCAACAAAGGCCCAAAGCATAAATAGTTTCCTAGACCTTACTAAACTTTGCTAAAATTAAGCCAAGATAAAGGAAAATGCATGCCAGAAAAAGAAAACTCCAAGATTTCGAGCGAAACAGATCAACCTTCGCGCAGCTCTGAGCTTACCGATGATTTTGAAGTAACCGAAGACCAGGACGAGCCTACTAGGGCGGAAGAAAAAGAAGTATCGCGCAAAAGTGAGAGCGATACTGATAGTGAAAAAGATACTAAAGATGACGAAGTAGAACTGCCACAGCCGGTAGTGGGCGAGCCAAAACATGGCAAGCTATCACGGCTAAAACATTGGCTGGCTATGCATAAAAAAACGGCTATTTTGTTGGCTGTAGTTGTAGTTTTGGCTGTTTTGGCGGCGATTCCAGCGAGCCGATATGCTATTGCTGGTACTTTTTTAAAGCAGACTGTAACGGTGCGAGTACTTGACTCTAAGAGCAGTAAGCCAGTTACGAGCGCTACTGTAATTTTGGGCGGCGCTATGCGTACAACAGATAATAAAGGTGAAGTACGCATTAAAGCGCCAGTAGGTGATGCTCAATTGAATGCAAAGAAGAAGTACTACAAAAATACCGATCAGAACGTGCTAGTGCCAATTCTTAAGCCTAAAACGGTAACAACTTTGCACTTGGTGCCAACTGGTCGCCCAATCACCGTTACTATTGTTAATAAGATTTCTCAAAAGCCAGCCGAAAATATTACTATCCAGTTTGAGGGCACAGAATCTAAGACTGACAAGCAGGGTAAAGCAGTGCTGGTGGTGCCCGCGGACAAGCAAAAAGTTACTGCCACCTTACGGGCAACTGGTTTCAATGACCAAAAAGTTGAATTTGTAGTTGCCGGAACCGAAAAAGATAATAGTTTTCAAATCACCCCAAGTGGCAAACTGTACTTCTTGTCTAACCTGAGCGGTAAAGTTGATGTAGTTAAGGCCAACCTAGACGGCAGCGGTCGTCAGACAGTAATTGGTGGCAGCGGCTCTGAGGATCGTTCAACAGTATTGTTGGCTGCGCGGGATTGGAAATATTTGGCACTGCTATCAAAACGTGACGGAAGCCAATATCCTAAATTGTACCTAATCGATACTACCACTGATAAGATGACCGTTATGGACGAAGGAAACGCCACATTCCAGGCTATTGGTTGGAGCGGTCACCGCTTTGTATATACCGTAAATCGCAGTAATCAGATTTGGCAAAATCGTCACCAGGCGCTAAAGAGTTTTGACGCCGAGAGCGGAAAACTGGCAACACTCGATGAAACTGGCGCTGCTGGTGATTCTGCTGAAAAAGCAGTATATGAGACTTTCGGTGAGATATATATCCAAGGCGAGGGCATTGTGTATGCCAAGAACTGGTCGGGCGGCTACTATGCAGTTAACGACATTAAAATTAAAGAAGCAGTTTTGAACATTGTGCAGCCTGATGGCAGCGGAAAGCGCACTATAAAGTCATTTGCTTATCCCTCTAGTACAGTTGGCTACTATTCGGTAGGTATTACGCTTAAGTCATACGCCCCAGAGGAGATTTACGTATACTTTAACGACGGTAATGACCATTTTTACGAGTATGAGGACGGCAAAATTAAGAGCGCCTCAATTAGTTCCGAAGACGTCTTTAATAAGTACTATCCAACATACCTCCTTTCACCATCTGGTCAACGTAGTTTTTGGACAGAACCACGAGACGGCAAAAACACACTCTTTGTGGGCGATGCCCAGGGTGACGGCGGCAAGCAAATCGCAACTTTAAGCGAAAATAGCGCCTACGGTTGGTATACCGATCAGTACATACTAACTGCCAAAAACGGCAGTGAACTGTACATAATGCCCGTTGGTGGTGGCCAAAACCTTAAAATTACCGACTACTTCAAGCCCTCGCAAAGCTTCCCAGGGTACGGATATGGTTATGGTGGACTGTAGCATCTAGTCAATTTTTAGGCTAACCGCTACACTATTTAGACAATGACTAAGCAGCCTGACGCCCCCGAGGAGCAAAAAATAGACAATACCGGATTGCCGGGTGCTCCTCAGCTGTCTGACGACTTAGCGAAAGAGCTAGCAAAGCACCTCAAGACAGAAAAAATCGTAAAAGCTAAAAAGGCTGCAGCTGCAAAAACCACTACGCCCGAAGAACCTGCTGAGAATGGCGCCAAAGATGCGCCTCAGCCAGAACAAGAAGTGACCGAAGTGGCGCAACCTTCTGAACAGTCTGCACCTAATACTGATCCTGAGGCATCCGAATTGCTTGATAACCCTCAGACCGATTCAGCAGTTGATGATATTATCCGCCAGGAGGGCGACGAGGTACTGGCTGCCGAAGATGCGCGCTATCAGCCACAACAACCAGCTAAGCCCCGAGGTTTTTGGCGCACAATAGGACATTTTTTTGCCGCCTGGTGGCGCAATAAGTGGGCACGCACTATAACGATATTCATACTACTAGTGGCAATTGCCACAGTAATCGCTGTGCCCCAAACGCGTTACTTTACGCTTAACAGCGTTGGCGTTCGTAGCAGTGTGTCTTTAACGGTTGTTGATGTGGGCACGCAGCTACCACTTAAAAATGTTTCGGTTTCGGTTGATGGCAGGCAGGCTAAAACAGACTCTAAGGGCTACGTGCGGCTGACTGACATACATTTGGGCCAGCAAACCATAACTATCCACCGTGTAGCTTTTGCGCCTGTTACCAAAGGAGTGACTGTGGGCTGGGGTAGTAATCCACTTGGTAATGTGGTGCTTACTGCAACCGGCGCTCGATATACAATTTCGGTTAAGGATTTTGTTTCAAACAAACCTATTGCGGATGTTGAGGCTGATAGTGGCGTCGCTGCCGCCGTGGCTGACAAGAACGGTGTTATTACGCTGACACTCGATGACAATGTTGATACGAGTGGCACTGCAGACATCGCTATTACAGCCAAAGACTACCGTACAGAAAATATAAGTCTTAATCTGGCGACAACAGAGAACACTAGTGTAACTATGGTGCCTTTTGGTAAAGAGGTGTTTATTACTAAGCAAAGTGGTAAATACGACTTGGTGGCCATGGATATCGATGGCCGCAATCGCACGACTCTTTTAGGTGGTAGTGGCAACGAAAACAATAATATTTCGCTGGCAGTTGACGGGGCTGGCAAGCGAGCTGCTTTGGTGTCTACCCGGGATAATGTGCGCGATACAGATGGCTACCTCATGAGTACGCTCACACTTGTTGATACTGGCAGCGGTGCGGCCACTGTTTTGGAGCATGCCGAGCAAATCCAGCTCATTGACTGGATCGGTACACGTATTATTTACGAGCAGGCTATGGCTAGTGGTAGTGCCAGCAATCCGCAGCGCTATAAGTTGATGTCGTTTGATTACATCACAAATGCCAAGGTGCAGCTGGCAACCGCCAACCAATTTAATGCTGCCTTGAGTGCTGGTGGCTTAATTTACTTTGCTGTTTCTCACACTGACCCTGCTGCCAAGCCTGCTTTGTACAGAGTCCGACCAGACGGAACCAGTCGCCAAACAGTCCTAGACAAAGAAGCCTGGAGCATGTTTAGGAGCGACTTTAAGACGCTTAAAATCCAAACACCCGAAGGATGGTTTGTGTACGACCTTAATGCAGGTTTGCAACAGAGCACCCCAGCGACAAATTTCCAGAGTCGACTATATAGCGCCAATGGCCAGCATAATATTTGGGTAGATAACCGTGATGGACAGGGTGTGCTTGTAGACTACAACAGCGCAACGGGCAAAGATACCGTGTTGCATATGCAGGGCGGCTTGAGCTACCCAGTTCGTTGGCTTAACAATAGAACAATTATCTACCGTGCGGTAACTAGCCAAGAGGTCGCCGATTATGCCGTGTCGGTTACTGGCGGTGAAGTTAAGAAGATCACAGACGCTACAAGCACCTACGGCTTTAGCCAGACCAACTAAATAAGCAGTTTTGAGTATATAGATAGATGCAGCTTAAGGATTTTCAAATGGAAGTGTGGGAATATTATGTGGCTTACGGTCGCCACGATTTACCCTGGCGTCAACCAGAAGCCAACGGTACGTTCAACCCTTACGCTATTATGGTTTCGGAGATCATGCTGCAACAGACACAGGTGCAACGAGTAATCCCTAAGTTTGAGGCCTTTATGGCCCAGTTTCCAACAATCTCGGCTTTGGCTACGGCGCCACTTTCTGACGTATTAACTGCCTGGAGTGGGCTGGGCTACAACAGGCGCGCTAAGTTCTTATGGCAGGCGGCGCAGTATGTTACGGGTGACTCACAGGGCCAGTTCCCACGTCAAGTCGCAGAACTCATTAAGTTACCAGGCATAGGCGTTAATACGGCCGGTGCAATTTTAGCCTACGCATTTAACCAACCCGTAGCCTTTTTAGAAACAAATATTAGAACTATTTATATTCATCGCTTTTTTACTAACCAAGATTCAGTGAGTGATAAGGAAATTTTACCGCTTGTTGAGGAGACGATGAAAGCTGTAGTGCAACAAGAAGTGGCTGATTTTACTCCGCGCACTTGGTACTGGGCACTGATGGATTATGGTACGTATCTCAAGCAAACAGTCGGCAACGTGAGTCGCCAGAGTAGGGTATATACCAAGCAATCGACATTTGAAGGTTCAAGGCGCCAGATACGTGGCGCGATTTTGCGTAATCTGCAGGTTGCTGCATTTTCTGAGGCCCAGCTTGCGGAACATATAACTGACGAGCGTTTACGGAATGTATTGCAAGATCTTGTAGACGAAAAAATGATTTCTTACAGGCAAGGACACTACCATTTAGGCGACATAATGGTACAATCTTAAGAGCATTATATGGAATCTGCTTCTCAAACTAAACCAGTTATGGACGTGAAGGCGCCCGCTAGGCCAGTGGTTGCGCCGCCGCCTACGCCGCCTAAAACGGCTACTCCTGTGCCTGCTCCGGTAGGTAGTGCGCCGGTTGCATCTGCGCCAACCCCTCAACAACCAACCGCACCGTTACCTCTCCACAAGGCACCACAACAAGATTCTCCTCAAGAGCTGCAAGCTACAGAAGTACAGGCTCAAAAACCCCAACAAAAAGTAAAAAAGCCAAAAACAACACCAAATGGTGTTACAATAGCAATCGTTTTGACAGTAGTCGCCATGGTAGCGCTCAGCACATTAGCAGTATATATGTACACACAATCGTAGGGTTTACACATGCATGTTTTTCATTCGTTAACAGATTTAGAACTTGTAACCACCATTTTGAATGGTGGTGTTGGTGTATTGCCAACAGATACGCTCTACGGGCTCGTTGCCCGTGCAGCTAGCCCCCAAGCGGTAGAGCGTCTTTATTCGCTCAAACGACGCAATGAAAAGCCAGGCACTACAATTGCAGCTAGCCCAGAGCAACTTATTGACCTTGGTGTTGATGCTGACGTTGTTGCCCGCGTAGCAAAGCACTGGCCAGCGCCTTTAAGCATTGTGCTACCACTCGACGAGTCTTTGCATCACCTGCACCAAGGAGTGGGCGAAAGTCCTTTTCGAGTTATCGCTGACGAGAATTTGCACCTTTTATTGCAAAAGACTGGCCCACTGGTAACCAGCAGTGCTAACCAGCCGGGTGAGCCGCCAGCCCAGAGCATTGTAGAGGCCCAGGCTTATTTTGGCGACCAAGTAGATTTTTATGTTGATGGTGGTAATATCGGTGATCGTGCTCCGTCTACAATTGCCCGCCTAACAGATAACGGGCTTGAAGTACTACGCCAAGGTGCAGCAAAAATTAACACAGAGGAACCTGCCTAATGACTTTTGATGAATACCAGGCTAAAGCTAAAACTACGGCTTTATCGTATGACGACCCCACACTAGACAAGACTATTATGGCTTTGGGCGTTGCTGGCGAAGCAGGCGAAGTAGCCGACAAGTGGAAGAAAATTGTTGGATATCATGATGGCGTCGTAACACCAGAAGATATTGCCGAACTCAACAAAGAGATAGGTGACGTACTTTGGTATTTGGCGCTACTATCTGACCGTCTTGGTTTGTCTTTTGAAGAAGTGGCCCAAACTAATATTGCAAAATTAGCACGACGTCACGAGCTAGGCATTATTAAAGGAAAAGGTGATAACAGATAATGGAATTCAATCGGTCATTCGACAACGATCCTTCGGCTGGTGGGCCCGACTCTCGTCCTCGACGCCATGAATTTTCGCGATTAACCGGTTCACTTACCGTTGGCGAGGCAAGCCAGGCGGTAGAGCGACCAGTAAAACCGGTGGTGCGCGCCCCCGAAAGCGTGATCGCAGCAGCTTTGAGCGGCCAAACGCAGGAAGCTCCGGCCGTAAAAGAGCAGCACAGTGAGTGGCATAGCTACAAGGTTGATGAAAAAGGGCAGGTTATTGACCAGCGTGCCTCTATGGGTCAGGCCTTTTTACGCGAACTTCAGCCTGAGCAGGCCGTAGCTGGTTCTGTCCAGCAAGACGACGCTGCGCAAGACGACGCAGCTGCTGTTCAGATTCAGCCACAAAATCCACAAGTACAAGCTGTGCAGCCTACCCCGATCTCCGCCAGTCTAAGCCAATCCACTCCTAGGCCTCTGAACCAGGACCAACCGGTTACCCAGAATCCGGTTTTTGGCGCTGTACCGGCACTGCCCAGCACGCCCCCTATGCAGTCTCGCAGATTTACTCCGCCCACAACCCCTAACGAGCCGCTGTTGGCGCCCGGTGCAGCAACGCATGTTGATGAACAGCACTTATTACCTGAACCTAAGAACAAACTCGTTCAGTTTTTTACTAGTCCATGGTTTTGGCTGTTTTTTGGTTTATTTTTAATTTTCTATTTCTCATTCTTGCACTAAAAAATACTCAACCTAGTTAAAGGCTGAGTATTTTTTATGCTATGTAGACTTTAGGCTGTTGCAGCAAAATTAGCGCGTAGCCACTCATCAAGGCTGCCACCACCGCCACCAGCCATGCAGACTACCATAGCGCCTTGGTCTAGGTGGCTTTGAATGGCGTTTTTAAGCTGTGCATCCGTTGCCGCAGGAACGGCGATACTCGGGTCGCTTAAGTGTGCAATAAGTTCCTGTGGCGTTAGGATGGTTTGGTTCGGGTCTTCGCGGGCAAGATAGCTGGACAGCCAATATACTTTGCTAGCACCGGCAAAACAGTCTGTGTACTGATTATACATGTAGTGTTGACGGCGGTTTGTCAGGGGTTCATACACAACCACTAGCTGCTGTTTATTTGCGCCAGCTTGCTCCAGGGCAGCACTCATGGCCCCACGAATTTTTTCTGGCGTATGGGCGTAGTCGCTGTACAGGCCAGGCTTAATTTGTTCCATACGTCGTTGGAGGCCTGGGAAGCTGTTCATGGCTTGCTGCAGCTGGGCTAGCGACACGCCAGAGATACGATGCACTGTTTGTATAGCTAGCCAGGCATCAAGACGGTTGTATCGACCCATAATAGTAATCTCATCAATATCTGGATTATCGCTAGATTCAACATGCAAGTGATCTCGGCCCACACTTTCGCCACTGTCTAAGCCTAGGTATGTGGCATCTTCTTGCCACAAAACCGTGTGCTTGCTTTGCGAGATAAACTCTACAAAAGCTTGTTGATAATCTTCGCGGGTAGGGAAGATTTCGTGGTGGTCCCAACTGACTCCGGTGATAAGGCTAATATGCGGCTCAAAGGCCAGGAAGTTACGGTCAAACTCGTCACATTCGTACACAAAGAATTCGGAATCTGGATTGTACTGTCCCATATCGCCAAAGCTAATCTTGGCGCCTACCGAATAGCTAATTGGTAGGCCTATCTGCTTACAGAGCCAAATAACCATAGAAGTTGTGGTAGTTTTGCCATGTGTTCCGGCAACGGCTACCAGCTTGAGTTTTTTAGTGGTGATAATTTCGTTAAGCAGCTCGTCGCGCTTGCTCATGTGAATATTATTCTCGCGAGCAAATACAAGTTCTGGGGCGTTAGGGTTTTCGATAGCTATCGCCGAAGAATACACATACCAATCGATAGGTTGTTTATTATGTAATGCCCCAATATCTTCGCCGGTTTGACCAATGTGGATATCTGTAACGCCGTGCTTTTTAAGATATTCGATGTACTGCGAGTCCTGTTTATCGGAACCAGAAACAGTAAAGCCAGCTTGCTTAGCAATAAGAGCAAGGGGTCCAATAGCGGTACCGCCAATGCCAGAGAAAAAGATATGCATAGCTCCAGTGTACCATGTCACCAGATGTGATACACTGTAAAAAGCTTGTGGCAATAACGCATATGAATAAACATTTCTGGCACCATATCTGGGTAAAACGCATTCGTCCAATAAAGATTTGGTACGTTGTAACGCTCCTATTATTGTGCAGTGTTATTTGCGTATTTGCACTGCGTCAGAATAACCAACATATGGGCAAACTGCGTGATGCGGTATATGTGGCAGATGAGAACAACGGCGATGTTGTAGGGGCTCTCCAGGCCTTGCAGGGCTATGTTGGTGCCCACATGAATACCAGTCTTACTGCTGGTAGCTCGGTGTACCCACCAATCCAGCTTAAATTTACCTACGAGCGTTTGCAAAATGATGCCAATACTAAATACAACGAAGCCAATGGTGCGGTATATACCGAAGCCCAAAAATACTGCGAACAGCAAAATTCGAGTGATTTTTCGGGGCGCAATCGTGTGCCGTGTATTGAGAAATATGTTTCCGATCATGGCGTAGCGCCAGCGCCGGTAATTCCTGATAGCATGTACAAATTTAACTTTGCTTCACCGTCTTGGTCGCCAGACTTAGCTGGCTGGTCATTAGTATTCAGTATGCTGTTATTCGTAGCGGTAATCGTGCGTGTGCTGTTGGGCTGGCTTTTGCCAAAGTTTACTAAGTAGCTAGATTAGTTGTGTGCAGCAAAGGAAGTAAGCCCATATTCGGTTCCTGCATTAATTGCGGCATGCTGCTGACTTGCTAGATTACTTATTGGATTTTCTTTGCTAGGCTGGTGAACTGGGCATTTTAGTACTGGCCCCCAGAAGTCAATTTCGTGGTAACTAGTGCTTTGGCCTAGTTTTCTTGATCGTCCTATGCCGCCAAAAACATCTTGGTGGACGCGTGCGGCCTGTACTTTGCGTGTACTGTAGTCTTGTTCTGTCTCGCCAGGTTTTTGCTGCGGAACGCGTTTATAGATGTGTTTTGGACCATCCGGAGTATCAATAGTAACAATGTCACCCATTAAGCTATATAGAGCCGGATCCTTGAACTCAACCACATGTTGTGTTGCCCGGGCGAGACTTAGGTAGGCCAGGTCGTGTGCTGCTATAGTTTTTTGCGCTTTGTCATAGTCTTTGGTGGTTGGGTGAGTATTGATAAGTTCAAAAAGATCTGGGGTGTTATTACCTAGGCCAGCGCCATTCATTGTCTCCTGAAGGAAGAAGGTGAGCATAGGTGAGATACTCCCATATACGGATGCCATCTCACCCGTATACCTAGAGAGTTGTGCGTAGCGTTTTATACCCGCTATAAACCAGTGTTTGTTTGGCAGTACAACTTCCTTGATACCAACTTTGCGGTAGACCTGCTGTAGGCCTAAGCTAAAGTCTTCTTCAATATAGCCTTGACTGTCTTTGGGCCGTTTTAGTTCAAAACTAAACCTTGCATCTTGCCCATCGCCATCAATGAGGTGCGGATGCTGCGTGTCGACATAGAACTTCATAAGGCTAAAGCGTTCAGCCTTAGCGAGCACTATTGCTTCGGCCTTGGCTTGACTGCCAACATCTCTACTAGGATCTTCGGGCTCGTTAATATAGTGCAGGGAATCGTCGGCAACTGTAATGCCAAGAAAGTCTATGAGATAGTGTTGAATGGCCCGTGGGTTCTCTTTAAGCTTGGGCCCAAGTTTTGGCATTTCAGCTGCGGCACCATGAAAAGCATCTGTTAACTGTGATTTTGAAATTTCTTGAAGAGTCGTCATGAAGACTTAGATTATAGATGTTTTTTTAGCAAAGTCTACGGTGTTTGCACAAAAAAAAGAGCCGCCCGAGAACGACTCTTTTTTACTGCTAGCGTAAGCTTATTGCTTTTTGGTGGTGCTACTACCGCTATTGGTTGTAGTGCTGGTTCCGCTAGTGGAGCTGGAGCCAGAGCCAGTTGTCGAGCTTTGGCCTGTAGTGCCGCCAGTTGTGCTGCTACTTTGGTCGGTAGTAGCTGATGCAGCTTGACACTTTTGGCCAGTTGGATTTTGCTTGTTCCACTCGGCAATTGTCTTGGCAACTTGGCCATCATCACGTAAGTTTTCCCAGAATGTTACTTGATCGCGGTTGATAACCATTTGATCGCTTGGGCCATGCAATTCACAACCAAGTTTGATAAGGGTGAAGTTACTTGCTTTGCTTGCATCCTCAGTTTTGGTTTGGTCTTGCGACTGAGTATTGAGGTAGAAAATGTTGTCGAGGCTGTAGTATTTTGCGGTTACAACACGGAGCTTGCCAAAGTATACTTGGCCGTTAGCCAGGAATACTGCTTGGTACTTGTCGGTAGTAACGTACTTGCTTTCATTTGGATTAAATGAGTACAAGAAGAATGAAACTGCCAAAGAGAGAATTGCTACTGAAAATAGTAAAACAACCTTCATGGCGCGTACCCATGTTGGTAGTGCTTGTACTGCTTTTTTAAAACCATCACCACCTTGATGCATTGGATTTTGTGGAGGGGTGCTTGGCTGATGTGCTGGACCAGCGGGAGCTACCCGACCTGCTTGTTGCTGACCATTTCGACTCATGAAATCCATAATTGTGCTATTCTCCCACGCATTTACTATATTGAGTGACTTATAGCTCTCAGTGTAATACATTAGCAGTATGAGATGCAACCGCCTCAAGAGAAAACGGTTGACAAACATTTTTTAGTCAGAGTATGGTAGGGGTACCATTACTAATCCATAAGAGAGGGAAAATCTAGAAATGGCATACAAGCACACAAACTCAAAGGGCGTTACCTACTACCTGAACTCAAAGAAGGTTACTCTTCGTGGTGGCAAAGAACAGACCATCTACTATTTCAGTAAGGACGAGCGACCAGAAGGTTGCGACCTTCCTGCAGGTTACTCTGTTAACGAAAACCCACGCAACGGCTTCCTAACAGTCAAGCGCGACAACAAATAGTTTTTTGTTGCTTAAACACCTTGGCGCAATTGCGCGTCAGGGTGTTTTTATTTTCCCCCTCTCATCTCTTTCGTATTTTGTTTAGGTGCTATACTAAATACATATGCAAAAACCAATTCTCATCGTAGATAACTTACAAAAGTCCTATGACGATAAAAAAGTCGTCAATGGCATCAGCTTTGAAGTCCAAAAAGGCGAAATTTTTGGTATTCTTGGCCCAAATGGCGCTGGTAAAACAACCACTCTAGAAATGATTGAAGCCTTGCGCCCTATCGATGGTGGTACAGCAGCCATTGACGGCGTGGACGTTGCTAAACATCCCTACAAAATTCGCGCCATGATTGGTGTGCAGCCACAGAGCCCAGCTTTTCAAGACAAAACCAAATTATCAGAGCTTATAGAAATGTTTGCCTCGGCTTATGGCGAAAAAGTAGATGTTAAAAAGTTTTTAGACGATGTTAACTTGAGCGAAAAAGCTAATAGCTATGTCGAAAACTTATCTGGTGGGCAAAAACAGCGCTTTAGCATTGCTGCCGCGTTAGTCCATAGCCCTAAAGTTTTCTTTATGGATGAACCAACTACCGGGCTTGATCCTCAAGCCCGTCGCCACCTGTGGGACTTGGTGCGACAGGTTCGTGATAAGGGAATTAGCGTGATTCTAACCACACACTACATGGACGAAGCAGAGGTGCTTTGTGACCGAATTGCGGTTATGGACCGCGGTGAAATCATTGCCCTTGATACACCGCAAAACCTTATCAAGGATTTGCTCAAGCGTGGCTTTAAAAAGACACAGCACGTGGAGCAAGCTAACCTAGAAGACGTGTTTATCGACTTAACTGGCAAGGAATTAAGGGGATAGTACGATGCAGCGCAAGCTCTATACAGTTCAGACTTTTGTAAAAATTAACACTAAGCGCTTTTTTCGCGACAAAACTGCAATCTTTTTTACGGTAGCTTTCCCGTTAATATTTTTGTTTGTGTTTGGTGGAATTTTTGGCAAAAACAACGACGTTTCTTTTAAGGTAGCCATTCTTAACGAGTCTAACTCGGCAATCGCCAAAGACTTTACTAACGAGATTAAGCACCAGGGTAAGCTTTTTGAGGTATCGAGCGACATCAAAGACATTGATGCGGCAAACGAAAAGATGGGCCGCGGTGAGCTTGATGCCACTATTGTATTGCCGGCAGACTTTGGTACTGTAAAAGACCACCAAAAAACACCAAGTGGCCAGGCAATTATTCGCTATACCGAAAATAACAAACAGGCTGCCCAAACCCTTGGTTCTGTTTTGGACGTTATGTTTAAAGAAGTAAACGGTAAGTTTGTACAAACTAACATGCCATTTACAGTGCGTTCCGAGCAGACCAATGAACGCAGTCTGTCGCAGTTTGACTACACATTTGCCGGATTACTAGGCTTTTCTATTATTGGCCTCGGTATTTTTGGCCCAATTAACGTATTCCCAGAACTTAAAAAGCAGGGCATTTTGCGTCGCTTGCACACCACGCCGCTTCGCGTGTGGCAGTACTTCTTGTCAACAATGGCTTCACAGGCAATTATTGGCTTGTTTACCATGGTAGTGATGTTTAGTGTAGCCATGACTGTATTCCACTTGAATGTGGTGGGTAATATATTTGAGCTGGCCATATTCCTGGTAGCAGGCATTGTTATGATTTTAGGTATTGGTTTGGCTATTGGTGGCTGGGCTAAAAACGAACGCCAGGCAGCACCGTTAGCCAACATCGTAGTATTCCCTATGATGTTCCTGAGCGGCACATTCTTCCCGCGCTTTATTATGCCAGAGTGGCTGCAAAATCTTACTGCCTGGATCCCACTTACCCCAGTTATTGATGGTATTCGATTGATTGCCACTGAAGGTAAGGGGCTTATCGACATCTTGCCACAAGTGGGCATGGTTTGTGGCTGGGCACTTGTAATTTACATTATCGCCTTCCGCGTTTTCCGTTGGGAATAGAAGCATACCCAGCTTATGCTTAAGCTGCTACAATAGCAGTAAGATGCGTGGGCATACACTATCTAAAACTCGATCTCGCGGTAGCTGGCTGTTTCCTACAGAGGTGATTGCCGAGGCAATTATTGTTGGCATAGGACTTTTTGAAGCAGTACTATTTTTACTTGGAGCTCAAAGTGGCACAATTTCTACACTCACGCTAACAATTGGTGCACTGTATTTTGTACTGCCATACAACGTTATCATGGCCGGAGTAGGCGTGTCAGGGCGCGTACTTCGTATTCCTACGCTTGGCAAAAATCTGGTCATTGCACTAGTAAATGTACCTTTTTTGGTCTACTTGCTTTGGCAGGGCAGTGCAACGGCAAACTACTTCTTGCTAGGGTTGGTGGCTGTAGGTGCACTGTTTAATGCGCCTAAGGTTCATTTGCGAACTATTCCTGGTTTTGACGTAATCGGCATGTCACTGTTTTTGGCTGGCCCTTTTGTGTACGGTATTTTGTTGGCTAATGTGCAGGGCATATGGTGGCTGGGCGCCTGGATAAGTGTTTTATTAGTCGTGGCAGCTAATTATTTGATGTACAAATTGCCCACCATTGGCCTGGAGCAAAAACTGCGCATTGATAGTACTGACGCTCGCCTGGGCATTGAGTATACTATTGCTACTTGTGTAGGGCTGTATATTGTTGCAGCAATTTTGCCAGTAGTGGTATACGGCTGGTGGGGCCTACCTGCGCTCGTATTGTTGCTGTGGTATGCATTAGTGGCCATGCAGGCAATTCCATTTAGGCTAATTGCTGGGGCGGCTGGGCTATTTAGAGTATGGCAAACAATTTGGTGGCTTAACTATCCAGTGGGAATTATGCTGTGCGTTTATGCCTGGTACCTGGTAAACACCAAAGCATGAGCTTCTTAAAAGTGTAAAATTATGGTATAATAACGATAATTCGCCAGGCACCTATTGCAAGGTGATGGCGGCAGCTAATTTTTATGAAAAATATTCTACAGCAACTACCACGGCCATTTTTTGTTTTGGCACCAATGGACGACGTAACTGATACGGTTTTTCGCCGAATTGTTGGTGATTGCGCGCCAGCCGACCTCTTTTTTACTGAGTTTGTGAATGTTGATGGTCTGCAAAGCCCTGGCCGTCCGCATTTGCTCAAAAAGATTAACGCCACACAAGACAAACACCCACTGTTTGCACAGATATGGGGAAAAGACCCAGAAAAGTACTACAAAACCGCCCAAGAACTGGTGGAAATGGGCTTTGACGGTATTGATATCAACATGGGCTGTCCAGCAAAGCCTGTGGTTAAAAACGGCTGTTGCAGTGCTTTAATCGAAAACCGTCCGCTAGCTCTCGAAATTATTCAAGCTGTACAACAAGGCGCTGGCGGCAGTATTCCGGTAAGCGTTAAAACACGCCTTGGCTTTAAAAAAGTTGACCTAACATGGCACGAATTTTTACTACAGCAAAATCTTAGCATGCTAACGGTTCATGGCCGCACTCAAAAAGAAATGAGCGTTCCGCCCGCTAATTGGGAGTTAATTAACGAAGTGCGTAAATTGCGCGACCAAATTGCGCCACAAACGCTAATTGTGGGCAACGGTGACGTAGAAAGCCGCCAGCAAGGCGAAGAATTGGCTGCTAAGTACCAGCTAGACGGCATTATGGTTGGCCGCGGTATTTTTCATGATCCATTCTTGTTCGCCAAACAAAGCCCATGGTCAACTTATTCTAAGCAGCAGCGAATTGACTTATTTGCCAAGCATATCAACCTGTTTGTGGAGACCTGGAAAGGCGAGCGCCCAATAGCGCCACTTAACAAATTTTGTAAAGTCTACATCCATGATTTTGATGGCGCGAAGGAGCTCCGTGAGCAGCTTATGGACGCCCAAAGTGCTGATGAATTGCTGAGCATTCTTGAACAGAACCGCTAAATAATAGTAAAACCGGGCTGCTGCCCAGTTTTTGGCGTATACTTAGGGGAATGATAAAAGCAGAACACCTAGGGAAACGCTACCGTAACAAGGTTGCGGTTGATGATGTTTCTTTTGAAGTTGAAACTGGTAAAGTTACTGGATTTCTTGGTCCAAATGGCGCTGGTAAATCAACCACCATGCGTTTAATGCTTGGCCTTGATAACGGCCAAGGAAAGACCACCTTTGATGGCAAGCTCTTGCACGAATACCACCAGCCATCTAAGGAGGTGGGTATCTTACTGGAGGCAAAAGCCTTTCACCCAACGCGTAATGCCCAAAGTCACCTAAAGGTGTTGGCAGCGGCTGGTGGAATACCAGATTCACGCGTTGCAGAGGTACTCGACACCGTAGGGCTTAGCGACGTTGCTAAGCGTAAACCAGGCAAATTCTCGCTTGGTATGAGCCAGCGTCTTGGTATTGCGGCGGCAATTTTAGGCAATCCTAAGTACTTGCTACTTGACGAACCGGCTAACGGTTTAGACCCAGAAGGCATTGCCTGGCTACGAGCTTTTATTAAGGACTACGCCTCGCAGGGGAACGCAGTCTTTATTTCGTCCCACTTGTTAAGTGAAATGTCGTTGATGGCTGACAACTTGGTGGTAATTGGCAAGGGCAAGCTTATTGCTAATACCTCTATGAAAGAGATTATTTCGGGCAGTTCACATTCTAGTGTGTTTGTGCGAGCTACCGACATACCGGCGCTACAACAAGTACTCAGTAAGGCTTCGTATGACGTGGCCACACAAGATGCAGGCTTGCGCATAACTGGCGCTAAAACTGACGATATCGGAAAGCTGGCATTCGATGGCGGTATTACGCTTCTAGAGCTTACTAACCATGCTGCATCACTAGAGGAAGCATTCTTGGAGCTCACCGAGAATTCTCAGGAATACCAGAGTCACAGCCAAGAGGAGAAAAAAGATGTTGCCAGCAATTAAAGCGGAATTCCGCAAACTACTAACGGTGCGTTCAACGTACTTTATAAGCTTGTTCAGCTTTGCGTTGGTTATATTTTTCTCATTCTATGTAGAGGGTATTAAGGGCGCAGAGAGCGCCATGGTATCGGCAAAGCTGCAAAACGAAATTCTTAACTGCGTAGGGCTTATGCCAATATTCGGCGCCATCGTAGCAATTTTACTCGTGGCTCACGAGTACCGTTACAACACCATTATGTACACGCTTACCAGTATTAACAGGCGGAGCAAGGTGTTGTTAGCCAAGATTGTTGCGTTGGTAAGCTACACAATTGTGTACGTTTTATTAGGTACGGCCTTGGGCGTTTTGGCTATGTATGTGGGCCTGCACATCAAAGATATTTCCCTCATTAGCCAGCATGTGGCATGGGGTGATCTTGCTTGGCGCGTTGTATTTTACTCCTTAGCATACGTGCTCTTTGGCTTCATTTTGGCTGTATTATTCCGCAATGTGGTTGCCTCTATAGTAACTATCTTTATTTTGCCAAGCACCGCCGAGCCATTACTCGGTTTGTTACTAAAAGAAAACGCAAAATATCTACCAATGGGTTCGCTGGAGCGGGTAATCAGCCCTGGCGTAAATAGCTCACCTGGCTTAACTGCTGGCTCTGCGGCTATGGTGTTTAGTATCTACCTCGTAGTCTTAGGCATTGTGGCCTGGGTGCTCTTTTTGAAGCGCGATGCCACCAATTAGTTGTCTAGCATAGGAATATCAGCAGCCTAGCGCAAGTAGAGTTGTTATCTACTTACGCGTGTTGTACAGTAGTGACTTATGAAAATGCAGCAAGAGACACAGGCGTTGTTAACCGCAAGCGAAGCGCAGTGGTTTCAAACAGCTAGTATACGTAATCGAAGAAAGCCAGCTTTTGTTGAGGTGGGAAGCCGCTTACTTAACGAGCGAATCTCTCGGGCAGGGAGTGAATTTTCTGCTATTAATCCCTCAGATATCTATGACCCATCGGTGCCATACCATAGGGGTGTAATGAGGCTTGAAGCCCTTAATTCCTACGAACGCGAATCGTACAGCAATGAAGGTCTTGAGGAGCCTTGTATCGAGCTGTGGCTGCCTATCCGGGATCAGTTACTTGTTCTGGGCGAAGCAGATATTGACTACCAGGTTGCAATCGAAGCGGTATCTATGCATGCTGAAGGTAAAGCAATAATACTGCCTGGGCTTGATGTCGCCATTGCTGAGGTAGGCGGCGTAGAGGCTGGTTTTGAATTTGCCGATTATTCGACAAGGCTTGACCTTATTGCCGCACAGGGCGCGGTGCATTTGCAGGAAGCGCACGAAAAGATATCTTTAACAAGCGGTATCATAACGGCTATTAGTAATAATATTCGCCGCTAATAATATAAGATCACTTTTAGCTAAGTATCTTAGTTTATTTTGGTTGGAAATTCATTTTTAGTGGCGCTGACCATGTTGTCGGTCCAGAGCACTACGGAGTTATGCATACTCTCATAGGTAGTCCACGCGTACGACGGTGCAGCCCACACATTGCCTTCAAACGAAGCAAAGGAATGTGGTTTGCCCTCAAAGCCATAGCCAAACAAGTCGCCTTTGGCAACCATATCTAGCATCTTTTGCTGATTAAAGAACCCGTGAGCAATGTCTACTACAATTGCAGACTTCTTTATAGACGCAAGATGTTCATCTGTAATCAATGCTAACGTTTGGGGATTCTTTGCAGCGGTGGGGAATATAACATCGGCACTCGACATAAGTTGCTCTAGTGAAACTTGGTCGTAGGCGTCATCGGTTGATGACCTAGACCAGTACACTACGTGCATGCCAAGGCCTTTGCAGGCCTCTGCAATCGCGCTACCAATGTGGCCTAGGCCAATAATGCCGACTGTTTTGCCCTTAAGTTGCATGCCACGATACTTCATAAAGTCTTTGTCAAAATCGAGCGGGTAGTTGTCTTTAATTAAGCGAGGTGTTTGCCGGGCCAGGTTAAACATCATCAGTATGGCCCACTCAGCAACTGCTTGTGTGGAAAAGTTTACTATGTTGCAGATTGGAATAGTACGTTCGTTGGCTACATTTTGTTCAACCCACTCAAAGCCAGTGGAAGCTATTAGAATTGCTTTGAGGTTTGGAATATCCTTGTACTCGTCGCTTGGCAGTTTCCAGTTTACGTAGTCGGGATTTAGACATAATATGCGTTCTTCGTCGCCCTCAAAAAGCTCTGTGCATTCACTGAGCGGTGCGATTTCTTTTGTGACAATAATTTCTAGGCCACTGTCTGCGATTTTTGCCAGTAAGTCATCGGTAACCAGGTCGTCCCACAGAGGGTCAAAGATAAATGCTTTCATAGCTACATCATAACAGGGCGATCAAAAATACCTGCACAAAACGGCCACCTAACAAAAATGACGCACCTACTCCTTAAAAAGAGTCGTTTGCGTCATGTGCTTTTGGGCCGAAAGAATTCTAAATGTGGTGGGGGCAGCTGGACTTGAACCAGCGACCAATCGGTTATGAGCCGACTGCTCTAACCACTGAGCTATGCCCCCTGGTTTAGTTATACACAAAAGACTGTGGCTAACAGAGATGAGTATAGCAGATTTTAACGCAATATATATAATAGAAGTAGCGATGCAGCAAAAAATCAAACAATATATAGAAAAAATCGACACTTACACCGACCAACTGCACGATATACGGGTTATTGGTTTGCTGTCTTTTGCTGCAATTGTACTGCTTATTAGCTGGAGCGGCGTGCGAGCTATTGATGCTAATTATGTCCTGCAAAAGCAGATTTCTAAACTTGAGCAGCAAAATCAGGTTGATCAGCTGGCTAATAACAATCTAAAGCTGCAAAATCAGTACTTTAATACCAGCCAATACCTTGAATTATCGGCTCGCCAAAACTTTGGTCTAGCGCTGCCGGGCGAAAAAGAGATTTTAGTGCCCACGAGTGTTGCCTTGGCGCATACAACAGAGCTGGCAGATAGCGAAAAAGTGCAATCCGATAGTACGCGTGCTCGCCAGCCAGCATACCAGCGTAATTTCCAAGCCTGGATGAACTTCTTCTTGCACCGCGAATCACTTCAGGATTGACATATACCCTACACACTGGTACAATTACTCTGTTCTAAAGATGATATCGCGGGATGGAGCAGCGGCAGCTCGCGTGGCTCATAACCACGAGGTCCCAGGTTCGAGTCCTGGTCCCGCAACCAATCTTGAACACCGTTAGAGGCTCTCACCGGAGAGCCTCTTTTTTTATTGTTTTTCTATCTGATATACTGCCAGTAATGAATAAACACGAAGGGTACCGTGAGGGGTATGTTGTTGGGTCTTGGAATGTGGCCCGTGCACTAAGCCACCCACGCAAGCATACACAAATTGCTGAGGGTATTGAGGCAATTAATGCCGACGTGCTGTCGATTGTCGAAGCCTACGATAAAAGTGGCGTAGCGCAAGATCCGCGACTAGCCCGAAGGCTCGGATACGATATCTTTACCACAGAGTACGAAGACCATGATCCACACCCCAGTGTGAACCAGTTTATCTCTGTTTTAGTGCGCAAGGAACTCGAGGCTGAGGCAAGTGTCGTTCGCCTGGGGACACGCAACGCTTTTGAGGTCTCATTGCCGAGTGGCAAAAAACACATCCGTGCGGTTGCCGGACACTGGGACGACCGCAACTCAACCTTGCGTCGAGGCATGACCAAGGCGTTTATTAGCCAGCTCAAGCCAGGGGAGCCAACCGTGCTTGTGGGCGACTTAAATAACCAACACGCCAGCGACAGAGGGGCACAGGTGCTGCAAAGCACGCTCGTGCGTGGTATATCACGGCTGGTACCTGAATCTATGCGGATAGGCAGCCTCTTGCACCGGTCAATTGAAATGGCAGACGGCGAAGTGCTGTCTGAGCTACAGGCTTGCAACTTTACCGATGCCGACCTAGACCATACGCCGACCATGAAGTTTATGGGCGTACCATTAATGCAGCTCGACCACATGATGTACACCCAGGGTCTTGTGCGAGCTGTTGACTTTAGAGCTCACGATTTGCCGGGTTCCGACCACCGGCCAATTTCTGCAATTGTTTCTGCAGTATAGAGGGCTGTGGATAACTATCTGTTATTGTTGTAAAAATATATTGCTTAAGCTAAGCAAAGGCTGCTATTATAGAGGTAGTGAGAGAGACGCTCCATTGACAAAACATAAGAATTATGTATAATAATGGATGTTAGTGATCACAAACAAAAACGTTAAAAATAAAATAAAAAAGGGGCACCACCATGACGGTCAACACCAAAATGGGTTTACCATTCGAGGTATCACAAACTGACAACAAAGAAATTCGCAAAATAGACGCATTACTTGGTAAAATCTGATTTGCAAGCGATACGTCTAGGGCGCCAAGCCGCTTATAGCGTAGTAATTAAATAGTCCGGTCTTTTCACGAGCCGGACTATTTTTATATGTTTATCACTTATAGCGAAACTGATGATTAGCCATGGCGCTCGGCTTCGTCGCGCTCAAAGTCTTCGTTATTAAGCTCTAGCCGTATAGCACGTCTATCTGGTGCAATTTCTTGCTCGCCAACGCCAGCGGCATGAGCTAGGCCTTCGTCGTAGGCTTCATGCTCATCTACGCCATCATCGGTTGCGGGATAGTCGCTAGGCATAGACGGTGCTGGTACATCGTCTGCTGGCGCTGAGGGCGGCGTGTTGTCTTCTGCCAGCCGCTCCTGGTCAACCGCAGGGTTAAAAAGATCGTCTGCTGGTTGCAGCGGATCGGTACTATTATCATCTTGTGGATTCATAAGACCTCCTTGGCATTAACTCTCTGGACTATACGGCCCTACAACATGCTGTGATAGTAAAAATGTTACAGGCTCAATTTTACCGCAACAAGGCGGCAGGGCAGTATTAGGCCTAGGCACTTGCTTAACGCGCCTCACTCCTGCCGTCATCATGGCCGCAAATACCTTAAAATCTAGGTCAACGCAGGCATTTTCAAAGTATTTGATATCGGCTACCATGCAGGCGCGATGGAATTCTATGCTGCCGTGTTCAAAGGCATCACTTACTGTGCTGGCGGTGCTCCAAACGCCTGGATACATCTGTGCCTTTAAATCCACCCATTGGTTAAAGAGCTGCCGGTCTTTGATATTGGGTTTGCACATCTCGCCAATTAGGTTGACCTGCTCAGTGGTTTGAGGCCTAGGCCCTACTGCAGCCATATCACCGGGCGCGTACGGATCCTGACTTACGAGAGAAAACTCTAGCAAGCTATCTATGGCCAAGTTGCGGTGGAGCTTGGAGACAACTAAAACCGTATGTGCATCTTTATCGCATGTTATGGGTAAGTCTGGGCGATCCATACTTTGAATATGCGTTACGTCGACATCCTGGTTTTTATAACCTTCACGCCGCTGCTTAACGAGTGAATAGCCATAAGGTAGTACTGCCCGTAATGCCAAATTTGAAAGCACTTGTGCTGGCTTTTCCATGAGTTGGGCGATTGCCGCATTAAAATTGTGTTTAGCGAAGGAGTCATGGTAGTTGACTCCAACTGGGTATTGTTCTGTAAGAGTCACGATTTTAAGTATGAGCTAAGCCAACGTCGACCGTGTGTAATATATGTCACGCATGTATATTTGACGTCAATTATAAAACAAGCCAAAATAAAGCCACATGCGTTGGCCACGAATTTCGACCAGTATATCGTTTATTTTTATTGGCGTGGGTATTTATATTATTTTCTTGGCGGCTACGCCAGTGCTACACGAACCAGCAGCAGGAAAAAAGTGGAACAAGCCTGTTGCGCACCAGCCTCAGGCTGTTTTAAGCGAAGATCGACTCTATATCCCAAAACTACAGCTCAATATTACCTATAAATCGGGCAACAAGTCTGTGCTGAGTGATAATGCCTGGTGGCGTTCACCCGAACGCGGAAACCCCAAAGATGGCGGCAATTTTATTCTTGCCGCACATCGCTTTGAGTTGGGGTTAACGCCAGGCCAAACACGCCGTAAATCTCCGTTTTATCACCTAGACAAACTTGTGGTTGGTGACGCGATATATGTTGATTACAAGGGGAAGCGATTTATGTACCAAGTGTACGATCGCCATAAAGTTGCGCCAGACGATACTTCTATCGAAGATGCTACAAGTGACGCCAGAATGACCTTATACAGCTGCACCTTTAGGGGCTCGGCAGATGGGCGGGAGGTGGTTTTTGCCTCCCGCGTTGCCGAAAATATTGACCCAACAGTTGCCTTTTAGGCGCTAGGATTTTTTATCACCAGCTGCTTTCTTGGTAGTTTGCTTACTAGCTGCGGTTTTCTTTGTGGTGGCCTTTTTGGCGGTGGTTTTTTTGCCGGCCGTCTTCTTGGCAGTAGCCTTTTTAACTGCACCTGCTGCCGCACTTGGTTGTGCTGCACCTTCTTTTGCTTGAGCGGTGAGGGTAGCTAAAGGAGTGGTAGGCGATGTATCTTCCTGTGCGCTTTCTGTTGTAGCTCCATCTGGGGCTTGGTCGGTTGCGTTCGTGCCACGAAGTCTCTCGAGTACATCCTTGCCGAGCTTGCGTGAGATAACTGCCGTTGGTCGCTCTTGTGGGCCCTCTGGCGTGGTGGCTTCGCCGCTGCCAACTGGCTTTAGATCTTCCACTTGTCTAACAAAACGCATAGCTGGTACAAACCATGACTCCTCGGCAGTGAGGCGTGCGGTGGTGGTGCGAATTTTACGCTTATATTTGTCAAAGTGAAGCCCAGTTAGTGAGACAAATCGAATGAGCTCTTCGGGGTATCTTTCTGTGAGTGTTGGCGAAAATAGTCCCTCGCCACGTAGCACAACGCCACCAATAGTGTGCGTCGGCCATTCTAGGTGTTGGTCGGCGGTTGCTGCTAGCAGGCGCTCCCTTGCACTATCGGGTACCTCATCGGGGGCGATAGCCTCTAGGGTTAGGCGTGTGACAGTGCCGGTGTTAGTTCTAAAGTGGCCTCGTACCATTCTACCTTCAAATTGTTCTATGCGGTGAGCGCGTTGCTCCCCGTTCAGGACTTCTTCAAGGGCATCAACATAGGGGTCAAGTAAACGTATTTGGTCATGAAATTTATCATCAATCACCTGTGTTGCTTCGGGGTCATGTACGTGCAGATTCCATTGTTGGCCAGGTGCGAGTAAGGGTACGGGTACGCCATTAAGTATGATGGGCATGTCTTTCTCTGGAAAATCGAGTCCTGCAGCTTGCTGCCTGTAAAAACGTTCGCCTAATTTGCTCATATACGTACCTCCTGAGTGTTGTAATAATATGGTAAATGGCCCTTAAACAGTATACGTACATGCTAAAAATAGTGCATGCCTTTGGCTTTTGTGCGACCCCCTACTAAGGCTAAAAAAACAACATATGCTAGGGCATAAGAGCTAGAAACCATGCGTGCAATGCGCCATACTGTACCTTTTGACGCGTAATAAAGGGGTGGATATGAAACATAGCGAAACAGTACGACATAAAATTGAAGTCGCCCGTTGGAAAGCGGTGGGTGTGGTTGGTTTTAGCGCTTTAGCCTTGGCTGGTTGCGGTGGTGGTGGCGAGTCTACGCCCAAGGAGACGGTAACCGTTACAGAGTCGGCCGCGCCATCCGCTGAGCCAGTATTGCCAAGCACTACACAGGGTGGCCCTGGCTCTACGGCGAGCTACCAATTTAATTACCGGGGCGGTGGATCGAAGATTATCCTGGTTTATCCTGGCACCTCTACTTCTGCCGAAGATACCAAAAGTAACGCACAGTACTACTCTGGCGAGACCTACGCCATTGAGTGCCAAGAACAAGGGCGCACTGTAAAGACAGGCCCCGGTGAACAACCCGTCGAATCCAACGTATGGTATCGCCTAATGGTTGAGCCCGGTGATGTGCAGTACGCATCACAAACGTATGGTGATATTACGATACCTAAGGATGTAACCATCCCGGAGTGCTAACGACCAGCAAACTTAAAGCTTCAATGTTTTAGTTTTTACCGCCAAGTTTTTTAACTAGCTTGGCGGTAAAACGTTGCATGTGCGGGTCTAAAATAGACGGGTGCGAATCTAGTATTTCGTCAAAAGTAAACCAGTTCATGTCGTTAAATTCGCCGCGATCAAATTGCAGCGTGGCGTGAACGTCACCTTTAATTAGGTACCATAGGCTAACGTCAGTATGGCCTGGCGTAAGGCCACCAGTTTCCGTAACGGTTATAAAGAAAGGCATGTCGTTGCCGTGCAAAAATTGAGCCTCAAGGTTTACTTCTTCGCGGGCTTCTCTAATCACGGTATCGCGTGGATCTTCGTTGAGTTCAACGTGCCCGCCAGAGGGTAGCCAGAGCTGTGCTTTAATGTGATCGCCAAGTAGTAGGCTACGATGCAGTTGGTCGATAACCACAAAATATGACACTAAGTGCTTGGGCGGTTTATCGGGTTTGGCAATGCGAAAAATGTTAGGACTATTAGCAATCCATTGCAGCGCATCGGTAATATGTTGTTGTTCGAGCTGGTCGTGCGGAGTAATAGCGCCTATTTGCTTTTGTATTTGGTCTTTAACGGCGGTAATTGTTTTCATACTAAACTCCTGTTGCCAGACTATACAGGCAACCCCAGAGTAGCAATATCATTATTTACAACGGTGAGCGTTGTGGTGCCGCGGCTGCTATTTTGTTGCCGTCTCGGTACTGGTAGCTTCTGCCGAGGTGTCATCATCAGAGGTACTAAAGCTCACTTCATTAGCAGTAATAATGGCATTGCGCATCTGTTCGCTAATGTCGCCCATGCCGCCGGGTGAGTGGGGAATAAGGATAGTGTTGCTTTTGCCAGACAGGCCAATTTCCTTAAGCGTGTCAAAATATTGTGTCATGAGCACTAAGTTCATAACGTCTTGCGCTTTAGTGCCGTCGACAGATGAGCTGAAGTTTTCTACAGACACCTTGAGGCCATCGATAATCGCTTTGCGTTGGTCGGCAATACCTTTACCTTGCAAAGCCTTGCTTTCGGCCTCAGCTTCGGCGGCCTTAACTACACGAATCTTTTCGGCCTCAGCCTGCTGAATTGCGGCTTCCACATAACCTACGAACCCCTCAAGAGTTATTTAATACGCTTACTATAGCATGGGATATACATATTTCTAAGTAGCATATTACCGATAAAGAAAAATGTCCGAGCACAATACTCGGACATTTTTTGGTAGCGGCGACAAGACTTGAACTTGTGACCCCAGGCTTATGAGTCCTGTGCTCTAACCAGCTGAGCTACGCCGCCATAAATACAAGGGGTAATATAGCATAATATCGGCCTCTTGCCTAGAGGTCTTTAGTTGGAGTGTCTGCGCATAGCACTGTTAAAGATTTTGCGTTTGCAGCCAGCGGCCTAGTTCGTGCCAAGCAGTATTTCGGTGGGCAATAACAGGTAGGCCCTGGGCCCGTGCTTCAGCATTACTGATCCCTTGGTCGTTAAACGAAATGATCATGTCGTTGGGATTTTCGGCTTGGCCCTTAATTTCGGTAAGCAGTACGCCCTCAATGTCTACCTTTATAAGGTGAGTCTGCTGTGCGTCCTTAAATACAATGTGCTGGCGCAAAAATACTCGGCGATCTGTAAGAGGTAGCGTAAGGCGCAAGAAATCTTGGGCGGTAAACCACTTATTAACGTCTTTCATGTACGGGCCAGGAAAGCCGCCAAGGCCCGGGATTATCCAACTGTCGTCATTGACTATCAGGGGTTGATTAACTAGGGCGTAGGCTTTTTCGGCCTTGTCTAGGGCAATGGCTTCGGCATCGCTGGACTGAATTTCGGGAATGTCGAGTTCGCGGTTTTCGACTGTCGCACCAAAGGTATGCAGAATATGCTGTGCTGCGCGCACTTTGTGGGGATTACCAGTAATAAATAATATCTGGGCCATAACTGCTATAATTAGAACATGAAAATTGCCGTTGCACCAGGTAGATACGTGGTTGCAGTTTCGGGTGGTGTGGATTCTATGGTTTTATTGCACCTTTTGCGCAAGCAGCCAGGGCTTACTTTAGTGGTGGCTCATTTTGACCACGGAGTGCGTGTTGACTCAAGTGAAGACCGCGCACTTGTGCAGCAAATTGCGGCCGAGCATAACCTGTTATTTGTGTACGAAACTGCGCAGTTGGGCGCGGCTGTAAGCGAAGATGCAGCTCGGCAAGCCCGATACGCCTTTTTGCGGCGAGTAAAAGCAGGGCAGGGCGCGGAAGGCATTATTTTGGCGCATCACCAGGATGATGTACTAGAAACCATGCTTCTTAATTTGATACGCGGCACCGGCCGCCGGGGTTTGAGCTCGTTACGATCTACCAAAGAGTTGGTGCGCCCCCTGCTTCATGCAACAAAAAGCGAACTAAAAGCGTATGCCCAGGAGCAGGGAATTATTTGGCACGAGGACAGTACAAATGCTGACCCTAAGTATCCGCGCAATTACCTACGACAACACATTATGCCTAAAATGTCACCTTCCCAAAGACAAGAACTGCTTAAAACATATAGCGACATGCAACTAGTTAACGATCAAATAGACACGCAGACAGCGGAATTGCTTGACTGTGCACACCAGCAAGGCGTATACCAACGCCGGTGGTTTATTATGCTGCCACATGTCATTGCTCAAGAGCTAATGGCTGAATATCTCCGCCGTCACGGCGTGAAAAATATGAACAAACGTTTAATTTCACGCCTCGTGGTGGCTATCAAAACAGCCCGTCCACATACTATGTATGATGTTGATGCTGCCAAAATTCTGGAAATTAGCAATAAAACCTTCCAGATAAAACCCAGATACTCGTAAAAACCCTCTTTGGGTGTATAATGCTCTGGTATGGATAACAAGAAAACCTTTCGCTCTGCCAATAATAAGAAGGGTGGAAGTGGTCGCCGAGGGTTCCGCAATGTCGGATTTGTGGCCCTTATCGTCCTCTTCGCTCTGATTGCGTTTGCCGCCTATGGCCAACCTGCATCAACTAAAACTATTCCACTTTCAGACGCTGTTAAGCAGTCAAATGAAGGTAAATTTAAGAAACTCCAGGTAACTGGTAACGAAGTTTTGATTACCGAAGGTGGTGAATCAAAAGCTACCCTTAAGACTTTTAAGGATCCTAATACTACCTTAAAAGAAGACGGCTTTAAAACGTCTAACACCGAAGTAACCTTTACACCTGAGTCTAAATCGTCATTCCTAGAGAACATTGGTTTGGCTCTTTTGCCTGTGATTCTTATTAGCGTAGTACTCTTTATTATGCTTCGCAGCGCTCAAGGCCAAGGCAATCAGGCTATGAGCTTTGGTAAGAGCCGTGCACGTTTATACGGTAACGAAAAAGACAAGATTGTCTTTAACGACATTGCTGGTTCGGCAGAGGCCAAGCAAGACTTGCAAGAAGTTGTCGAATTCCTTAAATACCCTAAGAAGTTTGCTACATTGGGCGCACGCATCCCTAAGGGCGTACTGCTGGTAGGTCCTCCAGGAACTGGTAAAACCATGCTTGCCCGCGCAGTTGCAGGCGAGGCAAATGTGCCATTCTTTAGCATTTCTGGTTCTGAATTCGTAGAAATGTTTGTAGGTGTTGGTGCCAGCCGTGTTCGTGATTTGTTTGCAAAAGCTAAAAAGAACGCACCTTGCATTATCTTTGTTGACGAAATTGACGCTGTTGGTCGCCGCCGTGGTTCTGGTATGGGTGGTGGCCACGATGAACGTGAGCAGACTCTTAACCAAATCTTGGTAGAAATGGACGGCTTTGAGCAAGGTCAAAATGTTATTGTTTTGGCAGCTACCAACCGGGCCGACGTACTTGACCCAGCACTGCTCCGCCCCGGCCGCTTTGACCGCCGCGTAGACATTGGTTTACCTGACCGTAAAGACCGTGAAGCTATTCTTAAGGTTCACTTTAAGAAGAAGCCAGTTATGAAGCAAGTTGATGTTGATGCTTTAGCTGCTAAGTCTGCTGGCTCATCTGGCGCTGACTTGGCCAACATTGCTAACGAATCAGCTATTATTGCTGCTCGCCTCAACCACAAAGAAATTACCAACGACGACGTAACAGCTGCCTTTGAGCGCGTGGCTATTGGCCCAGAGCGCAAGAGTAAGGTAATGAACGACAAAGAGAAAGAAGTTAGTGCTTACCACGAAGCGGGCCATGCTATTGTGGGCCACGTGTTGCCAGACAGCGATCTCGTGCACAAGGTTACTATCATTCCTCGTGGCGGTACTGGCGGTGTTACCTGGTTTATTCCACCAGAAGACAAGAGCTACCATTCAATTGTTGAGTACAAAGACGTTTTGGCTCGAATGCTTGGTGGTCGTATCGCCGAAGAAGTTATCTACGGCCGCGACCACGTTACAACAGGGGCTGGAAGTGACCTACAAAAGGCTGCTGAATTGGCTCGTGACATGGTTATTAACCAGGGCATGGGCGACAAGCTCCGTAACCAGGTATTCCACGTCGACGATGGCATGATGCTCGATAAGCTAGTACACGAGCGTGACTACTCCGAAGATACCGCTAAGCTCATTGACCAAGAGGTTGAGAAGCTTATTACCGAAGCTGCTAGCCGTGCACGCATGGTGGTTAAGGCAAACAAGAGCTATCTTGAGGAGCTAAAAGCGCTGTTGCTCGAAAAAGAAACAGTTGAAGCCGACGAGGTCAAAAAAGCCTTTAAGGGTACTGTTATGCCTAAAGAAGCAGCACTGTACTAAAAAGTACTCGCAATGCTTATGGCGCCCCTACCGACATGGTAGGGGCGCTTTTATATGGCTTTGTAGGCGCAATGTGCGTGCTAGCCAAATTTCATGGTTTTTAATCTTGTAAAATTGGCCTTTGCTGTGGCCGAGGCATGGGGTTAAGAGTATACTTAAAGGAACTTAAGGCCTCACATTTTTAATTACGCATGCAAGAGAAAGCTAAACTGCTAAAAAAGAAACGAATTTCCTTAGGTAGCGCTGCGGTGCTACTTATGATTACCACCCTTATGGGGCAATTGTTGGGCTTTATGCGCACCAAGCTGGTTAACGCTAACTTTGACCCATTTGGCCCACAAAGTACCGACGCCTACTTCGCTGCCTTTACTATCCCAGATCTTTTCTTTTACACGCTTGCGGCTGGTGCATTGGGCGTAGCTTTTATGCCCTTTTTGGCCGATCGCCTGCACAAGGGTGACAAACGTGGGATGTGGGAGCTATCCAGCAGCTTACTTAACCTGTTAAGTATACTTATGCTGTTTGTTGCAGTAATTATTTTTGTCTTTGCTAGGCCTCTGATAAGCCATGTGGTTGCACCAAATCTTACTCATGAGCAGCTAGATAATGCCGTGACTATTATGCGGCTGTTGGCGCTTAACCCTTTCTTCTTTACTATCTCCGGTATCTTAAGCAGCACACAGCAAACGCTTGGCCGCTTTTTCTTTTTTGCTATAGAACCACTGTTTTATAACTTATCGATTATTATCAGTATCTACATCTTCCGCGATACAGGTATGGGCCTTAAGGGCTTGGGTGTTGGTGCCTTGGTGGGTGGCATACTACAAGTACTCGTGGTGGCCTGTGGCTTATTTGGTACTAAGTTTTACTGGCGCCCCAAAATTGCATGGCGTAGCGACGACTTCCGTACCATATTAAAACAACTACCTCCACGTTCGCTCGACCAAGGTATCGACCAGGTGCAGGGTATTGTAGAAACTAACCTAGCCAACCGTTTAGGCACCGGTTTTGTAAGCTTTTATAACAATGCCTATACCATGCACACAGCGCCAATTTTGCTATTGGGTACGGCTATTTCTACAGCTGCTTTCCCGCAGCTTAATAAGCGCTTAGCGCAAGGCCGATCCGATTTATTTAGAAATGACTTTTTAAGAATTCTGCGTTTGCTTATATGGCTCGCCATACCGGTGGTGATTGTGTGTTTCTTTGCGCGTGGCTATCTGGCGCGCTTAATCTTTTCACGCAATGCCCCAGAGATTGCGCTGATCTTTGGATTCCTAACTGTGGCCATTTTCTTTAGAACGCTTTACGCGCTTATCTCCCGATGGTTTTATGCCCAAAAAGACAGCAAAACGCCACTGTTTGTATCAATCTTTACCATTGCCTTAAACATTGCTCTGGCCACCTATTTATCTCGACCAAGCAATTATGGAGTCGCTGGCTTGGCCATGGCACAGTCCATTGTGGCGGCGGTGGAAGTTCTTGTTTTGATCGCCGTTATGGTAATTCGTGATCCTAAGCTATTTAACTTAGAGTTTGGTAGCGGCATCATTCGCATGATATCAGTGACGGGATTTACCGTGCTTACTGCATTCATTGCGCTTACCTTCTATCCGCTCGAAGTGACGGATACAGGTTTTATTACACTTGGAACCAAGCTATTCTTTATCTCAGGCATTACCATATCTGTATATGTAGCTATCTCAGGTTTATTTGGTCTAGACGAGGCTCGCCCAATATTTAAATGGATTAAGCGTTTAGTAACGAAGCCTTTGCGAATCCAAGACTGGAACACCTAGGCTGCTGCTCTCGTGGCAGACGTACGGACCGTATAACTGCGGTAAAGTTTGTTTGTGTGTAATTTGTAAATAAAACCCCCACAAGCGCTTGTGGGGGTTGAGAGGCTTTCTTGCCCCGACTGCCGTTAGTAGGCCTTAACGGTAGCCAAGCAGGGAATACTCTTGGAACTTCGGAAGTAGTAAGTAAGACGATATTCTTTGCCGTCTGGCTTACGCTCGAGCGATGCTGAAACATTTGCCTTGTCGTCTATATCTACCTCTAGTTGTGGCTCGGGCATTTCATTTTCAAAGATGCCCACGATAAAACTAGTTGTTGTGCCAGGCTCAATCACCACCTCTCCAAGTGTTTCGACGCTTTTATTTGTGCCTTGTTTGGCATTTTGGTGTAAAATTGCTGAATCGGTCAATGCACTCATATTCTAACCCCTCCATGAATGATGATTACTTCTTCTTTTTTGTAAGCAAGTGAGAACCCATGCGTATAAACATATGCATGATATGCGTATAGGCCGTTGAAAAATATTAACTGAGTTGCTACTCTGTAGCAAAGGGAGAAACTGTAGTAGTTATTTGAATGCAGCTGCTATTTTTGATGATACATGTCTGATTCGGAACATGCAAATAATTATTACAACTAGTTATGAAATATTTTAAGAATACTGAGCTTGCGACTATTTACCACGTGTCTGAAAAATCTGTGCGCAACTGGATAGAAGCAACGCAAAACGGCAAATTAGGCCTGGAACTCCACAAAGAAAACGACCGCTACTACGTAGCTAATACCACTAAAAATCTTGATATTATTCAGGGCATGGTAGAAGAACGCAAGAAGTTTACTAATGGCCGCGCGCATAAGACTGTTAAGCCTAAAGTCGAATTTTATAAGCTCTTCAACGAATCTCAGATACTGGATATTTTTAAGAATATAGATATCCATCATGAGATTCCTCAGCAATACAGCTATTTTGATGGCGGCGCACAGTATTGGGATGGATATGCGCACAAGTTAGCAGCAGAACCTGGCTTAAACTCAATTAATAGCGCTATAAAGCTTCTTGACCTGAACAGTGATTATATTATTGATCAACTAAGTACTTCTCAAAGATTAAATGTAATTGATTTGGGTGTCGGTAACTGCCTGCCGGTTAAGAAGTTTATTGGCTATCTATCAGGAAAAAATTTGCTGAACAGATATGTGGGTCTTGACTTGAGTGGCGACATACTCAAGATTGCCAAGTCTAATATGACGGAGTGGTTCGGTGATACTATTCGGTACGAAGATCACATTCGAGATATTACACAACAAGGTTTTGGGGATATCATTACCCAAGAGTCATTCGCTCGTGATAAAACGAGTCCAATGAATGTCGTCTTACTGCTAGGCGGAACTTTCTCGGCAGTTAGGCTACCTGACCATGCCCTTCGGGTCATTAATTATAGTATGGGTAGAGACGATATACTGGTTTACAGCAAGAAACTTGACTCAGAAGCGTCGCGTCGCTATTTTGACTTCCATGTCGAATCTGACAAGAGTCCGCTTATTAAGAACCATGAATTAGTCCTAGACTTGTTGAATATTGACTCCTCACTATATACAGTTGAGCAAGCTTTCGATGAGGATAAGAAGATGCGTACTATTCAAATTCGTCTTAAGGTTGATCTAACAATAGATTTTGAGCTATCGAATGAGCCGAAGCGCCTAGAGCTTAGAAAAGGTGATGCATTGTTGCTTTGGAGATCTTGGCATCAAAGCGCATTGGATATTATTCATCAATTTGAACGTACAGGTTTTGATTTGCTGCATTCATCGTTAACTGGCAACCAAGAGTACGTATTGGCGATATTCAAAATAAAATCCCGAAGCTAGCCGCCACAGCGACGTATGGTGAAACCTGAAGCGCGTATACAGATAGCTCATTTTAAGCTATCTGTTGGGTGAGATTGTCGTTTATTTTTGACCTCTGTTATAATAGAAGGCAAATGAACCAATCTCACATTAGAAACTTTTGTATTATTGCGCATATTGACCATGGTAAGAGTACTTTGGCCGACCGCTTGCTAGAAATGACCGGCACGGTAGAAAAGCGCCAAATGAAAGAGCAGCTGCTCGACCGCATGGACCTAGAACGCGAGCGTGGCATTACCATTAAGTTGCAACCGGTGCGCATGGACTACAAAGGTCACCAGTTAAACCTAATTGATACCCCTGGCCACGTTGACTTTAGCTACGAAGTTTCGCGTAGCTTAGAAGCTTGTGAGGGCGCTATTTTGGTTGTTGATGCCACGCAGGGTATGCAGGCGCAAACGTTGGCAAATGTGTATTTGGCAATGGCTGCCGAGCTCAAAATTATCCCTGTTCTTAACAAGATTGACCTGCCTGCTGCCGATGTTGAACGCGTGACCAAAGAAGTTATAAGTTTGCTTGGCTGTGAGCCCGAAGATATTTTGCATATTTCGGCCAAAACCGGGCAGGGTGTGGACGCGGTTTTGGAGCGTATTGTTAAGGAAGTGCCTGCGCCAACCGGCAAGCCTGAAGCGCCCACTCGTGCCTTGATTTTTGACAGTTACTACGACGATTACCGCGGCGTTATTTTGTATGTGCGTGTTGTCGATGGCCACATTAAAAAGAGCGCTGCTATTAAAATGATGGCCACTGCCGCACCTGGTATTGCCCTAGAAGTAGGCGCGCTCAAGCCAGACATGACGGCCAACAAAGCCCTAGAAACGGGCGAAATTGGCTATATTGTAACTAACCTCAAGAGTACTCGTGAAGCCCGCGTAGGTGACACGGTAACATTGCCGTCACTGATTGATACTGGATTGCAACCTTTGCCTGGCTACCAAGACGTCAAACCGTTTGTATACGCTGGCTTTTTCCCGGATAGCAACGAAAACTACCAATTGCTTAAAGATGCCGTCGAAAAACTAAGCCTGAGTGACTCTGCGCTGCAATTTGAGCCAGAGAATTCCCCAGTACTAGGTTTTGGTGTGCGCATTGGCTTTTTGGGCTTGCTGCACATGGATATTGTGCGTGAGCGATTGGTTCGTGAATACAACCTAGACCTGGTTGTAACTAATCCATCTACCGATTACCAAGTAACACTGCTAAACGGCGATGAAACTGATATTAAAAGCGCGGCTGATTTACCAGATCCGGCTAAAATCCTAGAGATTCGTGAGCCGTGGATTAAGGGTGAAATTGTTGTGCCGCAAGATTATGTTGGTGCTGTTATCCAGCTTATTGTGAGCAAGCGTGGCTTGCAAAAGAACCTCAGTTATATTGATGAGCGCACGTTAGTGAGCTTTGAGGCGCCGCTAGCAAACTTGCTGACTGACTTTTATGACCAGTTAAAGAGTATTACCTCCGGTTACGGCTCATTTAACTACGAGTTAGCCGACTACCGTGCCGAAGATTTAGTACGTTTAGACTTTTACGTAGCAGGCGAGCGCGTAGATGCTTTGGCAATTATGGTGCACCGTAGCGAAGCGCCATATGTAGGGCGTGAAATTGTGCAGAAACTTAAGGAAGTTATTCCAAGGCAGCAATTCCCGGTTGCTTTGCAGGCGGCTATTGGCGGTAAGTTTATTGCCCGCGAAGATATTAGCGCCTACCGCAAAGATGTTACTACAGGGTTGTACGGCGGCGACGTGTCACGTAAAAAGAAAGTACTTGCTAAGCAGAAAAAGGGTAAGGCTCGCATGAAGCGCTTTGGTAAGGTTGATATCCCTGCTGAGGCCTTTACGGTGATGCTCAAGCGCGATTAATGCGCGTTTTTAGGGTTTGATTGACAATAAAACAACAGCCCACCTCTGTTATTTTTTACTTGTCAAAAATAAGGAGACGCGCCTATTATTTGCAACGTCACAGTTTGGCCGCCGCATCTAGGCCAGGCTGTGACACTACTTAGTTCTTAGCTTGCAGGGCCCGTAGATCTTGAATCAGCTCGACAGCGTGGGACTTAGGGTTGACTCCCTCGTATGTTTTTACGATGTTTCCCTCCGGATTGATAATGTAGGTATTTCGGTGAGTCCCTAAGTATTCACGTCCCATAAACTTTCGTGGGCCCCAGGCTCCGTATGCTTCAATCGTTGTATGGTCTGGGTCGCTCAACAGGGTAAACGTAAGTTTATGCTTGTCGGCGAATTTTCGATGGCTGGCAACAGAATCCTTGCTTATACCGATTACTTCAGCGTTGCCTAATTCTGCAATTGCCTCCCGTTCATCCCTAAAAGTGCAAGCTTCTGTTGTACAGCCGGGCGTATCGTCTTTTGGGTAAAAGTACAACACAATCCACTTTCCAGCGTAATCGGCTAGTGATTTTGTTGTGCCGTCTTGGTCTTGCAAGCTAAAGCTAGGTGCCTTCATATATTCTCCTTATATAGAGTAGTTTATCGCATAATGCCGCGTCGCAAGACTGTACAATTGGCTACTATAGGTTATAGTACAGCTATGGAACTAGAAGAACGACTTATCTCAAAGGTGGCGAGCTATCGTCCATCTGCACAAAGACTAGCCGCTCTGCACGACGCACCACTCTTATTTATGGTTGGTGTCTCTGGTGCCGGCAAGAACGTTTTGTCACACCAACTTATACAAAAATACCCCCACCGTTACTATCGGTTTGTCACGCACACAACGCGCAAGCCACGCCTAAACCATGGCGTTATGGAAAAAGATGGCCTAGAGTACTACTTTGCTTCTACGGAGCAGGCAGAGGCCATGCTCGATAATCAGGACTTTGTTGAGGCTAACCTATATAGCGGCAACATCTATGCCAGTAGCATTGCCGAAATAGAACGTGCTCACGACGAACACAAAATTCTTATTGGTGACATTGATGTAAATGGTGTTGCCCATTTTATGCACTTGCTGCCGGGCTGTAAGCCGGTGTTTATTTTGCCACCCGACTACCAAACGTGGCAGCGCCGCCTAATGACTCGCTACGAAGATGGTGTTAACAAAGCCGATTGGCACAAGCGAATGCTTACTGCCCGCCGCGAAATTGAACATGCTTTAGTTACCGACTATTACTACCTTGTTGTAAATGATGACCTAGGCGCAGCCACGGAGCGTATTGATGCAATCGCGAGTGGTAAGGTTACGGACCACCGCCCGCCTGAGGCAGTACATGCTGCTAACGAAATCCTTCGTGAGTTAAACAAAGTTTTGTAATATGCCATGTTGCAAACACGACAGGTGTTCTGTTTAGCACTCTTGACGATTGAGTGCTAAACAGATTATCATACGGGTAATGACAGAGCGCCAAAAACTAATTCTATGTTCTATTGTTGAGCAGTATGCCGAAGTAGCCAGTCCGGTTGGATCAAGCTTACTTGCTAAGGTGTTTGGCGTTAGCTCTGCAACCATCCGCGCAGAAATGGCCGAGCTGGAACGCCTACATTATATTATGCAGCCCCATACTAGCGCTGGCCGCGTGCCAACCGATAAGGGCTATCGTTTTTACGTTAATACCTTGGCAAATGAGGCCGTGCCAGAGGCTATGTCTGAACGTAGGGCAGAACGCGCTCTAACGGCTCGAGTCCAAGACGGAGGCCTACCAGAACGTACTATCCGTAACGCAGTAGATACGCTGGTAGAGCTAACGCACAATCTGGGCATTGCCACTATTGGCAACCAGCTTTACATGAGTGGTCTTTCTAACTTATTTGGCCAACCTGAATTTATCCACGGTGGCCAGGTGAAGCAAGTAGCCCAATTACTGGATAATCTTGAGCCTTGGTTGCAAGAAGCAGCCCCAAACCAGCCACTGAGCGTATATATTGGCCAAGAGAACCCTATTGGCCGCAGTGCTGGCTGCTCACTTATTATTAGTCGCTTCCGTAGCCCTTATTCGGATAAAAGTTATATTGGGGTATTGGGGCCCACCAGGCAGAGCTACCGAGATGTTATGCAGCTCGTACGCCATACAGGACAAGTTTTAGAGGAGGTACTTTATGACTAATCAACCACAAAATTCTACTGCAACTGATGATGATCAGTACGACCAAGACATTGACGAACAGCAGCAGGTGACCGAATACGAAGTGAACCAGGGTATTGACCCCGAACACGTCGGGCAGCTTATTAAGCAGGTTGCTGAGCTGACCGAAGCCTTGCAACGTGAACGCGCAGATACCACTAATATCCGTCGCCGCCATGATGAGCAAATTGCTGGCCTCAAAAATACGATCAAAGTTGATGTTATTAGGCAGCTGCTGCCTGTTATTGATAACTTTGAACGCGCGCTTAAGCATGTTCCAGAAGACCTAAAAGACAATGACTACATTAAGGGTGTTCAGGGCGTCGTAAAGCAGTTTGAAAAGACCTTGACGGACATGGGCGTACAGCGCATCAAAACTGTAGGCGAACCGTTTGACCCTAAGTGGCACGAAGCTGTGTCTATGGAAGAAGGCGAGGGCTCAACAGAAGTTGTTAGCGACGAATTGCAAGCTGGCTATGCTTTGGGCGATGAAGCTATCCGCCACGCTATGGTGCGCGTCACTACCAAATAACAGCTTATTACGGCGAGCATGCCGGAATACAAACCTGAAAATAGGAGGCCTGCTTAGGTCTCCTATTTATATTCAATTACGTTTAGTGGGTATGCGTGTTTTGCAGGCTAGGCTGTTGCCTCGCGTGGCCTCAGTATAATCGCACCAGCAAATTGTTTTGCTGCTTCTTGGAGTGCTTCCCTTCGCTTGCCATCCCGGCGGGGGTCAAGCTCTTGGCCAAATTTTCGCCAAGAGCGTAAGCCGACCGCAAAGCCTGCCTCGTGAGCTGGTGGATATGACAGCGTACGCGCAAACGCGTCGGTCGGTGGTTCATAAGGGTCATGAATGATAACTTCAAATACAGGTTTGCCCGTAGCGGCAATAGTGCCTTTTGTAGCTTTTGTAAATGATGCATCATCTACTGGTTTGCTAAGCTCGCTTGCTGGCACATACAGGGCGTTGTAGGCCTGGGCGTGATAGGCTGGGTCGTTGGGCATTTGCCGGGAGTCGGCCGCACGCCATACGTACTGGATTTCAGCTGGATTACCTGGCATATCCATGTTTAGTTCGTTCTTCATAAAACCGGCAAGCATTGTAAGTCTTTCTGCGTCGTACACTAAAGCTTGGCCGGCGTGCCGAAGGCCTTCAAAAGCATTTGGTGCAAGGTGGGTAGGGAGTTCTTGGTGTGACATATCGTGAAAGTCTAAGGCTATGTGGCTAAAACGTCAATGGGTATCTTGTGGCCTATACGGCTGGTTCGCAGGTTTCGTAGCCTGGTTTGCGCTCAACGATAAACGGCTCGAGCCCCAAGTCTTCAACGGCATTCATGGCTTTAATTTGGCGTTGAGCCAAAAAAGGGTCACCGGTGGCTGCAGTGCTCAGGCTTCGTTCTTGCCGGGAGTAACCGCGTGGGTGGGCGCCAACTAAAACAGCCGCTAACACAACGCCAATGGACGCTGCAAAGTCTGTAACTTTCAATTCAACAATGCTTCTGCCAGATTCTGTAATTTCTGAACGGGTAACGGCTTGCATGGTTCTCATCTCTGCCTGGGCTAGCTCGCTAACAGGGTAGTATGCTCCTAGGTGTTCCCTGTGCCATGCAATATCCCACGGATTAGGTTTTTGGGTGGGATTATAGCCACGAATAATAAGTGACAGCTCGTCGGCGGTGATGACCTCTGCGTTGTTATTAAGGCGCCCAAACCTTTCATCGAATTCTGTAGTCGTACGAATGATGTCGTTGACTGCTTGAGTGTCAACGGCTAGCGTATATCCGCCGCTAAAGGCTACTTCGGCGGCGCGTGGTCCGATAAAGGCCGGAATCGGCGCGGTCGTTGGGCTCATCTCTGACATGCAATAATCTTTCTCGGCTACATTAATATAGATATGGACTGGCGTGGTTGTTTCGCAAGATAGCGAGCGGCAGGTGCGGAGTAACTCTTTGTAGTAGTGCTCTTTTTTCGGCAACAAAAGCTTCATTGGCTAGTGGACTGTCACCGCTATTCAGCAGGTGGGTATTTTCTAGACTATGTGGATCTAGGCCGAGCAGGTCTGCGGCCAACATTGTGCCACTTACCCTGCCATGCTCGTCTGGCATGATGCCTATTTTGGGTACTTCACTTGCATATAGTTGGGAGATTGTTGTGGGCGTTAGCTTGTTGCCCTCTACCATATAGAGGCGCGAGACGTCTACACCGTTGTCGATATAATTTACCATAGAGTCCACACATGCCTTGGTAGACGCCCCGATTATAATATCAAGCCCTTGCGAGCTGATGCCGGCCGGGTGGGGTGGTATGCGGGTGGCGTTTTCACTCTGATGGGCCTTGGCACCGTATTGTAAGACATGCATGACGGTATCGATTGCGACAGTATCGGCACAGAAAGGAAAAGTATCCGTTGGGTGGCCCTGCGCCACATTGGCGGTTAGGTAGACATTAACAGGTCTGGGGAGGTTGATTGTTTCGGGCATGCATATATGATACTCATAAACTTCCTAAAATCCAGTTAAAAAATGTTATTAGCACTCTTGACGATAGAGTGCCAATTTTTGTATGCTAGTATTGTATTAGCACTGACCTAACTTAATTGCTAAAGAAAGGTATCATTTTATGGGTAAAATTATTGGAATTGACCTCGGTACAACCAACTCAGCTATGGCTGTAATGCAGTCTGGCAAGCCAGAAATTATTGCAAACTCAGAGGGTAACCGCACAACTCCATCTGTTGTAGCGCTTAACAAGAACGGTGAGCGTTTGGTGGGCCAGGTGGCTCGCCGCCAGCAGGTAACTAACCCCAAGAACACTATTTACGAAGTTAAGCGCCTTATTGGTCGCCGTTGGGA
>CAZBRP010000006.1:0-65219 GCA_964494765.1 uncultured Candidatus Saccharibacteria bacterium
GGCAATGAGGCTGTCGCGGGAACAAAAACATTCTCAAGTTCGCCGGTCGTACCCTCGCCGACCCTCGGAAGCCAAGTAGCGAATAAGACTTATGTTGATAGCACGGTTTCTGCTGGTGCGCCTGATGCTACGACAAGCAGCAAAGGCATTGTACAGCTCGCTGGAGACCTCGGTGGTACAGCGGCTTTGCCGACAGTTCCTGGTTTGGCAAGCAAAGAAAACACTATTACCGCTGGCACGACTTCGCAATACTGGCGAGGAGACAAGAGCTGGCAAACCCTGGACAAAATGTCGGTTGGGCTGGCTAACGTAGACAACACAAGTGACGCCAGCAAACCCATTAGTACCGCCACGCAAAGTGCACTTAACGCAAAGGTCTCAACAATTCGTACTATTTCTGCAGGCACAGGACTGACTGGCGGTGGAGATTTGAGCGCTGATCGCACGATCGCCGCAAATTTCGGCACCAGTTCTGGAACCATTGCACAGGGCAACGATAGTCGTATCGTTGGTGCCGAGCAAGCTGCTAATAAGGGTGTTGCAAATGGGTATGCTGGTCTGAATAGCTCGACGGTTATTCCGACCACACAGCTTGGCTCGGGAACTGCCGACTCGACGACATTCCTACGTGGCGACAATACATGGGCAACCCCCGCCGTGCCCGTAACGAGCGTCGCAGGTAAAACGGGTGCTGTTGCTCTTGTAAAGGCCGATGTCGGCCTGGACAATGTAGACAACACAAGTGACGCAAATAAGCCAGTCTCTACTGCACAACAAACGGCGTTGAATTTGAAAGCAGACACAACTGTGACCGATGGACTTAACACCCGAGTCACTGCGCTTGAGTCGGCGAATATTGCCACGCTAACAGATGCCGCAACTATATCTACGGATGCGAGTGCCGGCAAACACTTCCGAGTCACGGTTGCCGGTGACCGCACTCTCGCTGTGCCCACCAACGCCACCGATGGCATGCACCGCATTTGGGAGATCACCGCATCCGCCGCGGATCGTTCGCTTACATTGACTACTGGAAGCGGCGGAAGCTTTGAGTTCACGACTAATATCACCTCGCCAATCACTATTACGAATGGCAAGACGCTCTTTCTTGGGGCGATTTACAATTCATCCCGTAGCCGGTGGACTGTATTGGCTTCAAAGGTTACTGCGTAATGGCGATATACAGTGACAATTTTAATCGCGCGGACTCTACTACGGTCGGGGCGAACTGGACAGAAGTAGCCGACGACTGGTCTATTAAGAGTAACCAGCTAGCGCCCGGCCTAACCACTACTGGCGTTATTCTTTACAACCAACCGCTCGCGACCGTCGACCATTACGCAGAAATTGCTATGCCCGTTGCAAGTACAACATCTATGGGCGTTTTTGCGCGCTCTGATCTAGCGGGAAACAATTTCTATTTGTTACGCAGTAATGGCACGTCTTGGAATTTATTCACAAATATAAGTGGTACATTTACAAGCATCGGAAGCTACGCGGCCACCTTGGCAAACGGTGATGTTGCACGTATACAATGCGTCGGCAGTACCATTAAAGCTTTCATTAATGGGGTGGAGCGTATTGCTGTGACAAACACCGCAATCACCACCGGCTCCTATACTGGTATACGCAGTACCCAAAGTTCAACTGCGCGTTACGATAACTTTACTGCCGCTGACGTCGTAGGTGTTTATTCTGGCGATGATGGTTTCTTTGACTTTATTTAGTGTCAGTTAGGCCCCTGAACTAGTTCGAAATCATAATGTGAGCTCGCTCTTATCGCCTTCATCAACTAAGGCGCGAATCTCTTTAATTTCTTGCTCGATTTCAACTTCATCTTGCTGCTCAAAAGTTTGGAATAGGTTCTTTCTCTCCAGCCAAATTTATTATATTCAATCAAACTTAAAATACCTCAGTAAAATGAGGTATTTTAGTTTGGTTTTTAATAAGGGGAGAAGGTATGATCAAGACTCCATTGCAAATTTCAATAACGACCGCTAATGTAGCTTACTAATCTTAAACCTGGAATCGAGGACTATCTTCATTTAGTAATTCCTGGATTTCCTCTATATCAAATGGACTTATTCGGTACTTAGCTGTTAAAGTATCTTTATGGAATATATACCCTACAAGGTTCCCGTATCGGTCAAGGGGATTGTTTTCGATGGAGAGAAGGTGTGGCTGAGAAAGAATGAGCGAGATGAATGGGAGTTGCCAGGAGGTAAGATCGATCCTGGTGAAGGGCCTATTGAGACTATCGTTCGTGAATTAGAAGAAGAACTTGGCTTTGAGACTAAAGTCGAAGAGATAATAGATGCAGGCATGTTTACAGTAGAGAAGTCGATGGATGAGCAGGGAGGAGTCTTAGTAATTGCTTACCTGTGCAAGATAGTGGGGGGGATGGGCGACTTCGAAGAGTTGAGCGAGGCCGGGCACGCCGAATTCAATGCATTCAGGATTGATGACCTGGAGGATCTCAATCTTCTTGCCTTTTATAGGAATGCAATCGTAAAAGCATTGCGCCTTCGGTAGGCCGGAGTCTGCAAGAGGCAATCAGTCCAGATTTTTGACAGCAGCGCTGACAGCTACGACACCCAACAATCAATATCCACGCCGCACACGCAAGAACGTATCTACCTCTGTAATTCGGGCCGCCCACGTGTGCGGAGAGTTGGCCGTACCTAGTTCTGGTACCAGCATTCGGGGGTTCGAATCCCTCCGCCTCAGCCATGATTTGAATCAAAGTCAAAATATATTCTTTGATTTGAATCGAGGTTTACATGATTCAATCGATAAAAATTTCTGGTTTCAAAAACTTTCGTGGTAAGTCGATTGAATTGAGAGAGTTGAAACGAATCAATCTACTTGTAGGAATAAATGGGTCTGGAAAGAGTAGCGTACTAGAGTTGCTCATGGGAGTTTCCAAATTAAGCCAATTAAATACGGCTGGGTTGCAGGATGTGCTTGTAAAAGGGCTGGCGCCACGTCTTCATTCACTATTTGAACCTGAAACCAAGGTGGCTTTCTCTTATACTACATCTCCTGACACTTATGAGCTTAAGATTACCACCCAATCAGGTGATAGATGGCAAGTAGAAAAAAACGGCAGTCCTTCAGGCAGTACCGAAGTGGTTGCGATCATGCACTCAGGGACGGCGCCATTTCATGACACGGATGGAGATACATCTCACCGAAACGAGCGACCTTTTGGGGGTGTAAAAGTTTTTCAGCGTGACAAGTATGTTGTTCTACCCGATCTCGACGATGCAAATAAAATTCTCGCAAAAGTTAATCCCACCCAAAGGCACTTGCGTAAAATGAACTTATCTAGTGGTCAATTTACTTTTGAGGAAAATAATGAAATTCGTGCTGAGTTTTTAGCCGGAGGCAGCAGATATATCGCTGGCCTTATCGCAGCCATTAGAGAAATGCGTAACGACAAGCACATACTTGTTATAGACGACCTAGGTGATGAGCTCTTCCCGGCAGTCCGCAAAAAACTTTTACCCGAGCTAAACACTCTCTTAGAAAATTTACCAAAGCCGCAATTCACCCAAGCTTTTGCAACTACACATAATATAGAAATAGTGAAGTCAGCTTTGGATCATCCTGATTATTGTAGTGTATATATGTTCGATTACGACGGCACGCTTGTTGAGTTTCAGGGGCCGAAACAGCAAAAGACCACCACATCTGATGGGATTCAATCGGCCGATGCAGTACCAGCAATTGCTAAGATGTTAGGACTGGATGATCTTGATATTGGGTTCCCTGAAGTCGTTATACTTACCGAAGAGGAAACTAAAAAAGAATTCTTAAACGGCCTGGAAAAAAATCCAGACCTTAAAGATGATCTGAGGAAATTTGATGTGCACGTTCCTTTTCAGGCGGGTGACGGCAATACTTCAAAAGCCATTGCGAATATGCTTGATTTAAGTAAATACTTGTTCTTCTCTGAAGTTTGGTCAGAGCGTTATGCGATTTTTATCGATCACAATAGTGCAGACTACGAAGATAACGGTAACGTAAAGGCTGGTGGCCAGCGACTGAAGGCGCTTTTGGCCACCCAACATAAGCTCGGTCTTGATAAGCGTTTCCTCTTAACAAAAAACGGTCAGACGTATGTTCCATCTATGGAGGACACTTATCCATACGAGCTCTGGCAGCAGTTTAAGAAAGAGAAGCAACTTAGTTTCGCTTCGATCAAAGACTTTCTTGACGCACAATCGACTGCTGCCGAAAGAGGTCAATTTAAATCTAAGCTAGCCGAATTTGTAGGCTCAAAAATAACAAAGAAACAATTTATCAATGCTTACCCTCATCTTGCCAAGCTTTTGTTCAGATATGAACCGCTGCCCGGCGTCGAAGAAATTGTCAATCCGGAAAAAGACGCTCAACTAAAAGATGACATGTATGAAGATGCGATGAAGTTAGTAATCGAGCAGAGAAAGGCTTCTACCAGTCTGCTCCAGCGAAGGCTGCGAATTGGATATGGGCGAGCCGCTAGACTCATAGAAGAACTTGAGGAGAATGGCATAATTGGACCGTCCGATGGCGCTCGACCACGCCCAGTTTTGGTCGATGAGTAAACTGGCCGTTCTAGTCATCACACCCCTCCAACAGTATTACAAAGAAATCGATAAGCTCATCCCGGATCTCTTTCGCCTCTTCAAATGAGTAAGTTTTTCCATTTTGCTTTTCCAAAATCCGTTGAAGATTCTCATACATTTCATCGCTAATATTAGTCATTATAAATACTCGCTGAAAAAGTTTTACTTAAGACCATCCTCCCCGGCCAAAGAAAAATGACACAGTCGCATTTTCTTCACAGTTGGTTAGATGATAGAGTAGTCTTATGAAAACTACTCTATCGCTCATCTTTGTTATTATTCTTGCAGGCCTGCTTATACCCTATGTCGTCGGATATAGCCGTACTAAAAAATGGCCACCTCTTAGCACTCTTCAGGGAATACTGGTAGGTGTTGATCTAGCGGCTATATTGATATTGCTTTTCTTTATGGCCACATAATTTTTTGCATAGCTTGCATAAAGAAAGATTCGACATAATATATGTCATTTCAAGCATATCTCGAAGATTAGCACAAAGCACGTGGGTTCCGACGGAGTACATCGTGACGAATCCGATACGTTACGCTTAGATGCCAAAAAGAATGCCTAGCAGGGTGAGCTAAACCAGGCTAGCTTGCAGCACAAAACAACACCCTCGGCGAGAGGGTGTTGTTTTGTAGTGAAGTGTAAAGATTACTTTGCGTATTGTTGCACAGTAGCAGGAGATTGTTTGATCGCATTGGTAAAAATCCTACCTAGTCGTGATAAGCACAGCACAGAAATAGTGGCTGCAATGCAGGCGGCAACAATAAATGGTGTTTTTGCCTCAAACGATGCCACAAGCAGCCCAAAGGCCAATTGGCCTAACGCGCCGCCGCCATCACCTACAATCACGTGTAGGGCAGAGCCTTGCTTCATCTGGCTGTCGTCTAGGGCGTCAAAGGCGAGTGCTTTAATGGGCGGCGAGGTGCCGCGTGCAAATATGCCTAACGCAAAGGTAAGAATATAGAGCATCCACAAAGGGTTGGTAACAAGTAGCAGCATGATTGAAATAACCAGCCCAGCCTCGGCCAAGCCCACTGCCTTTAATCCCGATAGGCGCTGGGCAAGTACGCTCACTAGCCAGCGGCCACTCATATAACCTAAAAAGGTGCATGCTTGCAGCACAATGCTATTTTGCAAAGAGTAGCCCTTGGCCATAAGCAGTAGTGGTAAAAATACAAATAGCTGTGAGCTCGAAAACGAGTCAAGGAACTCCAGCGACAGAATAAACTTAAAGGGTGTATTGTGCCGTACGCCTTTTAGATCCATTTTTGTAGCAGTTTGGGGTTTTGTAGCTTGCTGGCGTGATGCGTAAAACAAGAATATAAATCCACACAGCACAATTAGTAGCACGGCTGCCCAAGAAACATTAAGCAACACCAGCCCAGCCACGATAAGCGAAAAAACAATGCGTACAATGTCGGCTATCATGCTGAGCCTGGCGATTACTTTGAATCGATTGCCTCTGGTAGTAGCGTGCGCCGACATGGCATTAACGCCCGATAGCCCGGCGCCAACTGCCGTTCCCATTGCTGCGTAGGCCACTGCAATAAGGGGAACGTTTTGAGTAACCATTGCAATAAAAAGCAGGCTCGAAGCTGCAATTGTGCCAAGCGCGGCCAATTGCAAAAGCTGCCGTGTATCTAGGTTGTGTAATCGTTTTGCAACCGCAATGGCGCCGACAATGGTAAGCACAATAAACAGTGCGCCAATGTAGCCTAGTACTTTAGCGGTAATAAGATGCTGTGCATACAGCACTGGCAAGAGTACTGTGCAAAACACCGGAAAGCCTTTTGCAAGTGCGGTTAAAATATAAAGGTCGAGTGATTTTTGAGCCAACAACTTCATTTTTTTGGCCCACCTTTAATTACAAACGCAACTTTAATATTCCGAGACATGGGGTCCCTCCTTTTTGGTATTTTTTATTTTCTCCTAGCTCTCACGAGACCGTCATAGCATAGCATTTGCAGCGCAGCATAAGCGGTGTAGTTATAACAACCTCGGTTGTATCGGCGGTTAAGGGCGCTTTGCCTTACGACTGGGTGCTGTGTAGTGCTTGTATGTAAGAGCGAATGACTTTGTCACTGCGTGGTGTGTGACCCCAGAGTCCACTTTTGCCGGGGTTGCCAAGTAGGTCGTAGCCTAAGGGGAAGATATCTGGCGAAACGCCCCAATTACTGGCAGCATCCCAGCGCTGCGAGCCAAGATAGGCCACGCCGGGCGCCGTAATGTGCGGCGCACGATCTTCTAGATCTTGCAGATATTCCATATTCTCGGCCTCTTCATGCTCATTGTAGTTTGGTGTAAGCATTTGGCCGATATGTTCAACAATTTTGCCTACTCGTACATGTTTTTCGTTGGGCATTTCTCTTTTTATAAAGCGCCGCAGGGCCTTGCCAGTTACCATAGAGTGCGGCGTGTCATCAATTACAACTGTCTCGAGTAGTACGAAGTCCAGCGGTGCCTTAACTAGCTCAGTAATCTCTTCTTCACGATTGCGTTGTAAGCGATCTAAGTTGGCTACGGCAGGCTGGTAGCCACAAAATGCTCGTATAAATGTCATGGTTTTTGGCCCAAGACACCATGGCATTTCTTGAGGGTTGTCCAGCCAAAAGTCAGTTACTAATAATAGCTCGCGCCGCGTAGTCATGGCTTTAACTGTTTCGAGGCTATACCTTGTAGTTGCTTGGCCATCGCGGCAGATGATATTGGTGGCAGGGATGGCAATGTGCGGCACGCTATATTCTGCCGCAAACGAAGGCATAGCCTCAAGGATGTCCACAGGTGTATCGAGGAATGGGTCACCGAGTTCTGGGGTAGTCATATTCTAGTTGTATCAGCTATTGAATTAAAAGTCATAGCATACCCTTATTTGGGTGTATCTGCAATGCTTGCCAGCAGGCGGAGGATTGATTATGCTTAAGGTAGCATACAGTAAAAGTAGAATGGAAATACGATATGGCCCGTTTGCCCACCCCTGGTAGTGACAATGGCGATTGGGGCGATATTTTAAACGATTTTCTAAAGGCGTCGCATAATACAGACGGCTCATTAAAGACTTCTGCCGTTAATGCTTCTGGTGGTCAGGGGCCACAGGGTGTAGCAGGCCCGGCAGGTTCTAAAATTTACACCGGTACAACAGCACCAAGTACACTTCATAGCGACGGCGATTTATATATAAACACGTCTAACGGAAATTATTACCAGCAAACTAGTGGAGCCTGGGGTTCGCCCATTGGCAACCTTACGGGGCCAGCTGGTCCGGCAGGGTCCGTAGCCGCCAGTGTAGCCTCGTACTACACGGCAAACTTTACCCAAGGCAACCCAACCCAGAGCATTGGCCAAGGCCTCAATAGCGTTAACTTTAATACACAAAATGTTCTACAAGGTTCCAACATTGCAGTTAATGGCTCAACCATAACAATTTCTGCTAATGGAACTTATCTCTTCAGTGTTTCCGTAATAGTCCAAGAGTATACATTCGAATCAAACCAGGTTGGTGATCAGTACATTGCTTTTTCGCTTGGAATGCGCGAACAACAGAGTGAAGGCCCGTGGTTTAATGTACAGCCATATCCAATGGCAGAGCATTTTGCCCAGGTAGCAGCGGGCGGCGGTATAGTGTTTGGGCAGTCAGCTAGTGTGTCTCAAATGATCAAAGTCACTACAGCACCAGTCACGCTAAACGTGCTATTAGATAACCAAAACAGTAACAACCTGAGTTGGATTTCTAACCAAACGCTTAACGTAATTCAGCTCGACTAATGCCCCTTGTATCTGCACAAAAATATCCGGTGGACATTTGCTATATGGTTGCCGATTTAAAATATAGCGCTAAACAGGGCGTTAAGATTTGTGAAATCCAGCAGGCTTCGCTTTCGATGTTTAATGGCAATACGTTTCGCAATCCCGAAGAAGAATCAATCCATGTAGAGCTACTCAAGACGTTATCTAACTACAATAAAAAAGGCTGGATAGTTTCGGATGGTATGGCCGATAAAAAATTGGTTTCTACCTTGGCGGAATCGCCTTTTTGGCAAAACCCCAACGATATGATCGCCTTGTTTTCGGACCAGCATTTTAAGCAGCAATCCAAACTGCCAGCTACTGACGTGCACGATCTTTCTTCGTACGGTGGCCTACTTTATATTAGTTGGGCGCAGCTGTCGGCTATTTATGATTTTGAACAAAGGCTTCCGGGCATGGTGGTTGTAGATAAGTCTAGCTTTCCGTTTTGGATAGATAAGTACCGTATGACACAGCTTTTTGCACAAGATCCGGTGCTTTCGACCTACAAGCCAAAGTGGGGAAATTACAAAAAAGTGTATACCAAAAAACTAGCCACCAGCATTATAAACGACCTGGGGTGTGAGATGTTTGTAATCAAGCCTCATGGGCACTTTATGGGCAAGGGTGTGATTATTACCAGTGCCCAAGATTTGGACCAAACGATTCGCTACATCATTACCAAAAAAGGCAAGCTAGCTGCCAGCAAAGACCCGGCTTATGCTGCCTGGAAACACGATGCTTCCGACAGCTTTTTGGTAGAAGAATTTGTGGCCTCCGACCCCATACAACTCCCGCATCTCGATAACAAAACATACCAGCCGACTATGCGTGTGGCTTTTTTACTGGTTTACAATAAGCACCGCCACTACGTGCATTTTTTGGGTGAGTACTGGAAAACGCCCGAACTTTCTATTGATGAAGATGGCGACTTTATGCACAAAAACAAAGATATTTGTGAGCCGCCGTACTATTTGGCAGTAGACGCTAAAACCAGGCAAATCGTACACAAGCAGCTGCGAACTGCCTTACCGATTCTGCACCACAAGATGCTTACATTTAACCCTGGTTCGCCAGATGCTTGGTATGCGCCAGTAAACAACGGCGGACTGCAAATGGTACTACAAAAAGTACCTGCGGCCTAGTAAAGGAGTTTTATGTCTATCACGGTTTGCACGGCAAAATTGCACCGCGTTCATGTTACGGATGCCAGACTAGATTACGAAGGCAGTATAACCATCGACCCTATTCTTATTGAGGCTGCCGGCATGCTGCCGTTTCAGCTGGTGCATATTAACAACATGTCTAACGCGGTCCATTGGGAAACATATATAATTCCGGGCAAACCACATAGCGGCGAAATTTGCTTAAATGGCTGCCCGGCACGGCTTTTTCAACCGGGCGACCAGGTGATTGTGCTTGGCCTGGAACAACTTTCGCGCCAAGAAGCGGCGCACATCGAGCAAAAAGTGGTACACGTCGACCGCAACAATAAGCTGCTGCGAGTACAGATTAAGACAGCCATGTGACTACGGTCAAAGCTTATGCTAAATTGAAATAATATGGCAAGACTACCGCAACCGGGGTCAGACGACGGCACGTGGGGTGATGTACTCAACGATTTCTTAAAAGTCGAGCATAACACCGACGGTACGCTAAAGACAGCCGGAAGTTTAAGTACTAAGGCCGATGACAGTGCTGTTGTGCATTTGGCTGGCGTCGAAACCATTAGTGGAATTAAAACCTTTTCGAGCGCACCGGTGGTGCCAAGCGGGGCCTTTCCACAAGCAGCAGTCACAAATCTGTCGACTGACCTGTCGGGCAAGGTGCTCAAAAGCACTTTTTGGTTGAACGTTAAGGATTACGGGGCGCAGGGCGACGGTTCAACTGACGATACTGCGGCTATTCAGGCTGCCATTAACGCCGTGCCGTCATCTGGTGGCTGTGTATATCTGCCAAAAGGTGCGTATGTTACTTCTTCGGCGTTAAACATTAAGTCGAATATCCGTATTTGCGGCGATGCTTGGGGCCGTGCGAAGTTGCTCAACACAACCTCAGATGTTTTTAATATGCACATTGGTTCGCTGGTGGACCGCGTAGAAATTGACCACTTAGCAATTGACGTCACTAACGGCAACGCATTTTACAACGCAGACATTATTCGTGCATCATTTCATCACCTAGATATTTACGTTAGGTCAGCAGGCAAGGCTGTATGGCATGCCCCAGATGTTGCCTTGCTTATTGAGTGTTATTTTTCGGAGATTCAATACCGAGTATATGGTGCTACAAGGACTGTTCCGGCGTGGAACTTAGTGTCTAGTGGCATCGACCTGGTGACTCAGAACGTATGGGAAAAGATTATTGGCTGGAACAACGACAATGATGCCACGCAGTACCAGTTCTTTATAAGCTGTACTAATGCCAACGGCGCAAACCGCAACAATGTTTGGCGAGATGTGACATTTGAACAAGCTTGTGGCGGTTGTATTAAGCTTGAGTCGGCCACAGGCACGCTGATAGATGGCTGTTGGTCTTGGGATACGCCTTCAGACTCTATAACCCAAAACCTTTTTGCAATTGCCAAACAATCCGGCAACGCACTGGTGCCGCGCAATACACATATCCGCAGTTCTGGCCGTGTGGGTGATGGTTTGCAGAGCGGCATTTACGACATCGCACTGTCGTCTACTTGTCTTTAGACTTCCCTAGATAATGTTTCGGGGTCAACTACGCAGCCACTTCGGGTGAACATCGGTGGCTCTACCGGCGCCTTTTTAAACAATGCGCAAGTTTCTGCCACTGTGGACGGTGTAAACAGCGGTAACTATGTATATACGCAGCGTGGCCAGGTGCGTGCGCAAGCTATCTCGTCTGCTGATACATTTTATGGGTCCGGGCTTGATACCACGGGCGTGCGCAGTATTTTTAAAGGTGATACGCAAGATGCAAACCAGCGATTGCTTTCTGGTGCGGTAACTGGCGATGCTAACGCTCGGGTGGTTGATTATGCTTCAGGCAAGCGTGAATGGGGTGACGGCACTAACACTCGAGACACTAACTTGTATCGTTCTGCGGCCAGTGCGCTCCAAACCGATGGTGCACTTACGGTAAGCGGCGTTCTGTCAACACCAGGTGGGATCACATCAGTCGGTAACGCTTCTTTTTCGGGAAGGTTAACCGCCAGCAGCGGTGTGCAATTTCCAGCTTCTACCCGCACGGGTGCTGTGAGTCTTACCTCGGGCTCGCCGTTAATGGAATTATGTAATGCTACTACCGGTGCCTTTACGGTTACGTTGCCGAGTGCCAACGCTTCGGTGGGCCAAATATATACAATTAAAAAAATCGATAGTTCTGCCAATGCTGTCACGATTTCTCGGGCCGGTAGCGACACTATTGAAGGTGCTACAACCTACGCGCTAGCCACTCAGTATAAATTCGTCACATTGGTGAGCGGCGGCTCGGGCGTTTGGTATATTACTGCCTCTAACTAGGGGGTCATTTTATTTGGGTACATGGTACCGTGCAGCTGTTTAGGCTCGTTCTTGATATACTTGCCCTATGATTAAGGCTATAATTTTTGACTTCTTTGACGTAATCCGGACTGACGCCTACAAAGCTTGGCTGGGCACTAATAAAATACCCCACGAAGGTCCCTATTTTGATGCTTCATATCAACAGGATATTGGTGCAATTACACCAGAACAATTTTTAGAAAGACTCAGTGAGCTAACGGGCCGCACGGTAACCTTTGAAGAGGTTGACGGTGCTGCTGTGGTCGACACCGAGGTTGTTGAGATTATTTCTAAGCTAAGTAAAAAGTATAAGCTTGCCCTTATCTCAAACGCACCTTCAAAGCTATTACGTGGAATAATTGCTGAGAATAATTTAGAGCAATATTTTGATGCTATTGTTGTTTCGAGTGAGGTTGGTATGGTAAAGCCCAGTCCGGAAATCTTTGAACTCGCGCTTGAGAAGCTTGGTGCCAAAGCGCAGGACGCCGTGTTTATCGACGACAATATTCGCCATGTGGAGGGCGCTAAAAAAGTAGGAATTCGCTCGATTGAGTTTAAATCAGCCGAGCAGCTAAAGGCTGAATTAGCTACCTTGGAAGTCATTTTGTAGCCAAGTGCTTAGTTCACTCGTAACGGTAAACAGGGTAGAATAGTAGATATATGACAGAAAGTTTGGGTAATTCAACGCAAGAGCAGGAATTGCTGCGGCCTGTGGCGCAGTGGGCTTCTACATATGCCCGGGAGGCACTGGCGGTATTTGAGAGCCGTCATCCAGGCGATATACGACCCCGCCAGGCTGTACAGGCAGCCCAAGAGTTTGCGCAAGGCAAAAAGCGGGGCCAACATCTTCGTACGGCTGCTTTTGATGCCATGAAAGCGGGTAAGGGTGTAGACAAACCATCTAAGCACGCCGTGCAAGCTGCAGTGTTGGCTGCAGCGGTTGCCTATACGCACACCGATTTGCAAACTGGCCTGCAGGGTGTTCGCCAAGCGCAGCACATACTTGGCCCTATTGTGTACGCTGCTTTGGCGGCGGAAACGGCTGCCAACACGCCAGAAGCTGGAGATGAGATGTTGCAGCGTGCAATCGCAGGTGCTCCAGCCGAAGCAGGGCGCATTCTTCGGCACATGCCTCGGCAACCCAATAAAGGCCAGCGAATTGATGTGCTATTTGCGCAACTCGACGCCGCCTTACGCGCAAGCAAATAAGCATAAGCACTCTTGTTTTCAGGTATCTTTCAACTTATAGTTTTAATATGAATCAGACACATAAAAACCAACGGGGCTTTGGCCACGTTCTTTTGTTTGCACTTATTATTTTTGTCGCCTTTGCTATTTTTGCGGCATTTAAGGTGGTGAGCGACAATAATAAACCTAAGGGTGGCGGTAATTTAGGTAGCTCAACTTCAAGTGACCCGGTCACCAAGGGTAAGGCTTTGAGCAATGGCCAGTGTGAAGGTGAGGGAAGCAGCAAACTAACACACGCCCCAATGAACGTAAAAGACGTGAGCGTAATTGAGCCCATGGGCTTAATGGTAGGCGGGCATGTTACGCCGGTTGATCACGAATATTACTACCAAAAAGATAAGAACGCCGCTTACGATACCTATCCCGTCTACGCTGATGGCGACGGAATTATTACCGCTGTGCAGTTTGTAAATGATGGTCAAAAAGATGCTTGGTGGGTGACTATTTCGCACTCTTGTACATTTATGACCAACTACAACTTACTTACTAGTATTACTCCTGGCATCAAGTCAAAGTTGCCAGCTGGCTGGGGCCCTAATAGCAACGGTGATGTGCATATTCCGGTAAAGGCTGGGGACCAGATTGGCAAAGTTGGTCACCAGAGCTTGGACTACCAGGTGTGGGATACGACTAAGACACTCAAGGGTCTACTGTACCCCATGGCTTACAATAACCGCGAGCCATGGAAGATCCATACTGTTGAGCCGCTACACTACTTTACTGACGAGGTTAAGAGCCAGATTTTGCCGCTGTACTCCAGGACTCTTGAGCCACGAGACGGCAAGATTGACTATGATGTTTCGGGCCAGGCTGTTGGCAACTGGTTCCTAGAGGGCACCAATGGCTATGCTGGCAGTACTGACCCTGCTAAATCGCGAGAGGGTTATTATACTGGCCACTTGGCTTTGGCCTATGACTATATTGATGGTAAGACGCCAATTTTCTCGATTGGTGATTACCAGGGCCAGCCAACGCAATTTACCGTTGTAGGCGATGTGGACTGGACAAAGATTGTGCCGGGCAGCGGTGTTACTAAAATTCAGCTAAAAATGAGTAATATGCCTAAGGCAACGGCTTTGTTGCAGATGACGGCAAAAGATAATCTTAAGTTGCAGGTTTTTCCTGGCAAAACACCAGCTGAGGTTACTGGGTTTGACGCCAATGTCAAAGCATACAACCGCGGCCAAGACGCCAAGATGTTGGTGTCTAATACGGCCACGCCTTAACTTTTAGCGGGCCAGTAGCTGTACATGTATAGGCTACATGAGGCCGAGCTGCTGCAAAAAGCCCATGGTGTCCATTTCGGCCCAGTGTTCGGCAATCTTGCCGTCTTTAAACCGTACAATGACTATCTCGTCGTAGCTAAAGGATTTTCCGGTGGCCGGCATGCCCATAAACGTTCCGGTGTGCGTGCCGGTTACTACAAAGCGACCAACTACTTTGTCGCCCTCGGCAATAATGTCTTGCAGGTTTGCCTTAAGGTCGGGGAATGCTGTCCGCAGGGCTTTAAAGGTATCTTTTACCCCTTGTAGTCCAGGCGCCTGGTCCGGCATACCATCGTGCGTAATAACATCTTTGGCAATGAGCTTATCGGCTATTTCTTCGTTGCCATTTTGTAGGAATTCTTCAACATATTGTTGATATTTTTGCTTGTTGTCCTGCATAGATGCTCCTTGAATTAGTGTCTATTTGCAGACTATCAGGCAACTGCCCACTAGTCAAATTTGAATAGTTGGCAGTTTTGAGGTACTATAAAGGCATGTCAATTGTGCAAACTGTTGTATTGGGCGCTTTAAAGCGCCGTGGGGTGGCCCATGGATATCGAATTTACCGAGACCTTGTTGAATGGCGTGTAGAAACCTGGACGATTATTCGCCCTGGCTCTATTTATCACGCGTTGGGCCAGATGGAAAAGCAGGGTTTAATTGAGCAGCCTGGCCAGCAGCAGGGTGAGGCTTTGGGCCCTTCCAAAACAGAATATATTCTTACAGACGCCGGTGAGAGTTTATTTATGGAATTGCTGCAACAGGCCTTAAAGGGCATTGATATTGTCGAGCTGTCAGTAGGTATTGCTTTTATGGAATATTTGACTCGCGCTGAAGTGATACAACTTTTACAGCAACGAGCTGCCGCCGAGCGCCAAGTTACGTCGTTTTTGGGTACACTGCCTGTAGAGCAGCAACCCAGTACGCCCGCCAAGCATCCCGAACTTTTACGGGTTTGGTCTGATTCATACGCCAACGCTGCTGCTAGCACCGATAAACTTATAGTTGCACTACAAACCGGTAAGTACACCTTTAAAAACGAACGTTAGCCACCTAAAGCATCGTACAGGAGCCTCATAGCTTGCCTTTTTGTGATATAGTTGGCGCATGAAAGTAGCGATCCCATTATCTAACTTTAAGGCTGCCATTTTTGATATGGACGGCACTATGATTAACAACATGACCTACCACAAAAAGGCATGGCAAGAGTTCCTGCGTAAGCACGATATTGATTTAAGTGAAGAAGAGTTTGCGCACAAAATTTCAGGCAAAAAGAACGATCAAATATTCGAGATTGTTTTTGGCCGGGCGTTGAGTAAGGACGAAGAACTCCAATATACCGAAGAAAAAGAGTCGTTGTATCGTGAGCTATTTAAGCCGCATATTGCAGAGATTGCTGGTTTAAGGCAGCTTATATCCACATTGCACCAGCACGGTATTAAAACCGCAATCGCTACTACGGCACCCGCTAAAAATCGAGACTTTGCACTGAAAGAACTGGGTTTGCAGGATGCATTCGAAGTAATTTTGGGTGATGAGCACGTCAGCCAAGGCAAGCCACACCCCGAGATTTACCAGTCGACTGCCCAGCAACTTGGTGTTGCACCTAATGAGTGTTTGGTTTTTGAGGACTCACCTCCAGGTGTTGCTTCTGGTAAGAGCGCTGGTATGACCGTGGTGGGCATTTTATCGTCGCATTCTCGTGATGATTTGCACGACGCTGACTACTGCGTTACTGATTTTACCGAACTAGATTTTTCGTAATTACTTAGCTTGTTTTGGGCGTGACTGTAAGTATTCAATAAGGCCGTGATGCAAATGTTGCTGTCCACCCCAAACAACAATGTTGTAGCCTTTAGGAAATTCTGTCGGATCTTCCGGGCGGAAGTTAATTGAGCGTACTTGGTGCGGTAGGGCTTCGCTCATGTGCCGGTCCGTGCCGCCACGTATCTCAGAGAATTTGTCACCCCAAACTTCAATGGTTTGCACCGGGTCTTTAATGTCTTCAGGCTTAAGGCCAATGGTTGCCAGAATTTCCTGACTGCCCAATACGTATGTAATTGCGGTTGTTTTTGAAACATCACGTACGGCCATGTCTATGGCTGAGGTCCCGCCGAGCCGGGGTGTAATGGGTAGTCCGGCGGCATCAAAAAGTTCCTGTGCACGCTGCATGACAGGAATACGTAGGTCGCGTTGCCCATGCGTATATGGCACTTCGTGTTCAATTTTGGCATATTGCTCATCTGACAGATCAAAAGCATTTGTAAGTTGGAGTGTAATTTGTGAACCCCGGTCCTCAAACATAATGTCGAGCGGATCAGTGCTTACCACTTCTCTAAAGATTTGCTTGGGGCGTGTACTGTGAGTTCTAAAATTAAATTCCGCAAGCAACTGAGTAATGGCATCGCGCCAGTCCTGTTTCATTTGCGGCGTAAACAGTTCTTCGTATTTGCTGTAAAAAGGTTGAGCGCGCTGCTCTCCTTGCTGTGTAAAACCCCATACTTCAGAGCCGCTACAATGTGCCACTAAAATATTGCGGCGTAGCTCGGGTTCGATATGGTTGATGATGTTGGTTTGCATGTTTTTGATCCAACCTCCACTTACCATAAAAAGCTTATGGCCTTCACGTAGAAATTGTGATAATTCGGCTATCATTGCGGGCTCGGCCGGTGAATATACATCGGCAATTGTTTCGTCGACGTCAGAAATTGCTAGGCGCAGGGTCCTGTTCCAGGTAATGGTGGTGGGGCTATTCATATTGACAATAATAGCAGGCTTTTTGGGCCTGATTCATGCTATTCTATACAAAAGTGATGAGGGACTTAAAAGGGTACATCAAAAAGGCAGGAATCGCCGCTATCGTAGTGGTTGGTTTGGGGCTTGTTGGTTGGGGTACCTTTACGCTATGGTTGTCGAACGACAAGCCGGCTGGCAACCAAGATGTGGCCCTGAATGTGCCGCAGACTAGCCTAGATCAAGCCAAGGCCACTGGTTTTATTGATATTTCGTTGCGTTTTGAGGACGCTAAGCGCATAGATCGTGTCGAATATCGCTTAGACGGAAAGGTTGCAGCCAGAAGTGTTGAGCCGCCGTACCGGGTTTCGATACCTATCGCTAACTTGCAACCTGGCCAGCATACGTTGCAAGCCGTGGTGTATGAGTTTGCTGGCAAGACCATTAAGTCCAAGCTGTTTACTTTTACCATCGATGACAAGGCCGTAACTCCAGCAGATGATGAATCGGAACAGATAGTAGAAACGAGCGTGTCGTTTGATTCGCAGCAGGCTGGCCGGGGCACAAACAAAAGCGGCGGGTCGTCATCATCTTCGGGTAGCAGTTCTGGCTCTGGTTCTTCTAGCGGCAGTTCTTCGGGGGGTAACAGTGGTGGCAATGGTGGCTCTACGCCAACGCGCGCTGCCGGCGGCTGGTGGTCTTCGCTGCCTAGTACCATGCAAGTATGTAGTAACGATGTGTGGAGCGGCGGTCCGTCTGCCGCACCGGCAGGTGCTGTTACGGTGCCAGCTGGCAACAATGTAAGCTTTGACTTTAGCCAGGCTAATAAAACATATTGGTTTGCGCCGGGTGAGCACACATTGGGCACCGGCCAGTATGCGCAGATTACACCAGGAAATAACAGTGTGTATATTGGTGCCCCGGGGGCAATTTTGGACGGCAAAAATAACAACATGTACGCCTTTAGCGGTTCGGCCAGTAACGTGCGTATTGCTTATCTTGAGGTGCGTAACTTTGGGCGCGGCCTAGACAACAACAATGAGGGTGTTATTAACCATGACTCTGGCACCGGCTGGACTATGCAATACCTATATGCTCATCACAATGATGGTGCTGCGGTATTTGTAGGTAGCCAGAACACGGTGGAGTACAGTTGCCTTAAAGATAACGGGCAGTACGGTTTTAGCATGTATAAAGACCAGGTCGAAGGTGATTTTGCCATAAAAGACATCACTCTTAACAACAACGAAATTAGTGGCAACAACCAAGACGATTGGGAGTCACAAATTAACGGTTGTGGCTGTACGGGTGGTGGTAAGTTTTGGGACGTGCTTGGTGCCAGGGTGACTAATAACTATGTGCACGATAACCTAAGTACCGGCCTATGGGCAGACACTAACGATACCGATTTTTTGTTTGATAGCAACTGGATTGAGCATAACTCTGGTGAGGGTATTTGGTATGAGATTAGCTATAACGCAACCATTAGCCGCAATGTCATAAAGCGTAACGCTTGGGCAACCGGTACTAGTAACCTTGGCTCACCAGCACCAGCTATCTATATATCCGAATCAGGCGGCGATAGCCGATTGCCCTCCACGGTTAGCGGCAGTACTAACTTGCAGATTAAAAATAATCTTATAGAAAATAACTTCTCGGGTGTTTCGATTTTTGAAAATTCTAACCGATTCTGCAACTCCAACGGCAATACCAGCAAAACCTACTGTACGCCATTAGTAACCCCAACTATCATACCCTCGCCCTACGATTACACGTATCCCAATCCAATTAATAATACGCACCCTTGTTATGTGAGTGTCGGCAGTGCTCCATATACTGCCAACTGCCGTTGGAACTCGCAAAATGTGCAAGTGTTTGAAAATGAGTTCCGGTTTGATGGCGCTGTTGTGCCTTGCACCGGCACGTACTGCGGTGTGCATGCGCTGTTCGCCACCGGCGATAATAATATTTCGTGGGCACCTTCGGCCTATAACATTGCCACCATCCAAAACAAGGTAATGTTTGGGGCAAATAATAAATTCTTTAATAACAAGTATGTTGGTGATTGGCGATTTGCCAAGGGTTACGGCGAAAAGATCTACTTTAATGAATGGCGGACGGCGCCATATAGCCAGGATGTCGGCAGTACGTTTGATGGCGCTACCACACCACCGCCTGTAGCCAATGCCCTAGATACCGATACGGCAACTATTGAAGGATCGGTTGGCCAGTGGAATAACTGGTTTTCTACGAGTATCGCTCGATCTTCTGCGCAGGCTCATGACGGCACGCATAGTCTTGAAGTTACCTTAACGAGCGGGGGTGGTTGGGGTCTAGAGCTTGGCAACTACCCAGGCTTTGATGCCATTGCTGGCTCCAAACATGTGAGCTTTTGGGCTAAGCAGGGATCAGGCAGTATCACTAACGCTACACTTCGATTGCGCTGGCGCGATAGCGGTGGCACGCTGTTGCAAACCGACACAGTACCCCTAACAAGCCTTTCCACTAGCTGGCAGCAGGGCACAGCCAGTCTTACGGCACCAGCCAACACCGACAAGGTATTCTTGGAACTTACCAGTAACTCTGGTAGTACCGGTAACACTCTGTATCTTGACGACTTTGTGGTTGGCGACAACTAGTTTTTTGGCTTGGCGTTCTACGTCGTAGCCTCAACTATTTTTTTGATCCCTTGTAAAATTGTGTGCCAGTTTTCTTGCGAGCGCTTGGCGCTAGCCTCGTCTTTATTATTCTCTTGGGTGATGGTTAGCTCTACGCCTTTGTCATTGGGCGTAATGCGGTAGGTAATCTTCATGTAGTTTTGGGGTATATCTTGTTGGCCGGTCATGGGGCTAAAGTAGGTCATGGCGATCACTTGCTGGGGTTCAATCTGTAAAATTGCACCTTTATCTTCGTAAGCTTGGCCTTGCCATTCGCCGCGGTATACAATTGGGCTGCCAACTTTCCAGTCGGTAACAACGGTGCTGCCAAACATATATTGCTTAACAAGTTCAGGGTTGGTGAGCGCCTCCCAAACGGCAGCCGGTGATGCGTGTAGGGTGATTGCAACCTGCGCGGTGGTATTTGTCATGTGGTTCTCCATTTATAATCACGTATACTACTACAAGAGCTTTTACTAATATTGAATAAAACCGCAGGTGTAGTTATGCAAACAAAAGGCATTCTTGATAGTACGAATGCGCTCAACCAATTTACCCTCCAGCGTTACGACCCATCGCCAGCGCTGGCTCCGTTTGTTGAGCAATACTGGATTGTTCGCTGGGATTTGCCCCAGGGTCAGTCTTATACAACCGAGCTGCTGCCATTCCCCAACGTGAATATCGCCATTACCAATACGGAGAGTCTGCTTACGGGGGTTACTACTAGCAAATATACGCGTACGCTTTCAGGGAGCGGCGTGGTGATTGGCGCTAAGTTTTTGCCTGGCGGCTTTGAGCCATTTTACAAAAAGTCCATCGAACGTCTAACTAACCAAGAAGTGCCGCTTAAGACTGTTTTTGCTACCGGACGCATCAAGGCTATGGTTGCCCAATTAGATCAAGATGACGCAACCTTAGTGGCTAGTCTTGAGAAATTACTGCTTTCACGGCGCCCGGAGCGTGACGAAACCATTGTTGCAATAACGACCATCATCGATGCTATTAAAAAGGACCCCACAATCCGCCAAGTCCAGGCTGTTTGCGAACAGTTTGGTGTGAGTGAACGCACACTACAGCACTCCTTTAAAAACTATGTGGGCATTGGGCTCAAGTGGATTATTTCACGCTACCGACTGCAAGATGTGGCCGATGCAATTGACCATGGCCAAGCCGACTGGGCTGCGCTCGCCTTAGATTATGGCTTTGCTGACCAGGCGCACTTTATTCGCGAGTTCAAAAAGGTAACTGGCGAAACGCCACTGCAATACAGCAAGCGCATTAGTAACGCCAAAGAAGACTAGCCGCCAGGAGCTACCCTGGCCGGTCACTACCTTACGTCAAGCCATCAGTATATTCGCGTTGAGAAGCGGTTGTGTACGGAAAGTTTTTGTATTTTTGCTTCCGACTCAAAAAATCTCGGTGTTTGGCGAGGAGGTCTATTATGCTACTCGAAAATCCCTGCAGATACGGGAACTCATGCTCACTAAGGTCATTGCTTGCCGCACGCAGAATGAGCCGCGCGGCGTCTTTTATACCCACGCCATGCTTGCCCTTGAACTGCATTTTATCGGCCTGGGCCTGTAATACCTCAGTTAGGTAAATAGGATAGGCAAAGGTCCGGTGTGGATTATCTGGGGTTCCAAAATCCTGCTTGTGCCGTTGTTCTTCATAGCGGAGTTTGATTTGGGCGGCAGTTTTTGAGGCATTAAGCCTGCTGGGCAAGGTGTATATATCATGATTCGCACTTATTATGTAAGATTGATCTTCGCGGCGGGATCCCAGATACGGCACGGATTGGAGGTCTGCTGCATAGGCTACAAGGCAGTAACTAATTATTTCTGCGCGCAAGCCAGCATGGTAGTTATTGTCTATGCGGGTATTGCCATATTGCTGCAGCCAATTAAGAACCTGCGCCATGCGATAAAAGCTTTCGCTAATATCTTGTCGTGTTGGAGGTTTATTTTCTGCGCGCAAGGCAAGTAATTCACAATTGGCTTGTAGCATGGCGGCGCCAACACGCTCCAGGCCTGAACTATCTCGAGTATTCGCAATATCCTGCGCTTGTCTGCCGACAGTTCGGACTTGCGTGGGGTTCTCTGTGGATATACCTAGCTCCACTGTTTTCCATAGGCTGCCGACCACTAGATCATTCTGTCTAATTTTTTGAAGTTCGAGGACTGTGGGCGGAATATACTCAGCTTGAGTATAAGGGTTTATAAACTGCTTGCCGAAGTCGTTTGTAAAAAAGAAGAGTCTATCAGGCATGGTGATCGGCCGCCGCTTTATTGGCTCGGGCGGTTGTGTCACTTCTGGCGGACCGGGTCGAGGTAGGACTATAGCAGCCATGCCAGCAATTGCGCTGCGGACTTTGTTTGAAGTGCTCAGCCCCAAAAGTTTTAAGCGGTGATTATTGAGGCGAGCAATGAGGCGTTCTGAAAGTGCTGAGAGGGCATATGCTTCGGGGCTATCAGTAGGATATCCGCCATCCGGCTCGTTGGCAATGAGCTCGGCCACAATGAGATCGCTTGGTTTTTTAGGTTCAGCTTGGCGGCGCTGTGTGACTGCTTCAAGCCCTTGGCTATTATTGTCCACAAAGTTTTGGGAATTGTGAGTATATAAAAACGAATCTGAGCTGCGGACAAGCGTTTGAACATGAATAGCTGTCTTCATTGTCATGTTATCGTCAACGGTATAGAGGTCATGATTCTGTTCTGCGTTGGGCGATTGAGCTTCGCGCGGCGATGCTACAAAAGGTATATTCATGATATCGCCTCGCCGAGCAATGAGGCAGTAGGCTATCATTTGCGCAATGAGCCTATGGGATCCTGGGTCATTGTAGTACTCAAGATTGTTGCGCAGGGCAGTGGACATCGTACGATAGCTGCGCTTGATGTCATCTGCTTCGATTGGTTCTTTCTGGCCGCGTAGCACTAGTAGGTCGAAAGTAGCCAAGAACATGTGAGCCTGGAGCCGAGTACTAGCCGTTTCGCTGTGTTCTGCGACTTGCCGAGCGGCCAAATAATTGTGTTTGATTCTTGTATCAACCGGCTCTTCAAGGTCGGGATTGGCAACCTGTTGTTCGGTGGAATGCCAAACTCGCTCAAGGGTAGTTGGGCTAGGGCCTTCGCATGCGAATAAAGGCGCTGTTTGTAGTGATTGATAGTCAATTCGTTCGGCTAACAGATATGGACTGGGCGCTTGGCTAGCTCCTGTTTCACATGTCATGTGTGTGCGGCTTTTTGCATTGGCATATCATATCAGGAAGGGTGGTATAATCGCTATAAGATGCCAAAGAAGTTTAAGCTTTTGCCTATACTGCTGTTGGTGCTCATTGTGGGGGCACTGAGCTTTGTTTTATTTAAAGATGCCCACATCGCCGTGTTTGAACCGGCCGGTACTATAGCCGCAAAAGAACGCAACCTCATGGTTATTACCTTATTGCTCAGCGTATTTGTCGTGGTGCCGGTATTTATAATGACCTTCTTTATTGTTTGGCGTTACCGCGAAGAGCAGGCTGAGGCTAAGGGCCGCGAATACAGACCAAACTGGGACCGACAGCGTAGCGTTGAGGCGGTATGGTGGGGTATTCCGTGTCTCATTATTCTAGTTTTGGCGGTCATTACTTGGCGAGCTACGCACCAACTTGATCCGTACCGGCCTTTAGATTCTTCTAAAAAAGCCTTAACTGTCCAGGTGGTGGCGCTGCAGTGGAAGTGGCTATTTATTTACCCGGAGCAGAATATTGCAACGGTTAACTATCTGCAGATCCCCGAAGATACGCCGATTAATTTTGAGATTACCTCCGATGCGCCAATGAATTCGTTTTGGATTCCTAAATTAGGCGGTCAGATGTATGCCATGGAGGGCATGTCATCCCAGCTGCATCTAATGGCCGACCAGCCGGGCACTTACCGAGGGGTATCTGCCAACTTAAGTGGCAAGGGTTTTGCTGATATGACATTTACGGTGCAGTCTAGCACCGACAAAGATTTTAATACGTGGCTCAGTACGGTTAAGCAAACTCACCACAACCTGACTATGGACGAATATACCATGCTTGCTAAGCCAAGCGAGCACAATGCTCACTATTACTACAGCAACGTTAAACCAGACCTCTATGATACAATTATTAGTAAGTTTATGGCTCACGAACACATGAGCTACTAGAGGGTAAAAAGGTACATGTTAGGTAAATTAACACTCGAAGCATTCAAACACGACATGGTTGTTATGGGCGGCGTGGTCACTATGGTGCTCGGGCTCCTGACGCTTGTTGGCGTGATAACGTACCTCAAGCGTTGGCGCTGGCTATGGAAAGAGTGGATTACCACGGTTGACCCTAAAAAAATTGGTGTCATGTATATTATTGTGGCGCTGGTTATGCTGCTGCGTGGCGGCGCCGATGCACTTATGATGCGCGCCCAGCAGGCCTTATCGTCGGGCACGTCGCATGGGTTTTTAAACTCTGATCATTTTCAGCAAATATTTACTGCCCACGGCTCAATGATGATTTTCTTTGTAGCTATGGGGCTGATGTTTGGCCTGATCAATCTGATCGTGCCGTTACAAATTGGTGCGCGCGACGTGGCTTTTCCTTTTATGAATGCCACAAGTTTCTGGCTGTTTTTATCTGGCGCTATTTTGATGAACATTTCACTGGTAATTGGCGAGTTTGCTGCCACCGGATGGCTGGCTTATCCACCATTATCTGAACTTGCTTACAGCCCGGGCGTCGGTGTTGACTACTGGATATGGAGTTTGCAGATTGCCGGTATAGGTAGTTTGCTATCGGGGGTAAACTTCTTTACAACCATACTTAAGCTGCGTCGGACTGGCATGCGCCTCATGAAAATGCCTCTGTTTAGCTGGAGCGTACTCAACGCCATGGTGTTGGTTATTTTTGCCTTCCCAATCCTAACGGTTACCCTGGCGCTATTGGCACTGGATCGCACCATTGGTACACACTTCTTTACCTCTACTGCTGGTGGTAACCCAATGATGTACGTTAACTTAATTTGGGCTTGGGGCCACCCAGAAGTCTACATTCTTATTTTGCCAGCATTTGGGGTATTTTCGGAAGTTGTGGCAACCTTTTCACGTAAGCGTTTGTTCGGCTACACCTCAATGGTTGTGGCCTTGGGTGCTATTACATTGCTGTCATTCTCGGTTTGGCTACACCACTTCTTTACGATGGGTGCTGGCGCTGATGTTAACGCATTCTTTGGTATTACAACCATGATTATTGCTATCCCTACCGGTGTAAAAGTATTTAACTGGCTGTTTACGATGTATAAAGGCCGTATTCGGCTAGCAACGCCTATGCTGTGGTTTTTGGGTTTTGTAGTGACCTTTACTATTGGCGGCGTGGCTGGTGTTTTGATGTCAGTACCTCCAGCTGACTTCCAAGTACACAACAGCCTATTTTTGGTAGCTCACTTCCACACTATGATTATTGGCGGCGTGGTATTCGGCTACTTTGCCGGCATTACTTATTGGTTCCCTAAAATATTTGGCGTACTGCTGAGTGAACGCATTGGTAAGTTCGCTTTTTGGGCTTGGCTCGTAGGTTTTTGCACGGCGTTTATACCACTGTATGCCTTGGGACTTATGGGTGCTACACGTCGTTTGGACCACTACGATGCATCGCTGGGCTGGCAGGGGCTGTTTATAGTTGCTGGCGTTGGTGTGGCAATTATTATGCTTGGTATCGGGCTGCAAGTTTTGCAATTCTTTGTAAGCTTTATGGAGCGTAAGTGGAAGCGAGATAAAACGGGCGATCCATGGGATGCGCGTACGCTGGAGTGGGCCACACGCTCGCCAGTGCCTTTTTATAACTTTGCCGAGTTAACGCCGGTATCGGAGCGCGATGCCTTTTGGGAGGCTAAGCAGCAGGGCATTGATTTGCACAAGCCCAAGACTTTTACTGATATTGAGTTGCCAAAAAACACGCCCGTAGGATTCTTTGTAGGTATGTTGGCTTTAGTAATTGGTTTTTCGATTGTGTGGCACATTTGGTGGTTGGCCGCGGTGGCATTTGTGGCCGTTATAACGCTACTGATTGTTAGATTCTGCGATGACGAAACCGAATACATTTTGCCGGCAGCTGATGTAAAGAAATTTGAAGCTGGAGGGCGCCCAGCATGAGCATGGAATTAACCGACAAGCCGCTTATTACCCAAAAAGATCGATACAAAAAAGTAGCCGAAACCGATCACTCTAAAACCATGGTTGGCTTTTGGGTGTATCTAATGACCGACTGTGTGCTGTTTGCGTCACTGTTTGCAGTGTTTGCCGTACTGCGCAATAGCACCAACGGTGGCCCGAGCGGAGCGGAACTCTTTAATTTGCCGTTTGTGTTAGTAGAAACGATTATTTTGCTTACGAGCAGTTTTGCTTGCGGGCTTATGCTGCTCGCTGCCCAGCGTAAGGCCCGCAACTATGTACTGGCTGCGCTACTGGTTGTATTTGTACTTGGGCTTTCATTCGTGGCCTTAGAACTCACAGAGTTTAATCATCTTGTACAAGAGGGCAACAGCTGGCGCCGCAGCGGCTTTTTGTCGGCGTTCTTTACGCTTGTTGGAACACACGGGCTGCACATTACCGTGGGTCTATTGTGGATGATTGTAATGATTATGCAGATTACTCGTAAGGGTTTAATAGATCCTGTGCTTAGGCGACTATCTTTGTTCGCTATGTTCTGGCACTTCCTTGACGTTGTGTGGATATTTATCTTTAGCCTTGTGTACTTACTGGGGGTAGTGTCATGAGCCACAAGCCGCCACAGCCTGTTAATGAAAATCATGTAACGCTGCGGTCATATATAACCGGCTTTGTATTGTCATTAGCTACAACCATCGCTGCCTATGCCGTGGTTACCGGCAAGTTATATAGCAAAAACGGCATCATTATTGCTATAGCTGTGTTGGCAATCGCGCAGTTTGTTGTGCAGATGCTGTTTTTTATGCACCTTGGGCAAGAAAAGAATCCACGCTGGAAATTATTAGCCTTATTGTTTATGAGTGGTGTGGTGGCGATTGTGGTTGTAGGTTCGCTGTGGATCATGCATCATCTTAACTACAATATGATGTCTTCTAAGCAGATGCAGCACTACATGGATAGCCAGGACGGTTTGTAGTGCTAAAGGCGTATTACAACCTTACTAAGCCGGGCATTATCTACGGCAACTTAGTCAATGCTACCTCCGGTTTTTTGTTTGCATGTGTACTACAGCATGCCTTTTCGTTACGTAAGTTTTTAGGTGTTATGATTGGCACTGCTCTAGTGGTGGCTTGTGGCTGTGTGATAAATAATTATATTGATCGTGACATTGACCGCCGCATGGAGCGCACCAAAAATCGAGCCCTAGTGAGGGGTGACATATCTGGACGTAGTGCACTTATTTTTGCCGCAATACTGGGATTGATAGGTTTTACCGTGCTGTGGCGCTACACAAATGTACTTGTGCTTATTATTGGTGCCGTAGGGCTGGTGGACTATCTTGTGGCCTATGGTTACTTTAAGCGGCGTTCGCCAATAGGTACATTGGTCGGTAGTATATCCGGCGCTACACCGCCGCTGGCTGGGTATGTAATAGTCACGGGTGGTATCGACCTTGGCGCTGTATTGGTATTTTTACTGTTTGCTGCGTGGCAAATGCCACATTTTTACGCTATTGCTTTGTATAGGAGCAGGGAATACCAAGCGGCTGGTATACCAGTATTGCCACTTAAAAAAGGTCGCCAATACACAGCGGCAGCAATTGTGGTCTATATTGCGTTGTTTACCGCCTGTAGCATTTTGTTGTCAGTATTTGGGTATACGGGCTACGTATTTGCTATTGTTATGGGCCTACTGGGAGCCTATTGGTTCTATAAAGGCCTAGCTGGCCTTAAAACTACTAACATACAAGCTTCTGATAAGTGGGCACGGGGCATGTTTGGCTTTTCATTGATCGTCACAATTGCACTTGCAGTACTGTTGCCAGCAGGTGCATTATTACCCTAAGCGTCGTATACTAAAGCCATGATTATTTTACTCCACGTGCTTATTGCTCTAGGCAGCATTGCGCACAGCACATACACTTTTTTTCGGCCTTCACAACAAAAGCTGTATGTTTCGTATGGTTTAATAGTTGCAACAATTGCAAGTGGTACGGCACTTATTATCGGTGCTAGTGGCCATATGCTTGAATCGTGCAGCATGGGCCTGTTATATATTGTAGGTGTGAGCATGTTAACCGCTAAGGCGCGTGCCCGGCTTATTGCCCAGCGCGTAAGCGTGTGGCAAAACGACAAGTAGTTATGAAACCTCTAAGGGTAGGCTCAATTGTAGTTATGGTGCTGGCTGTTGGGGCGCTGGTTTTTTTGGGTGTTCAGCACGTTGCCAAAAACTATCTTAGTAAACCAGGAAGCGGTGAACACAGTGAAGTTGTCTGCAGACAACATGGCGTAACCCATGCCGTTGCCATAAAAAATGGCGTTATGGTTCCGCAACATACCAATGCCGCACTCTGCGACAGGTTAACCGTAACAAACCAGGATGACCAGATACGCGATTTAGCCTTTGGCGCCCACGACCACCACCAGACATATGATGGCCAAACCGAAAGTACCATTAAAAAAGGCCAAAGTGTTACGGTTGTTTTACATACAGCCGGGGATTTTATGTTCCACGACCACCTGCAAAATGGCACCAAGGGCACTTTTACGGTTAAGTAAGCCCACTACCTATTAAAAAAGATAAGCCTACTTGGCAGGCTTATCTTTTTTCTTTTTCTTGATCTCTTTTTTGGGGTGTGCGTTGCCTTTTGACATAGCAGGGTCCTTTCTGGTGACTAAATCAACGTTAGTCTCAGCGTAACACTTAGTGGCTATTTACCAAAGCACTTACGCTAAAATATATCTTCACGCATCTGGCGAAGTGCATCTTTTGTTTGGTCGGCAATAACTTTGGAGGAGCGCTTATTCCCGTGGCGCGCCCGAACCTCTTTTTTAGTCTTTAGGGCGCCCAGTTCGCTGCTCATTTTTACGTAACTTGCGTAATGTGCCTCATTGAGTAGGCCAGAATGTAGGGCCTGTTGTACGGCGCAGCCTTCTTCACTAGTGTGCGTGCAGGTGGCATACTTGCAGCGCCTGGCGAGCGTGGCGATGTCGTTAAAATTATCGTCCAAATCATCTTGCTCACCCCATAATTGCAATTCGCGAATACCAGGTGTATCAACTAATAGGCCGCCATTGGGCAGTGTAAAGAGTTCGCGGTGAACAGTGGTGTGCTTGCCGGTGGAGTCCGAGGCGCGCACGGTATTTGTGCGTTGCACTGTACTACCAAGTAGCTTGTTGGTGATGGTAGATTTACCAACACCAGACGATCCAAGTAGTATGGCAGTTTGGCCGGGTTGTATATAGGTTAACATCTCATCAATGCCGGCACCGGTTATGGCAGTTGCAATAATGACAGGTAGCTTAAATTCTTCAAGTTGCTGTGTGTAAAAAGGTAGTTTAGTGGTTTTATCGGCTTTATTTAGCACAATAACTGGGCGAATAGCGTGTATGGATAGTTGGTATAGAAACCGGCGTAGGCGCTCAACACTAAAGTCATCGTCGAGCGCTAGCAATACAAAGGCAAGGTCTATGTTGGCAGCAATAACTTGCTTTGTGGTTCGCTTGCCGGCAGTTTTGCGGGCAATCTCGTTGTGCCTGCGCAAAACGCTTTCTATAACAGCTGGCCCATTGTCTAAGAGCTGCACTGCTACCCAGTCGCCAACTTTTGGTGTGTCATCGTGTTTGGTGTAGTGCGCTAACTTGCCCGAGAGTTCGGCCGTGCGGATATCAGGCAGAGCTATTTTTAAAGATGTACCAAAATCAGCTACCACCCGCGCCGGGTGTAGGTTTTTGGCATCTAACTGTGACCATGCCTCAGAGAGGCTAGCGGTCCAGCCAAGTTTTATAAGCTGATCCATTACCTTAATACTACAGCATATGCACCAGATGCTTCATATTATCGCTCACGGGATGGTTCAAGAATATGGATAACCGCGTTAGGGTCTGTGTGAAAAAGATGTGGATTATCTGGATCTCGGGTGACCCGGGTCCTTATGATATCACCACCGTACAGTGGCCCATTGTGCTCCAAGGAGTATCTATCGGGCTTTACCTGGGTATCTTCACTGCGCCTCAGGCTGGCTAGGGTGATTTCTTTGCCGAGCCTAAGTCTTACAAAGTGGCTGCCACTGCTGCGTTCTGATGGAGTGCCATCTACTTGAGTGATCCGACCATGAATATACCCTTGGTCATGCTGACCGCACGCCGGGCGCTTTGAGTGGGGAGTGCGCATAGGCTGTTCGATGCCAAGAATTCTATTCACAACTCCAAAGCGAGTGCGTGAGCTGTGGTGCGCGTCGCTATTAATGGACAGGCGGGCAGCAAGGCGAACGCCTCGGAGTACATTCCATGCATCTACTTCTTGTGGCGCAATGGATAGCTCAAAATCATATTGTGTCACGCCTTCTGGCTGTGCATATGGCGATAGCAGCAGGATGGCCTGTTGTGGGTTTCGCCTTAGGGTGGCAGCATAGTCGACCACCACACCTTGGTTGTAGTCGCCAGCAGGCGTGAAAGGCCCCACGCCGGGGTGTAGGTTGGGCTCACGTGCTGTATTACTGGCCATGTTGCCAAAGGGCCATTCTTCGGCAATACAGCTAGCATTTTGGGCGTGGGTGATAAAGCGTCTATAGCTTATGCCTTGATTCATGTGGCGATTCTATCGTAAACGCGGCAGTATGTCGAGCGCAGAGATATAGGTAGTCACTTGCACAACCTGAGATTTTGTTATAATATCAACTTACTTGATATTAAAGCTAGTTCCAATGGAAAATACCTATGAGTTCAAGACAAGATCTAGAAAAGCAAACCATGATGGCGGCCCGCGACAACGGGGTGAGTTCGGTGTTGTTCCGCAATAGTATTGGCCGAAAACTAGGCCTAAATGTTACCGATTCAGAATGCCTGAGCTTTTTAGCGATTAAAGGTACCGCTACTCCCACTGAGCTATCCCAATACACAGGGCTTACTACGGGCTCTACTACTGCTATGCTCGATCGCCTCGAAAAAGCTGGTTTTATTAGCCGTAAGCCAAACCCCAAAGACCGCCGGGGCGTGATTGTCGAGATTGGCAAAAAGTGGATGGAGCTGGCTGGTCCGCTTGTGGCTGGTGTGCAGCAGGCTCATGGTGAACTTTTGAACCGTTATTCCGACCAAGAGCTAGAGGTGATTGCTGATTTTTTGACGCGCTTTACTCAGAACGTGCAAACCCAAACTACAAAAATCCAAAATAGCTAAACCCTAGCCCAATAGATCTAGGCACTGCACTTAATTTGATTAAATTGCAGATTTCTTTTACAGTAGCAATTTATGGACAAGCTTAAATTAAACACATATATTGCAGGCGGCCTTTTGGCATTCGGTGCCTTAGCTGGTGCTGATGGTGTGTCGCAAATGAGCAGAGCTTTGGCCTACGACCAGTCTGCTCAGATAGTGAATGGCAACGCTGCGTACACGGTTGGCAGCCCCTATCCCGAACTTGATATTGCCGCAAAAGATGCAGCCGAAAGATGTAATATTTCTTTTGCTATCGGCGGGGTGAGCCTATTTGCCTGTATCGCAGTACGTGCCTTGTCTGATCGGAGAGAATAGGTGAACACGCTAGCGGTTGGGCCAGAAATGTTTGGCCAAAAGGTAGCTGCAGCGCCGTCGGTGCTCGTGGACGATGTACTTGTGCAGCAGGCTGAAGATGTGCAATTTAACTTCTTAGAGTATTACGAAATGCTGCGTGAAGCCGGTGTTGCGCCAGAAGATATTGCTAGCGCCACGTTGCACTACAGTAGCGAATTAACTGACAAGCTGGGGCTTTATGAGCCAGAAACGCGAACTGTCACGGTATATGCCAAGCGTTGTATCGAGGCCGCCCAGGCCGCTAAAAAAGGCGAGGCACCTAGGCATAGAGGCTATAAGCCAATGGCACCCGTCTTTAGTACGCTTGTTAACGATATAAATATCCACGAAACGGGCCATTTTCAGCATGACGTAACGCACCCTAATTATGAACGTAATCTTAGATATATCGATAGGGTTCGACAGGTGGCGGCATTCCTACCAATGATAGGTGGTGCTAGTATGGCAGCGATGAACATGCCAGTGTCCTTGGCCCTGCCTGTAATGGGCGGCGCTTTGGGTGTGACAGCCGGCAGCTTTAAGGCAGTTTCTTTATACAATCCCACCGAAAGACCAGCCTTTCGGTTTGAGCGTGCCCAGGCCGGGCGAAAGATTGTTGATTTTGCCCTAGGCCAAGACTGATTTGCAATTGTCTCTAAAACAGAGTATCTTGAATATAGAGTAAATAATTCAAGAGGATTGGAGATATGAAAAAACAAGGCATCTTTTTAAGCGTAATGATTCTATTTTTGATCATTGGTGATTTGCAGATTCCGTACTACCTAGCTAATAGTGAGGCACTCAAGACGCTATATACCGACGTGCCTGGCTGGTACCCAGTTTATGCTATTGCCGGACTCGCTAGCAATATCGCGATTATTATTGGCATGTGGAAAATGAAGAAGTGGGCGGCTTACTTACTGGTAGCATATTTTGCTTCTAAGCTTCTGGTTGATCTGATGTACATTGTGCCGGCCAAGCAAACAATGGTGTTTGCGACGACAGTAATTGGCGCCGGCTTGTGGTTTTGGGCCATTCGCCGCAAGTGGAATGCATTTAGTTAAGAGTTACCGACAGAAAGCACTTGACCGCTTGTCGTGCGTAAGGTAACTTTAGCCTAACTTGTTTGCGCTCAGAGCAGTGTATGCAACTAATCACACAGTATAATCAGGAGGCTTACACCATGCCTAGCTTTGAACAATCACTTCACCAAACACCACGCATAGAAAGACAAGACCTAGACAAGCCGTTATTACTGTATAAAGTTGGCATGCTGGGGTCTGTGCCGCTAGATTTTATGTCTAAATTGGCTGATTTGTACGACATGTCATATGTTTCAAGCGATATAATTCGACAGACCTTAGTAGAAGCGCGCGAAGTACAGGGTATGAAGCCCGATAGGGCCCGGAACTTGTCTGGAAGTGCGGTTAGAAACGTTGTAGAGCGGCAAACTCGTGAGTATCTAGGGGCGAACGAAGATCTTGCGCTGGACAGCTTTAGCAATACTCCAAAGAGTCGTGGAATCATACTGGATATCGCCCAGCGTAGCGGCGGGTTAGCGATAGGCCTTGCTTTTGATACACCACTAAAACTAGCATTAGATCGAGTTGAGGCGTGGTCGGAGGCCGACGAGTTTGTTATTCCTACTAATGAATGGAGTATCCCACCGATGACTGCGGCAAAAGAAATCAGTCGGCACTTACAACTGCCTACTGCCGAAGAGCAAGGGCTATTCTTTATGCTAGATGGTAGCGTTGGCACCAAGCAACTGCTAGAGCAGACCCAAGCCTACTTTCATGCTTCTGGCCTGATGCAGCGCTTCGAAGATATATAGAAAGTGCAGAAATAAATAAGCTTCGGCATTAGCCGCAGTGTTTGTCGGGTGCCTACTCGGCTTGTTCGTGATAAAATAACTACCAACTATTTGATTTACTCCTAGGGGGAAATATGGCGCAATCGACGTATGTGATAGAGGCCAAAAATTTAAAGAAATCGTATGGCACAAATGAAGTACTTAAAGGGATAGACCTTAAAGTAGAGCGTGGCACAATGTTAGCGCTGCTGGGGCCAAACGGCGCTGGTAAAACTACTACCGTGCGCATTCTGAGTACCTTACTGGGCTTTGACGAGGGTAGTGTAACGGTTGAAGGGCATGATGTTGTGAGCGAAGCCGACAAGGTGCGCCGAGCGATTGGCCTTACTGGCCAATCTGCTGCCGTAGATGAACTGCTTACCGGCCGCGAAAACTTGGTAATGATGGGCCGTTTATATCGTCTAACCCCACAGAGTGCTAAAGCAAGAGCCCAAGAGTTGCTAGAAGAGTTTGACCTTGTTAAGGCTGCCGATCGACCGGCTAAAACCTATTCTGGTGGTATGCGGCGACGCTTGGATTTGGCGGTGAGCTTAATAGCTACGCCTCCAGTAATCTTTTTAGATGAACCAACTACCGGGCTTGACCCTCGCTCACGCTTGGCAATGTGGGACATTATTAACAAGCTCAAGGCTAAGGGCACGACAATTTTGCTTACCACCCAGTATCTAGAAGAGGCCGACCAATTGGCTGACAAAATTGTGGTTATTGATGGTGGCCGCGTTATTGCGCTGGGCACGTCAAACGAACTTAAGTCTAAGATTGGTAACGACCGCCTAGAATTAACTTTTAAAACTGGCAAGGTTTACGCCGAGGCAGTAGAAGTTTTGGGCGAAGCAATTATTGAGTCGAGCGAAAAAGACCATACGGTAACGGTTGTTATTAAGGACACTGATAACGACGTGCGCCAAGTGCTCAACACTTTAAGTAAGGCCGGTGTTAAGATTGAGTCGATGAATATCCATAAGCCCACACTAGACGACGTATTTTTGTCACTTACCGGCACACAAAAAGCTAAAACAGAGGAGGCTAAGTAATGGCTATAGAACTAGAATTTGAGCAAAAGCCAAAATGGGTGCTGGCGATTAGCGACTCGCTTATTATGATTCGTCGCAGTAGCCAGCATATTATTCGCAATACCGACCAGTTATTGGGCACATTCTTTCAGCCAATCATGTTCTTGCTGCTATTTTCGACAGTGTTTGGCGGTGCCATCTCAATGGCTTTGCCAAAAGGGGTTAGCTACCTCAATTTTATAATGGCCGGTATTATTGTGCAGACCGTGGCCTTTGGTTCAACAACAACTGCTATTGCAGTATGTAATGACTTGCAAAAGGGCATTGTTGATCGTTTCCGCTCACTACCAATGGCTAATCTAGCAGTACTAAACGGCCACGTGATTTCGGATGTTTTCCGTAATGGTATCTCTACGGCGGTTATGATTTTAACAGGCCTGGCAATTGGTTTTAGGACACATGCTGATGTGCTCGATTGGCTAATGATTGTAGGCATTATAGTGTTGTTCACGCTGGCATTTTCATGGCTGTCGGCAATTATGGGCGTGCTTGCTAAGAGTGTTGAGGGTGTGCAGTGGCTGGGCTTTGTTTTTGTATTTCCACTTACTTTTGCCAGTACAGCCTTTGTGCCAGCCGAGGGTATGAACCGCTTTTTGCGTGCTTTTGCCGAGAACCAGCCCATTACACAGATTATCGAAGCTATTAGGGCCTTAATGCTTGGCACGCCAACTGGTAACCATGTGTGGCTGTCGGTGGTTTGGTGCTTGGGCATGTTGGTGATTTCGGTGCCGATTGCGTCGTGGCTGTTCCGCCGCAAAACTACAAGTTAATAGGTAGGGCTGGGTATTAGTATTGACGCAGGCAGCCTGCGGCGCTATAGTGCTGCCGTTATGAGTAATTACCTTTCACAATATCCCGAAGAATTTTCGGATGAAAACGGTCCAGGTTTTGACACAGGCGGCTACGGTACTGCTAGGCCAATGGCCCCAACAACATTTGAGCAAGGTTTTGCTGCTGTGCCAGATACGCACCTTGATGCCGAGGGCCTCCGGCTTACCGGTCACTGGATGCTAACGCGGTCAGTAGTGCCATCTAATGCAATTATTGATCTAGACACCGCTGCCAAGCCTCTAGAGCAAACACTATTCAAAGAGCTGCCTGGGCATGGCGACCACCAAGTCAACTCCACAGATATCTAGCACGACCCATATCGCATTGACGTGCTCTGTAGTAGATAGGTACACTGAGTGGAATGAGTTATTTTAGTTCACAGGTGCAGCCCTTTATTCGGGCCTTTATTATTTCTGACGGCATGCTATATTCAGCCCTCAACTTAATTAACATTTTGTTCGTACTGTACGTAACCACTACGGTACCCGGGGGCACGGTTAGCTCGGCCACAGCAATTATTGCCGTAGGTTTGGCGGCACGCATTATCGTAGAGCTGGCGATTGGTAAAATGAACTCGCGCTTGGCAGAGAGGCAACAACTGCTATTTATCATGGCGGGTTTGGCGGCAATTAGCGTAAGTTATGCAGGCTTTGCTCTCACACACAGTGCGTTGGGCTTGGCTTTGCTGTGGGTTTTAAACGGTGTTGGCTGGGCAATTGGTCACCCAACTAAGCTGGCTCTTGTTGCTAAATATATTAATCATGAGCAGGCTAGCCAGGAGTGGGGCGTAACCGATGCGCTCAATATATCTTTGGTTATTGCTATTATGTTTGCTGGCGCCTACGTGGTCGATAAATACAGTTTTGCCGTGCTATTTGCGCTCGCCGCAACAATCAACACTCTTGGCATCGTGCCATTTGCTTGGTATTTTTGGAGTCGTACTAAGCAGCCTCTGCCAGAGCCAGTGCCAGTCAAAATCACTGACTAATATACTGCACTGGCCGATATTGCAATGCTATCGTATACTGTGTGTTTTAGCCAAGCAGTAAGCTGCATTTTGGAGAATATATGAGTAAGTTGGCTGAGCAAATGGCCGCAGCTGAATATTGGCAGGCACCGCCAGCAATTCCTGCAGAGCGGGTGGGTATAATAAGTGGTGGCCTCGACTCATTCTCGTACCGCGGTATACCTAGCGTTGTCTGTAGCCTATATGGTCGCTTGGAGAGACAAGGGGCAGTGGAGTGGCCGATTCCAGAGGGGCAGCCATTGCAAATTGATGGTAGCGGCTCGCTGCTTAAAGTTGTGCGTGATACACGGACGGCAACCCAAAATGTTGATCCAGATTCATGCAACAGCCAGAACTTTGATGCTCGCGCACATCTAATGGAAACCAATCCACTCTATGCAGGGGATACTATCTCGGCTATGGTTGATACGCCTGACGGTCAATTTGTAGTGACTCGAGGAGTATTTTACATGATAAAATCTTTGACTGGTCGTCGGTTTGGCGGTTTGTCGGCGGGGAATATTGAGCCTGTGCGTCACGTAGAGTGGATGGGTAAGGTGCCCGTGGGTTCGGTTGCAACCAGGGCGGTATGGGGGCATAGGGCCGGCGAGACCTATGTAAAATATTCCTACGCGAGTATTTTACACTCAGCAAAGCGCAAGCCGCAGGAGTCGCCTCAGCAACAGCCTTCGTTTGTGCGCGGTGTAATACCAGGAACTACAAACTAGTGCTCTTATCTTGCGTGATGAGTCAATTAATGTTTGAGTAATAGTATAAGAATAAAAAACAAGGCAATATATGAAGATAATTACCTCTGGTAGACGCTATTTAGACATTGATGCATATGCGGGCATTATCGCCTACGCTGAGCTGCTCGGACTTATGGGGCTGCAGGCTCGTGCAGTAAGCACCGCACCACTTAACCAAAGCATTCCCGCTATTGTGCGTGCTTGGCCGGCACCGCTAACTACTGTTTACTCACCAAATGAAACTGACAAGTTTACGTTAGTGGACGTTTCTGAGCCCAAATATTTTGAAGATTTTGTAGACCTTGAACGAGTTGAAGAGGTTATCGACCACCATCCTGGCTTAGAAGAATATTGGCAGCAACGCATTGGTGACGGCATGCTTATTGAACATGTTGGTGCAGCTTGCACACAGATCTTTGAACAGTGGGAGGCCGCCGGCTTAATCGAACAGATTAGTGAAACGAGTGCTCGCTTGTTAATGTGTGGAATACTAGATAACACGCTTAATTTTGGAGCTGAGATTACCACTGATCGCGACCATAGGGCCTATGAGGTACTTGCGCAGTATGCTAACTTATCCGAAAATTGGGCGGCTGAATACTTTAGTGCCTGCCAACAGGAGATCGCTGCTGATATCGTGCAGAGCACTAAGGATGACACAAAATTACTGAGCTTTAAGACCTTTGATCAGCCGATGATTATTGGCCAATTAGCGGTGTGGGATGCGGGCGATATGGCCCGGGCTCATTTTGATACCTTTAAGCGTTTGGCCGAACAACAGCCATGCTGGTTTATGAACATTATCGGCATTGGCGATAAGAAGAGTCACTTTGTGAGTGATGTGCCCGAGGTGCAGCAATGGCTCCAAAAGACGCTGGGCGTTACTTTTGATGGCACCGTTGCTGTGGCCGACCGTGCCTGGTTACGCAAAGAAATCATGAAAGTTGATATTGATAACGCCGCAAAGTAGGCTGCTCATTTTTGTGCGGCATTTAGCCGGTAAGACTACTAAGTCGTGAAAAAACTACCTCCCTAACGCGGGAGGTAGTTTTGCATAAAGCGTGATTGAGGAGGTGCCGGTGGCAGATAATCTACAAGTGTAGTTATCTCATTTGGGATAATGTCGGGCCGTTGACAGCACGCTACAATCTGTCGCCCTACCTGGCAGAGTTCCTGCTCGCGAGCTACATGTGCAGTGAGCACAGCTCCGAGTGTTTCAGCTATAGCCTCCTGCGCACGATTGGCTGTACGTTCATTCACGGCAGTCAGCAGGCGTTCAACATCACGGATAGTGCCGCCAAGCTTTGCACGATTTCTAAGTGTAGGCCTGCCATTGGTTAAGCGATCGAGTAGCGTGCGTTTGTCGCTGACATTTGTTCCAAGGCCAAGTTCAATTAAAAAACCATCTGTGGTGAAGCCCGGCTGTAAGTCATCTTCAGCGGCAAGTAGGGTACGACTTAAAAGTTCAGCAGGGGTTTCTTTACGAGGGGGCATTATAACGATTCCTTTTACATTTTTGCAAGAAAACAGTGTAACATATAATTTGCAGAAAATATGATGTAAAAGCAACGACCCACTTGCACAGAGTGGGTCGTTTTGGATATATGCGTTTTTAGGAGTCTTGTAGACTAAAGATCGCCGCTAAAAACGTATGGGTAGTTGAAACTGCCGTAGGTTGTCGAAACAATACCGTAAGGAGAGTATCCAACGTAGAACCAGCGGTAGATGGCTGCGCCACCTGCTGCAGGGTAGTCATACAAAGTACCAGTGTATGGTGAGTATGTGCTGTTAAGTGGGTATGGAGCAAGCTCGCTAGAGATTTGTGTAGCGTATGCTGTACCTACGTTTTGAATCTTAAGCTGTACCCAACCACCTGTGTTGTAGGTGCGAGTCACTTGCACGTTACAAGTGTTAGTTCCGCTTAGGTATTCATCGTAAGCGTATGATGAACCATTCCAAACGTAGAGGTAAGCGTAGTATGCGCCATCAACACCGTAGTAAGCTGGGTAGGTTACTGAACCGCCAGGGGCTACTGATGTGTAAATGTCGTGGTATGTACCGTTGCTGTACAAACGAACCTGAAGGTACTTGGTAACTGTTGTTGTGTTCTTAACAGGTGTATATACCAAGTTCTTCCAACAGTAGTTAAGGCTTGTCTGGAAGTCTACGCCAGATACATAGCCAGTAAGAGGTAGTGCGCTCTTAAGTGAGCCATTGCTGTTTGTGCCGACAACATTGGTCTTGCCCTTAGCTGCAGTTGATTTAGCGTCTTTAGTACCAGGTTCAACTGGTGGCTTAGACTCGGGACCTGTTACGGCGCTTTGGCCGTCAGTTGGCGGTGTAACAACTGGCGCTGCTAACACGCTTGCAGCAGAGCTTGTGAGTACTACGACACTCAAAGCAAAGCCGCTCAAAAGCCTTTTTACAATTGTAAAGTGCTTCATTCTTTCTCCTTTTAATGGTTAGTGACAAGGGAATGCTACCTGGCCAAAGGAGTAATGGGCAATATTGAATTTCGCCCAAATACGTATGTAATAAGTAAAATATACAACATATAGCACTATGGTTTTGTTCGTAAATAACAGTACTTTGCCAATATACGAACACTCAATAAGTGGGGCTAAAATGCAGCTAAAATAATCTTCAAAAAGCTCATTAACTTTTAATAATGTTGCCCGATTTTAGAAAAACCGGCATGGCGAGGGAGCTTTTTACTCGCATGTGGTTTAGGCACTAGTTTTTGGTAGTTTACTGCAAAACAGGGCCTGATATATGGCCCAATAATCTGGAATGAGTTTGGTGATATTATCCATTGGATCTGTCGCCTTAGCGCGTTTTTCCAGAATATCAGTGATTGTCTTAAATAAGTTGCGGTGAAGCTCTTGCTGGTAGGGCTCGAGCTTCTTAAAATGGTCCACGTACTGCTCACCATAGCTGCTATAGACGGCTATACTCGACGCAAACATCTCTGTCGGCTTGCCAAAAGGGTGGCCCGAAAGCGAGCCGGCATTACCTAGCTCGCGCTCATACTGTGACTCAGTAATAAGCGCCCAAATAGGTTCATTGTCTGCCGTGTCGTAGTATTTACCAGGCCGACTATATTGCACATCGTCTTCGCTCGGTATTCGATATGCCGTGGTCCGTACCAGTGCTTCGTAGTCTTCGCTCAGGGCATCTTGATCATCTTGCGAAAGATCCGAAAAGAGTACATGCGCGAGTTCATGCCGCGGTGTGGTGCTGCCAACCTCAACGCCACGAAGTGCACGCTTAAAGGGTAGGTAGAGATTTATGACACCAGGGAAGTTGCTTTGTGTTTCCTCTACGAGTGCTGTCTCGTTGGTCCCATGTTCGCCAAGGATCACAATTGGGTCGTTGTTGATGAAGGGGCGTATTTGTTTGACTGCCTTGCAGAGGCTTTTAATAGCGTATATTGATGCGATATCAGTTTCGATAACATGTGCTTCGCCGCAAGCTTTGCTTGATGGGTCAGCCAGATTTTGACTGGTAGTAGTTGTGTTTTTGCCATGTTTTTTAGTTACATACAGTGTATTTGTACCCAAAGCAGAAAGCGGAAGTGTAAAGCTTTTATCGGTGTTAGGTAGTATGCCAAGAGAGTCTATGTAGTTTTGAGCACCTGATTTTTCGCTTGAATGCATGTTGACGCTGGGTTGCTCGCCAAGACTTTCAGCGCTAATGGTGCTATCTGCCACGGTATGCTCGTGACCGTTACTCGTAGCAGTCACTTTGAACATTATTGAATCAGTGTTTTTAAGTTCTTTTTTAAGATGTTGCTTAGAGAATATGAGTGTTAGTGGTAGGCGCTGGATATTGCCGGCGGCCGTATCGAGATTCGAAGAGATTGGTTCTGCCTCCCAGTTTGGCTCGCCTGCAGTTTGCTGTGCTTTATCAATAACGCTGTTTAGCCGGTAGTGGGGGCCAAGTTCAAAAGATGTTGCTGCCCTGGCTTCGCCAGGCTGTAGTCCTGCTAACAGCAGCGTGGCCATAATACAACGTACGAATTTTTGTGCCGGGTCTGTAGGCTTATAAGGCCGTGTGTCTAAGTGTGTAAGAAGGGCTGGGCTGATGTCCTCCATACCGCGGTGATTGCTCTCAATCTGCATAAAGTATTATTTTACAATGTAAATGCTAGTAATAAAAATTTATGACTTTATTTAAAGCCTGACCTAAGTCACGTGAGCTAGTTCTGCGTGTGGAGCCTATTTTTGAGTTGGTTGTAACGGACTATGCAGTGCTATACTAAAAGCAGCTAACCATAAGGGGTAATCTTAATGGCTCGTTTACCAATTTCAGGGCAAGACAGTGGGCAGTGGGGCGATGTCCTCAATGACTTCTTGATGCAATCTCATACTACTGCAGGCGCACTAACATCGGCGGCAGTAGCAAATGCCGGAGCAATCCTGGCCAGCCAAATGGGCGCAGCTAGTGGCGTCGCCAGTCTTAACGGCAGCGGTGTAGTGTCGACAGCACAGCTGGGTACCGGCACGGCAAATAACACGACTTTTTTGCGTGGTGACAATACCTGGGTGGCGGCTGCACAGGCAACCGGGTTTAGCAAAATAACGGTGAGCACAACTCCTCCTAGTAGCCCAGCAGTTGGCGACCTTTGGGTAGATACTAACTAATATGGCCAGCGACCCAGACGTACTGGCCCGCGGACAGTACCGAAATAATCAGTACACTCCCGTAACTGTTGGTGGCAGTACCTCTGGCGATGGTATTTCGAATAATTTGTGGCTTGAGGCTGACGTATATAGCTCAACACCGGCCTCGGCCACAAGTTTAAATATCGAGGCTCGCCCGATTGGTACAGCTTTTTCGAGCGTAGCGACGGCTAGCGGTACGGCACGAATCCTTAAGGAGGCATTGCTGCCTACGTCTCGTCGTGGTGCTAATTTGGTATATGATGCCAAAAATAAACGATTTGTTTTGTTTGGTGGCTACGATGGCACTACTCGTTATAACGAAGTGTGGGAACTTACCGCCGATAGCGCCTATGCCCGCTGGCATAAACTTACGCCTAGCGGTACGCCACCTACAGCTAAAAACTTAGCAGCTTCTGTGTATGTGCGCGGCACAACTTCTGGGGCGGCAGACAAAGCATATATGGTGATCTGGGGCGGCGCTACGCCAAGTGATAGTAACGAAATGCACATTTTAGACGTGAGCACGTCGGGTAGCGAGGCTTGGTCTACGGTTACTCAAACCAGTGCGCCAGCAGTACGCTCATACCTACAGCATCACATGGTGGCAAAGCAAACCGCCTCTAACACGACTGATATTTATCTGTTTGGTGGTTGGGGTTCAACACGCACAAACGATCTCGTACGTTGCACGCTTAATGTAAACAGCCCAACTAGTGTTACCTGGACGACACTTAAGGCAAATGGTGCCGTTGGAAGCCCTGTGGGTCGCTCTGGTACCGCCATGATATACGACTCGACAAACGACCGACTTATTATTACCTGTGGCTACACAGGTAGTGCCTACCTTAACGATACCTGGCAGTATAGTATTAGCGGCAATGCCTTTACACAATTATCGCCCGGTGGTGCAGCTCCGGCTATCCGGGAATTGCCAAGTATTGGTTATGATGTGGTAAATCAGCGGGCTATATTGTTAGGCGGCTGGCAGGGTGCAGCAAGTAGTAACCGTAATGATATATTCCAGCTCTCTTTAACCTCAGGCACCGAAACTTGGACACAAATAAAGTCCAACGATCTTAATAACCAAGGCGTCTTGGCGTTTTCTAGTAGTCCTGCTGCGGTAGATACTGCCCGTAATTTTTTGGTAACTGCCACCCAACTTGGCTATGACAGTACAAGTAAGTACGTGTACGCCTTTGACATGAATAACACCAGCCCTACGGCACCATTATATGGCCTAACAACAGCGGACTTCTTTAGGGGTAGAGATGCGCCGGGCTATGTGGTTGACCCTGTGCGCAACGAGCTAATTTTTATAAACGGTTACAGTGCTATGGACGATGACACAACTATCTCGCGCGGTGAGCATGTGTCCGAAGTTTGGGCGTATAGCCGAACTACCAATCGTTGGCGCTATGCCACCAAAGGGCCGCTCAGTATGCCGCAGGGCGAGGGTGGTATTAGTATTTACGATGCCACCAACGACCGAATCATTTATTTCGGCGGCTTAACGGGTACTAACCAGCGTACAAATGATGTGTGGCAGCTTAAGGCAGACACTCATGGCATGTACAAGGCCACTAAGCTAAGCCCTGGTGGCAGCTTGCCTACGCAGCGTTGGCTTATGGCTGGCTGTTACGACGCCGCCAACCAGCGAATGGTAATTTGGGGCGGCCAAAGCGCGTCAGGCGTTTTGGGCGATGTCTGGGCGTTAAGCCTAACCTCAGGCACCGAAACCTGGACCCAGCTCACGCCTACCGGTACTGCTCCTACGGCTGCCTGGCAATCCTGTTTTGCATTTGACTCCACAACCAAGCGGTTGTATATTCACGCCGGTGCTACTGACGCCGGTAGCACAACCTTTACGTCACAGTTATTTTACCTGGATGTTTCTACTACTAACTGTGCCTGGACAAACACTGGTGTGACTGGCGGTATTGGCGTGCGTGGTGCCACGCTTGGCTTTGATAGTGCTAACCAGCGACTTGTGTGCTTTGGCGGTTTTGATGGTTCGGTAGTAATCAATACACTGCGCTACACAAGCGTTAGCTCCTTTACCTCGTGGACAACGCAGGCAGCGCCTAACGCGCCAACAGCCCGCCGCAGTGCTGGCTATGCAGTTATGGGAAACTTCTTTATGGTAGCCTGCGGACGCCCGCCTACCGGTACGTGGTTTAGCGATACGCAAGAGCTTAACTTTACTGACGCACCCGCTGCTTGGAGTTGGACAAATAAAGCTCCGGCTATATACCAGCCACTAGCGGTGCCTGTGACAGGGCTTATTACACGTGCAAGTTATCACTGGCAGGCTTGGGGTGTTACTGGTGCTACTACCGGAGCGGCTACATCTTTTGGCGCTAACTCCGAAAACGCAGCCGATTTTGTGTTGAGCAATGGTGCAAGTGGCAATATAAAAACTAATAGCTCAGGCTGGCAGGCCAAGCCTATTAAGGTATGGAATGGATCAACGTGGGTTACAAAGCCCCTTAAGGTATGGGATGGTACTGCCTGGATTCAGACCGGCTATTAGTTGACTCGCTTATGCAGCCATATGGCCAGCCCTTTGAGGTAGCCTTTTTCAGTTTTAGTCTTTTTGAGGCCCAAAGCGCTTTAAGGCACGGGCGTGTGCCTTGGCTGCTTCTTCCTCACGGTTGTGGGGCGCAGCATTAGTAGTGAGTGATGTAAGTAAGTTTTTGGCAACCTTAGCTACGTCGTCGATGGCCTTATTAAAGGCTGCTTCATTTACTGCAGATGGCTCATGAAAACCGGATAGCTTACGTACAAACTGTAAGCTAGCTGCCTTGATTTCTTCGTCAGTGGCTGGCGGGTCAAAGTTGAATAACGTTTTAATATTGCGGCACACAGGCAAGCCTCCATTTATATCTCAACTGTAACACACGATTTTTTGGGCCTACAAACAGCTACCAGGTGCTACAATATGCGAATGTCTGAAACTATCCAAGATTACCGACTAGGCTCGGCCTACAATCAACTCCTGAGCGAAATCGGGCCACAGCTACGATTTACGCCACAAGACTACCAAAGGGCAGTTCAAATCCCTCCAACTATGTGGGGATATCATGCCGCTGTTGTATTTGGCGAAGAGCGAGCCACAATGCCTTACCGAGATCCATCGCATCCACAGTCACGCGCTATGTCGCTATTAGCTGGCGATGACGAACTGGGCGGGCAGTTGGTACACAACTTTAAAACAGGCGAAGTTGCCCAGCGGGTAGAATCTTTGCGCGAAGGTACGGCTGTAGAACGTGAGGCAGCTGCATCATTTGTTGAGACTTCGGCCCAGTGGCTGTTTGCAGTAGGCGCCATGCATGATTTTACGGGTGATCGCTGGAAGGCGTTTGTGCCTACGATGCCGCAAACATACATTAAGCGTCATCCGCAAGGCAAAACCCAACTTGTATGTCGTGGCCAAGAAGATGAAGTTTTCCTTGAGGGACCAATAGAAAGAATTACGAGTTTTGGCCCAGGCTTGTCGGTCCAAAAACTAGCCGAGTTGGCCTCGGGTAGGTTAAAAGAACTGCAGCTTGTTTCGGGCGGCAAGAACGGTGAATTTGTCGATGCTTATGCTACCAACGTCGCCACAGCGTTAGGCATTACTTTCGACCAGATTAGGCAATTGCCTATAGCGGCCATGCCACCGTACTGGCGAAATCAAGGTGTAACGCCCCGCAATTTTATTAACCCTCGCATAGAATCTAGGGCAGGAGGCATTGCTGCCTCTGAAGAACATTTACGGCAACGTCCTGCAATGGATCTCGTGCTTATGAGCGCGGTCCATACTGCTGGCACGGAAGAGTGTACAGCAGGCGTACAGATAGCAGCAGGCCGTTTGCGTAGGGGCGGATATTTAGCTATTGCTGCCCCCGATCAGTCTTTAAATGATGTTGGAATGGACGTAATGCTACCGCTTGCAACGGAACTATTCGGTAGTCCGCGAGCTACAGGCTCAATTGGCAAGGATGGGTCAAAGTTTACGATTCACGACGTGCCAATGGTGGATGCTGATCCAAGGGGTCGTTCTGGATCATATGCAGTTTTCCAAAAACAATAGTTTTCCGGAAAAATAATACGGTATAAACATAAAATCCCACGAATCATTTCGTGGGATTGACCTATCAATGTAGTGCACTACGGAATTCCACAGCCGCAGATGAGCCTCTGGCTATTTAGCTGAACGAGCTTCTTTGCCAACTAATTTGCTGGCTTCGAGCAGGTTGGCTTCAAGCTTTTCGAGGGCCTTGAGCTGAGTAGTAATGTTGCTAACGATACTTGAAACAAGAAGGAATTCTGCTGGTGTCGTCCAGCCAGGAACTTTGATAATACGGATAAGTTCGCGGCGACGTTCGGCAGCAGCAAAGCGCCCCAGAAGGCTGTCGAGGTCCTTTAATTGGCGGCCGAGTTTATCTAAATCGTGATTCATATACTATCCCCCTGCATTACGTTTCTAACCACTAGCAGTATAGTATTACATTGTCATTAATACAATGTTGATTTATTTGCAATTAAGAAGCTTGGTCATGCACTGATTTGCTACAGCGTTGCTATACTGACCATATGACAGGCATGCGTAAGCTAGACAGGGTAATTACCACGCCGCTTTTAGCTTTGTATGGAATAGGCAACATTGTGGGTGTGGGTATATACGTGCTTATTGGCCAGATTGCCGCCGAAGCTGGCTATCTAGCGGTTGTGTCGTTTTTTATTGCTGGCTCAGTCGCTTTTTGTGCGGCCCTAAGCTATGCCGAGTTAGCTACTCGCTTCCCGGTAAGCGCTGGTATTTCTGCCTATTTGCAGGAGGCCTTTAAATCGCGTTTGGTGTCTACGGTGGTTGGGCTTTCGTTGGTGGGCGTGGGTGTGGTCTCTACGGCTACGCTACTCAGGGGTTTTAGTGGCTACTTGCACATGCTAACGCCAGTCAGTCCAGTGCTGGTGAGCTTTATGCTAGCAGGAGTGCTTACGTTGTTGGCGGCACGAGGTATAAAACAGTCTGTTGTCGCGGCTGCCGTACTTACTGTTGTGGAGGTGGGCGGTTTGCTGTTTTTGATAGCTATTATTATGTGGCAACAGCCGGCTGCAGTGATCCATTTTGGGCATCATTTTATGCAGGCCGCACAAACCGGTGGTTGGGCCGGTATTTTTGGTATACTAACAGCTTCATTCATGGCTTTTTATGCTTTTGTCGGCTTTGAAGATACGGTAAATATTGCCGAGGAAGTGCAGGAGCCACAACGTGCCTACCCAAAAGCTCTCTTTATATCGCTATCTGTTGTTGCTGGGCTATATATGTTGCTGGCTATTGTAGTACTGAGTGTTGTGCCGCTACCCCAGCTTGGCCAGAGCCAAGCGCCACTTGCTTTGGCTTACCAACTGGCTACGGGTAATGCAGCCGATGCAATAATTGTCATCAGTCTTCTAGGCACCATAAATGGCATGATTGTTACTATGACTATGGGGTCACGCTTTTTGTATGGATTGGCGCGCCAGGGCTGGATATCTAGCTGGTTCAGCCGCCTATCTTCACGCCGAGTGCCGCTTAGGGGACTAGTGCTTGTTGCGACCGGTGCATTGCTCTGTGCACTTACGCTGCCTATCGAACGCTCGGCGCAGATTACCAGCTTGCTGCTGTTGCTTGTATTCTTGGCTGCCAATGTATCGCTGATTTTAATACGTAAACAAAGTACCACGTCCAGCCAAAATCTAACACCAGAATACGTGCCCTGGCTTGGTGCAATCGCAAGTGCTGCACTGCTCATTGGCCAGTCAGCGGCCATGCTCTGTGGCCTAGGTTAGGCGCTATTGTTATAGTGCTTGGCAAAGCTGTTATTTAGGCGGTGTGTTGTAGAAGCTTGCGGCGAATCAGCAGCAATGCTCCTGTGCCAGCCGCAGCAGCGCCAATACCGCCAAACGCAGAAAATTCTGGAATAGGGTAGGTTACGGTGCCAATTTCAAGGTTCACCACATTATTTGAACGAATAACTGTAGTAACACTCGTGTCAAAGTGCTGACCTATATCAATGGCGTGTAGTAGGTGGGCAAGGGATCCCAAGGGGCATTTTGTGCTATTAGTGGTCATACTGTACGTACCGTCGTTGCGTGCGTAAAAGACATCTATAAAGGTTTCGGTGGTTGCCCCAACTGCCTTGCAGCGAAGCGTTACAGGCTCTCCAGGCGCTGGCTGACCATTTTTAGTAATCACTCCGCTAAAGGTGATCGGAACAGATGCCGATGCCTGCCGCGAAGGCAGCATTGTAAAGCATAAGCCAAGCACCAAGGCCGCCCCAAATAATTGCTTGCGCATAACCAATCCTCCACTAAGTTATTGTTATTTTTACTATAAAGTTATGAATGGCTGGAATGCAAGATATTTTTGTTGTTTGCCTGTGCTACTATGTGACGCATGAAACCTAAGCCTCTCCTATGTGAAAACTACCACCCCAAAACATTTGTGCCAGAAATGCAAAATGACCTAGACCTGACCGCCCAGGAAGCAGGCTATGTAGACGACCTAAAACTATCGCATTGGGCAGCCGTTGGCCTGAGCATCTTTGCCCCGCTTGATGGAGTAAAGTATGTGCCAGATAGCCTAGCGCCAGCTGCTTTTAGTGGCCAGGGCATGCAAGACTTCTTTGTGGGCCAGAGTACGCAAGGTTTTAAAGGTGTATTGGACTTTCGTGACGGTACGTTGGGGCAGAAGATTACAGAGCTCCAGCAGGCTTCGGATGCCGATTCTCTGCAGCGACTTGAACGGGTAGAAAAGCGGATTGCAGATTTAACTAAGGCAGTCGTCTTGAGCATGGCGCAAAAAGGCCACCCAATGATGGTCAACATGGAGCCTGCACTGCGGCTGATAGAGGTGGAGCCAGCGAAGTCTTTGGTTGTGACCGATCCAACTATGGGATCTCATACTGAAATTAAGGGCGACCTCAAGAAAATAGCAATCGTTAATAGTGGCATAGCAGACGTTATGCTGGCCAGTGAGAGGATAGCGCAGCCCAATACGGTGGTGACTTCAATACACCAAGGTAAAGGTGCATTGTTTGGCTCTATGCTCTCGCGATTCTTGGTGGATGTATCGGAACAAGGTCTGACTATGAATGTGGAACGGGGCCTCATAGTGCCTGAGCTACCTCCACACGCCAGAACAAAACCACTTATGTATCCTACGGTAGAACATGCCGTGGGCGATTCTGCCACACAGCTTGCAGCTCAAGGAGCAAAGCAGGGTAAGTTTGATGTGGTTATTCTGCCGCAAGTGCTCGGTACAGATTATGAGCAATGTGACAAAATAGTACGCGCTGCTGGCCAAAACCTTGAACCAGGCGGTTACTTTATTCTAAAGATGCCCATGGGTTACGACGTTAAGGGCAAGCACTACGGCCAACTCCGCAACCTTGGCCGTGAGGTTATCGGCGAACTCGTAGAGTCAACGCATGCGGGTCTGATAGCTCAAAATGCACATCGAACTATGCCCTTGCAGATGCTCGCAGAGCTTGTAATTTTTAAACGTTAATCACTATTTAATAGTTCGCCCTATCTGATAGAAAACTTATTTGTTATATTTTACACCACGATGTAATATAAACACTGACGGAAGCAGAAAGCGAAAAGTTACCGTCTTGACCAACTCAGTAATTGCCGTTGGAGGGTCTCATCGTCGTTCGATTGCTCAGCAGACCGGTCATTTCTATCGCCCTGTGTTGTCTTTTGGCATTGGGCTTTATATCATATGCAGCCTATTCTTCGGTAGTTGCACAGCAACTTACTAACTGGAAGGTTTTACCTAGGCCAGAGCGTGTAACTGAGCTCTCTTTCTTACACTCTAATCAGCTGCCAGACCGTTTTCGAGATGGTGATATTCAAACCTTTAGTTTTCGCGTGCACAACCTCGAGCATCGCGCCACGACATACCATTTTACGGTGAAGGCGATTGCTGCAGAGCAGGAACAGCTGCTTACAAGCGGCTCTGTGACGCTCCCAGATGAGGCAGCACGCAATATTACTCAAACAGTTATCGTGCCTGCATTAAACCGCCGCGTGCAAGTGGAAGTCAGATTGCGCTACGAGGGTATAGGACGAGGGCAAGATGCACCTTCGTCCCAAACGCAAGCAATTCGGTATTGGCTAGATAAAATCGATGGTAAGAAAGGGGATGTATGAGTGCCGATAGTTCGTTCAAGAAGATTGCCATAGTAATTCCATGTCACAATGAGGCGGCAAGTATCGAACAGGTAATTCAGAAGTTCCCCAGGCGGGCGTTGGCTAAGAACCAATTTGAACTTGATATTTATGTCGTTGATAACAATTCAACGGACGACACAGCCAAAATTGCAAAAAAGGCTGGTGCTACGGTAATTAGCGAAACTAAAAAAGGCAAGGGCCATGCCTTACGTGCTGGATTTAGTGCCCTGGCTGACGATGTTGACTACGTAGCGATGCTTGATGGTGATGATACGTATAGCCCAGAAGAAATCCTGCGCATGATAGAGCCGCTTCATAGTAATTTTTGCGACGTTGTAATTGGTTCGCGTTTAGGCGGAAAGATCCAGAATGCTGCCATGGATACGTTTAATCGCATGGGCAACTGGCTGTTTACCAACTCGGTCCGAACCGTATATCGAGCAAATGTCACTGATGTATTAACCGGCTATTTTGCGTGGAAAAAGGGTGCCCTCGACGAGCTATATCCACACTTAAAAAGTCAGGGCTTTGCTATCGAAATGGAAATGGTCACCAAAATGGCACGTCTAGGATTTAGTATGTCATCGGTACCAATTAGCTATCACCCTCGAGCGGGTGAATCAAACTTACATCCAGTACGCGACGGTGCCCGAATTTTAAAGATGTTTTTGCGCAATTTAACCTGGAAGGCATCGCGACTCAAAAAAGATACGTCGGAGCGACCTCGCAAAATAGTTTTTGTTAGTGATAGCATTTATCCGTATATGAAAGGCGGCAAAGAGAAGCGCCTATACGAAATCTCACGACGTTTGGTTGACATGGGATACGACGTGCATATTTACACCATGCACTGGTGGAAAGGCACCGAAAAGACCAAGGTAGAACATGGCGTGCAGCTGCATGCACTCTGTGGCAAACACGAGATGTACCACGGCAACCGCCGTTCAATTACTGAAGGTATTATTTTTGGCCTCTCTTGCTTTAAGCTGATGCGAACGAGCTTTGATGTACTCGACGTAGACCATATGCCGTTCTTCCCAATTCTGAGTTCATGGGCAGTTTGTAAGATGCGCCGCCGCAAGTTTTTTGGCACCTGGCACGAGGCGCTATCCGAAAAAGATTGGACCTCGTACATGGGCAAGAGCGGAATTATCGCTGCCCTTGTTGAGCGCATAAGCGTGCGTTTGCCTGACACGATTACAGCAGCTTCCCCCCACACTAAGGAAATGCTGGCTTCTATCCATGGCCGTGTTGAGCGCGTAGGCCTAGTAGCTTCTGGTATAGATACCAAGACAATGCAAAAGGTTAAGCCGGCTGATGTTACATGTGATGTTTTATATGTGGGCCGCTTAGTAAAAGATAAAAACGTGGATAAAATCATTAAAGCTATTGCACGGCTGTCTGATACTCGTGAACCACGCTCCTGCTACATTATTGGCGATGGCGTCGAGCGCAAGCGGTTGCAATCTCTGGCCAGGCGTCTCGAAGTAGACCAGTATGTAACTTTCTTAGATCCTTTGGCCGACGCGGCGCAAGTGTTTGCATACATGAAAGCAGCTAAAGTCTTTTGTTTGCCATCGGTTAGAGAGGGCTTTAGCTTGGTGACATTAGAAGCGCTTGGCTGTGGCACACCGGTGATTACTACAAATGCTGAGGCTAATGCGGCCCGTCGACTCATAGAGGAGGGGCAAAACGGTAGTGTGGTGGCTTGCGAAGTTGATGCAATCACCAACGCTATTGTTACCTGGACGTCGCGAAGCGAAAAGCCCAACACGGCGGCCAAGGTTGCACAATATGACTGGTTAAACTTAGCAGAGGAGCAAGCGGAGGTGTATACACTGTGAAAATTCTGCACGTAACAAAGAAATATCCTAATGCACTCGGCGGAGACGCCGTAGTTGTTCAGAACTTGCAAAAACACCAAGAGGCAGATGGTCATCAGGTATCAATTTTGACTTCAAACTGTAAGTCAATCAAAACGGGTGAACATATTTACAAGGTTGGTTTACCAGATACGCCTCAGGCGTTGGACCACATTACACCACGGCGCATTATTTCGCTTATCGTGCTGTTTTTTGCCTCGTTTTACGTTTTATACAAAGAGCGTCCCGACGTTATCCATAGCCACTCTATAGATATGGCTTTTGTGGTATCGTTTGCAGCTCGCTTATTTTGGACGCCAATTATCCACACCTTTCATATAGTGACATTTTACGATCAAAACCAGTCATTTTTACGCCGCCGATCTGAGGTTTTGCTCGCTAAAGCCTCGGGGCTGCGTTTAATAACGGCGCCAAATGCTCACGATGTTGACGTACTGCACAGTGTTGGCCTGCTGCAGGCCGCAGTACTGCCTAATGGGGTTGATATGGACTTTTGGCAGCCCGAGGCGGAATCAAATCAGGGTGGTGATTTTACATTTGTTAGTGTTGGCCGCCTAGAAAAGCAAAAAGGCTACGATGTACTTATTAGAGCTTCGGCCGAGCTGGCCCAGCAGCGTGAGCCAGACTTTCGCATACTCATTGCTGGCGACGGTACACAGCGCGCCTATCTGCAGCAGCTTATTAACGAGTACAATTTGCAAAATGCAATTAAATTAGTGGGTTCACAGAGCGCATCACAGGTTCGTCGCCTCTTGTCAGAGGCTGATGCTGCCATTTTTTCATCGCACTACGAAACCACACCGATTACCTTACTTGAGGCGTGGGCAATGCGCTTGCCAGTGGTGACTACCTCGGTGGGTATTCTACGTGACGTGACTAAGGCTACCCAGTTTGTATATTTGGCAGACGCAAATGACGTTACGTCACTTGCAACTGCCATGCGTCAATGTATGGGTAATGCTACAGAGCGCAAAAAGGTCGCGGTAGCTGGCCACAAAGAAGCCCAAAAATATGCCTGGCCTGGTATTAGTGAAACAGCTGAAACATTTTATGCGAGTGTCCAATGAAAATCATCCAAATTAGTTCGTATTATCCGCCGCACCTAGGCGGCCAAGAAAATGTTGTGCAAGACCTGTCGAGGCATCTTGTAGAGGCTGGCCATAACGCCAGCGTGCTTACCTCAACTAAGGGTGGCGGCAAGCGTGGTGTATCGAAAGAGCAGGGTGTAGATGTGTACCGTATGAGCGCTGGTGAGTTTGGACATGCGCCTATTATGCCCGGTTTTGGCCCCAGGCTTTTTAGCCTTGCCAAAAAGGGCAGCATAGTGCACATTCATGTCGGACAAGCCTTTACCCCAGAGTTGGTATGGCTTGTCTCTAAGGTGCGTCGTTTTCAATACATAGCCGAGTTGCACATCGATTTTGAGCCGTCGGGTCCTGCCGGCTTCCTGCTACCACTGTATAAGAAGTTTATTTTGCGCAGAGTGTTACGGTCGGCAGCAGCGGTCATTGTTCTCAACAAAAAGACACAGCAGAGCGTGCGCAAAAACTATGGTGTACCTAAAAATCGCATACTGCTCATGAGCAACGGTATCGACGAATCGTACTTTGTGATTAAGCGTAGGCCCGCACGCGAACAACCGCCCAAAGAATTACGCTTATTATTTGTAGGGCGTATGAGCAAACAAAAGAACTTACCGATGCTTATAGAGGCACTTACATTAACGCAGCATAAAGTACGGGTAGATATTGTTGGTGACGGTGACCAACGTGCTGAGGTAGAAAAAGCCATAGCGGATGCTGGCCTTACCAATGTTACTCTTCACGGTCGCCTGCCTCGTCATGAAGTACTCGATTTTTATGCGACGTGTGATGCTTTGGTGATGCCCTCACTGTACGAGGCCCAACCCTTAGTGCTGCTCGAAGCTATGGCTGCACGTATACCGATACTCGGCACTAATGTTATTGGCGTTGCCGAGCATATTTGGGGTGCAGGCATGGTTGTTGAGCCAACAGCTCAGGCTTTTGCAAAGGGCATTGATAGGCTGCATGATGAGTACGATCAGTTACCAGGGCTTGTTAAGGCTGGCTTTGAAAAAGCCGAGAAACTCCGCTGGCGTAACCTGCGCAAAGAGTATGAAACACTCTACGAAGAGGCGTTAGCGGATGCTTAAAGACCCAAAACAGTTTGCTTTGGGTGCGCTTGGCGCACTGCTAGGTATTGATGGTTTGTTACTACTCATTCAGGCATCTAACTCGTGGCCGTACAAAGTACTCGCCTTTGCTAGTCTTTCGTTGCTGCCAGGTTATTTGCTGGTTAAAGCGACTGGTCTTAGGGCTACGGCGCTCGAGAAGGTACTGTATAGCTTTGGCTTGAGTATTTTGGTGCTCATGCTGAGCGGCCTACTCGCCAATCAGGTGTTTCAGGCTTTTGATGTTGCACGGCCACTTAATGTATGGGGCATTGGAACTTGCTGGAATGTCTGTGTGCTCATTTGTATTGCCTTGGCGTTTAGGTCTAAAGCAACGGTTACTATAAGCGGCTACGCTTGGCGCCAGATTTCACTTGCTGGTTGCGGGGCAGTGGTGGCTGGCCTAGTAGTTCCGCTAGTTGCTACGGCAGGCGCTTTCCGTCTTAACAACGGTGGTGATGCACTATTTGCTAACGCGGCACTGGTATATATGGCACTCTTTTTCACGGCTATTCTTGTATGCAGAAAACGACTATCCGATAACGCGTTAGCATGGTCGGTATTTTCGCTTGGCCTAGGTATTTTACTTATGACTTCAATGCGCAGCTGGGATATTACCGGGCATGACATGGCCCGCGAATTTAGAGTATTTACGCTTACGCACAGTTACGGCTTTTGGAATATTGATGCCTACCGAGACCCTTATAATGCCTGCTTAAGTATTAGTATTTTGCCGGAGTCATATGTCCAGCTGCTACGCGTTTCAGGCCTTATAGCATTCAAACTGATTTTGCAGGTTATTTTTGCGGCATGCCCGGCCGTTATCTTTTACCTATTGAGGCGTCATGTGTCTAAGCTGGCAGCCTTGGTGGGTATTGGTCTCTTTTTAAGCTACCCAACATTCGTTAACGACTCAGCAATGCTTACCCGGCAGGGTGTAGCCTATTTGTTTTTCGCTTTGGCGGTACTGGCGCTCAGTACGGTGCAGCGCAGTAAGGCCCACAAAATACTCTTTTTGCTGTGTGGCGTGGGTATTATTTTGTCCCATTATTCCACGACCTACATGTTTGTAGCGCTTTTTGCTCTGGCTTTTATATGCAAGCTAGTTATTGGCCGACTACAAGGGCAAAAACACTGGTGGCCCAAAGAGAGATTTGCAATTATCTCCCCTATTATGTTGCTAGTGATCGGTTTGACCGCCTTTATGTGGTATTCACAAGTTACTGCAACGTCAGGTGGCCTTGCCGTAACGCTCAAGACATCTGCAAAGAACCTGCCACATATGTTTTCTGACGATAATAAATCAAGCGACACATCAGCGGCTTTGGTGCTTGCGGCTCACAAGTCGCAAGTTCAGCTGTACCAATCGTACTTGTCGGAATCTATTCAGCGTAATGCAATTGTTGATGCGCCACAGTATCAGGCAGAAATCAGCGCCGACAATATACCTATTACAAAGCTAGGCCGTGACTTAGCCAAGATCGGACTGGAGCCGACAGTAACAGCAGTATCCCGCCAATGGTTTGGAAAGATTTTACAAATTACCGCAGGGGTAAGCGTGGCTTTTGCGGTACTAGTTTTGGTCCGCAAAAAAAGCCAGGCGTTGTCCATGGACTTAGTGTGTTTGAGCGTGGCTGGCATTGTAGTTTTAGTGCTCATGGTGGTTATGCCCAACCTATCTCAAAATTATGGCGTCCTGCGCACCTTCCAGCAGTCGCTTATTTTTGTTATGGTACCGCTAACTGTTTTCTTGGTAATCATTACGGGCTGGCTTAAGCCGTGGCTGCGCCGTAGTATGGCGATCGTTGGTATTGTGGGGCTCTTCTTATTGTTTACGGGGTATTTTGCTCAACTCTTTGGTGGAACGGGTGCTCCGCTTACGCTCAATAACCACGGACTCTATTACGGTTTATATTACACCTCCAAGGCTGACCTGGTGGCGTTCGAGTGGGTAAAAAAAGAGGCTCCTAAAAAGAGTGACGTGCGAGCGGCCAGCCATGCTAAGGCGCTTATGCACGACCCTAAATACCCCTTTGAGCGAACAGGCATACTGCCAACTATGCGCCCTGAGGGGAGTTTTGTAGTGCTCGACGAGGCACAGGTGCTTAACCAGAAATTCTATGTATATCACGACGCCAGTCCGCTGATCATGACCTTTCCAACGGATTACTATAATGAGCACACTAATCAGGTCTACAGCACAACTACAACGGGAGTATATAAGTAATGCTGTCTAGTATCCGCTTATTGCTACAGGATGGCTACGGTCAGTTTAGGCGTAGTAGCTTGTTGGTTAACTCCATGTACCTCATGCTGGGCACGGTGAGTGTTGCGGTGTTTGGCTTTGTCTTTTGGATAATTGTTACGCGCAGCTATCCATCTGATGTGGTAGGTATGACCGCCACGCTCCTTTCGGTTTCTGGCCTAATTTCTATGCTGGGGTTAGTAGGTTTCGATACTACTTTTGTACGTTTTTTGCCTCACTCCAAAACGAGACGTGATGATCATATGAGCACCGGAATCATTTTGGTAGCCACAATGAGCGGCATACTGTCATTGGGCTTTGTGTTGAGCTTGCCACTTACCTCACCAAGTTTGGCTTTCGTAAGTCATAACGCCATATACGCTGCGGCCTTTGTGTTCTTTACGGTTGTTACGGCGCTTAACACGTTAACTAATGCCATATTTTTGGCCTTTAAGAGTGCCCGCGATATTTTTATAATCAACATTTTATTCAGTGCTCTCAAGGTGGCATTGCCATTGCTGGTTGCCGAGGGTACCGCTATGACAATCTTTGTGCTTGTGGGTATTTCGCAGCTGGTAGGCCTTGTGTTGAGCTTGCTCATACTGCGTGCGCAGCTGGGGTACAGCTTTAAGTTTAGGCTACACCTGGACTTTTTACGCTACGTAAAAAAATATTCGTCATCAGTGTATGCCTCGAGTATTCTTAACCTCTTGCCACCAACATTACTGCCGCTTATTATCGTGCACCAGATCGGGGCGGCAAATGCAGCCTACTATTACATTGCATTTACGATTGCCACCACACTGTATACGATTTGCTACGCCTCAATGCAGTCAGCCTTTGCGGAGGGTTCGCACAACCAGTCAGAAATGAAAGCGCATATTCACAAAGCTATAAGGCTCATTGGCGCGTTACTGATACCGGCAATTTTAATTCTCATATTCTGTAGCGGTTTTATATTGCACATATTTGGTGGTGAATATTCAACCGAAGGGCGTTCGTTACTGCAACTATTTGCAATTAGCGCACTTGGAGTGGCGGCTTATTCAACCATGGGTACCATATTTAAAGTCACTCAGCATTTGCGTGGAGTGGTAATTATGAATATTGTCTACGCGGTGTTAATTCTGGGGATTAGCTATCTTTTGATACCTCATTTCGGGGTAATCGCCATTGGTTGGGCTTGGTTGCTCGGCAATATGGCTTCGGCATTTGTTGGTTTTGTATTTTTAAGAACAAGGCCAACATAGCGTGTAATAACTAAAGTTAGGAGATTGGAAATGGCAAGGCTTCCTGTCCCCGGTGGGGATTCAGATCAGTGGGCAGAGATTTTGAACGAGTATCTGTTGGTTTCGCATAATGCCGACGGCACAATCCGTTATGATAGCATACCACTACACTCCGTAGAGCTTTGGGATCTGGATGTTAAAAATTCCAATACTCAAAATATAAGCAACCTGGTGTTGACCAATGATAACACTCGTATGGTGTGGAAAGACCCTGGCGAAGTGTTACGCGCTTCCTCGACATTGCAAATTAATGTGAGAGACTTTGGGGCTAAGGGTGATGGGGTGACTGACGACACCGATGCCATTCAAGCGGCAATTGATAAAGTTCAGAACGGTGGCGTAGTTAATATTCCTCGCGGAACCTATATGATCCGTGGCGTGAAAATTAAAAGGCACGGTATTACTATCACCGGCGAGGCTCGATATGGTACTCGTTTGGTCCGCCTGAGCGGCACCGAACCTTTGCTTGATTTTAGTGGTACAGGTACACTCGATAATCACATCAAGTATGGCTCCGTGGCGAGCATCACGCTTAACAATAACTACAAATCTGGCGTAATGCTGCGTTCATACTTTGCCGATAACTTTGTGTACCGCGATGTAAGTTTTGTGCATTGTAATGGCTTGACCTTGGACTTTGTTGAAGTGTGGGACACTCGGTTCCAAACCTGCTCTTGGGAAGATTGTGGCTCCGATGACGAGCCGGCCACGCTGTTCCGAAATACTATGCCCCCAGGCGAGTTTGGATACGGCACAGACAACACTAACCAGATTCACTTTTTGGGTTGTCGCTGGGAAGGCTGGCGTAACGGGGCAGTTAAGCTAGACGGTGGGGCTAATAGCTCACCAAACTTGCTTAACGGTATCTTTATGGTTTCGTGTAAAATGGAAACTCGCCACGCTGCCGGCCCAGCCTTTCAGATTATGAAAGGTTCTACGATTGTTTTTGTTAACCAGTTATACATCGCCATGATGGCCGCTGAACCCGATCTTGTGAAGCCTTTGGACGCCATAGAAGACCACGGCTCGCACATCTTTATGACCGACGTGTATGTGCAGTGGGGCGCAGAGGTCCAGTTGGCAAAGTCATTGGTGCATATTTGGGAAAGTGGCCCACACATGTACTACAAGCTCAGCGCGTATTACCCGAGCGAAGATCCCACCGAGGCAGCAATCGTTGCTGAACCGGAAGCCTTTGATGTGATAGTATCGTGTAACGTTATCAACAGAGGTAAGTTATTTATTGGCGATGTAGCCTCGGTGCTTATATCAAGCCCGAGTAAAGGCCTCGCAATCCCTGTCGACAACACAGGAACATTCCGGGTGCTTTCATCTTTGACAGGCAAAGATTTAATTAAGCTTGATAATAATACTTCGCGACCAGCATTCCATACGGTTAACGGCGTGGATGCGGTGGGCTTTTCGGACGGCTATATTACTGAGCGCTGGCGCATTGTTGGTTCCAGTGGTGCTGCTCGCTTTGCGGCTGGTAAATTCCAGATTGATGGTACAAAGGGGCATGTGGGCATCAATACGCCGCCAGTATCTAATATTGCCATGCTGCTTAAGCCGGCCACCGAAGGCGATAAGGGTCTGACTATCGTTCGCCCGGGTGCCAATGCTACAAACCGCCTTATGGAATTCCAAGACGAAACCTATAACATTCAGGGCTTAGCGATTGATGCTAATGGGCGGCCACTTGCAGTAGGAACACCACCGCGGGTTACAGCAGGTGACCAGGTAAGCTACGCCAATCCTAGGGTCCAGGTAAGGGATATTGCCGGCAATGTAACAGCAGCAGTGCGCCCCTCACCAACGGCACCTGGCACAATCGCGACTATTACGTTCTCTAAGCCCTACGCCGCTGCTCCTTTGGCTATCACCCTGTACGATCACTCGACGTATGCTAGCGATTTGTATGTTTCGGCACGCAGCACCACAAGCTTTACTGTTTCTACCCGGAGCGCTTTACGCGGCGGATCAATAGTTAATTTCGATTACACAATCATTGCTTAGAATAAGCAGAGCTAAATGTTCGTAACGTATAAAAGGTGGGTTGTATGGCACGATTACCAGTTCCAGGCGGAGATTCAGATCAGTGGGCGCAGATTTTAAATGACTTTCTGCTTGTGGCGCACAATACAGATGGCACACTGCGCTTTGATAGTATTCCCCGGCACTCAGTGCAGCTTTGGGACCTGGATGTTAAAAATCCCAACACACAAAATATTACCAATTTTGTGCTAACCAACGACAATACTCGCATGGTGTGGCGAACAATCGGTGATGTAATTAAAGATACAACGCGATTAAATCGCCTACAGATTAACGTAGTGGACTTTGGTGCTAAAGGTGATGGTGTAACTGACGATACCGACGCTATCCAGGCAGCCATTGACTATGCTGCTAACGGGGGCGTGGTTGCTATTCCTCGTGGTACATATCTTGTGCGGGGTCTTAAAGTCCGTCGTCATGGTATTACTATTACTGGCGAAGCGCGTTTTGGTACTCGCTTAGTACGTCACAGTGGTACGGCACCTCTTATAGAGCTTAGCGGCACCGGATCACTTGATAATCACATTAAGTACTGTTCGGTAACTAGCATCACGCTCAATAACAATTACAAAATGGGCGTGTTGCTACGCTCTATTTATGCTGATAACATTGTGTACCGCGATGTAAGTTTTGTACACTGCGACGGCCTAGCGGTTGACTTTGTAGAAGTATGGGACTCACGATTTGAAAGTTGTACCTGGGAAGATTGTGGCAACATGGACGAGCCAGCCACACTATTCCGCAACTCGATGCCCCCAGACCAGTTTGGATATAGCACAGACAATACCAACCAAATCCACTTTTTAAGTTGCCGCTGGGAAGGTTGGCGCAACGGAGCAGTTAAGCTTGAAGGTAATGCAAATGGTTCCACACAGCTGTTAAATGGCATTTTTATGACAGCCTGTAAAATGGAAACTCGCCACGCTGCCGGCCCAGCCTTTCAGATTATGAAGGGCTGTACAATTGTCTTTGTTAACCAGCTATATATTGCCATGATGGCTGCTGAGCCAGACCAGGCAAAGCCCTTAGACGCTATCGAAGACCATGGTTCGCACATCTTTATGACCGACGTGTATATTCAATGGGGCGCCGAAGTGCAGATCGCCAAATCACTGATACATATTTGGGAAAGTGGTCCGCATATGTACTACAAGCTCAGCGCGTATTATCCTACCGAAGACCCTACCGAGGCGGCTATTATTGCTGAACCAAGCGCATCGCAGGTAGTGGTGTCATGTAATGTTGTTAACCGAGGCAAGCCATTTATCGGCGACGTTGCTTCGGTAATGATCGGTAGTGCCGAAAAAGGCATGGACGTGCCTCTTAATAATAGCGGGCAGTTCCGCATAACCTCAACTATCTCAGGGCGTGACCGAATTATGGTAGATAATAATGCAACCCGCCCCGCTTTGCACATGGCAAACAGTACCGACATTGTAGGTTTTTCTAATAACTACCGCACCGAAAAATGGCGTATTGTTAGTTCCACTGGTTCAGCTCGCTTTGCGGCGGGTAGATTCCAGGTTGATGGTACGAGCGGCCACGTTGGCATTAACGTGCCGCCGATACCTAATGTCGGCATGTTAATAAAAGCCGACGGTGGGGATGACCGCGGCATAGCGGTCATGCGGCCTTCGGCTACTGCAATGAACCGCCTTATGGAGTTCCAAGACGAGGCGGCAGCTATCCAAGGCCAAGCCTTTGACTTCCGCGGCCGCCCACAAGCCGTCGGCACCCCACCCAGGGTTACGCCTGGCGCCCAAGCGCAGTACGCTAACCCTAACCCCCAAATTCGTGACATTGCTGGCACAGTAAAGGCGCAAGTCCGTTCTGGTGCTCGTTCGCCTGGCGAAGTGGCGACCATAACGTTCTCGCAGGCCTATCGGCAAACGCCGCTGAGCATTTCTATTAACGATCATTCAGCGGCTAACTCTGAATTGTATGTTTCGGCACGCAGCGCCACTGCTTTTACGGTGTCATCGCGCATTGCGTTAACGCCAAACGCTTTTGTCAACTTTGACTACTCGGTAATTGCGTAGCCTGGAACAGACTACTTGCTTACGGATTGTTGGCCGTCATAATACGTGTCGGCCAACAACTCCGCAGCTTCTTGAGCCCTAGCAATATAGGGCGGCAAATTTTGCTGGAGTGCTTTTTTGTAGCTTTTATGCCCTAAAAGCAACTCATTAAGAAGTTTTTGGAGCTTGGGCGCTGTTACGCCCTCGATGCCAATAACCCAGTCGCTTAGCCCTAGGTCGTGCATAATTCCGCTGGTTTTGTGTTCGTATTCAATGGCCACAACTGGCACATACGAGGTGAGCGAAAAAATAACTGAGTGAAAACGAGTACCCAAAAGTATATCGAGCTTATCGTAAATAGCCTTAATATGGTGATGGTCAGGCTCGTCGTTTACTAGAGTTGTGGCGCCAGTATGCTGCATTAAATTATGCACTCTGTTGCTGGTAATTCGGTCGTCGTCACCTTTGGTGGCAGTAACTTGTGGAATAAAAACCACATGAGCATTATTTTTTTCTATGAGTGTATCGAGTGCCGCTGCAACAGCCGCTTCGTAGTCAGCTTGAGCTTGACCACTTAGCCACGCGCGCACCGTAACACCTACCAGCAATTTGTCGCTCGGAATAGTATATGTCTTACGAATGTCCACGTCGGTGGCACTGGTAAGTAAAAAGCCAGAGTCAATCGCCCGGGTGACATTTTTAGTGACTCCCATACTAGCCAATAGTTTTACGGAAGTATCTTCGCGCAATAAAATCAAAGACATGCGCCGTAGCACGTGGGCTGCTAGCATCTTTTCAAACTCATTTTCAAAGGGACCCATGGACTGTGCGTAGAGCACGGTGGGTTTGTTCAAAATATGACCAATCCATAAGGGGTGTAAGAGCAGGGGAATGTTAAAGCGGTTAGCCCAACCCTTGCGACTTCTAATGTAGCCACCGCCAACTGGCACAATTAAGTCGCACTGCTCGTATATCCGAGCCACTGCCTTTAATTGGTGCGGCAGCGGCAGGTCTTTGCTGGTCCAGCGTTTACAGCGAGCCCAGGCAATGGTTGCGCACATCATGTAGAGCGTATAGCACAGCTTCGCTAACGGGTTCTTATAGCGATTAAGTGCGTAGTACATAAAACTCGGCTTTTCGGGCACTCCCTCAAAAAAGCTTCCAGGCTTAATTGATTCCAGGCGTAAAATAGTGATCTTTGCCTTAGGGAAAACCCTTAGGATATCTTTAATGAGCACGCTAGTGAGTGCAGCGTCACCTTTGTTGTCGCTCGAATATACATGCGAAATAATGACATTCCGCGGCGCTACTATATTGTGGGCTTTGCTACCAGACGGCATAACTACAGTTGCGCGCCTTGCTTTGATCGGTGACGAACGAAGGCGATTGCTCCAACGGCTGCACTACCGGCTGTAAGTGCACCAGTCAATCCATATTCCGGAATGTTAACATTCTTTTGTAAGGGTATGTTTATCTCGTTATCATCTTTAATAGTTGATATCGCTGTGCCTGTTAAAGTATCAGTAGTGACAGTTATAAGTAGGTCTCCTCCAGTTGGACAACGGTCGGCCGGTACATTGATTACGTAGTTACCGCCGCTATCAGTTGGGGCACTCGTTGCGACTAGGGTGCCATTACACGATACTTGCACTCTTGCACCTGATACAGGATTGCCACTTGCGTATTCAGTGAGTTTACCATGGACGGAGACAGTAGATCCCGAGGCGGCACTGACTTGTGCGGTATGCGTCGTCACTGCTAGCCCCATTACAAAAAGTAATGCCAAAAATACACGTGTTACTTTCTTGACCATCCTAACCCTCCTGTGGTGATTTTATTACTAAATACTTGTATGCAACAAGCCAAAAAATAACGCTATATAAGATAAAAAACACCATACCGGCATAGGTATGGAATAGGCTAAAGGCAATCTCGGGGTCAATGTAATAGCCTGCCATAATAAGGGCATATACGCGCACAATGTTAAGCCCAAATAACAAGCCTAGGGCGAGCGGAAAAATCCATAAATACCGCTGCATATTGAGCTTTTGCCGGTCTAATAACCCAACAATTGCATATAGGGCAGTGAACAAAGCAATCGACTCAATGCCTGAGCAGTACTCGGCTACGGTAATGCCAAACTTATCCGTCATAAGTGTGTTTGGCTGTATGACAATGGTGGCTATGTGTGACAAATTGAGTAGCCCATCTACACTTACGAGTACAATCGAGGCCAATACTTTCCAAAGTCCATACACTCCCAGTAGGAATACATAAAAGCCTACCGCCAAAGATAGTGATACGAGTAGTTCGCGTTTATAAGCTCGCCAAAGCAAGACTAGGTTGCGCATGTCAAAGCTAGCTAGGCCCGCAGTAACAACACTTAGTAGCAAGCCACTGTGCGCCAAAAACACATTCTGGCTGGTTCGCTCGCTTCCCAGTAGATTTGTTACGCTCATCCAGGCTACAACTGCTAGCCATATGGTAACTGCCAACCATGCGAGTTGCTGCCACCGCCAGCCATGGAGTTTAACCGGGGCATTCTTATGTTTTATAAGTAAAACAAATGCAATTAGCCCAAACACGGCCGCCTTGCCGATGCCGCCATACAGCGCAAAACCATCTCGAAACATTATCTGCCCACCAATAATTCGTGAGCCGATCAATCCCGATATAGCAACAAATAAACTGAGAAAGATTACTACCCGCCACAAAAGCGGGGTAGTAATCTTTGCTGTGCTCAGTTTCTTTGGTACTGAAACCTTACGCACCGAGACCCTGTTGCATGAAGCGGCGGCGAGTGAATGCGATTGCACCAATGCCCGTGCCTGCTGCCAGGATGCCACCAATCCAGCCGTATTCTGGAATTGAGACGTTAACGATAGCAATGTTCAACTTAGTTGTTACACCATGAACAGTACCCGAAGCGCTACCGCTGTAACCACCCTTTTTAGCTACAACCTTAACTGTTGAGCCAAAAGGACATTCAACAGATGCAAATGTGACCAAGTATGAACCACTTGTGTCGGTTGTATCGGTCTTAACAGTTGTTCCACAGGTGATAGTGACATCAGCACCCGCTACTGGGTTGCCGGCACGTGTAATAACGCCTGTGACATCAGTCTGAGGGGGTAACGCAGAAACAGAACCAAGGGGCACAAAACTGGCCACAAAGAATGCTCCAATCAGAAACAGCCCAAGTAATCGTTTTTTCATCCTAAACCTCCTTTTATGTAATTATAATAACATTGTAATCTTTACTATGGATTAAATTGCAGCAAATATCAAGGATAATCTTTTCCACAGATTTAACAGGGGTGAAGCAGCAAAGCCAGGCCACATGAGCCTACATGATATACTCATCATATGAACATAAAAACACACTACAAATTGATAAGAGCGATTACACGTACCGGTTTTGTTTTTGGGTCTCTGGGGTTCATATATATAGCCGGTAACGCCTGGTTTCATCCAGAGTCACTAGCTTGGCCGCTGACACACTTTTTGCCATACCCGCGCGAAGATACTTTTGGCGCATTCTGCTTTTTAGAAGCCATGATTTGTTTCTTTATATATAACCTTTTGCCGCCCGATCAACTGTCGGCAAAAGATGCTAAGTA
>CAZBRP010000006.1:65319-92908 GCA_964494765.1 uncultured Candidatus Saccharibacteria bacterium
CCTACAATAACCACAAGACCGATAAAAACTAACTTCATAGTGGCATTGGCAAACATCACGGGCAGGGTATTCTGCTTCAAAAAGAACATAAAGGCTAGCGCTATGCCACTAATAGCATTAACAATCAATGTTTGCCACGAGACAGTTGCGGACAGGCAGATGTAGAAAACGGCAGTCACCGCCAGTGCCACTCGCGCTGATGTCAATTCCAACAGTGTTGTTTGTAGTAAGCCCTGGAAGTACATCACCTCAATCATGGCAAAAACTACGCTGGCGCCCAAAAGTAACCCAACGCTTACGTCGGTAAAAGGCCGATTATGTGCCAGAAGCACAAATGCAAGGCCACCTAAAAGCTGGCCAATAACCAGGCCTTGCGGTAATTGGGTGATGTAGCTGCGCCAGCCATGTGGGGTTAGGGCGGCGGCTTTGTTGGGTTGGTCTTGCATAAATAGGAAGCGATAAACTAGCGACAGCAATAGTAAAGCACCATATAAACAACCAGTCTTAACAAAAGTCGAGACATTTTGCATGCTCATGGGCAGCATGAGTGCAACCAGCATAGTTGCCGCAGTAATGGCAAGCTTCTTTGCTGATTCAATTAACAAAGACATGCTAACAAGGGCAACGCTAGCAATGGCAGTGGCGTACACGCCAATAACTGGTGCGTTATGAAGAGTAAAGGCTGGAATCGCCACAAGGCCAAACACGCCCATCACAACCCAAATATTTTGAGGCACGCGAATAGCGGCAGCTTTTTGTATCATTGACTGCAGTTTGTTCGGAATTTTCATGCGGCACCTCCTTGTAGGTGTGCGGCGAATAACAAAAGTCCAATAAGTACGCCAATAAGTGGGAAGATATATCGCAGGCGTGTGCGTTTTTCTAAGGGTATCTCGGTAAAGGCCAATTCAGCAATAACTATAAATGCTATTAATAGGACAGTATTGGTAATAAGCGCCAAATTCTGAATATTGGCTGAAACGGTATTTGGAAGCTGTAAAAACACGGTTGGTCTCTCCCTGAGCAACTTGTAGACGCAGTATAGCAATATCGTTTTTTGTTCACAACATTGACATAAGTACAACATATTGTGAAATATAGATGACATATTCGTTGTGGAATGCATAAGCGCAGTGTAAAATAAAGCCAGTTAATAATGGTTTAAGGTGGCGCTGCACGATCATCTCCAAGGTAAGAACATAGTCCTAGCACTCGTTCATACAGACAACCAAAAAAATGTACAAACAGCTAGGTGGAGTTTGGAATGATAAAATTAGCAGTTTTGGGCAACCCCACATTAAAACACTATGCTGTGGCTGATAGGCTATGGGAACTCATATCAGTTTTTACTGACAAAAAGATAGTATGCAACATAGTGTCGGTAACTAGTGAAGCCGAGGCGCTGGAGTTTTTCGAACACTTCAAAAAAGATCACTCGCTCGTAGGTGTTAGGGTCGATGAGCCCTGGGAGGGCGTATTTTTTGATAAGGTCGACCACATCGATAAGCTTGTAGATACGACAGTAATTAATAATATGTACAAGAACGCTAAAGGCGAGATTGTCGGTGTTAACACCGATCCGCTGTGTGCCCAGATGGCCCTTGAAGCCGGCGGCAATCTCTATAAATGTAAGACTGTGCTGGTAATCGGCTCAAAAGGCACAGGCGAGCCTATCGCGCGCCATATGCATGATAATCTCGACAAAGAAACCTATATTTATGACCCTACCATGGAGCAGGCATCTACTGAGCATGGAATCACTCACCTCGCGTCTTTAAATGATGTTGCAGTACGCAAATACGATCTTATTATCAATGCCACACCGTTGGGGCGCTATTACTTCGACCGCCACATTGAGGCTTTTACCTCGCCCCTTGATCTCGAGACGCTTGCACGCATATCGCACGATCAGACCATTGTGCAAGAAACTAACTACTTACCAGCCACTACACTCTTACTCCAGATGGCGCGCCATCTTAAATTGCGAGTTGTAACTGGTGACCTGATGCTCGTGTATAGGGCAGTAGAGAGCCTGCGCCGCTACTTTAATATCACCTTAGACGACAACACAATGCACATGTTACTAGATGAAGTAGGCGCATATATTGCCGAGCGAGAGTTGGCAATTTTAGAACAGGGCAAGGCCTAGCGTAAGTACTTTGTTGTACTTTATAAAAACCTCCTAGAAGCACGCTGCGGATTGCGCTATCCTATATACTTGTTTGCAAAAAATTGCCCAAGCAAGAAAAGGATTATCTAACATGAAAATTCGTTCCCCACAGCATGAGGGCCGACTATGAGCGAATTTGGTCCCATAGAGTCTCGCCCAGGGCAAAACGGTCAAGGAACTTCATCTACAGAAAATACCCAAGCTATACCACGCTTTGACCCGAGTAACCCTTATTACCAACAGGGCGTATCCGGCGCCCCATTACCTGTTGAAGCCCACCAAGACGAAAGACCGGTAGAACGTACACGCCCCATGCGTATCATTAGTGAGGATACTCTAGCGCCGCCGGCAGCTATGTCGTACGGCTCTGAGGCGTCCGCAACTGGTATGCTCGGTAATGGTCAAGACGTATCACCGTGGAACGATACGCTTACTGCCGCCAATGCGCGTTTAGTAGGCAGTGATGAAACAAGCGAGCAGGTATTTGCAATTGACGTCGGTAATCCTCGTGCCCGCACACTTGGTGAGAAAATGCTTACGCGTACGGTCGCGACAGTCGCTACCGTCGCCTTTGTTGCGGCTGTGGTCCTTGCAGCACAAGAAATACTCCGCATTGGTAAGGACGACCACAATAACGATGACGCGTTGCCGGCGCCCACGGCATTCCCGTTTTTGCCGTCAGAATCCGCCAGCCCCTCATTAACTTGGAGCCCAAGTCCTTCAGCCTCGCGCACTATGCCCGCAGTTCCCATCCCCACAAAAGCAAGCCCCTCACCAAGCAAAATGAGTGCATCTCCGTCGGCATCACCCTCTGCATCAGAATCCGCCAGCCCCTCACCAAGCCTATCGGCATCAGAAACTGCCACAGCAAGTGCGAGCCCTTCATCAGAGGTTAACACCTGTGCGGCGTCGGGAAGTGCGGCTTCAACTGCCATTTGTATGCCACGCGGTGGCACGGCATATGCCTACGAGTGGCCTCCCGCCGAAAATAAGGTCGTATATTCCGTTACGCATGGTCAGGTTGTGAGTCCTGAGTGTGTTAATTCGAGTGGCTGGGTATTGGCTGACTACGGTGACCAGGCAGGCTATCTACAGCCAAACCTCTTCCAGCAAGATGACCTACGTTTAATTTCTGCCTGCGCCAATTAGGCTCGCTAATTTGTGTCACTATATTTCACAGGCATGATGCCACTGGCCACTAAATTCCCGCCCTGGCTATTTAGTGGCCGGAGTCCAGCTCTCATTGACTAGTACAAGTCGGCCGCACCACTGTCGAGTGGTTTTATCTGGTTCCCCAGGGTTCTCAACGACCTCTGTGCCATGGCCCCATAGGGTTGTTTGGGCAAATACGTCAATTGTTGCGCCAGGTTGGTAGATATTCTTCATGGGGTAGAGCTCAAAGCGGCGCTGTGTCTCGCCATCGATAACTGAATTGTTCACCTGGGCGGCAACAGGATGCTTGCTGCCTTTAGGCACCATTGTAAGCTCAGCGCCTAAAGAGTGATTCCATACAAAACTATCATCTTTGGCGTAGTCTTGTTGGAGCTTTCGCGCCTCTGGGCTAGTAGTAAACGCAATATCCATTGTTATTGTTTCGCGTCGCTCGGCATCGGGCATAAGGGCGGGGGGTTCATCTGTTTCTACAATATTTTTTAGTACACAGCCCGCGTAGGGTGCGGCTAATATCTTCTGTTTCTTTAGCAACTCCGCAGGCGAGGGGCCATGTTCTAGTGATGTGCAACCCGCAAGGGCTAATAGCGTTCCGGTGGCAAGGCCTGTGGCAAGACGATTCATACGAGTACTCCAGTTAAGAGCAATACTTTACCATAAAAGCCCGCATTCGGCACAGTCTAATAGTGACTTTTAAGGTTTACTTAAGCTTCATTACTGATGATAAGCATAAGGGTATTGACTAAATAAGTCTATTAGTATATAATGATGTACATCACTTAAGGAAGGGATAACAACATGACTACATTTACAAAAGTTCGTTCGTTGGTTGCTACTGGTTTATTCCTTGGTGTACTTGGTGCATCGAGTTTCACAAACCTTATTTCTATTAACTCTGTTGCAGCTGCAAGCTGTGACAAGGTAAACATTGTGTACTGTGGTTTGGACGGTGATTACATCACGTCATTCAAGAACGCTTACGCAAAGAACATTTCTGGCCACAAGGCTTCACCTACAGTTCAAAAGGACTACACAGACCTCCAGGCTGTATATAAGTGGGCTGGTGTAACTCCTTCAATCGTTGAAGGCATGAACGCCACTAACACTAAGGTTGGTACCTTGTACAAAGATGGTCGTATCGTTGTTGACGGTAAGACTGTAGGTACTGATGCTTGGGTAAGCGCCCGCTTTACTAACGGTGCTGGCTTTACTCAGGTTGCCGGTAACGTGTACGCTCGTAAGACTACAACTTCTTTCGAGAACGCTAGTGCTAAGGTTATCGTATACATGCAGAACGACCAGATGGCCTTCGCTGTAATGACCGACTGTGCTAACGCTGTTAAGGCAACTCCTGTTAAGAAGCCTGTAACACCTAGCAAGCCTGTAACCCCTGAAGCACCTGCTAAGCCTGTTACTACAACTCCTGCCCCCAAGGTAGAAACTGTAGCCGCTCCTAAGGAGCTTCCACAGACTGGTCCTGCTGACATGCTCGGTATCTTTAGCGGTGTAGCCGTTGCTGGTGCCAGTGCTCACCGTATACTTATGACCAAGCGTCGTAAGTAGCACGCGTCACGCAAAAACGTTTGACCTTCCCCAAAAAACCACCCACATGCACGTGGGTGGTTTTTCTTTTTATATAGTCAAAATTACAAAACGACTGTACAATCGTAAGCAGTATGGCAAGACTACCAAATCCTGGATCTGACAGCGGCTCATGGGGCACTATCTTAAACGACTTCCTGGCGCAATCTCACACCGCTAGTGGTGGCATTAAAGATAATGCAATCGGTGCGTCACAAGTTCAGGATGGCGTTGTAAGTGAAGCCAAGCTGACAAGTGCAGTACAAACTAAGCTTAATACACCGGGTGACCCGGCAATGGGCGGTGACTTAAGCGGCACAGCCTCTAACTCTCAAATTGTGGCGGGGGCAGTAGGCAGCACGGAATTAGCGAGCGGCGCGGTAACTACCACTAAAATAGCCGATGGCTCAGTAACCACGGCAAAGCTAGCAGCGGCTACGGTTAATGGCAACGATGGCTTGCGTTCGCTGATGATTTTTTATGCGCCACCAAACGTGCTTAATGCCCAGTTTAACGACGAATATGCGGCTGGTGTGTTCTCACGCTTTGATGATGTGGTGTTTGGTACGGGTCTTGAGGATCCGGGCAGTCCGTACTATGCCAGCACAACGGCGATTATTCAGAAAATTGCAACACTATCACCCACAACAATTGTATGGGGGTATATTGATACCGGTGTGAGCACCGGCAACTTTTCGCTTGCTACGCTACAGAATCAGATTGACCAATGGATAGCTATTGGTGCCAAGGGTATCTTTTGTGATGTTATTGGCTATGCGTACGGTGTATCGCGCAGTCGTCAAAACTCTATCATTAATTACATTCACAGTAAGGGTGTAGGGGCTATACTCAACGTTTTTAACCCCGACGAGGTGCTTTCTTCTGCAGTTGACGCCACCTATAATCCGTCAGGCACGGCTACAGTTGCTGATAGCCGCGACGTTTTGCTGCTTGAATCCTGGGTTTGCAACAGTGATGCCTATTCATCTCCTTACTACGCAACTATGTCGGATATTAAAACACGAGCTGATAAAGCCCGCACCTACCGCAGCAGCTTAGGTATAAAGATATACGCCGTAAATATTATTCAACATTCGGGCCGTACGGAATCGCAGCTTAATGCCTACCGTGGTGTGGCCGAAGCTTTGGCGCGTACGTTTAGGCTGGATGGGTCGGGCACAGTACCTTCTAATTACTCAGCATCAGGCAGTGACAATGGCGCGGCTGTGGCGCGCTTCTCGTTATTGCGCCCCAATCCATTGCGCCCCACTGCACCATATATTCTTAATGGCCTTTGGACGCAAGTTGACGCACCTGATTTGGGTATTACCGTGCAGTATGACGTAGGCACGCATACTTGGACACAGCTCTAGGTTTTGGGCGTAATCTAGTGTAGTATCAGGCCATGGAAATGCGTTTTGAGGATTTTACTCAGCTGAGCTCCACTCAGCATGATTTATTAACTGCTCGTAACAAATGGCTTCAGCACCAGGTTTTTGGCCCCGATTGTGCTCAGACGGGCATAGTATATGAAGAAGCGAGCATCATGAGCTATGCCGACCCTGAGCGTACAAAGGAGTTTAGAGTTATCAATTGGGGCAGCCCTTACGGTGTTGCTACGGCCTGTACGCTTGCAACTGAAGCAAGCTCTACGGCACTGAGCCACGAGAGTTATTTTTTAGTAACCTCTATGACTCCTGAGTATCATATGGCTGTGGGCGTAGCGACTTTTTCTGGACATGAGGGCGCGAGCTATGTATCTCAGTCTCGGGTCAAGGGCGTCACGTGCAGCGCGATGCTCGATCCTCATAAGGCTATGCCTGCCTTTATGGAGAGCAGTTTAAAGCGACATGCGCAGCCCCGGGCACTCACGGGAAAGATTGCGGTTGGGCTTGACCCTAGCGTTCTGGAGTCGCTTATGCGGCACTCGTTGAGCTATGAGGGTGGTATATCCTATGGCGATGCTGTAATGGACTTCGAACTACCTAGCTCCTTATCTCATCGACTGGGAGGGGCGATTTTAAGCCAATTACACGCCGAACATCAGGCTGGGGCAGATCGGAGCAGACTTATGCCGTTGCGCTCTGGCCCTGCATTGACAGGATATGTCCTCGAAGATGACAAAGAGGGCATTATTTTGGCGCAGCGTAACAGTCGCCAGGTTACTATTTCAAGAATATTCCCGCCGCGATTACCCGACAGGAATATTATGGTGCAGCAATACCGCATTGCATTAGATGCAATTTTGTTTGATATGACACCGGTCGAGTTGAGTGAACAAGAGGCGGCTGAGTTTGGTATCGAGGTCGCTATGGCTCACTTTATGCGAGGCAATCATGACTACTTTACTCGGCATGCCAGCGAAGATCCAGCTCCTGCCAATGAACTCCAAACCACAGAGCTCGAACACATGTTGCTGCGAATTTTATCGGGGCGCAGGGGTACTGCCGTATCTCAAGCTAAACCCAAGTAATTGTACAAAATACAGGGTAGGCACTTCTATTCCTAAATGGTATGATTGGTGGGTAATCAGGATATCAAGGTGAAAAAATCTTTAAAGAAAGTATACAGTCATGATGGGCAGGACCGTTTTTTGCCCAAGCTTAGTCTGTTTGTTTTTAACAAATCACGAACAGTAGCCATCTTATGGCTTTGTTTAACGCTTTTTGGCGTACTTAGCTACACAACATTCCTTAAACGAGAAGGGTTCCCGAGTGTCGATATCCCTTACTCGGTTATTAGTGGTGCATATTTAGTAGACGACGCGCAAAAAGTCGATACTGAAGTCGCTAAACCAATTAGCGATATTGTTATGAAAGATTCGCACGTTAAAACCGTGCAAACCCAGGCCCAGGGCAACTTTTATGCTGTAATTGCGCAGTACAAAGAGGGCACCAACGCCATTAGTGTCGGTAAGGACATTCAAAAGCGCATTGATGCTGCCAAAATAGTTCCGAGCCAGGCCTCAATTAAGGTTGAAACACCAAAGTTTGGCTTTACTGAACGTGGTGACGACATGGTTTTGTCGGTATATGCTAAGCAAAAGGGTGCTACTGTCCAGCAACTAACGACTGAGGCCGACAAGCTTGCAGCCTACATAAAGTCACAGAATATTGCTGATATTAAGAGTATTTCTACGGTTAACCCGTTTGTAGAGGGCGTTAACCCGGCTACTGGCCAGATGGCTAAGAGCCAAAAGACTTTTGATCGCTTCGGCACTCGCTACAATGAATCTACGATTTTTTACGACTCAGTATCTGTGGGTATTGTGCAAAAGACCGGCACAGATGTTATTAAGCTCGATGAGCGCGTTCGTCAGGTAGTGGCTGACTACAACCGCAATCACGCTGAATCTGCCTTTACTTCTACGGTAAGTGCGGGCTACGCACACGATATTAAAGACCAGATTAGCGAATTACAGCGTGCGCTCCTAGAGGGTCTGTTGGCTGTGTTGGTAATTGGCTCGATTGTAATTGCTATTCGCGCGTCACTTATAACAGTTATTGCCATGATCACCGTGCTGGCAGTTACTATAGGTATTTTGTTCTTGAGCGGCCTCACGCTCAACACCATCACGCTCTTTGCTCTAATTTTGTGCTTGGGGTTGATTGTTGATGACACGATCATCATGATCGAGGCTATTGATGCTCAAAGGCGTCGTAGGTCTGATCCGCGCGAAACAGTTCAGATTGCTACCCGTAAAGTGAGCCGGGCAATGGTTGCCGCAACCCTAACCGCCGCTCTAAGCTTTGCGCCACTATTGTTTATTGGTGGTATTTTGGGTGGCTTTATTCACGCAATTCCTACCACTGTTATTACAAGTTTGTTGGTAAGCCTTGCCGTGGCATTGATCTTTATTCCGTTCTTTGCCCGATATCTATTGCTTGGTAAAAAGCAGATGGGTGCTGAGAACGTACACGAACCAGCTGCAGCTATTGAGACCAAGGTTGCTAACTTTGTTGGCAAGCCAATGTTGTGGGCTCGCAACTCACGTAAGAAGTTATTTAGTGTTGGAATTGTTGCCGTTTTAGTTGGCCTGATATTTATTGGTGCCGGTGGCGCGTTATTCCAGAAGGTGACTTTTAACATCTTCCCACCAAGCAAGGACTCTAACGGTCTTTCTGTGGCGTTAACTTTTGCTCCAGAAACTAAAATTACTGACGCCGAAAAGGTTGTTGACCGTGCCGATGCAATTGTTTCTCAAAAATTAGGCCAAAACTTTAGCCAGGCTGCGTACTACGCGAATGCTAATGCCCAAACGGCTAATCTTACCGTTAACCTGATTTCGTACAAAGATCGTGATGCTACGGCACCTCAGCTCCAAAAAGAGCTCCAGGACGCCTTTAAGGGCTTTAAGGGCGCAAGTGTCAAGGTAGGCCAGCTTGATGCGGGACCGCCACCGTCTGCCTTTGCTGTTCGTATTGAAACAGACAACCGCAAGGCCGCACAGCACCTCGCTAGGGATATCAATGCATTCTTGATAGACCGCGAGCTAACTCGCCCAAGCGGTGAAAAGGCTAAAATTACCGACACTTCTATTGCTGATGCAAGTGCCTTTACTCGTGCCGACGGTGCATTGTACCAAGAAGTTAAGGCTAACTTTGATGCCACCGACACTACAACACTCGTAACTTTGGCTCAGCAGGCAGTTGAGAAAGAATTTACTGCTAGCAAGCTTGAGAGCTATGGCCTCAAGAAGGATGTCTTAAAGTTTGACTTTGGCCAAGAAGATGAAAACCAAGAGTCCTTTAAGGGCTTGATCATGGCCTTCCCAATCTTGCTGCTTGCTATTTACGTTTTGCTTGCAGTGCAATTCCGCTCTTTGGCTCAGCCGCTGCTAATCTTTATGGCGTTGCCATTTAGCTTCTTCGGTATTGCGCTCGGCTTGTACATTACCGACAACTCCTTCAGCTTCTTTGCAATGCTCGGCTTCTTTGCCTTAATTGGCTTGAGTATTAAGAACACTATTTTGCTTACAGACTATGCTAACCAGCTCAGACGCACCGGTGTTTCGGCTGTTGACGCTGCCGTGGGTGCTCTTGGTGAGCGATTCCGCCCACTGATTGCAACCAGCTTAACTGCCGTAGCTTCGCTTATCCCATTGGCGCTTACCAGCCCATTCTGGGAGGGATTGGCTGTTGTACTAATCTTTGGCCTGCTATCGAGTACGTTGATGGTACTTACAGTGTTCCCATACTACTACCTGGGCGCAGAGTTCCTGCGCTTGCACATTAGCCGTAAGGCGTGCTTGACCTGGGTTGGCGCCAGTATCGCAACTGCAGTTTTGGTAGGTAAGTTTAAACTAACTCCAGCGCTTATCCCTCTGGTGGTGGTTGGTTTGCCAATTGTGCAGCTTGTTATAAGCAAGAAGCTTAAAAGGCGTACTACCTAGGTAGTACGCACCCCTAAATAAAATAGCCGCACAATTTGTGCGGCTATTTTATTGTATCTACCGATTTTAGTAAGGACAGGTTTTGGTGAGAGTGCGGGGTTCGATTGCATTGGCATTGTATACAAATGCATGTTCGTCCCAAAACGCTCTGCTGTCCGTAGTTTCCTCGGCAGTACCAGGAACGGGTGGATATGGCTCACCAAGCCAAATATCAATGAGCTCATAGTCGCCGTTAGCGTCTTTCTTGAGTCGTGCCGACAAATGAGTTGTAGGGGCTGCTTTGCTGGTTTTGACAAACCTTGAATAGGTTGTTGTGCGAGCTTTGCGAGCGTACAATATTATGTCTTTGCTCGAGGTTTTCACTACTTGACAGTTGCCAACAACGCGGCCCATATCGATGGTTACGGCAGGATAGGCGCCGGATATTTTAGTATCCAGGGCTAGCTCTTTCAGTAAATTCAGAATATGGGGCTGGTGCGATATAGTGCTGGCCGCAGGAGACGAAATGAGGTTAACGTAAACCGTTATACCATCTTGTGTTTCTGCTATAAGATGCTGCAAGATATGCCTCCTGGCTACGTTTTAATAAGCAGTACAGGTAAAAGTACTACTAGTAGCGCTTCTGGAAGTTGTTGCGTGGGCCGTTGCTAGGACGGCTGCCGCCACCAAAGCTGCGGTTTTCGCGGTTTTCACGAGGACGTGCTTCGCTAACAGCGATAGTGCGGCCGTCAAGTTCTTTGCCATCAAGGCCTGCGATAGCAGCCTTTGCAGCAGCGTCATCATCAAACTCTACGAATGCAAAGCCTTTAGACTGACCTGAGTCGCGGTCCTTAATAACCTGAGCACTAGAAACAGTGCCGTACTGGCTAAATGCAGCCAAAAGGCTGTCGTCAGTTGTTGAGTAGGAAAGTCGTCCTACGAAAAGTTTGGTTGCCATTATAAAGGTTCTCTTTCTATGGGCTAATGTTGATGTAGTCACAAGGGACCGCACCCTAACCGATACGATGAGCTTGCCAAATTACATGCAACGGATAAAGTTAAGATTCTTGTCATTGTTAACTATACCACATTTTTCGCGAATGTCTGCCTATTAAAGTACAGATGGTACAATAAACGTAAGCATGACTCAGCAAAAAACACTCCCCGATATCTATAATCTTGAGATTCACGAGGTGTTGCATGCCTTTAAAACCACCCAACACGGTATTAGCGACCAAGAGGCGCAAAGCCGGCTGGCATACTACGGCCTTAATGTACTGCAGGCTAAAAAACAGTCCTGGCTAAAGCGTTTAGTGGAGCCGTTTAGTAGCGCTTTTGTTTTGGTGCTCTTAGTGGCACTGGTGCTGAGTATTTTTGAACACAAAGTAGCTGACGCCATAGTAATTGCCGTAATTGTCTGTATAAACGCCATTATTTTTTACGTGCAGCAGTTTTCGGCTGCCAGAGTGCTTAAAACGCTTCGCCAGCAAGATGTGGCCTTGGTAGACGTGCTGCGCGATGGCAAGGTTGCGCGCCTACCAAGCGAGCAACTGACAATTGGCGATGTGATCCACGTGGGCGAAGGTGTAAAAGTGCCAGCCGACGGCCGTTTAATTGAAGCTAACCAGATACAGTGTGACGAATCAATGCTCACTGGTGAGTCTTTGCCAATTCACAAACATGCCGGCGCAATTGCGGGCTTTCATGAGCTATACGAGCAAAAAAACATGCTTTTTAAGGGAAGCTACGTGCGTACAGGGGCAGGCTTATTGGTTGTAACGGCAATCGGTGCTGGCACACAGCTGGGCGGTATTAGCGCCTTGGCTAGTAGTGTTGATGTAAGCCGCTCGCCTATCGAAGAGAAGATTGACGACTTTACGCGCAAGTTGATGGTAGCCATTATTATTGCCGCAGCTTTTGCAATTTGGCTATCTGTACTGCGAGGCACCGAATTGCAAGAAGCTTTGCGCTTTAGTTTGACTCTGGTTGTTTCGGCTGTGCCCGAAGGCCTGCCGGTAGCCTTAACAATCGTGCTACTACTGAGTGCCCGCCGAATGGCCCGCGTAAAAGCCCTCGTTAAAAAGATATCCAGCATCGAAACTATGGGCGCGGTAACACTGATAGCTACAGATAAAACAGGTACTATCACTCAAAATAAACTCCAAGTGGCTGATGTGTATACGACTCATCGCCATAACCAGAGCTTTGAAGAGGTAATTAGGGCAAGCTTAAACGGCGGTGAAGGCTATACACCTGATGCGCTCGACCATATATTAGACGAAGCAGTTGAGCATATTGATTTGCCTGCTAGTTGGTATAAGGCTAAGGAGCTAAGTTTTAACCAACAACTGCGCTTAAGCGGTGTATTGTGGCAGCACAATAAGGGCTACACACTGTATATAAAAGGGGCGCCAGAGCATGTTATGGCGCAGTGCACTAGTGGAGTGTCGTCTGCCGGGCAACGCGCATTGGCAGACTTTGTGACTAAGGGCTACAGGGCGATCGGCTTTGCCCATAAGGATTTTGCCCAAAAGCCTACTCGTATTGACCATGAGACTCTGCAAGGCATGTCATTTGACGGCTTTGTGGGCATGGCCGACGAACTTAGACCAAATATTGCACAAGCCGTAGAACAGGCGCATCAGGCAGGCATTGCGGTGGTGATGCTTACCGGCGACCACGTGGCTACGGCCGGCCAGATAGCAAAATCGGTGGGCATTGCTCAAAACGATAGCCAAGTGAGTGATAGCGCTGTTTTAGCTGGCGGCAATCCAGAGGCTATTCGCGAGGCTCTACGAACCACACGCGTGTTTGGGCGAGTGCTGCCGGAACATAAGTATGCCTTGCTTAAGGCTACTCGAGGCTACGAGGTAACGGCAATGACTGGCGATGGTGTTAACGACATTCCTGCTTTGGTGCAAGCCGATACGGGCCTAGCAATGGGCAGCGGCACCGACGCCGCCAAGGACGCGAGCGACATTGTCTTAATGGACGACAACTTTAACACTATTATGGCCGCAATTCGCACTGGCCGCACAGCACTTACTAATATTCGCAAAATGTTGGTGTATTTATTGGGCACCAGTGGCGGTGAAATTTTAACCATGTTGGCTGCTTTGGTACTTGGCTGGCCGTTGCCGGTTACGGCCATTCAGATTTTGTGGGTCAACTTAGCTACCGACAGCATTACGGTTATTCCGCTCGGTTTAAGCCCTGAAGAGTCCCACTCCATGAAGCAACCACCGCGCAGTCCACGGGCGCCTCTGCTTAACGGCATTCTTACGAGCCGGGTAATTGTAATGGCTGCTTCTATTTGTATTACAGTGCTGACTATTTTCCACCTAAATATTGATAAAGGTTTGCCTGTAGCGCAGTCACTGGCGTTTTTGAGCTTGATTGTGATGCAATGGACTAACGCCTTAAGTTCTAACTTTGAATACAAGTCGTGGACCTACATGTTTAGGCACCCAAACAAGAAATTATTGTTTGCCATTGCTGGTTCGGCTGTCATGCAGGTGATTGTGTTTACGACTCCATTTGGGCGGTACGTTAACGTTGTGCCGTTACGGTTCTCTGATGTGGCCGTGGCTATTTTAGTACCAGTGCTGGTGGCATTTATCACTACCGATATCCATAAATGGGTTACAAACAATTTGTTTAAGAAAGCATAAGCCGGCTTGTAATCCCTTTTTGCCGTGCTATAGTAAAAGAGCTTAACAATTAAGAAATATACAGAGTGCAGCGAGAGATCTAGCTCTATGACCTGCCAGCAACCTGCTACTAAGCAAGCAAGGTGCTCCTTCTAGCCCGTCGATGACGGGGAAGATGTTCATACCTTATGATTATCCTTTCTCGTCAGGCCGACAGAAAGGATATTTTTATGTCATATAGTAGTCAAGGCACGGTAAAATTTGCCAGTGAGTCAGTTTGCGCTGGCCACCCGGACAAAGTTGCCGACCAAATTAGTGACGCTATTTTAGATGCGCTTTTGGCGCAAGATCCGCAGAGCCGCACTGGTATTGAAGTGCTGGTGGCCAATAACCGTGTGGTACTGGCTGGCGAAATCAAGACTAACGCCACTATAGATATTGAGTCTATTGTGCGCAAAGAAATCGCACGCTTGGGCTACACGCGCCCAGAATGGGGTTTTAGCGACCAGTCGCCAATCGAAAATAATATTCATCAACAGTCTACCGAGATTGCTGTTGGTGTAGACGACCACGGTGCAGGCGATCAAGGCATGATGTTTGGCTTTGCCACCAACGAAACCAAGGAGTACTTGCCGCTGCCAATCACGCTGGCACACGCCTTAACAAAGGCAATCGACGACGCACGTGAGCAAAAAGTTTTGCCATATCTGCGTCCAGACGGCAAGGCCCAGGTAGTTGTGGTATACGAAAACGGTAAACCGAGCCATGTTGAGCACGTAACGGTAGCTGTGCCACACGACGAAGATGTTACTATTGAGCAGGTCCGCCAAGATGTGTTTGATAAGATTGTAACGCCTGTACTACAACAGCACGAATATCAAATTACGCCCGACCAGCTAATCGTTAATGGCACCGACGTATGGTACACACCAGGCCCAACCTCCGACGCCGGGCTCACTGGCCGTAAGATTGTGGTTGATGGCTACGGTGGTTTTGCACGCGTGGGCGGTGGTGCTTTTAGTGGTAAAGACCCGAGTAAAGTAGACCGTTCTGGTGCATATGCCGCACGCTATTTGGCAAAGAATATTGTAGCGGCCGGTTTAGCCGATGAAGTTGAAGTTGCATTGGCTTACTACATCGGAGCCAAAGAGCCGGTATTGCTAACTATTAATACTTTTGGAACCGAAAAGAAGCCTGCCGTAGAGTTGTATGACTTCGCTAACGATTTACTTGTGCCATCGGTAAAGAATATTGTTGAGCAGCTTAATTTGCGCCGTCCAATTTACAAGCAGACTGCTGCTTATGGGCATTTTGGGCGCGAGGGTTTGCCATGGGAGGAGGTGGTTTCTAAGTAATTATATGGCAGGAATGGGCGCAAACGGGTATGTCATGCTCAAACAGCCGCAGCTTTGCTTGCGGAACTGCGCGTGACATACGCCCTTTACGCCCCTCCGCATTTATATAACCTTCTACAAAATTCTCCCTTAAATAGCCCGGCTTAATGGTCGGGCTATTTCTTTGCAAATAGTAGGGAGACGGTTTCGGAGAAGAAAGCTACGGCTATAAAAAATATGGCGGCACCCTTGCGGCCGCTGGCATACAAGGCCAGGCCGGCTAGGGCAAATAAAGTGTATTCGCCTAATGCATTCCAGGGTTGAGCTAGGGTAATGCTGGCCTTGGGCGCAAAAAATAGACCCCACAAAAAACCTACTGCTACAGGAATTGCCAACGCAATAATAATTTTTATGGCAACTGGCAGGTTTAACGATAATCCAAATAAGAAAAAGCAGGCTAGCATGCCCAGTTCAACTAAGAACAACACGGCAAAATTAAGATTAATCAGGATATTCATGTTTTTATATTACCACCTCATCAAAGATACTTTGGTACATGTTGATAAAGAAGTGCAAGTAGGTAGAATTGTAAGATGATTTCTTTTATTTATTGATAACACGTTGGGCCATGTTGAGGCCGCTAAAAAATTTGGATGGCAAGCATACCATTACGATGCGTCAGACCACCAGGCCAGTTCTGCAAAACTCCTTATATATCTACAATCACTAGACAGTTAGAGTTATCTGCAACTACTTACTGTTGCCTTCGTCAGTGTTGAGTGGCGTGTTGCAGTCCTGTGCGATAGGCTGTTCGTGATAGCCTTTGTTGCGACTTTCGATAATAAATGCTGCTACTCCAGGGCGAAAGGCTGCAATGCGATCGAGCCAAAGCATGGCCTTGCCACGGAGCCAAGGAGTCTGCCTTGAGGTTACTACACCAAAATCGTAGCTATTGTTTAGAAGAGCACCGCCCGTAACTGCCTTATCTTCTAAAACGTTTTTGCTACCAGCATAATCATTCATAAAGAGTATCTGCTGGCCAAGAGCTTTAAGCTCTTTGTCGGCGTTTCGACCAAATTGACAAGCTTCGTTAAGTTTTCCGGCAATGCGTAGATTAAAGACTTTAACTCGGTCATTGTCGAGCGTATTTTTATAGGTTTTAAACCAATACGGTTTGTTAAGATCATCTTCGCGATATGGGACGTCCTTGTTCATCGCCGGAAAATCTATATCATGAGTTTTACCATCACCCATTAGTGCTGCGTCGGTTAAGTGTGAGAGTTCATGATTCACAACGCCAGTGCTAAATCCTGTTGCCAGGTTGAGGTTAAACTTATTATGATCACCTTGTATGTAAGCCTTGCCGGCATAGGTTGGCAGAGTCTTAGTAGGGTCTTTGGGGTCTGGTTTGGCTGGCGCATTTTGACTTAAATAGATTGTTTTATCGCCCTTGCCCATAGACATATCTATAAATTCTTGTGACAGATTTGCAAACGATTCAACAAGGTTATACATGGCATACTTGGCGATTGGTGATTCTAGTACCTCCGTAGAGGGTGGTAAAACCTCTTCATCTAGTAAATCCTTGCTGGCATTGGTAGGGAAGATCTTTACGTCAACACCAAACTGCTTAAGATATGGCCGTACGGCTTGTAGATAGTCATCAAACGAGTTAGTTTTTACTTTTAGACCGCGCATGGCTTTCTGGGTTGCTCGTGGGTCATGCAATGTTTGATTGTATTTATGGGCAATAGCTTTATTAACGTTATAGCCGAGCGTGTCGTTATCCTCGGGCGTCCAGCTCGGATGAGGGTTGATTATCCAGTGCGGATAATTTCTTTTTTCGACTTCTTTAGCTTGTAGCTTTCTGTATTTTTCAAAAAGCGAGCTTGGTGGCTGCGCAACAAGTTCACCCACAAAAAGGTCTGCTTCAGGGTTTGTTCTCATGGATCCATCGGCAAAATCTGTGCGCTCGGGCAATGGCTTGTCGGGTGGAAAGCTGGGCTTTGGGGTTGGTTGTTCGACGGCTGCAACTGGTTTGGGCTGTGCTTCACCTATGGCGCCTGACGTAATTGCTAGGCCAATCATGGCTGCCCCAGCAATTAATATTCTGGTGCTCTTGCGATGTGCCCATTGTGCTGCTGCACCTGGCTCGCCGGACGAATCAAATAAAAAATCAGGCTGCGTAGCCTGGGGATAGTGCTCAGTCATAGTAAGTATACTATACCATAAAGTTGCCTAGAGCTCCATCATATACTTCCGTAGCTATACAGGCAAAAGGCGGCTGAGTTTCTGGAATGTCAAATTGGCTAGTGATGACACTACAAGGTCTGCACGGCTAAAGTCCATGCGCTGTGTGAATTTGTTGGGCACAGCTACTACGACACAGCCAGCATCTTTGCCAGAGATAATACCTACCTCTGCGTCCTCAAACACGATACATTTTTGTGGCTGCACGCCTAGCTTTGTGGCGGCGACAATGTATGCATCGGGTGCTGGTTTTACGTGTTCTATGTCGTCGGCGGTAACAAGCGCGTCTACTTTGAGCGCAAGCATATCAAGTATGAGATTGGCGCGATCTTTCTTTGCTGAGGTTGAGATAGCAATCGGGATGTGGTGCTCGCGCAACATGGTAAACAGCTCGTGTGCACCTGGCATGGCATTGACTCCTTGAGCTAGGATATCAAGTGCTGCCTGGCGTTTATACGCAGATAACTGATCGATGTCACCCTCAAATCCATGGGCTTGCATGAGGCGTTGCCATGTAGCAGATGTTTTTTCGCCCGGAGTGTGTATGGTGCCGTGTTCCGTGGTACTTGGTGTTAGGTTGTAGTGCTGCTGCATAACGACTGCATAGGCGTCTGACTGTACTTGCTCGGTGTCTACCAACAAGCCATCCATATCGAATAGAGCTGCAAAAGGAGGTTGCTCGATAGTTTTCATAATCCTCCCAGTATACACGAGGTGGCTGTATTTTTGAGATGCACGTAGGCGGGAACACATATATATCTCCACGCGCAGTTCCGCAGCAAAGCTGCGGCTGTTTGAGCATGGAGATATATATGTGTTCCTACATGGTTGGCTAGCTCTCAAAAAAATACCACCCGCGGGATGCGGGTGGTATTTTGGATCAATCAGCCAAGTGGCAATTAGAACTTGCGACGGCGAGAGATCAAACGGTGAGCGGCTGTACCAGCAATGCTGAAGCCAGAGAACAGGCCGATAATGTTACCGGCACCAGTGTTTGGAAGCTCGGTAGGAGTCTCGGGAGTCTTAGGTGTTTCAGGGGTAACAGGAGTTTCCTTACACTCAGGTGAGTCTACAGGAAGGGTTTCCTTACCGGCAACAGTACACATAGGCTGTTCGATAGTAACTTTTTTAGCACAGTCGGCACCAGTTACAACTTCGGTCTTGCCGTTAGCGGTTACCTTAATACTTGCCTTAGTGTTGTAAGTACCAGCCTTAGCGTATGTGTGGTCTACGGCAGGGTTTGTACCTGTGTAGGCTGGGGTGTTGTCACCAAAGTCTACAGTGTAGCTATCAATAGTAGCGTTTTCGGCAGTTGCTTTTACAGTAAAGCTGTACTGGAGGCTGTTAGTCTTGTTAGCAAGAGCAGTCAGTTCAACACACTTGTATTCAACTTTTGGCTGTTCGTTACAACGCTCGTCACCAACAGGGATACCTGGCTTACATTCTTCAGGCTTGGTAGGTGGGGTAGTGGGCTTAACTGGAGTTGCACACTTAGCAGCAGTTAAGGTAGAGGTCTTGCCGTTAGCGGTAAAGGTAACCTTTACGCTTGCGGTAAATGTACCAGCCTTAGCATACTTGTGGCTTGCGTTTGCAGTCTTAGCACCTGTAGCAACATTTTGAGTTTGGCCATCGCCAAAGTCGAAAGCGTAGTTGGTAACAGTAGCGTTTTCGGCAGTTGCCTTAGCGGCAAATTCGTAGTCGTAGTCGCCCTTTTTAGTAGCGGTGAGCAAGTCACAGCTCATAACTGGGGTTGGCTTTTCTGGTGGCTTAGGAGTGTCCTTTGGGGTGCCCTTAACGGCGTTACCACAACCGGTCATAACAGCGAAAGCCATCTTGCCGTTTTGGAAGTTAACCAAAACAGGAGCTGAAGACTCGGCAAATGACGTTGTAGTCTTGCGAGCGTATACATTACCAGTAACGTGAGTAAAGCCATTGCCGTTGTTGTAACGAGCGGTTACCCAAGCGTCGGTTGCGACAACTTTACCATCAACAACAATACGACCGTCCTTGTACAAGGTACCAAGCTTGGTGTTAGTGGTGTTCATGCCACTTACAATGCTTGCAGAAGCACCAGCCCAGTTGTATACAGTCTTAAGGTCAGTGTAGTCCTTCTTTACAGTAGGTGATGCACTGTGGCCTGACTTGTTGCTGTTGTAGGTGCTCTTAAATGCACTAATGTCGCTTGAAGCGCTACCCTTGTTAACACCACAGTATACGATGTTAACTTTGTCACAAGAACTTGCTGCATACACAGGCTTGCTTGCAACGATTGATGCTGCTGCTGATGCGAGCATTGTAAATGCCATAACACCGGTAACAGCTAGAATCTTCGTTTTCTTAAAAAACTGCTTAACCATAGGTATTTCCTCCTCACCGAATGGATTTGCACTCATTGTATACTAAAACACCCAAAATGTCAATGCACCCAACCCTGTGCAACAGATGTCATAAAGCACCATAGCACCAAACTAGCTGGTGCTGCAAGTTTTATAACAGATAAGCATATCCGTTTTTGAGGTAGCTTTATGGGCTAATTGTGGGTATTGCTGCTGGTATGCTGAACTGGATTAACAGGGGCTGCATCTACCTTATTAAGGGCAAAAATGGTGCAACCGAGTAGTGTAAGTAGCAAAAGAGCACTAACGATACGCTTCATATGGCATAAGTATACCGTATGTAGTAACCATATGCACGTTAAAATGTGACAAATATCACGTTTATTGTTCGTCAAACAATCGCAAATCGGCTATTTCAGGAGGTAAAAAGCCTGCTGGGTGCTGTGAATTTGCCTCCCATTTGTAGCCTTTTTGGTAACCAAGGTCCTTCATGAGCTTAGTGGGGGCGTTGCGTAAATGTAGCGGTACCGGAATATCGGGATACTCGCGGGCCGCCGCCAGCGCTTTATTCATGGCGTTTGTGGTGGCTCGTGACTTTTTAGTTTTGGCCAGTACGCTAGCGCAGTGAAATAGTACGTATTGGCACTCGGGCATACCGATGCGCTCCACGGCCTGGTATGTGGCTACTGCTAAGTTGAGCGCCGCCGGGGCGGCCAGACCTACATCTTCGGAGGCAAATACAATCATGCGCCTGGCGATAAACTTGGGGTCTTCGCCGGCTTGCAGCATGCGTGCCATGTAGTACAGGGCTGCATTAGCATCGGAGCCGCGCATGGATTTAATAAAGGCACTAATAATGTTGTAGTGGTTTTCGCCATTTTTATCGTAGCCAGGTACTCGTTTCTGGGCTGCTGTTTCGATAACTTCCCTAGATATTGTTTTGCCATTGGATAGCTGCACGGCAAGTTCCAAATTGCCCAGTGCTACACGCGCATCGCCACCCGACAGCTCAGCTAGGAGCTCGATATTCTTGGCGGACAGCCGTTTGGTGGTAATTTTTTCGGTTTTGGCAGCCTGAGTCAGAATATCCACAACGTTATCTTTGCTGAGTGGCTCCAGTACGAGCACACGCGAGCGGCTGAGAAGAGGAGTGATTACTTCAAAGCTAGGGTTTTCGGTGGTGGCGCCAATCAAAATAATGGTGCCGTCTTCTACGTGGGGCAAAAAGGCGTCTTGCTGTGCTTTGTTAAAACGGTGAATTTCGTCTACGAACAAAATAGTACGCATGCCCAGGCGCTGGTTGACGCCGGCATGCTCAATAACACGCGTAACATCGGCCTTGCCGCTGGTAACAGCGCTGAGTTCAACAAACTCAGCGCCAGTTTCACGGGCGATAATCCGGGCTAACGTAGTTTTGCCGCTGCCCGGCGGCCCCCACAAAATTAAGCTGGTAGGCTGTTTGTTTTCGATAATTTGCCTAATAATTTTGCCACTCGCAACCAGATGTTCCTGGCCAATAACTTGGTCAAGACTGGTAGGGCGAAGTTTTTCGGCTAAGGGCTGATGCATACGTTATAGTATACCCCTACTAAGATTGTGTTTCTGGAGATGTCCAGTGTATGCGTTTTCGTACCTGATCTAAATGCTTGGCAAGGGCATTAACAATAGGGCCATTGGGTGACTCAATGATGTTGCCCGAGTGGTTATGAAGACTTTTGACAGTGAGAACTCGCTCATCGCCGTTTTTAAGCGTGAGGCGTTGCTCTACTACTGGGTCGCTAGCAGTAAAGTCATCAGTTTCCTCTAGCGAAATACCAAAGAGTGCTGCCATATCACGCGTACGCTCTATTGCATCCTCGTCCTCTACCTGGTCAAGTAGCTGGCGTGACATCTCGATATTGTCGTAATCTACACGAATACCATGCCCGGCATTAACAGTATATGGTTCGCCAAGTTCACCGTGAGCCGTACCGTACTCCTCGAGAAGTTGTTGACCTACTAAATGACCGAGCCGTCCGACTGCATCTTGTGCTTGCTTGTTTAGTTTTCTTTCTTCCGCAAACGATAAATCATCATGTAATGACAGGGTTTCATAGTCTACATCTTCGTTGAGGATGAGTTCGGTAAAAGTTTCACTAAGATGAGTAAGGTATCTTTGCTCGCGGCTGCCTGTTGGGTGTGATTCATCAGCTTCGTAGGCGATCATGGTTGCTATTTCTTTGAGGTCTCGGGACTTTTTGGGTGGCCAGCCACCTCGTTTATCGGCATATGCTTTAGTAGCCATACTACGGAATTTAAACAAAGAAATTGCTACAACACCGTTCTCGGTCTTAACGGCTGGCGCCGGGTGTTCGCCCGATTTTAGTTCGACTTTTTGCTCGGGATCAAGCTTGGATACGGGCGTTTCACCTTCTAGATAACGGCGCTTAAGCTGCACGGGGTATTTTTTGCCATCTGCAAATATTTCGAGGTCATGATTAAGGTCAGTATGGCGGCTCATGTCTGAGCGGAACATCGTAGGGAAAGCTACGGTGTTGTGTCTATTTGGTCGCAAGGCCAAGGCAAGACTAATAGCTTCAGTTTCAATCCCTTCTTGTTGGGACTTATCGAGCTTTGCGTGTCTGGTTAACTGTAAATGTTGCAAGACTTGTGCTGTGCAGCGGTAGGCCTGCAGCTTGTCTTCATCAGTTATTTCTTGGCGACGTGCACGTTTTTCAAATAAGGGCAACGTAGCAAGGGCCATTCGGGCTTGATAGGCGTCTTGAGTGTCTGGATTAGTATCGATTATCTTCTGAAAATTTGCTTGGGCCTGTGGGCCGTACTCGTCTATGGAGCCTGTGGCAACTCCGATTTCTAGGAGGTTAGAACTCTTTTCGAGGTGGGCTTGGCCAATGTTTCGGAGCAGTGCAACTGCACAGGTTTGTTCGGCGGCAAGCCTTGGGTCTTGATTTTGACCACAGGGCATAAGGGTTTCTGGGTCAAAGCTACAGCCAGGAAGTGATTCACAATGTTCGTTTATACGCATACTATACACACGATCATTTAATCCACTAATAATACAACTTTTTCGAGTATTTTCAATAGCCGACAAGCGAATGTATTGGGGTATACTAAAGGTAAATTAAGGGGATACATATGAAAAAAGTAACGGGGCTGATAGTAGCTGTTTTTGCTGTCATATTGGGCGGCGTGACGTGGGCGCAGGTTGCAAGTGCTCAGTCATTTAGTTCAAGTGTTGGCCAAGGTAACATCTTGGACAGTTCGCTATATGCAGCATCTCAAGAAGTAAACATTGACGGCATTGTGAATGGTGACGTGCACTGTGTTGGCCAAAAAGTTGTTATTAATGGCACGGTTAACGGTGATGTATTGTGCGCTGGCCAAGAATTAACCATTAATGGCACGGTTAACGGTAGTATCCGTGTTGCTGGCCAGCATGTGCGTATTAACGGCGTGGTAAGCCGCAGCGCAACAATTGCTGGTGATCAGGTGACTATTACTCGTGAGGCTCGCATTGGCAACGACGCTACGGTTGCGGGTAGCAAGGTGGTAATCGAGGGTTCAATTAAACGAGACATAGTAGTAACGGCTGGTGATGCTCGTATTGATGGCCACATAGGTCGTAACGTGCGCTACGAAGGCGCAATGCTACGTTTGCAAAACGCAGCGCATATTGGCGGTGCTTTGACGTATACCAGTGACCGCGCAGTCGATAAGGACTCGAATGCTCAGATTGTTGGCTCCACAACGCACCATACTCCTAAGAAATCTAATATGCCATGGGGCATAACAGTTGCCGAAATTGTGACGATGTTTATTGCGCTACTGCTCTTTTCTATGGCTCTGGTGTTGTTGCTTCCAAAGGCAGTGCACCAGGCTAGCCAGGTTGCAGTAAGTAGCCTAGGCCTGTCGGTACTGATTGGCTTTGCGGCTATGATCGCCTTCCCGGCGGCTATTGCTCTACTGATGACTACAGTTGTTGGTATCCCGCTAGCTTTGGCACTTGGTTTATCTGGCCTACTATTGCTATTTGTGAGTGGGCCGATAGCTGGTTACTACTTGGGTAGCATGCTACTGTCTAAGTCACACAACCCCGTGCATATTATGTTGCTAGGTAGCTCAGTACTGCTGCTTCTGTACCTTGTGCCTGTTATTGGTGTGCTGATTATGTTTACGGCCTATTTGATTGGTAGCGGTGCGGTTCTTATCGCCATAAAGCGCGCTTTGCCAAAACCTGTCTACAAAGTTAAGTAGATCAAATCTTGCCAGATGTGATACGATCTGATCATTCATCACGCTAATGTTTGGAAAATATCACTATGGTAGAAAGGCAGCCTCCGTTGGGTTATGCCGATGCCCGCGATGCGAAGCAGCTATTTTCGCACCTTAATGCTTGGCTAAAAGGAAACTGCATACTGGAGTTCTCAGACAATACCCAGCGCCTGAGCGGCCCCCAGCACGAAGATATGCTTGCAGTTTCGGGCGATCGACCTGCATATCGATTCGACGCTTCATTACGAGATATGAATCGGCAGGTGATTAGCCCTTTGCAAATCGACACAAACCAGCCGGCATCGATTGTTGGTTATCCTCAGTGTGTCGCGCACGGCGCCACCGAAGACGGCGCGCAGTTTAAGGAATACATGTTGCCACGTCTACAAGTGACAACGCGCAAACGAAGTGTTTTGCGCAGCGTTGCAGAAACGTTGATATTGGAGGCTACACCTAAGGGCGATATAGGCCGTTTGATCAGAGCTCGTCAGATGATGGTGAGCGAGGATACGCCTGGCACTGAGGAGTTTACTGCAGCAATGCCCGGTAATAGTAACTGGCTGACGGCTGCCGAGATACGATTTTTGGGCGAGCTAACAACCATGCTTTACATCGAAGACCCGGATATGTTTAGGTATGAGCCTTAGTTGGGTCTAAAGTCGTCGGGTAAATGCTGCTCCCAGCCTGAAGTGTGTTGCAGCTCAACCGGCCCATGGATGTATAACATGTCCGCAAGGGCAACAAGGCCAAGGTATTCTTTGTGGTTTACACTGTTGGGTTCGCCTGGGTTAACGCCAAAGTATTCTTCTTGGTGCTTAACACCAGGTCTACCGGGAATGCGTAGCTCATTCATGCGGTCTATCAAGAATGTTTCGTCATGGGGGTTAATTCGTAGAATTTTTGAATTATATGGAGAGTTAATCGTATTTCTAATATACATTCTGAGGCCGCCTGCGTCGTACTGCAGCGGAGCTGAACCTTGCTTAATAAGCTCAGCCGTGGCTGTCGTAAAATCATTGGTGAACCAGCAAGGTGGAAAAAAGCTCAGTTCTATTTCTTTGGGGCCTATCTCAAAAGCTTTGGCAAAAATTGGGGCGTACTGAACAGCCTTAACCGGGTCTAGGATAAAACAGTAGTCCGGGGCAAAGCCTTCTGCTATAGGTAGACCAAGATGCGTGCCGGTTATCTCGCGGCCATCATCTGCTTCAAGAGAGCCATAGTCAGTAAGCCAATCACGTAGGGGAGTATAGACACGCTCTAACTCTTGACTGGTTACATAAATTTCTTGAGAAGACATTACAGCTCGTCGTTAATCCTGCGCAGCAGTATGTCAAACATATCTTCTGGCTTGATCTCAGTGGCTGGCATTGTGCTGAGCATATTGAGTAGGCAAACCAAGCCTATATATTCTTCATGTCGTACACTACGCTCACGGCCTTGTTCGACTCGATACGTGTCGCTTACGATTACCTTGCCGGGAATGTGGGTTCGCTCTTCGGTAGTCCGATCAACTAAAAAGGTGTTGCCACTGGGTTCTAGGGTGATAGTTTCTGAGGATATAGGCGAAGTAGCTATTTTTGCAACACTCACCGCAAGCCCGCTCTCACGTAGTTCAAATGGCTCAGTGATTTGTTTTGCGGGGTCCGGCGCGACGCCGTCCATTTGGTAGTGGCGAACGTCAAGGCGAAGTTGTACTTCTGCGCCAACTTCAAAAATTTTAGCAAATGCAGAAGCGTGCTCACGGGCCTTACTGGGCAAGACGTCAAAGACGTAATAGGGCGGCGGACCCTCGACTAGAGGCAATCCATGATGCGTATCTTTGTTTAGGTGGCCTTCGCCAAGAGCATACCTTCCGTTGGCGACAAGCCACTCCTGCAACGGTGTGTATACGCTGCTAAGTTCTTGATTGCTGGCATAAGTAGGTGAGCACGACATAATGACAAACAATACAACTGTTTAGACTTATGTGCAACAAGTGTGTACGCATAGCTTTGGCTACTTTGGTATGTTAAGCGGGGATAGGCCCAAAATGGTTGTGTATTTAACAGTCTTATGTTATAATTTAGCCTAAGAAATCTATACCCAAATAGCTGGCGTAAGGACCGGCCTTGACTATGTCTGTACAAACACAAGATCCAGCCAAAATTCGCAATATCGCTATTATCGCCCACGTGGACCACGGCAAAACTACTTTAGTAGACGGCTTGCTTAAGCAATCTAAGACATTCCGTGACAACCAAGCCGAAATGAACCAAAGTCTGATTATGGACAGTGGGGATCAAGAAGGTGAACGTGGTATTACTATTACCGCTAAGGTTACCGCCGTGCAGCACGACGAGTACCGCATTAACATTATTGACACCCCAGGCCACGCCGACTTTTCTGGCGAGGTTGAGCGTACGCTTAACATGGCTGATGGTTGTTTGTTGATTGTTGACGCCCAAGAAGGCCCAATGCCACAGACTAAATTTGTACTTGGCAAGGCTTTGGCTAACGGCCTTAAGCCAATTGTTATTATTAACAAGATCGACAAGCCCGCAAGCCGTATTCAAGAAGTTGAAGATGAGCTGGCTGACCTTTTCTTGGAGCTTGCTATCCACGAAGACCAGTTGCATTACCCTGTGTACTACGCAATTGGCCGTGCAGGTAAGGCTTGGAAGACTCCACCTGCTGATTCTGAGGCAGACGCCAACCTAGATGTAATTTTTGACGCTATTATCAGCGACATTCCTGCACCAAAGGTAGAAATTGACAAGCCATTCCAGATGCTTGTAACTGGCTTAGCCTGGGACAGCTTTAAGGGAAAGTACAGCATTGGCCGTATTACTCGCGGTACCATCAAGCCTGGCCAACAAGTAACGCTTTGTAAAAAGGACGGTACTTTTGCTAAGGCTAAGGTTGAATTGGTATTCATGAGTCACGGTGTGACTAAGTTTGAAGTTCCTGGCGGTGTTGCCGGTGATATCGTGCAGCTCACTGGTGTTGCTGATGCTAAAATTGGTGAAACCATTGCCGACGCCGACCAGCCTGAAGCTTTGCCTGTTATGGAAGTTGAAGCACCTACGCTTCGCATTTATCTTGGCCCAAACACCTCACCATTCAAGGGTCTCGAAGGTGAATTTACTACTTCACGTCAGATTGGTGACCGTTTACAAAAAGAACTCGAAACCAACGTTGGTCTGCGTGTAGATGAAGACGGTATTGGCTTTTTGGTAGCCGGCCGTGGTGAACTCCACTTGTCAGTTCTTATCGAAACTATGCGCCGTGAGGGCTTTGAATTTGAAGTTGGCCGCCCACAGGTTGTGACTAAAGAAGAAAATGGTCAGACTTTGGAGCCACTCGAAGAAGTTATCATCGAAGTACCCGCCGAACACGTTGGTACTGTCCAGATGGAACTTGGTCAGCGCCGCGCAATCCTTAAAGAGCAGTTTGCTAGCCCCAAGGGAGTAACTAAG